>JARIDO010000037.1 GCA_029263895.1 Sporosarcina sp.
AACAACTAGTACCAGCCAGACTACAATCATTAGTAATGCAAATGTTGGTGATGTAATTCAATTTAAGAATAGCAGTGGATGGTTTCATTCTGTAATTGTAAACAGAAAGGCTAATGGTACAGTATATATTGCTTCTAATACATCTGACTATTATGATAAAGATTTTAAAAAGACTAGTGAACTTTCATATAGGGTAATTAAATTCAAATAGACCTATCATACTATTTTTTCTTTATAATAATTTTTAAAATAGGAATTGAGGGATGGAGATAAAATGGTCAATACTAAGAGGTTGATGTATATTTCTTTAATACTTTTAGTTGGTCTAACAATTTGGATTGTCTTTTCTATTAATCAACCCCCTAAGTGGGTAGGACAATCAGATACTGGCAAATGGGAAACGAATTTTACAAGTGAAATAAATTCACCCAAAGGCTATTGGAGTGGAAAAATTTACTCTAGTTATGATGTGGATATTACTATTCAAAAGGCTTTGCTAATAAAAAATGGTACTGTTATTCATAACTGGGATGGAAATGAGACTATTAAAAGAAAACAACCTTTTGAATATCTTACAACAACTAAAACATTAAACAACAAGAAAGACAAATATGCATTAAATATAAGTTGGAAGGATTCTAACGGAATACATGAAGATACCATAACACTGTCTCCAAAGCCGAGATACTTTGTCATACCGAATTTCTTAATAACTAAGTAATCTTAACATGCGTGCACTATAATTATTTTGATTACTACTTGTCCTGTTTTTGTTTGAAGCACTGGGGAAATAGTGTTTAGGAATTAAAGACAGTAATGAAGGAGTGACTGCGGTTGCTCTTTTTTTTGAGATACTTTAAAATTTCCGTTAATCAAAACTCCAATTTGTTTCCTCCCTCAAACAATATATTTCATCGCACCTTTAAAAACAGAAATCTCAACTTTCGTGTCGAATAAATTAGCTTTCTAGGTTGTCTGGAATAGCTGTAAGCATAGTCTAATCATTACTTTGTCAGTTCAAAAAAAAACAAAAAGACACCTTTATCTTTTGGTATAGTAAGATTATCAAGAAATCATTCGAATCTATGGAATGCGTTGGGATATTGAAGTGTACGTCAGTTATATAGTATTTTCATGGCAAAGCCATTGTTATGCGGATCACTCCGCGTCAGACGGACTTTTTATGAATTATGTGATGAAGTAAATGAACTTGATTGGGTAATTGCTTTACAATAATTGATCGAGTTTCTTTGAGATGCCATAAAACAGACCCACACAAATAGGAAGAAATTGTTTGAAAGTCAACTAAAACAGTGGATTGAAAGTCTGCCTAGTAATATCAAGGCTTTTTTGCCGATTTCACTGTGCGAAAGCTGAGTTATTATTAATCCTTTAATAAACTTCTTTTTTTGCCCCAAAGAATACTGATAATTATACAGCCCTCATTACATATGAATGTTGTTCGTCTTCAAATAGGCGACTCCGTATTCGCACGAATATATCCAAGAGATTGTTCTTCAAGCTTTTGTCCTAATTGAAATAAGGCATCTTCATTCCCATTTGCGCTAATGAGTTGAATACTGATGGGCATTCCATTGTCGGCCTTACCGACTGGTATCGTCAAAGCTGGTAAGCCCCACACATTGGCATAAGCTACATAAGGAATGTATTTTAAAAATGTTTTCCTTATTGAGAACAGTTCACTGTAAACAACTCCATGCTTCGGTGCTGAAGTATGATAGACCGGTAACACGAGAATACGCTTATTTAAATAGTCGGTTAAAATCTCATCGCCATGAGCTATTAAATTCTCTATTTCTAGTACTCGCTTCTTTGATGGTTTAAAAAGTCTTGTGCCGATTAAAGCCCATGACAAATAACGGTGAATGTCTGATTTCCCGCTTAACTTTTCAGTGATATATGCATAGTAAGGTCGGCTTGCTTGTGTTCCAAATGCTTCTTTCCCTGTTCCTTTCCCACCATCTAGAGACATAATCTCTTGCCACAAAAGAGCTGATTGCTTGAAAAAAGGAGGGATTTCCCTTTCAGTAGTTACGATTTCATGACTCATCTTGTAAATCGAATCCACTACATCACTTGACGTTTTAGAAAGTGGAAACTCGGTCAACGGTAAAACATTTATTGTAAATCGAGACAAGTCTTTTTTGCTAGGTGATTGCTCGGCAATGATTTCATACAACATTTGTGCATCTTTTACCGATTTAGTAATCGGACCAATGCCAAGCATCCTTTTTTGAAGTTCAAAATGTTCAGGAGGATAACTGCCTGTTGAAGATACTTGAAACTTCCCTGATTTAAATCCAATGACCCCATTAAAATGGCTAGGAAAACGAATGGAGCCCCCAATATCAGAGCCGATTCCTGCCGCGGCTCCACCTATCGCAATCATTGCAGCTTCACCACCACTAGATCCCCCAACCGTTCGTGTTAAATCTCTTGGGTTATTTGTTCTTCCATATAACTTATTATCCGTTTCCTGACAGAAACAAAGCTCAGGTGTATTTGTTTTACCTAGTAATATGGCTCCTTCATCTTTTAACTTTTTCACTACCGTTGCATCTTCATCTTGAATAAAACCTTTCCGTCTCTTTAAGCCACCTGTCGTTTGCATGCCTTTTACATGAAACGATTCTTTCATACTAATCGGAACGCCAAACAACCGTCCTTTTACATTCCCCTCACGAATGCAACGGTCAGCTTCATCCGCTTCACGTAAAGCTTTAATAAATCGGTTTTCAACTACGCAATTTACAGTTGGGTTCATTTCCTCAATTTGATGCATATACGTTTCAACAGCGTGTCTTGAAGTTAGCTTACCCGTTGCAATCATTTCAGCTAACGTCATTGCATCCAAATCTAGTATATTCACGCTCGTTTGCTCATGTTTCTGCATGTAAGTACCCTCCACTCAACAATTATCTTGCTATTCTAACTATACCTTAATTAGAGCATAGTTTTTACAAAAGACAATAACAAAACCAAAGGATTGATAATACAAACCTTTGGTTGATCCTAGAGCGATTATTTACAATTCTTTTATTCAAAATTATGCTAAAAACTCTTCGACTCTTTTACGATAAGGTTCCTTATCATAAGTAAGATACAGTTGACTGGAAAGCTTGACGGGGTCTCCGAAGAAGAAACGTTCATACAATGTTTCTCGTGAACCGAAAGAGCTCATGGCAAGATCCCACGCTAAACGAAAAGTTTTGACACGCGCTTCTGCATTTGTAGTTGCCGCTTGAAGATATTGGTCTAATTCATTTCGTAAACTGGATGTAAAATCATTCTCTGTCGGTAGCATCATTAAACCACTTGCACCTAATATCTGAATGATTTCAGTAAAGCGCGGGTAGAGTCGTGGAAATACGTTGACCGCAATTTGTAATGTCGTTCGATCAGGCTCCATAAAGCCCCATTGATTCAATTTTGATTCTAGTTCCGATTTTAGAATCAATGCTTTCATCGTTTCTAACCCTACAATAATTTCACTCGCTTTCGCTTGCACATGTTGATAGATTTCAATCCCTAACATTTCAATCATAGATTCCACGATGCCCAATACAAATTCCGTTTTAATAATTTGGCGTGAAACTACTTGATGTAAAGTAAATGGTACAAATGAGCTTTCAGTCATAAATGAATTAGAAACAGCAAGATTGTCATAGAAAAACACGCGGTCCCACGGCACAAGAACATCGTTAAATACGACGATGCAATCCATTTCCTCATAACGGGAACTCAATGGTGCATTAAACGTAGACTCACTTCCAACAAACGAATCTCTGCAAATGAACCGAAGACCTGGAGTATTACTTGGGATAGAAAACCCAAAGCCATATGCTTCTTCGTCCGCCCCCCCTGCCGAGATGACAAGAATTTCATCTGTTATTCCACCTTGTGTTGCCAGTAGGCGTGCTCCTTTTAGCACAATTCCTTTTGCATTCCGTTCAATGACTTTCGCAGCAATCGGTATATCGGTTTCCTCTGTCAAATTAAAGCCCCGGTTCACTTGGGGACCGATGAAAGTATGTGTCATCGTCAAATCATTTTCTCGAGCATTTTCATAGAATGCGATGATATTTTCAGGAAAACAATTAGCTTTCCCTTCCAATAAACTCGTAGACGAAGCCAGTGCTGTTAGAACAGTGTTCATATAATCAGGGCTTCTGCCCATCATGCCATTGGATAGTAGTGCCCACTGCTGGATCATCTTGCGACGGTTTACTAAATCGTCCGCTGTTTTTGGTTGTAAAAATGAAGTACCGACTTTTTCACCACTAGAGGGAGATTGATACGTCATAACTTTTTCTAATGCTTCATCATGTTGTGCATCAAATAATTTAGCTTGGCTTTTCATTACCCCTCTAAACGCAGGATGCTCAGAAATTTTACCTGTGATTGGTTGCCCATCAATCCAGACATCCGATTTTAATTTGTCGATTGCATCAATATACGCTTTACCCGTTCGTATCGCCATTCGCACACGCTCCTCATCGTAGTAGATGCTCATTGGCATCTAACTAATCCCTTAGTCGTATACTATACGACGATGTTTTAGTTTGTTACTGACGTAAAACGCTTATCGCAATCCACTTTTGGAATTATTCGGGTTTTCATATAATCTATGGTATACTTTCTCAAACACAATATATACTGATCACTAGGGGTGCCATACGGCTGAGAGGAAAGTTTCCGACCCTTTGAACCTGATCCGGTTTGTACCGGCGGAGGGAAGTGCGGATTTTTTCTATTTGGAATGAGTCGACCGCAAACCCTTGTGGTCTTTTTTTGTGTCATTACATAAAAAGGGGCTGATTTACAATGGAATTACATCAACAAGTTGTTTTGGTAACAGGAGCAAGTAGAGGTTTAGGCGCTGCAATCGCTAAAGCATTTGGACGTGAAGGTGCGAAAGTTATTGTGAATTACTTGAACAGTGAAGAAAAAGCATTACAAGTTGTGAATGACATCGGTAGTGACAAAGCCATCGCCATTCGTGCAGATGTGAGAAATAAAGAAGAAGTCGCTGCAATGGTTGCAAAAGCAGAACGCCATTTCGGTGCACCTGTCGTCACGGTTGTGAATAACGCACTTATCCATTTTTCATTTAACGGGGATGCTCGAAAAAAACTCGAGTCCATTGAATGGGAAGATTATCATTTGCAACTTGAAGGGACTGTAAAAGCCACTCTCAATACATCCCAAGCGACGTTAAAAGGAATGTCCGACTCAAAATTTGGTCGTATTATTACAATTGGCACGAACTTGTTCCAACATCCTGTTGTCCCTTACCATGACTATAATACGAGCAAAGCTGCATTACTTGGGATGACGAGAAATTTAGCGAAAGAATTAGGCAGCCAAGGTATAACTGCAAATATGGTGTCAGGCGGCTTATTAATGACAACAGATGCTAGCGCTGCAACTCCTGACTTTGTATTTGATATTATTCGGGATACTACTCCTATTGGCTCTGTGACAACTCCTGAAGAAGTGGCAGATGCAATTCTATTTTTCGCCTCACCATGGAGTCGGGCTGTGACGGGTCAAAACTTAGTCGTCGATGGTGGTTTAGTGATGAACTGAATTTAACGGTACAAGCTAAGGTTTTTTTAACCTGTAACCATTTTAAAAGCCCTCGTTCCACCAGCAATGGTAGAACAAGGGCTTTAACATTTTCATTCCATTAATTCAGCAATAATTTCAAATGAACGTAAACGTTCCTCATGATTGTAAATTGGTGAGCTTAAGATGAATTCATTCGCTCTTGTTTGTTGTAAAAATGCTTCTAATTTACGTTTTATGGTCTCTTGACTGCCGACAATTGTCGCTAGCGAATCCGCCATTTTGGCGACAGATGCTTTATCATTTAATGACCAAACAGCATCTATATCGTCAATAGGCGGTTTAAATTGCGTCGGCATTCCCTTCCCTATTGCTAAAAATTGTTGTTGAAGGGACGTTGCTAACCATTGTGCTTTTTCATCCGTGTCCGCTGCGATTATACTGATTCCCATCATCGTATAAGGTTCTTGAAGAACTTTTGATGGTTTGAAGTTTTGGTGATAGATTTGCAATGCTTGCATCGCATACGCTGGTGCAAAATGACTTGCAAACGAAAATGGGAGACCTTGCTCAGCTGCAAGCTGTGCACTAAAACCGCTAGAGCCTAAAAGCCATATCGGTATGTCTTGCCCTTCACCAGGAATTGCGCGGACACGCGCACTAGGATCATAGTTGAAATAAGCACGAAGCTCAGCTAATTGTTGGGGAAAATCTTCCCCACTACTATGCAATGTACGTCTCAGAGCATATGCAGTTGCCTGATCACTACCAGGAGCACGACCTAGCCCTAAATCGATTCGATTCGGATACATCGCTTCAAGTGTACCAAACTGTTCAGCAATTACGAGAGGTGCATGATTTGGGAGCATAACACCACCAGAGCCTACGCGAATGCTTTTTGTTGCTCCTGCAATATGACCGATTATAACGGACGTTGCCGAACTTGCAACACCAGGCATATTATGATGCTCAGCAAGCCAGTAGCGGTTGAACCCCAACTTTTCTACATGACGTGCGAGGTCTACACTATATGCAAATGTTTCACTAGGACTACCGCCTTCATTGATTGTTGCTAAGTCAAGAACCGATAAAGGAATACCATTAAATTTCTTTGTTGTTGAATCCAATGCAGTTCACTCCTCTTGCTTGGCTTGAAGAAGATCAATACAAGCTTACTATTAGTAACCTTATTATTAAAATTACTATAGCACGTATGAGAATGCAATCTTGTTGCTTTAAGAATTCATCTACTCACAACATCTACCAAGTACAATTTAGTTGCGCTCGATTTCCCCTGTCCAAGACGACATCCCTTCAGCTACATTTACAATTGTAAAACTGTTTTCATTCAAAATTTGGCTCGCTTCTTTCGAACGGTTTCCACTTTGGCAAATGATAATATAGTTCTCATTCACATTAATCCCTTCAAATTGTAGCTCTTTCAATTCTGAGAGTGGTTTGTTTACTGCATCTTTTATATGTCCTGCATCATATTCATTCACTTCGCGTACGTCCATTACTTTGTAACCTTCATCTATTTTCGATTGAATCTGTTCGAGTTCTATTGTCTCGTAATCTGATGCAGAAGGTGATCCGCAAGCCGTTAAAACCGTTATCATTCCTAAGATTATCATTAACTTTTTCATGTTATTCCCTCCGTGTTTCCATCTTCAGTATACAGTTGAATAGCTTCTGTCACCGCTTGTAATTTGATTTTATAGTGTGTTGCTTGCCAAACCGCTTTTCCTTTATTCAAAATAAGCACCTGGGGTGAATGATGTTGTACAAGTAACTCTTTTTCAATGGCATTCGATACTTCGCGACTCGTTTGAACAATTACTAAATACACTTGAATATCGGATTTTAATTTTTTCATTTCTTTCAACGCGCTGACACTGCTTGCACATGTTAAACTTATTTTAAAAATGATCATTGGATTTTTTTGTCCCTGTAACTTAATTTCGTCCCATTCTTTTATTGTTTTAATTTGTTGCATGCACTCATCTCCTCACTCTCCAATATACCATAGGAGGTATATTCACACACGTAACAAATCTTACTTTAATATAAAAATACGAATGCACGGATAGATGCATTGTAATTTAAGTTATAGAAAACTTTTGACTTCCAACTCGAACTCATGTAAATTACAATAGTACGAACAATAAGGACGTAAGTAATTACAATATTCGTTTATAGGAGTGTTTTAGATGGAAAACGTATTTGATTATGAAGATATTCAGTTAATTCCTGCTAAATGTATCGTTGATAGTCGTTCCGAATGTGACACATCTGTAACTTTAGGTAACCATCGTTTTAAACTACCCGTTGTTCCCGCCAATATGCAAACCATCATTGATGAAAACATCGCAACTCACTTAGCGGAAAACGGCTATTTCTATATTATGCATCGATTTGATCCTGAGAAACGCACATCATTCACAAAAGAGATGCAATCAAAAGGACTCATCGCTTCTATCAGTGTTGGTGTAAAAAAAGAAGAATATGAATTTATTGAGCAATTAGCGGCTGACAACCTTATTCCCGACTTCATTACAATTGACATCGCACATGGTCATTCAAATGCAGTGATCAATATGATTCAACATATTAAAAAGTTTTTACCAAAGAGCTTTGTGATTGCTGGAAATGTGGGCACACCAGAAGCCGTTCGAGAACTTGAAAATGCTGGCGCAGATGCAACTAAAGTTGGCATTGGGCCAGGTAAAGTATGCATTACTAAAATTAAAACTGGCTTCGGTACAGGTGGTTGGCAGTTAGCGGCACTTCGTTGGTGTTCACGAGCAGCGACTAAACCGATAATCGCAGACGGTGGTATACGCACGCATGGCGATATCGCAAAGTCAGTCCGTTTCGGTGCTTCAATGGTGATGATTGGCTCCCTATTCGCGGGGCATGAAGAATCACCAGGACAAACGATTGAAAAAGACGGTAAACGTTTTAAAGAATATTTTGGTTCAGCATCTGAGTTCCAAAAGGGCGAAAAGAAGAATGTTGAAGGTAAAAAAATGTATGTCGAATACAAAGGACCCTTAAATGATACATTGATTGAAATGCAACAAGATCTTCAGTCCTCTATTTCCTATGCTGGCGGCAACACGTTGGATGCAATTCGTACGGTAGATTATGCAATCGTTAAAAACTCCATATTCAATGGTGATAAAATCTATTAAAAGAAAACGACTAGAAAATTCTAGTCGTTTTTCATATCTTTTTATGCACATTCACCCGCCCTTTCTTAAAAGTAATAAACGAGAAAGTGTATTGTTCGAGTAAATAATATGATGCCAGCGTAAAGCATCATGACAGTTAATAATAATATCATTCCATAAGAACGCCATGTAGAAAAATTGTGAACTGTACAAATTCCTTTTAAGAAAATAATCGTTCCGTATAAAATTAGAAAAACAAGCAATAACTTTGACAACAAAGAGTACTCGAATAAAACAGTTGTGAATTGATGAAGCATGTTGCCGCCCCAATACAAGTCATATCCATATAGAAAAATGTACAGGAGTTGCAAAGGAATTAGAAGCGCAAATGGAATGTAGGCAACTGACGTAACAAGAAGGACATCTTTGAATCCTCCGACTCCTCCGATAACATTCCCAATCCAAGTAGACAAACTAGCAGTCAATATCCACACCAATAAAATGCAAACATATATGACAGTTATAAACAGGATGAAAAGTACATATAAAAATGGCGTATTCATTGGAACTGTATCATGACAAATCGTCATTCCTAGACTTAATGCAGTGAGAAACAATAAGAAAAAACTATACCCTATCGTTTTAGTCTTTAAAATGAATTTCAATGTCTTTTCCGGATGCGTCCAAATTGTGAGAAGCGGTTGCATTCTCAATCCTCTTTCCATGTCTGTTTTACATCTAATTTATGCGATAGAACAATTTACTGTGATAGATTGAAACGCGAGTTATGCGATTCATTCCCATAGAAAATTTGTCCACAAACATCGTTGCCGCAAAGACTCTTCTTAAAAAGCCTTTCTCATAAACAATCCGGAATACAGAAGGACGATTCCGAACAGTAAAATCATGCCTATATAAACTGACATCATTGTCGGTACTAAAAATGCGCCCAATATGATCATTGAACGAGCTATCATATCAGCACCGCTAAATGAAATATTTGCAAAAGCTGAATATGAACCACGCTTATTTTCTGGAATCATATTCGCTTGTTCAGCATTCCATAGGGGAGAATAAATTAGTTCACCAATCGTTGCAATAAAATTAAATAAAATAAGCACCATCAATGTGTTGGCCGAGGTGATCGTAATATAGCCAGTCGCGTAAATTAATAGTCCAACTATCAACACTTTCTTTTTTGCAAACCGATCTGTCAATCGATTGATGAAAAATGTCAAAAATACAACGAGTAACATATTTTCGATATTTAGAATGCTTAGCATTCGCACACCAGCTATTTCAAAATCCCCTATACTTACACCTTCAAAGGTATCTGCCAAGCGAACGCCTATATAACTGTTCAAAGAGAACTCAGCCGAAAAGATAAACATCGAACCTAAAACAACTTTGACAAAGGGTTTATCTTGAAATGCAATTTTATAGTTTTGGATTAAGTCTAAAAAGACATTGGCATGTCCCTTTTTTAATCGTTCTTGCCCTTCATCTTTTAACCAAATTTGATAAGCAATCGGTAAGCATATCGAAGTGAGTGTTAATAGGATGAATAGTTCCATTTGATGACTTACATACAGCAGGCCACCTAGCGCTGCTCCAAGTGCCATTGATAAGTTTACAAGCCAGTAGTCCAGCGCGTATACTTCTTTTCGATTTTCAGGAGTCGTAGAATCCATAATAATTGCATGCATTGCCGGTCTGCCTAAACTACTTGTTATTATGAAAGTCGTATAAGCGAGAGCAAATAAAAAGATCAGTTTACTTTGTGGAAAGAGGCTAATTGTCATTATTAAAAAGCTAATTGCACTAAGCGAAGAAGTGAGCACTAGTACTTTCTTTCGTCGAAATCGGTCTGAAATATACCCGCCGACTAAATTGACAAAGAAACTAATCAACACAGTAATTAACAGAAAAACACCTGCAAAAACTTTGTTCAATTCTTGCGCGAAGAACAAAGCCATGAAAGGCATTACCGCTGAAGATACTGTACGATTAAAAAAAGAAGTGATGAGTCTTACTTTAATATTTTGTGGGTAATTTCTCCATTTCAAATTGTCCCCCTCCTTCGTATCTAGTATACTAAACTAGACTTATTGAATTTAAAATAGACATTTTATTATTTCATGTCCACTTTAATGATTGGAGGATGTTATGGATAAGGATTTATTGATATTATGGCAAACCGTTCCTTCAGGGGCTGTTAAACTTCAGGACATTGCAAATATTCTCATGCTCAGTCAAAAGCAAACATCTCGACGCATACAAAAATGGTCGGCAGAAGGATGGTTAACATTTAAAGCTGGTCGTGGGAGGGGGCATCTTTCTTCACTAACGTGGATAAAAGATGTAGAGGCTGAATTGGAAGAAAGAGTGAAAACAATTATTGCGACTGAACCTGTTGATGTCAGCAGTAACTATTTACTTTTCAACTGGTCGATGGACGCTAAGTTTCGCTTAATGAATTTATTCCGCTCTAAATTCGGTTATGTGCAAGAATTTAATGATAAGTTGATCATTCCAAGAAGATATCCATTTCTAACTCTTCACCCATTAGAAGCGGCTGATGTACATAGCGCAAACCTCATCTTAACGATTTATAATCGTTTAATTGCTGTAGATGAAAACGGTTCAGTCCTGCCTGAACTCGCTCATAGTTGGGATAATTCATTTTCAAAATTAACGCTTTACCTGAAAAAAGGAATTCAATTTCATGACGGGACACTATTATCTGCTGATGATGTTGTCTACTGTTTAGAACGAATGCGTACTTCACCTCATTATCAAAAGCTTTGGGAACCGATAGAAGAAATCGTATCCATCGGCTCTTTAGTCGTTGAAATTCGCTTTCCTAAGGGATGTAGCTATTGTTTACAATTGCTAGGTACAATGAATGCCAGTATTTATAAAGAAAGTGAAAATGCATTCGTCGGAACCGGTAGCTTTTATATAGAGGATAACGATGATACAAAAACAACACTCATTGCTTTTAAAGACTATTATGGAGAACGACCGCTTTTAGATCGAATTGAATTTATTCAAGTCCCACTCGACTTTGATATTGTCTACCGTTCTTCAGTACAAACAAAAGAACAATCTACTTTTCAAGTTGAGAGCGAATCAGGTTTCGGACTCGTTGTGATGAATGCATATCGTAATAGTGCTATTGCAAAAAAAGAAGTCCGAGCATACTTGCATCACGTTATTTCCCGTCATAGACATGAAATTTCTAGCATCGCTCCTAGATTAACCCCAAATACAAAAGGATGTTTGGCTAACAGTAGTACAGCTACAATACCTACAGTGAAAAAGCCTGAGTTTATGGAACCATTACTTTTAAAAGTCGTAAACTACAATGAGAAAACGACGTTGTGGTTAAAGCGCATATTAGAAGAAGAAGGAATACCGGTGGAATTGAAAAGAGTTGCTTTTCAAGATACATTGAATAAAACAGATGATAATGAAAATGTTGACCTTTTCATTCATGGTGAGTTGTTTGAAATGAACGAGGATTTTTCGTTTTTCTATTTTCTTCAAAATGGTTCCTCTCCTTTGTATAACATCTTAGAGAGCAACCCTTTCTATAAAGAACTTTTAAACAATTATGCCCAAACACCATTTGAAGAGTGGCGATCACTCAACTTAAAAGTGGAACAAGAGCTGATGAATGATTCAATTATCATTCCTTTATATTATGACAAGCGCCAAATTCCATTTTCAAATGAATTAACGAATATTAACATCAAGCATTTTGGATTCGTTGATTTTTCAAAGCTATGGATTCGTCCGAGTCTTATATAAAATTAAGAAATCTAAGCTGTCTTCACATCACTCTGAAACAAAAGAGGATAAAAAACTGATTCCCGCTAAAACTTGACTTGCATCGTTTATTCCGAAGATTTTTAAAGCGTTGTAAAATTATTCTTGATAACATCTAAAATTTTTCCTACAGGAGGGAGGAATTAATGAAAAAAGTTTTTTTATTTCTTTTCATTTGTGTATTTTTAGTTAGTTGTCAACAAAATACAGACCAAAACACTGTGGAGGATTCAACCGTAGTATCAAAAGTCACTTTTTCTCCTAACACCGAAATGGACTTAACATTAAAAGAAGCGCTTGAAATTGCCCACAAAGAGGCTCTCAAGTGGAATAAAAAAGCAATGCTCTATAGCGGAACTAGTGTTGACAAAGATAAAATGCCAACAGGAATGGAAGGCAAAAGAAAACACTGGAACATCGTATTTGGTATACCGGATAAAACAGACTATTATCTAGTAACCATCCGGAACGGTAAAGTATCAGATAAAGCGCATTCGCCTAATGAATTCAAGCCTATGTCTAAGAATCACTTTATTTCTAGCGTGGAAGAATTCAAGTATGATACACCCGAATTACTAAAAAAAGCGAAAAAAGTCACTAAAATATATCCGGGAGACACTTTTGCTAAGGGATATAATTTCGGTTTCACTAAAGACCCGGAAAAAAGCTTTCCATTTGTGATGATTATCGGTTGGGATCAGGCCAAGAAAAATATGATCTATTCAATGTTCAACGCAGTAACAGGAGATTTAGAAGAGGTAAGTGAAAGAGAGCAATATAAAAACTGAAATTGGGAAACACACCCAAACAGCCTCCTGCGACCTCAAACAAGGTGGCACTCGTAAACCGTTTGGAAATCTTCAAGGTACGGTTCGTATTTTTCAAAACGCTACGCTGAATAATCTCCACCTATTCTCCCTTGCCGAATATTTTCCGATAAGCATACTCAGCTGGAAGCTAAAATTTAATCGCTCTCGCCTTTTAATTTTAACAGACACAACTACTCAAAAAAAGACACGAGAATGATTTCTCGTATCTTCTGTACCTCTTTTATTCCGTTAATGTTTCCGATTGCTGAATTTAGATGGATCATTTTGGTCTAGTGGTTAAGTATTTATCAAAGAAGACTTTCACCTTTTCCCACGCATCAAATTGCGCTTGGGAATTGTCTTTTGGATTTCCTCCAAGTAACAATTTCATTCCTCCTGCGAAAGGGGACACAACAGATTGTGTGGTTGGTAATCCAGGTACAACAAAAGAGTGTCCTGCCTTTGGATAATTGATATGTTCATAGTCATAAGGATGGTTGCGTTCATTCAATCGGGTTATTATTTTTTCAGACAATAAATCTGCTGGCCATAATTGGTCGTCGCCTCCTGAAATCAAGAGAATAGGACCATTGATATTTTCAACTGCAATTTCGGCTTGATTCTCACTTTCTGCCCAATATTGATAGGTTTTACGCCAAATTATTGGTTCCCCCATCTGTCTCGCCCGATTCATTTCACTAGCAAGCTCTTTTGGTATCTCACGATAAGCAAAGGGTAACGATTTCCCTTTAAAATTCCATGAAGAGCCTACTGTTTGAGCAATCCCTGGGTAGACAACACCACTAGGCACATATCCTACAACCGCTTTGATTGAAGAAAACATTGAGGCGCTTAATAGTGCTAGTTCACCGCCTTTAGAAGTTCCGAATATGCCTATTCTCATTGAGTCTACATTTAGGTTGTCACTTAACCAATCCACTGCCCTTTCAATATAATCCAAGGGGATATCTACAAGCTCTTTTGGTAAATCTTCAATACCAAAATACGCCAATGCTAACGTATTAAAACCATATGAAGCCAATAATGCTGCATTACTTTCTGGCAATCCACCTTCAGACCCCCCTAATACGATGATAGTGGGCAACAGTCCGCTTTTTGAATGAAAAAAGAATGTTCCAACCAGCCCTCGTTCGCGTATGGGGCATCTATCCACTTTAGTGGAAACCACCTGCCGAATAACTGAAGTGTCTGTCAAGACCTTTTGTGCCTTCAATAGAATTAATTTTGTTTCCAATGGCTTTAGTGGCGTTCTTTTCTTTGGCCCATCGTCTGAGGCAGGAATCATTGACCAAAATAGGCCTGTTACATCAGGAGAAGAATATGTTCCCGTTATAGGCTGTGCAGTAGCTAAGTTGATTTCTCCATTGTTATCAGACCTAAATTCCGCAAAGGATTCCCAATTAACACCAAGATTATCCCGCATTTCGGCTTTTAACGTTATAACCTCACATGGGGGAAGATAGGTGATACGGAGTTCCAGTGACGTGTCTAGTAAGGAACTATTTTGTGTAATATGAATTGATGGATTCATTGTTTCACTCCTAACTAAAATGCCTATTACATTATTGTAATTGCTCTTTAATTATTAACAGCTGTAACTATTCGATATTCAACAATTCGGATAGATTGTTGAAGAAAAGCTGAATTCACTTTACAACAATCGCATCCATTAGTAGAACATGGTTGAATCTTTAATTCTTTCTTCTCATGAAGAATATCACCCACCAATAAAAGAGATATAAATAACCTATAATTGAGAGACAAATCCATATTGAACCCTCTTGTAGTTGCCACATGAAATATTCCGTTTCGGTTGGTCCTCGTCCATTTCTATTTATGTTATTCAGCAACTTAATCGTCAGAATTACAGCTATTGCAACGATAGTCCTTTGTTTATTCTTTTTTCTTATAAGGCTAATCATAGCTGCGAGTAAAGTTATCATCGGAAGATATTGTATTGTTGCAATGATTACCATTAGAAAAAGGAAATAAAAAATTGCAAATAAATATGAACTGCGAACAACAATAATGACTAGCCCCAATAGCAGAATAATAACCCCAACAAGACAACCCCATCCTGTCTGTTTCTTAATCCGTTCAATTTCTTGTTCGAGGTTTTCATCAATCCCCATTTATGTTCATCCTTTTTTGATAAAATAGTTTTCCAGTCGCCAATTCCACAGCGCAATAATGCTATATGTTCTTACGGATTCGTCATCAGTTTCATCATCGACATGAATCAGATCACTGTCTTTAACATCAGCCAAATTCAATTCTTACGGATTATTTTTCTTTCCAATAAAAGACGGGTAGCCCATGCCACCCGTCTTTAGCAATCAGCCCCTGAGTATTGAAAAAAGGTAATCCTTTTATCTATCTGACATTGTGTTAAAATATCAAATCAAGAAAGAGGACTTGCCACCAAATATGATTGCAACAGCTATCATATGTCTGCTCCCTCTTTTAAAGTAAACTTATTAAGATTAAACTCTTAATAAGATGACTAACTAGTGTATTGAACTTCATCTTACTGTAATGTCTCAAACTTTTTCGTTTTAGAAGTGTATTCTATCATTTCAGGATGTTGTTCTTCTCTTAAAAGAGTGATTAGAGCAATATCATTATTCTTCTATTCAATGGTAGCATTTGAAGCATAAAGTGTGCCGCAGTCGATTGATATCAATCGATTATTATATCTCCATCCACTTTTCATTCGAACTTTTGATGAACCAAAGAAAAATGCTGACCCCTTTTCTACTACTTTGACTTTATTTTTCCCATCAGGAGAAACACTGGTAACAAGCGTTGTTCCTTGTTATTCAATATTTCAACACTTTCAAAATACATTTCTTTTCTTTCTTGAATGAACCACCTTATACCGAACAGTACGTTCAGCGGAGTATGAGGTCAGGAGTTAATCACTCCCACCCGCTCCCGGCCCCGCTGATAAAGCTTTCCATTTCGGAAACCTTATCACCGTTCGATAGGTGGGTGACGCCGAACGTTTCGCCTTCCCCTCCGTGATTGAGGACAACGTCAAGATCATTCATAATTTGCTTCATATATTTGAATGCTTGACGCATTTTTTCTTCGGTCTTATTCCATTGGTGCGAAAGTGACGTGTCTTCCATCGCTAGCCCATTCGGGTCTAAATGAGCCGTGCGAGCAAATTGATAATGACTAATGTAACTTTTAAGAAGCAACAAATTATCAAATACCTTTTCAATTTCAGCTCCATCTAATTGATTCGGGTACTCATCCGCTACTTTTTCTGCCTTCAAGTAGTATTCGAAACCTTCATCATTCTTCGTTTCCTTCAATCTCGGGTCGTCAAATGGTAAGGATAGCATCGCGTTCATTTCCGATACCCACATACCTAGTTCTTTGTCGTACACTTTAGTTACGAGTTCGTTCAATTCCTTTTGAACTTCGTCAATCTCTGTTTGTTTCACATCATATTCTTCCATTTTTGTTTCAGAGTTACTTTTCACCGCAGAATTGCTATTTTTAAGTTGTTCCTTATGAGTGCAACCTACTAATAAAAGCCCATATATAATAAAAGCGATTGTCATCTTTTTCATACTATCCCATCCTTTATAATAATAGACGTACATTAATTTAAATAGTTACACAATACATTCATTAAGCAAAATGGCCCATTTGAAGCACAAGTCTTTTACAGTTAAAGCACCCAACAGTTTAATTTAAGTTAAAATAATCTAGGATAGTAATGATTCGTTCCTCGTCAGAATAATCTCCTTCAATTCTTAATATTGGACAAGATAATTCTGTCGTTCAATGTTCGTGTAAAGTTTCACTTCAAACATCCATACCTGCATTATCATATAAAGAGACCAACTCTATAAAATGGTACCTGTAGTTAGGTCACTCGAAAAAAGAGTGTCCTAACTACAGGTGTTTTTATATACTAGAATTTAAGAATAAGGGGATTGGGTGATCAGATGAGTAAAATAACTTTTTCGAATAAAGATATCAACTTGCTAGAAAAAAATCCAAATATACTCCATGTCAGTGAAAAATCAATCACTTATACGAATGATTTTAAAAGTAAATTTATTGACGAGTATCAAAAAAAGGAAAACTCACCCGCCAAATCTTTGAGCAGCATGGTTTTGATGTAGATGTCATTGTTATGAAACATGTCGAAAAGTCTTCCTATAGGTGGAAGAAAGTTTATAAAAAAAATGGATTACCTGGACTTATTAATTCAAGTAATACATCATCTGGTATCAATTTAAAACGTTAGCTTACAATCATCGAAGTGATTGTAAGACAAAAAGCCAGAATTGAGCAGTTGGAGAACCGAGTAGATTTATTAAAAAAGCTAGAATTAACCGAAAGGAGGCTTCAAAACGCAAACGGTCACCTAAAAGCGAATGATGCTTACCGATTGATTCAAGAGACGTTAGAAAAAAATGATTTCAAAGGAATGATCAAGTATTTCTGTACTCTCTTGGATGTCTCGCGTTCTGGCTATTATAGTTTTTTGAAGGCATTCTCTGCTCGAGAAGAGCGAGAAATACGGGACTTGAAGGCCAAAAAGATTATCTTAAAAGCTTTTAACCGGCGGAGGTTATAAGAAAGGTTTACGTTCCATTAGAATGGTTTTGAAAGGCGATTTCAATATTTGTTTCAGCCGTAAAAAAAATCAGAGAATCATGAAAGCATGGTATTTCCTGCCCACACCGAATAGCAAACCCCTATAAAAGAATCGCTAAAACAACGCTGGAACACCAAGTTCTACCGAACAAATTAAATAGGGAATTCAAGCAAGGAGTCCCAGGTAAAGTGCTATTAACGAATATCACCTTTTTACCATATAACGGTAATCGAATGGCCTATTTGTCGACTGTAAAAGATGCCTCCACCAATGAAATCCTTGCGTACAATGTTTCAAACCGCATCACCTTGGACATCGCAACCAATCCCATTCACAAATTAATGAATAACAAAAAATAAGCTTCACAAAGACGCCTATATTCACTCTAATCAAGGCGTTCACTATACAAGTCCACGCTATCAAAAGCAACTTAAGAAGCATGGATTAGGGCAGTCGATGTCTCGTAGAGGAAACTGTCGGGACAACGCCCCACAAGAATCGTTCTTTGGCCATTTAAAAGATGAAGTGAATTATAAATCAATAAAAACATTAAAACAATTAAAGACAAGAATTAATCATTACATAGTCTACTACAACAATTATCGTTATCAGCGGAATTTAAAAAAGATGACTCCTATTCAATGTAGGTATCATCTTCAAGCTGCTTAATCTCTTATTTTAATGCGTCCTTGAGATGGGTACCATATTACTCTTTTCATTTTCTAATTTGACTACAAACTCCTATTATCCAAAAATTTTATTTGAACTATGAAGTTAGATATTAGTATTGGATGACTCTATATTGTTTAAATCACAATAATTCCTTGTTCTAAGTATAATAATACACCTCAATGGGGGGGTATTTATATTGCTACTTTTTAACTAATATGCTAATATTTTCCATCAGAAGAGAGGTGTTATTTATGGCAAGTCATCAATGGCAATGCAGTGAGTGTGGTAAAAAATCAGGACTTCTTGTTTCTTCAAATTCCAATCCCAATCCATCAAACGTTGGAGGCAAATGTCCAAGCACAACAAATGGACAACATATTTTAATAAAAATCAAATAATAAAAAGAAATAAAGGGACAATGATCTTTATCGCTAGTTTGTTTATTGTCCCTGTTTCTTTACTAACGGCGCATTGGATTGATGTCAATAACCTCTCTTAATTGATTGGTTAGCGAGATAAATTCCTCTTTTGAAACATTATTTTCTGGTTCAATCCAAGAAAATCCATCTTCTTTAAAATGAGGTATAATGTGCATATGGTAATGTTTAACACCCTTAAATATTCCATTGTTTTGCATTACAGTAATTCCATCAGTGTTTAATACCTTTTCTAGTATTTTAGATAGTAGTTGTGCTGCATACATTACTTCTGCAAGACTATCCTGATCAACTTCAGTAAATTCTTGAAAATGCTTTTTGGTACAACCAATATGTGACCTTTGTTGATAGGGTATTTGTCCAAAAAGCAACAAACGAAGTCATTCTCATAAATGATATGAGCATCCTCGACTTTTGAAATTACTTTACAAAATATACAAGAATCCATAATACACCTCTTTCATTACTTTAGTTTCCACTATCTAGCCAGTTTGTTTAGAAAGTTTTGATACAAGTAGAACGTATAAAATGTCTTATGATATTAATGTGTATTAATGCCCCATATTATCGTTGTTACC
>JARIDO010000019.1 GCA_029263895.1 Sporosarcina sp.
GGCCTATAGCTCAGCTGGTTAGAGCGCACGCCTGATAAGCGTGAGGTCGGTGGTTCGAGTCCACTTAGGCCCACCATTCCGCAGTAGCTCAGTGGTAGAGCAATCGGCTGTTAACCGATCGGTCGTAGGTTCGAGTCCTACCTGCGGAGCCATTTTTTATGGGGAAGTACTCAAGCGGCTCAAGAGGTGCCCCTGCTAAGGGCATAGATCGCGAAAGCGGTGCGAGGGTTCGAATCCCTCCTTCTCCGCCATAATTTTTGGCCCCTTGGTCAAGCGGTTAAGACACCGCCCTTTCACGGCGGTAACACGGGTTCGAATCCCGTAGGGGTCATACATAAAACAGTTCTTCACTAACATTTAGTGAAGAACTGTTTTTTACTTTGAGAAATAAAATTTTCATTCCTGTGTAACATTGTTTGTAAATTGTACTTTTTGAATTGAAGAAGAGCTTTAGTTTAAAGGCCTTAATGAGGGAAGAATCTATGAACATTGCGTTATTGTATCATGAATTGTTCTAGTATCAGTTAAATAATTGAATCACATTGTGGAGTCTACAACCTACTGAGAGACCAATTTTTTCTAAGATTAATCATTTTAAAGTATTTCAGCGGAATATATGTTTACTAGCTGGAGGATGTGCGCCCATAAAAGGTCTTCATTCGCCTGTAAAAATCAATTATCGCCTGAAAACATATGCAAAACGCCCGTAAACCGATTTTATCGCCCGAAAGTAGCTGAATATCGCCCGAAAACTACTCAAACGCGCCCGAAAAAGCAGTTTACGGTTAAGGAATCAATATCTATTAACTTGATTCAATTTCATCACTATTTATTTTTATTCAGAAGACTAATTTTCTCTAAGATTAATCATTTTAAAGTATTTCAGCGGAATATATGTTTACTAGCTGGAGGATGTTCGCCCATAAAAGGTCTTCATTCGTCTGTAAAAATCAATTATCGCCTGAAAATATATGCAAAACGCCCGAAAACCGATTTTATCGCCCGGAAGTAGCTGAATATCGCCCGAAAACTACTCAAACGCGCCCGTAAACACATTATATCGCCCGAAAACAGCTGCAAATCGCCCATATTCCAACAATCCCGCCCATAAACAGTTACATATCGCCTGAAAACCTCACAAAAACGTTAACAAAAAAACGGCAGTTCAAACTGTCGTTTTTTATCATTCAACATATGGTCTTATATCGATTATTTTGATGTTATTTCTTCGAATCATCTACATAGCTATCTTTATTACGATAAGGGATGTCACCCAAAGGTGATTCGATATCTTTGTTGTCTAATTCATCTTCATAAGCCTCTGAAGCGTCAGTGCGAACAAAGCCGCGAGATTTTCCGTTTATATCGGTGCTCGTGAATTCTTCAATTTCTTCGACAGCTCCATCCGTAAGATCATTGTCGTAGAGGGTGTTATAATTTTCATGATCACCAGTGAAGTCTGATGGTGTTTCGGATGTACCGGATTTCGCAATCTCTTGGAAGCTGTCCTCTCCATCGCGTTCAGCGCCTGAACGTCTATTTGCGAATGAGTTAGGTTGAGCCATACGTAGCAGTTGATCTTCTACAGGTCGATCATCTGGTACCTCTTGCTCGTTTGCATGGTCTATGCAAACTGTCGTATATGGTATTGCTTCTAAACGTTCAAATTGGATATCTTTTTTACATACTTCACATATTCCATAAGAACCTTCAAGAATAGCTTGTAGTGCATTCTCCACCTTTTTTAATTCACTCACAGCATGTTCGTTGAGCGCAAGATCTTTTTCGCGTTCAAATAGTTCTGTTCCCATGTCTCCTGGATGGTTATCATACATCGACAACTCGCCAACATCTTCACTTGCAGTATCTTTAATATCTGTTGATTCACCGGTTTTTGTGAGTTGTTCTTTTAAGTTAAGTAATTCTTTTTTTAATAGTTCTTTTTCATTATTAGCTAACATGATTTACACTCCTCTTAATAATAATAGGTACAGTATGCGCTTCATTTGCTATGATAATGTACGCATCTAAGTATTGTTGACATTTAACTACAAATCTAACTTCAAGTCGTTTATAAACATGTGTTCCCTCAGTTGAGCATGTATTAAACATATAAACAAAAAAACAGAAATCCTAATTTAAGGATTTCTGTAGTAAGTGAATTATTATGATGCGATGTAGTCAATTAAAATGCCGATACCGAGTAATAAGCCAAATAAAGTATTTGTTACGGCTGTTTCTTTCATCGCTGGCATGACACGCATTGGAATCGTATGTTTTCGGAAAATTGTCACTGCCTTCATCGGTTTTCGAATGCTTAAAAACACGAGTAATGCCCATGGTGTTAAGTCTGACAAAATTAGTAATGCAATTATCCATACGTAGGATAGTATAAATAACAATGAAAGAATTGTAATCGCATTGTTGCGTCCAACGAGAATCGCTAGTGTGTTGCGTCCGCCTTCAGTATCACCTTCGATGTCACGTATGTTATTTGCTAACATAATTGCTGCGACTAGAAGCATGCTTGGGATGGAAAGCAATACTGAGAATAACGTAATATCTCCGGTTTGAATATAGAATGCGATTAGGATTAAAAACATGCCCATAATAACGCCTGAGAAAAGCTCTCCAAATGGTGTGTATGCGATAGGATAAGGTCCACCTGTATAAAAGTAACCAATCATCATTGAGAACAGTCCTACTGCCGCTAACCACCAAGACGTTTGACTACAGATATAGATGCCTATCACAATGGAAATTGCGTACAATAAGAATGCTAGGTTTAAGACTGTTTTTGCCTTAATACCGTTACGTACGATTGTACCGCCAATTCCAATTGAATGTTCTGTATCTAGACCTCTTTTATAGTCATAATACTCATTAAACATATTTGTTGCCATTTGGATCAATACACTAGCAACTAACATAGCAAAGAATAAATAAATATGTATTCTTACATAAGTTAATGCAATCATCGTGCCTAGAAATACGGGTGCAAATGCAGCGGTAAGCGTATGTGGACGTGTAAGTTGCCACCATATCCTCCAGCCTGTATCGGCTTTTATTGTTTGATGCAAAACGTTTCTCTCCTAACTTTTAAACGAACCTTATCTATTGTACTCTAAAAACTTATTTATGCCTATATTGCCTGCTTATTATGTGCCGAATGATGTCAAATTAGGTATGATAGAATAGAGGTATGATTCAAAAATGAGTTGAAACAATGTACGGAGGGAAAATGATGAATAGGAAGTTACTCACAACCGAAGATCACAAACGACTGAGTGGTCATAATGAAGAGAGCTTTTTTACGGAAACTGTTGATGCAGGGCGTATATCACCACTTGCATTTTTTGAAGCAGCGAATGCTGAATATAAAGATCATCGTTTTTATTGGCAAAATGCAGATAAGACGTTGACACTTGTTGGAATTGGTCATGCTGCAGTTCTTACAAGTAATAGTAAAGACAATCATTTTAGTGATATTTCAACATCTTGGAAGCAATTATGTGAGTCATTAATTAAAGAAGAAAAAGATATGAATCCAATACTATTTGGTGGGTTCACATATGATCCTCAGAGTAAAAAAGATTCGGTTTGGAATCGTTTTGAATCGGCTCATTTTGTTGTGCCGTCTTTTCAACTGTCTATTAAAAATGGTAAAACGACGATTTCAATTAATCTTGTTACTGAAAAAGAGGATGCTGTGAAAGAGTTCGATGCTTTACGTGTCGAGAGGGACAAGCTAATTCATATTGCTCAGTTAAATGAGTTTGAAGTGCTTTCCAAACCACAGGTCATAGCTGTAGAAGAGATCGAGAAAGAACGGTATTTAAAGGCAGTTAAAGATGTTACATGCAAAATAAAAAATGGTGAGGCAGATAAGGTTGTCATTGCTCGTTCTGTAAAGTTGAATTTCCAAGAACCTGTACAATCAGCTTGCGCACTTCATCATATTTCGAACGAGCAACAGGAGAGCTACCACTTTGGATTAGAAAAAGAAGGTCAATTGTTTTTTGGTGCAAGTCCAGAACGTTTAATAGAAATTAGGGATGGGAAAGCTTATTCAGCTTGCGTGGCTGGTTCTATTAAACGAGGTAAGACTGCGGAAGAAGATCGTGAATTAGGCAAAGAGCTTCTACAAGATTCAAAAAACAGGGAAGAGCATCAATATGTAGTCGATATGATTACAAATGTTTTTTCTAACGAATGTACGCGTGTGAAAGTACCAAAATCACCAACGCTTTTAAAAATCAGGGATATTCAACATTTGCTGACACCTGTTGAAGGAGTTCTGAATAAGGAAACTGATATTTTTGGCTTGGTAAAAGCACTTCATCCAACACCAGCGTTAGGCGGTGTTCCAACGAGGCTTGCAATGGAAATCATTCGTGAAGAAGAAGATATGGACCGTGGATACTATGCTGCACCAATAGGATGGACGGATGCGGCAGGTAACGGTGAATTTGCTGTTGCGATTCGGTCTGCATTATTAGATGGTGATACAGCCCACCTATTTGCAGGTGGGGGCATTGTAGCTGACTCAGAGCCTATCACTGAATATGAAGAGACATGGGTCAAATTCAGACCCGTTATGCGGGCACTTGGAGGCAGCTTAAATGGGTAGTCAACGAATTTTAACAAATTATGTACGTCGAATTACAAATGGCTTAATGAACTTTGGCGTTTCAGCCGTAGTTGTTAGTCCAGGCTCTCGGTCGACACCGCTTGCTTATGCATTTGCTTCAACAGATAATTTAGAGGTCCACATGCAGGTAGATGAACGTTCCGCGGCTTTTTTTGCGTTAGGTTTGGCAAAAGCTTCTCAAAAGCCTGTTGTGTTGCTGTGTACATCTGGAACTGCAGCATCGAATTATCATCCGGCAATTACGGAAGCCTATTATGCGCGCGTTCCATTGGTGGTCATCACTGCAGATCGACCACCTGAATTACGTGAAGTTGGTGCGCCGCAAGCAATTGACCAAGTTAGAATGTACGGCAAACATGTGAAGATGTCTGTTGACTTCCCACTTGCGGAGGATAATCCAGAGATGGATGATTATATTGATAGGCAAATGGGACGTATGCTTTCGGTTGCTACAACGACGCCAAAAGGCCCCGTGCATTTGAACGTACCTTTTCGTGAACCTTTGTTAATTGATTTTAATCAAGAAGTTCCGACTTCAACTTATTTAAATCATTTAACGAGTACAAGTAGCTTGGATGATCAAACGAATGAGGTGCTCGTTGAGTTACTTTCTAATAAGCAAGAAGGCATCATCATTGCAGGTGAAATGCCAATAGGGATAAATAAGAACGACTTTTGGGCGTTTGCAAAGAGGCTTAATTGGCCAGTGCTCTGTGATCCATTATCAAACTTGCGTGCATCCGTACCAAAGAGCGTATCGGCGCTATGCATTGATTGTTATGACGCGCTCTTAAAGAATGACACGTTTAGTGAGCGTGTTGCACCTCAAGTCGTCATCCGTTTTGGTGCACAACCTGTTTCAAAATCGCTTTCATTATTTTTGAAGAAAAATCGACCAGCTGTTTATTTAACTGTAGATGAATCCGCTGAATTTAGAGATTCATTAGGAGTGGTTACGCATCACATTCAATCGTCAATTGAATCTGTATTACAGCTTGAAGTAACTCAAGAACATTCTAGTTATACAGACATGTGGACTACCGCTAATGCTAAAGCGAGTATTGTGATTCAAGAATATAGTGCGATAAATCAGGATGAAGGCAGTTATGCAAAAGCATTGTTTGACTATCTACCGGATGGTAGTGATTTAATCAGTGGAAGTAGCATGCCTATACGTGATGTGGATACATTTTTTCAAAAGACGGAAAGAGATATTACTGTTTTTGCGAATCGGGGAACAAATGGTATTGATGGCGTAGTGTCTACGGCTTTTGGAATTCAAGTGAGTCGCAAACGCGATGCGTGGTTACTCATTGGTGATTTGTCATTTTTACATGATGTGAATGGTTTAATTATTAGTCGTTTTCAAGAAACGAATTTAACCATTGTAATTATGAATAATGATGGCGGCGGTATTTTCTCTTATTTACCACAAGCATCCGATAGCCAATACTTTGAAAAGTTATTTGGAACACCAACGGGTTTGACATTTGATCATATTGCCAAAATGTATGATGCACAATATTCAGCTGTTGAAACAGTGGAAGGCTTTAAGGAAGAAATAAGTAAGGTGAAAGAAAAACCTGTGAGAATCATTGAAGTGTTTACGGATCGACAAGTAAATATTCAAGCGCACCGCAAGCTTTGGGATGCTATCACTAAAAGAGTAAACCAACATGCAGAATAAACAAATTCATGTAAGAGGAATCGAGTACTACGTCGAAACTTTTGGTGATGAAGATTTACCTACACTTGTTTTTTTACATGGTTTTACGGGTAACACAACAACATGGTATGAAACTATTGAACAGCTAATTGATAAATATCGGATCGTGTTGATTGATATGATTGGTCATGGTCAAACAACTTCTCCAACAAGTCACGAACGCTTTGCAATGGAACAGCAATTAAAAGATTTGGATGAGTTATTTAGTACACTTAGGTTAAAACAGTTTACATTGATTGGTTATTCAATGGGTGGGAGAATAGCATTAGCCTATGCTGTTAATTACCCGGACCGCATTTCGACATTAGTGTTGGAAAGCGCTTCTCCAGGATTAAGGACAATAGAAGAGCGTGAAAATCGACAAGTTGCTGACAAAAAGCTGTCTGAGCGTATAGTTAGCGAGGGATTACAGGCATTCGTTGATTTCTGGGAGAGTATCCCTCTATTTGAAACACAAAAAAAGTTGCCAACTGCGAAAAGAATAGCAATTAGGAAGCAGCGACTTACGCAAGATGAACAAGGACTTTCGAATAGCTTAATAGGGATAGGAACAGGTAGTCAACCATCTTACTGGGATGCTTTAGGATCAATGAAAAACCCTGTATTATTAGTGTCTGGAGAACTTGATAAGAAATTTGTAAGTATTTCCCGGGAAATGCAGAAGTACATACCAAATGTTCAGCATGAAACGATTAAACAAGCAGGACATGCAATTCACGTGGAAAAACCGCTCGAATTTGCTACAATGGTAAGGAAGTATATTTAACGAGTAAAAAATTAGGAGGTCTACAATGACACGTCAATGGGAAACGATTCGTACATACGAAGATATTAAGTATGAAAGATACAATGGTATTGCTAAAGTCACGATTAATCGACCAGAAGTACGCAATGCATTCCGACCGAAAACGGTAATGGAACTGATTGATGCATTTTCGCGTGCGCGTGATGACTCAAGTATTGGAGTTATCGTATTAACAGGAGAAGGTGAAAAAGCGTTCTGTTCAGGTGGAGACCAGTCAGTTCGTGGCCATGGTGGGTATGTTGGTGATGATGAAATTCCTAGACTCAATGTACTTGACTTACAGCGCTTAATTCGTGTTATACCGAAACCAGTTGTCGCAATGGTAGCTGGCTATGCAATTGGTGGCGGACATGTTCTTCATGTCGTATGTGATCTAACGATTGCTGCTGATAATGCTGTATTTGGTCAGACTGGACCTAAAGTTGGATCATTTGACGCTGGGTATGGTTCAGGTTACCTCGCGCGTATTATTGGCCATAAAAAAGCACGTGAGATTTGGTTCTTATGTCGTCAGTATAATGCCCAAGAAGCACTTGATATGGGACTTGTTAATACAGTTGTACCATATGAACAGTTGGAAGATGAAACAGTCCAATGGTGTGAAGAAATGCTTGGCATGAGCCCAACAGCACTTAGATTTGTAAAGGCTGCAATGAATGCTGATACAGACGGTCTTGCTGGCTTACAACAAATGGCAGGCGATGCTACATTATTGTATTACACAACAGATGAAGCTAAAGAAGGACGCGATGCGTTTAAAGAAAAACGCAAACCAGACTTTGGACAGTTTCCACGTTTCCCTTAATTTTATTAAACAAAAGCTGCCTCTAATAAGGCAGCTTTTTTGAACGGAAGGTGAAGATGATGATTCCGAATTGGCTCATACAACGTGCTTTTCTAACGCCAAATAAAACAGCATTGACCTTTAAAGGTAAGAAGTGGACATTTCGCGAACTAAAAGATGAAGCAGTTTCAAGGGCGGGAAAAATGCGTTCAAACGGATTGGAGCAAGGTAATCGAATTGCTTTGTTAGGTCCGTCTAATGATGAAATGGTTTTCATGATTCATGGGTGTTTGCTTGCAGGACTTGAAATTGTCATGTTAAATAGCAGATTGTCGGAAAAAGAAATTCAATGGCAATTGGAAGACTCAGAGGCAATTGCGCTAATTGTTTCAGATGAAATTGCTACTTCTTTACATACATCAAATGCACATATAATTTCATTTTCCAGTTTACTTAATAGCATTGAAAATCCATTAGAAATGAACGAGCAATGGGATCAGGACCAGACAATCACGATTATGTACACATCTGGGACGACAGGCTTTCCTAAAGGAGTTCGCCAAACGGTTGGCAATCATGTATCTAGTGCATTGTCATCTGTTTTAAATTTAGGATTAAATGAAAGTGATGTATGGTTATGTTCTGTACCATTATTCCATATAAGCGGTTTTTCAATTTTGGTGCGTTCTGTCCTTTATGGCATGGAAATAAGATTATACGAAAAGTTTAACGCTGAAGCAATTGCAAAAGACATACAGGATGGAGTGGTTACTAGAATCTCCGTTGTGTCGCAAACGTTAGACAAAATTGTACGTCAACTCGAAGAGAACGATAGTCGTGCCCATCACTCGTTCCAAACAGTGTTAGCAGGTGGCGGTCCTGTGCCGCTAAATTATTTACAAAGAGCGAGAGAAGTTAAGCTTCCTGTTTTACAGACATATGGCATGACCGAAACAAGTTCTCAAACAGCTACGTTGCCAGTAGCGGATTGTATACGGAAAATAGGTTCAGCTGGCAAACCGTTATTTTTTAATCAAATAACGATTAGAGATACAAATGAGCCGAATGTACTTGGAGAAGTTTTGGTTCGTGGTCCACATGTTACGCCCGGTTATATCGGTCGCTTTGAATCACTTGACCCGTTAGAGCAAGGATGGTTAGCTACTGGAGACATTGGCTATTTAGATGATGAAGGTTATTTATATATTGTTGATCGCCGTTCGGATTTAATTATCTCAGGAGGCGAGAACATTTATCCTGCTGAAATTGAAAATGTGCTTGTTTCACACCCTTCGATTTCAGAAGCTGGCGTATGCGGCCAAGAGCATCCGAAGTGGGGAAGCGTGCCAATTGCTTTCGTTGTATGCAATAAGAAAATTACTGTGGAAGAAGTAATAGATTTTTGTTCAAATGAACTCGCAAGTTACAAAGTCCCGAAAGAAATTCGCTTTGTTGACGCTCTGCCTCGTAATGCATCGAATAAATTAGTGAGAAGGGAGTTGAAGGAGTGGCTGGTTTCCAAATAAGCTCCATTCAACTACACAGAGTTAATGTCCCTCTCAATAAACCTTTTAAGACACATCTTCAAACTGTTTCGTATCGAGAAAGTATCATCGTCGAGATGAAAGATTCAGATGGATTAACGGGGTTAGGCGAGTGTGTCGCATTTTCATCTCCTTGGTATACAGAAGAAACCGTTCAAAGTTGTTGGGATGCGATGGTTGACTGGCTGATACCGGCTATTAACGGACAGGAAATTACACATCCAGAAGAGCTACAACAATATTTTGGACAGCTAAAAGGTAACAACATGGCAAAGGCAGCGTTAGACCAAGCTACATGGGATCTTTTTGCTAAAACTGAAAAACGTCCTTTATGGAAGGTTATTGACGGTGTGCGTGACAAAATCGACGCGGGTGTTGTGGTCACATGGTCAAGTGAAGAAGAATTAGAAAGAAAAACGGCTGACGCTTCCAAACGAGGTTATAAACGAATAAAAATAAAGATAGATGCTACTAGCAATGCTACATTCATAGCTTCCATTATTAAGAAGTTTCCTGAAATTTTATTTTTTGCTGATGCTAACGGAGCTTTTAGTAATGAAGGATTGAACAAGTTACAGCTGTTTGATCAAATTGGTCTAACGCTTATTGAACAGCCATTTAAAGAGGATGAATGGACACAGCATGTAGAAGCTTCAAAACTTTTGTCGACACCCATTTCACTCGATGAAAGCTTGCGCAACTATCAAGATGTCGAAAATATGATTGATAGAAAAGCGGGGTCGATTGTAACGTTAAAACCAGGTAGAGTTGGTGGTTTGACAGAGTCTTTACGAATACATGAGTTTTGTAAGACGAATAATATACCAATTTGGTTAGGAGGAATGATTGAATTCGGAGTCTCTAAAGCTCATAATCTTGCTTTAGCAACTTTACCAGCTGTCACACTACCGGGAGACTTTAGTGAATCGAATCATTTCTGGGATGAGGATCTTATTCAACCGCCTATTATTCACAAAGACGGTATGATTGAATTGTCCGAGCTTGCTGGAATCGGTTATGAATTGAATCATGAAGTTTTGAAAAAGTACTGCATCGAGAAATATAATAGTTTGAAGGCATAACAAAGGGACCAAACGAATGGTCCCTTTGTTTATCTATTGTCTAATGCTTTTTGTAATGTATTTTTATTGCGTTCCATTAAAGTAAAATAATTTTCATTATTTTTAACATCTTCAGGAGTCAATACACCAAGATTATGGAGCATTAATGATTCTACACCCAATTCTTTTCGAATGACATCTGTTAACTTGGAAGAACTATTTTGTTCGAATAGAATGTAGTGTATCTTTTTCGCTTTAGCCTCATCGACAATTCGAGTTAGTTCTTTCTGCGAAGGTTCATTTTGTGAATTAAGGCCAGCAATTGCAACTTGCTCAAGACCATAAGAATGAGCTAAATAACCAAATGCAGCATGAGAAACGAAAAAGGTTTTTGAACTAGCTTTTAAAGCCATATTTTGGAAGTCATCATCTAGCGCTTCTAAGTCTTGTTTTAACACATTGAAGTTCTTTTCAAACAATTCTTTTTGAGTAGGAGAAATTTCGATAAGAGCATCCTTTATAGAAGCAGCAAGTTCAATACTTAATATCGGTGAAATCCATACATGGGGATCAATTGTTTCGTGTTCATATTCTTTTGAGTCTTCATGGTCGTGATGATCATGCCCTTCTCCAAGCTGTTCATGAGGTATACTATCCGCTGTTGCAATCATTTTAACATGTTGGTTTTTCATAGTCTTTTCTGCATTTTCAACAAAACCTTCTAATCCAAGACCAATATAGAGAAACAAATCAGCGTCTGCAAGTGCCATCATATCTTTTTGAGTCGGGTCAAATGTGTGTTCATCAGCACCAGGAGGATAAATTGACTGGACATTAACTTGATTCCCGCCAATACGCTCGGCAAAAAATTGCAACGGATATACGGTAGTGTAGATGGAGATTTTATCGGAAGAAGACCCTTTGTCTTTTTCCATCTTCTCAATATCGCCACTTGCGCATGCCGCTAGTAAAATAACAATAATTATATGAATACTTACGAATAAAAACCTTTTCATTTAGTGTGTCCTCCGTCATTAATAGTAATGATTACGATTTGTGGAATGTAGCTTTTTAATCATACTAGACGCGTTTAATTTTGGCAACAGTTGTGCACATATTTTAAAAAACAATAGACAAGTTAGTCGTTAAAACTAAAAAAGGTTCGGTTGTTAGTCCGGACCTTCAGATTAGTTCTTTTTTGAAGTTTTTTCTGGTACGGGATCAAATCCGCCTTCATGAAAAGGGTGGCACTTTGAAATGCGTCGAATTGCTAACCAAGAACCTTTCAAAGCACCATGTGTTTCAATGGCTTCAATTCCGTAATGAGAGCATGTTGGATAGAAACGACATGAAGGTGGTGTTAATGGTGAAATGGTTTTCTGGTATATTTTAATCATGCCTTTTAGAATAGTTTTCATAGCATTACTCCTATTTGATTATATAGGTTTATTGTAGAGTGTTTAGTGGTAAATTAAAAGAGAGATGATTTATCTAAAAGGAGATGTTTTTTTATGTCAAAAGAATTAATGCAAGAATTGAATGTACAAGTGTCAACATGGTCAGTGATGTATGCAAAGTTACATAATTACCATTGGTATGTAAAAGGTCATCAATTCTTTACACTACATGTAAAATTTGAAGAGCTTTACAATGAAGCGACACTGCATATGGATGAAATCGCAGAACGTATATTAACACTAGGTGGCAATCCTGTAGCAACACTAAAAGAGCATCTAGACCAATCCGTCGTTTCTGAAGCAACTGGAAATGAGAAAGCCGATACAATGGTGAAAAACCTCGTAAGTGATTTTGGAGAAGTCATGAAATCACTGAAAAAAGGGATGGAATACGCGGCAAAAGATGGCGATGATATGACAGAAGATCTTCTAAATGCGACGTACCAAAGCATAGAAAAGCACCAATGGATGTTAAATGCTTATCTTGGTGAAGATAATAAATAACGAATTTTACTTGAATACTATCCAAAGTTGACGATAGTAGTATTGTAGAAGGAGTGATGAATATGGATATTAACTCCATTATGGCTAGCCAATTGAGAAGTCTTCAATCGACTGTTCAATTGAGCGTTTTAAACAACGCCCTAACGATGAGTACGGCTGCTGCAACACAAATGCTTGAAAGTATGCCACAAGCTTCTGCAGCTGTACATCCACATAAAGGAGCAGCGGTTGACGTGCAAGCGTAAATCGAAGCGTAGATGTATTTCCTGAAAAGGGAATACATCTTTTTTTTAGTTTGAGCCATGCTATTTAAAAAGGATGATTATGTATGGTTCATTCAACAACAAACAACGAAAAAGTGAAAATGTTTGTGTCAGTCATTCATCAACAAATTTATCCTGTGTCACATGTTTCACCTTGGGAATACGAAGTGGAAATTGATAGGAATGTTGTGCCTGTTTTTCAAATGCTTTTTAATCAAATCGATCGATTAGAATTTGATAACTTCCTAAGATCACATTTACCTTATGTCCCTTATCATTACGATAAAAACAACCATACCATTGATCTACGAACGATGAAATTATACGCGTTAATTCACGAATATACAGATGAAAGTTCAAAAAGATTCATTGAAGAACTTCCCTATTTTCGTTGATTGCTTTAAGGTCATTCGCTACACTGGTAAAAAGGAAGTGACGCAAATGACTGTTTTTCAAGATTTAAATGGAATTCGTGTGGAGCTAACATTCGGTGAGAGCTCATCTACATTGGAAGCGAGGCATGTTTTAATTGTATTAAAACATGAGGGGAAGTGGTTACTAACTCGTCACTCCAGTCGTGGTGTAGAATTTCCAGGTGGCAAAGCGGAACTAGGTGAATCAATTGAACAAGCAGCTATTCGCGAAACGTTTGAAGAAACGGGTGTAACAATTAGAAATCTAAAAAAAATTGCAGAATATATTGTGGAAGATACGAAACCATTTTGTAAAGCGGTGTTCACTGCAACCGTCGCACATATTGGCCGAACGCCTGTAGGCTACGAAACTGAAGGTGCTTTATGGTTAGAAGATGGAGACTTTGCGAATTGTGATGAATTGAGCTTTCATATGCAAGATGAAGGTATGAAAGAAATTACAAAGTGGGTGATGGCAAATGGATTATGATGGTTTAATTTGGAACCAAAAACCTTATCCATCACCAAATCCACATATACGTCTAACTGAAATAACTTATCTGTCAGATGGTTTAAAAGTAAAAGGATTATTAGCAGAACCAAAAAGAGAAGGAATCTTTGAGGGCATGATTTACTTGCGCGGTGGGATGCAGCATATTGGGATGGTGCGGCCTGCACGAATTGCTCAGTTTGCATCCCTTGGCTTCGTAGTATTTGCACCGTATTACCGTGGAAACCGTGGTGGAGAAGGGCGAGATGAATTTGCAGGTGCAGATCGTCTGGACGCGATTCATGCGGTGGAAGTCTTAAAGCAAAGTGAAAAAGTAAATAAGGAACGCATTCATCTATTTGCTTTCTCGCGAGGAGGTATCATGGCATTGTGGACAGCGATACTTCGCGAAGACATAACGTCTATCGTTACTTGGTCGGGTGTTTCAGACGTTGTTTTTACTTACAACGAACGTAAAGATATGCGCCGCATGATGAAAAGAGTTATTGGAGGTTCACCTACCAATATGCCGGAACAATATCGACAGCGTACAGCGCTATTTAGAGTGAGTGAAATAGATGCTTCCGTGCTCATTATTCATGGCATGAAAGATAAAAATGTTTCCTTTGAACAAGCAATTCTATTAGAAGATGCATTGAGAGAAAACAATAAGACTTACGACACATGGTATTTTTCCGAATATACCCATCACATTCCACCTGCTGTCAATATGCAGTTAGTAAGGGATTTATCAAATTGGATGAAACGCCAGTAGTGGATGAAATCCAAAAGAGAAAATTAGTATACAGCGAAATTATTTTGTTACAACAATTGAAATTTATATTCTAAATAAAAGATACGCGCCCGTAAATCCTCTTAATACGCCCATAAAAATCAATAATCGCCCGAAAACAGATGTAAAACGCCCGAAAAGCCAGATTTCCGCCCGAAAACAGTGGGAAATCGCCCGCAACCCATCAATTTCCGCCCGCAAAGAGCGAGCTCACTTGGAATAAGAATCTAAGTTTCAATTAATTCTATTCGTATTATTCATGTATTTTAAAAGCAAATAGCTTTCTTATCATTTATAGAAAAAGTCCAAAATAAAGGAAGATCGTCTATTGACGATCTTCCTTTTTCTATCAAATCCTTCATGTTCGAGTAATTCAAACACGATATTTTAATTGGAAAGTTAAAGCCTATTATGCAAGCGGTCCGCCTTTTAAAGCAATGTCGTTTGATACATGACCGAATTTTTTGAAGTTTTCATGGAATGCATCAGCAAGTTCTTTCGCTTTAATGTCATATGCGGAAGGATCAGCCCATGCATTGCGTGGGTTTAAAACTTCACTTGGAACACCGTCAATTACTTTCGGTATTTCAAGCCCAAAAATAGCTGCTTGTTCTGTTTCAACGTTATTTAACTTACCAGCGATTGCCGCACGCACCATAGCGCGTGTATATTTTAAGTCCATACGTTTGCCGACACCATAGACTCCACCAGTCCATCCTGTGTTAACGAGGAATACTTGTGAATCATGTTCATCAATCTTTTTACCAAGCATTTCAGCATACACAGTTGCTGGCAATGGTAAGAACGGTGAACCAAAGCAAGTTGAGAAAGTTGCTTCTGGAGAAGTGATGCCGCGCTCTGTTCCTGCTAATTTTGAAGTGAAGCCACTAAGGAAGTGGTACATCGCTTGCTCTTTTGTAAGTTTTGAAATAGGAGGTAACACTCCAAAAGCATCTGCAGTTAAGAAGATAATTGTTTTTGGATGACCTGCTACAGATGGAACGACGATATTATCGATGTTGTGTATTGGATATGCTGCACGCGTATTTTCAGTCAACGAATTATCATCATAATCTGGAATACGTGTTTCTGAATCCAACACGACGTTTTCTAATACGGAACCGAAACTAATTGCTCCAAAAATCTCTGGCTCTTTTTCTTGTGACAGATTAATACATTTTGCATAACAGCCGCCTTCAATATTGAAAACACCGTTATCTGACCAACCATGCTCATCATCACCAATTAATTTACGATTCGAATCGGCAGAGAGTGTTGTTTTTCCAGTGCCAGATAGGCCGAAGAACAATGCAGATTCACCGTCTTCACCTACGTTAGCTGAGCAGTGCATCGGTAAAATTCCTTCTTGTGGGAGAAGATAGTTCATAATAGAAAAGATTGATTTCTTCATTTCTCCAGCATATTCAGTACCACCAATTAAAACGATGCGTTTTTCCAATGAGACAATAATAAATGTTTCTGATTCTGTGCCATCAATCGCAGGATCTGCTTTAAAAGATGGAGCAGCTAAAATAGTGAATTGTGCATCGTGTACGAGTAGTTCGTCTTCAGTTGGTCGAATAAATAATTGGTGAACGAAAAGATTATGCCATGCGTATTCATTCACAACTTGAATTGCTAAGCGCGAATCTTTATCAGCACCGGCAAAACCTTTAAAAACAAATAATTCATCTTTTTTCTGTAAGTGATGAATGACTTTAGTATATAATGAATCGAAAATGGCTGAAGAAATAGGACGATTGACATTACCCCAGTCAATCTTATCTTTAGAAGACGCTTCTTCAACAATAAATTTATCTTTCGGTGAACGACCTGTGTATTTTCCTGTTTTTGCTGCGACTGCACCATCTGCACTAAGCACAGCTTCTCCTCGTGAAGTTGCCTTCTCAACAAGTTGCGCAACTGATAGTTGATAGTTGACATTGTTACCAGACAGAAGAATTTGAAGTTCGTTGCTTATTTTTGAAGAAATCATAGATAAGTACCATCCTTTGCATATAGTCCCAGTCGTTTGGGTTCATTGCATTTCTTAAATAGTGTAACACATTAAGTATAATAATACATACCCATGAAAATCACAAGTACTAGCCTGAACTTATTTGACAAAAGGTTGATTTATACGTATTATGTTAACTGAACGGATACTCTTATCCCGAGCTGGTGGAGGGACAGGCCCTACGAAACCCGGCAACCTGCAAAGACGCTTTGTCTTCGCGAAGGTGCCAACCTGGAGCAAGGTGCTTACCTTGGACGATAAGAGTGAAAGGTGCTTTTGAAATCATGCCTTTCCTCATGTGATTTTTACGTGAGCGGAGGGCTTTTTTATATGGTTAGCCCTTTAACCTCGTGTTAAAAGCTAGAAAACGCTTGAAGTTGCGTCTTTATTGAAGTGACTTGACATGGGACTTATGAGTACCGTTACAATCTCGTAGGGTATAAGGAGGAGTTTGAAATGACAAATCGAAAATTATTTACGTCTGAATCTGTAACTGAAGGCCATCCGGATAAAATGTGTGACCAAATTTCCGATGCGATATTAGATGCGATTCTAACGGAAGATCCAAATGCACGTGTTGCGTGCGAAACGACAATTACTACTGGACTTGTGCTAGTAGCTGGGGAAATCACAACAAGCACATACGTAGATATTCCAAAAGTTGTACGTGAAACAGTCAAAGAAATTGGTTATGTACGTGCAAAATATGGTTTCGATTGGGAAACATCTGCTGTCCTTACTGCAATTGATGAGCAGTCTGCGGATATCGCTGCTGGTGTTGACCAAGCATTGGAGTCGCGCGAGGGCAATATGACGGACGACGAGTTAGAAGCGATTGGCGCTGGAGATCAGGGGTTGATGTTTGGTTATGCTTGTAATGAGACAACTGAATTAATGCCGTTACCAATTAGTCTTGCGCATAAGCTATCTCGTAAGCTTGCACAAGTTCGAAAAGAAGAAGTGTTAGATTATTTACGTCCAGATGGTAAAACACAAGTTACGGTAGAATATGACGAACACAACAAACCTGTTCGGATTGATACAATCGTCATTTCAACACAGCATCATCCTGAAACAACGTTGGAACAAATACAGCGTGATGTGAAGGAATTTGTTATCACTCCTGTCGTACCAGCAGATTTGATTGACGACGAAACAAAATACTTCATTAATCCTACAGGGCGTTTTGTAATAGGAGGACCTCAAGGGGATGCTGGCCTTACGGGACGCAAAATCATTGTAGATACGTATGGTGGCTATGCACGTCATGGTGGCGGAGCATTCTCAGGTAAAGATGCTACTAAAGTAGACCGTTCCGCATCCTATGCAGCTCGGTATGTTGCGAAAAACATTGTCGCGGCAGGACTTGCAGATCGTTGTGAAGTGCAAATTGCATACGCGATCGGGGTTGCGCAACCTGTTTCAATTTCAGTGGATACATTCGGTACAGGTATTGCCACGGAAAGTAATCTTGTTGAATGGGTTCGCGAGTTATTCGATCTTCGTCCAGCAGGCATCATCAAGATGCTTGATTTAAGAAGACCTATCTATAAACAAACAGCTGCTTATGGACATTTTGGCCGGACAGATATTGACTTACCTTGGGAACAAACAGATCGTGCGGCAGCGTTAAAAGAAAAAGCTCAAATGGTTAAAAAATAAATGTAAAACGCAATTAGAAGCCAACTTCTAATTGCGTTTATTTTTGCGTAATCGCCGATGCCTTCGTTGATTACTTCTGTAAGCTTTTATAATACGCACCTTTTTCTACATACCCCGTAATGATTCTTTCCATATCTGCACGATCTTCATCTGTTAACTCTCTAACCACCTTAGCGGGTGATCCAAGAGCAAGAACGTTTGGTGGGATTTTCTTGCCAGGGGGAACTAAACTGCCCGCGCCTATGAAAGCACCTTCGCCAATTTCAGCGCCATCTAGAATAATTGAACCCATTCCTATAAGTGCACCTTTTTTAATCGTACAACTATGTAGTGTTACTAGGTGTCCAATAGTAGCCTCATCTTCAATAATTAACGGAAACATTGGACTTTGATGAAGACAAGATAAGTCTTGTATACTAACACGTTTTCCAATAATCGTAGGGGAAACATCACCCCGGATCACGGTATTGAACCAGACAGATGTTTCAGCACCGATAGTTACATCTCCTGTGATTGTAACGAAATCTGCAATGAAAACACTAGGGTCAATGGTTGGTATTTTATTCTTATACGGATAAATCATTCTATACTCCCTCTTTCTCGTTGTAGTGTATAATCAGCTTAACAAAGATTATGTTTTTAATGAATGTTTTAGTGGTAATATCTTAGTAGCACGTAGTGAGAAGGAGGTAGATGGACGTGTGGAAATGGGAAGCAGAAGGGCAACCAAAAGCTGTCGTAGTGGTCATCCATAATGCATACGAGCATCATAGCCGCCATGCATGGCTTATACAAAGATTGCGTAGTAGTGGTTTTCATGTAGTAACCGGCGACTTACCTGGTCACGGGATGGAGTCAGTTCGGAGCGTTCATGATGAAAAATTCACTTTATATAATGAATTTGTAAAGAAACTATTGACCATAGGGCTAAATGATAGCTTGCCTATGTTTGTGATAGGTCATGGGTTGGGCGCTACATTGATGATACGAATGTTACAACAAGAAAAGATAGAATGTGCAGGTTTCATTAGCAGTTCGCCATGGTTAGGACTTAAACATCAACCGGCAAAACTATCCGCAATGCTAACAAAGCTCTCTGCGACAAAAAAGTTAAATCATGAGATTACTATTGAAATGCTTACGCGTTCATACGAAACGTATATAGAGAGTAGACAGGATAGAAAATATACACCAATGGTAACAGCCACTTGGTACCGTGAGTTGCAAGCATATATGAAAACAGTGATGCAGCATGAAGGAACTATACAAAACATCCCTGTATTACTTCATGTAGCTGGTAATGATAAAATTACGGATACAACTTATGCGAAAAAATGGTTAGTAAATCAAGGCTTGACTGAGTTCCAATTTAAGGAATGGAAACGTCTATACCACGATCTTTACTTGGAACCAGAGCGTGAGGAAGTCTATTTGTATACAGAAGCATTTATGGATAACGTATTACGCTCACTTGGATATATTGTTTGAGTGACTACTTTTTGATCTTGAAAAAACTTAAAAGCGCCTCTTTTGGCGTTTTTATTTTGTTTAAACAACTAATTAGAATAGGAGTGGTAAATTTGACGACAATTGGATTTATTCGGCACGGCGTCACAGCTTGGAATAAAGAAGGACGTGCTCAAGGGAGTTCTGATATCCCTCTAGACCAAGACGGAATTGAAATGGCGAAACAAGTTGCGATAAGATTAGCAGATGAGCAGTGGGATATCATCTATACAAGTCCATTACAACGTGCAGCAAAAACAGCTGAAATCATTGCAGAAAATATTCCGGGTATAAAATTGGTGAAAGATGAGCGTTTGCGTGAAAAAGCTGGGGGACACGTTGAAGGTACTACTGAGCAGGAACGGATTGAAAAATGGGGGGAAGAATGGCGAGAACTTGATATGGATATTGAAGCCGGCAAGGATATTGTTAGCAGAGGCCTGAACTTCATAGAAGAAATGAAAAGATTGTATCCAAACAAACGAGTTCTTGCGGTAAGTCATGGTGGCTTCATCAAAAAAATCATCAAAGAAATACTTCAAGACAAAGATGTAACAGCCGGCTTTGATAACACATCCGTTACGGTTGTAAATCTCGAAAATGACAAAAATGATTGTACTGTCTTTAATTGCACCAAGCATTTACAAAAATAAAAAGTGAAGTTGGTGAGCAAATAAAACACGATGCAGATTACTATATAACGCAATTAGATCTATCCCCACATCCAGAAGGTGGGCATTATAAGAGTAGTTTTTCATCAACGCAGCAAATAGACGTCAGTGGCAATGAACGGAAATTATTTACGAGCATCTACTTTCTACTCAAGTCTGGTGAAATATCACATTTTCACCGTTTAAAATCAGATGAAGTTTGGTATTATCATGCAGGTAGTCCATTAATCGTTCACGTCATTGATGACAATGGCTATTATTATGAATTGAAACTAGGCTTGGATTTTGAAAATGGTGAAGTACCGCAAGCAGTTGTTCCTAAAAACTCGATTTTTGGTTCGTCAATTGTAGAAGATGAAACTTTTTCACTTGTAGGTTGTATGGTGTCGCCGGGTTTTGATTTTAAGATTTCGAGTTATTTTCGCAAGATGAAATGATATTGAAGTATCCTGAGCATACTATGATTAGTAAGCAATTAGCCTACAAGAAATTGAACTAAGCCTAAATCATTTTGGAAGAAAAAAGAGGAAATTTCATTTCTTTAACGAATTTAATGGTTAACAGTTTTGAACTACTTGCTAGCAAGAATGATTGGAGGACATAAGATGAGTGGAAGTAGTAAAAAAGAACTTCTATCTTGGGGTAAAGCATTCATTTTTGCCTTTTTGATTGCGTTTGTTATACGGCAATTTCTATTTACGCCAGTAGTTGTATCAGGTCACTCAATGGAACCGACCTTTCATGATGAAAATAAAATTATTATCTCTAAAATTCAAAAAATCCATCGCTTTGATATGATTGTATTTCATGCACCTGATCAGACAGATGATTACATTAAGCGTGTGATTGGGCTTCCTGGTGATACTGTCGTAATGCAGGATGATACGCTTTATATTAACGGTGAACGTTACGAAGAAGCATATGTAAATAATATAAATGTGCTAGAAGGTCAAAATGTAACGCAAGATTTCACGATAGAAGTGCCAGTAGGCCAATTATACGTGTTGGGTGATAATCGTGGTGATAGTACTGATAGTAGAAAGTTTGGTTGCATCGACAAAAAATCAGTCGTCGGTGTGGTCAAGTTTAGAATCGCTCCATTTAAGGAAATAGGTGTACCTAGGTAAAAATCGATGTGTTTTTCTAGTCGTATGACACATGATTTTCATATGGGAAACAACCCATCGAGGAGGTATTCAATTGGCTGTTACAGTGTATAATGTAATCTTTCTTTTGGTACTACTTGTGGGAATTTCCTTCAGTATAGGGCTCTACATATGGAACCGTGAATTTTATTTGAGACATCGAATGGGTATACGAAAGATATACTATGGTTCAATTGTAATTGTAGGTTCTATTTTATGGGCTTTTAATGTATTTCCAGTGAATGAAACAAAAGAACTGCTTGCGCTTGTAATTGGAATGGTTCTAATCGATTTATTTGTCTTTCAAACGCCGGATATTACAAAATTTATGTCCAATGAATTCAAGCAAGAGGAATTGGTACAAACGATTAATAAAAATCGCGGAACCTTTATTGAACTAAGTGAAAAGCTAATTAAAGTGAATGAAACAATGCCGAAATCGATGGTGCCTTGGCAAGTAGATGATTTTGACTTTAGCTTTGAAAAGTATGAGGAATTTGTTTTATCTTATTTACAAACATTCACATCTACGTTTGATTTAGACTTGTTTGCCTATTATGTAGAATCGTCTGTTGAAAATGATGTGTTTGTTTCAAATATCGAGTTCGCTTATGAAAAAATTCGCAAAGATCACGACTTTACAATACGTGGAGTAGGCATGAGGAAACGCCAAGTGATTCAAACGTTAGCAGGTGGAGAAAATATTGAAATCGTGAGTAAAGATAGTAGCTATGTCTTATTTCCTTACTTTGGTGAATATTATAATCTTCTTTTTGTTGTATCAAGCAAAAAGACGACAGACGTCACAGGAGCAGATGCTTCTTTACTCTTGAATATGTTGTACACAGTAGATGCTTGGTTAAAATGGAAGGAAGATGAGCTGCTTGTGGAAACTTCATCATGATGGGATTGACCGAGCTAACCTGCTTTGATTCTCAATCAATGATACGAAGATGGAAGAGCTATATCTAATATGCTATGATGAAATTAGAAGAAAAGGAGTGTGGAAGAAATGTCTATCATATTGCCAGAAAAAGATGTGTTAGCAAAGAAGGCTAAAAATACTTCCTTACACTGTGTAGAAGTGCCACCACAAAATCCAAACAAACGACCAACAACTATTAATATGAAACGAACAATCGGGCGCATGAGGGAAGAAGACCTTTCTGTTATTCGAAGAACTTTATAAAAAGAAGGTAGATAGCCGATACCTTCTTTTTTTTTGGTTATTTTTCAAATGATTGCATATCCTATAAAGAGAAAGTAAAAGAGGTGAAGGTATGCAATGAAAGAAAAAATAGCATCAAAATTGTCTGTACTTCGAAATCCAAATAAGCGTCCTTGTATTGCAAAAAATATTACGTTTGCAGTTCAAAAGGAAAATGAACAGTGGGTTCGCCTTCTTTCGAAAGTAAACAATTCTCTTTATTAAAAGAACCGCCACTTCATCTAACTGCTTTAGTAGTTAGATGAAGTGGCGGTTTTATATATACGAGCTTGTATTTAAGAACATTAAAAGTGATTAAATTCTTTCTTAAAAGGGCATGTTCTTATTGACAGAGACTTCATTAGGAGGAGTGGAATGGCGAGAGAAAAGAAGAATCCATATTCCGATAAAATGAATGATGATCTAAACCAATCAGAGATGAAAGGTGAGGAATTCTCAAAAAAGATGCGACATAAAAACGAGGTTGCGTCGACGGAATATACCGGCGGAGGAAAAAAACGTGGTGGAATTGAAATCGATCGTCTTGAAACTGGGGAATAAGATTGCAGGATAGAACTAAAAGAGCGACCGGAGCTGCATCCCAATTGTTACACACCATCTAACAATTGGAGATGCAGTTTTCCTATGGCTAAATTTACTTTAGAAGATTCGTTAAAAGCTTTTAAGTTTCTCAGTTCTATAATATTTGTTGGGGTATGTAAACAATTCAAAAAAAATGCTCGGAATCACCCATTCTTTTATACTTGAATTATCGAGAAACAAGTAAAGGAAAGATGACCCGTGCACATGAATAATAACATGAATATTCCTGGATTAATAGATGTGATCATTGAAAAGATTGAGGAAGTTGGAGAGTGGACTGCGATTACTTGAAGTAATTGTGATTGATGAATATAAAGGCGACACAGATGCATGAACCCATTGACATCTTACTGAATCGTCGAAAAGAAAGCATATGAACTGAAAGAGGCCATTGTGAGTGGTTTGATCGGGCAAAAACAACATATGATGTAGTTGAAGTGAAAAAACGTTTAGAAGGATTTTACCGTAAGGTAGATGAAGCCCAAATCTCAGCGTTTCTGAAAGCAATCAGTACATTTAAAAATTGGTAAGTAGAAATTTTGAATCGTTTTATCTTTCCTTATTCAAATGGTTTCTTAGAGAAAATCAACAACAAAACCAAGGTGATGAAGCGTAA
>JARIDO010000031.1 GCA_029263895.1 Sporosarcina sp.
TTCATCGTCCCACCTGTAGATAGAAGTTCATAACCTAATTTTTCAAGCTCAATAGCGAATTGTAGAATCCCACTTTTATCAGACACACTTAGTAAAGCTCTCTTTTTCATATGATTATTCCTCCACTTGTAAAGACATCGTTAACCGTTTACTGCTGGAAAAGTGCATGTATATCATTTCATAACTACTTATTATCATTTGAAAGCTGAAGCTATTTTGCAATTAATCATTAAAATTATTTCTCGCGTTGATTGGAGCTAGGTGGTGCGCCCGTAAAAAAGAAATATAGCCCGCAAATATACGTAAAACGCCCGAAAAAATGAATTTCCGTCCGCAATCATCTTAAAATCGCGCGTAAAAAGCGTGTAAAGAGAAATTTTTACATTTCAATTATTTTTGTTAGCTTTTACTAGTTCATTTCCCTATTATGAAATGAATTCAGCTAACGTTTTTTTATATAATTCATGTTCAACGATATGGATTGCCTCGGTCGTTTGTTGGATACTCCCGACGACAACTTCGACAGCTTGCTGCGCAATAATCGGTCCAGTATCCATTCCTTCATCCACAAGATGCACTGTAACGCCTGTCACTTTCACACCATGTTGAATCGCTTGCTTAACGGCATCTTTTCCTGGGAATGAAGGCAATAAAGATGGATGGATGTTCACAATCTTTGAAGGATATGCATCGATAATAGTTTTGCCTAGTAAACGCATATACCCTGCTAATACAATCCATTCAACTTTAGCTTCAGATAGACTTTTTAAAACGGCTCTTTCAAACGCTGTTGATGATTCAAATTTTTTCGGCTGAAAAGTGGCTATCGGAATAGCCATTTCTTGTGCTCTGTTACATACGTAAGCATCTGGTTTATCAGTAACCATTAACACAATCTCGGCACCTAGCTCTTCCGTCTGGCATGCTTTTGCAAGTGCTTCGAAGTTACTACCGTTTCCTGAAGCAAAAACAGCTATCTTCGGTTTAGCGCTCATTTTTTCAAACTCCAGTCGTGACTGCCACTGAATGAAACGCCTTCTCCTGTGATGACATTGCCAATTTTAAATGCCTCTTCCCCATGTTCAGCAGCAATTCTAATAACGTCTATTGCCTGCTCTTCTCGTACGGCGATGACAAAACCTATTCCCATATTAAAGACACTGTAAAGGTCTTTATCCAATAAGCCGCCCTTTTCTTTCAATATGTTATAAATGGCTGGCACTGGCCAAGAACCTAGTTCAATTTCTGCACCTACACCTTCTTTTAACATACGGGGAATGTTTTCGAAGAAACCACCGCCTGTAATATGCCCCATTGCATGGATGTCGAGTTGGTGATGCATTTGGAGTACCGGTTTCGCATAGATCTTTGTTGGCTTTAAGAGGGCTTCCGCCACGGTTCCGAGCTCTTCATAGCCTGCAAATCGACTATCAATTGAATACTTTTCATCTTCAAAAACAATTTTCCGAACAAGGGAGTAGCCATTCGAATGAAGCCCGCTAGACGTTATTCCAATCAAGACATCTCCTGCAACAACTTTTTCACCGGTAACGACTTTACTCTTTTCACAAACACCAACAGCAAATCCGGCTATGTCATACTCATCTGCTTCGTATAATCCCGGCATTTCAGCTGTCTCACCACCGATAAGTGCTGCTCCCGCTTGTACACATCCATCTGCAATTCCTTTCACAATTGCTTCAACCTTTTCAGGTACTGCTTTCCCAAGTGCAATATAATCTAAAAAATAGAGAGGTTCTGCCCCTTGCGCAACAATGTCATTGACGCACATTGCTACACAATCGATACCAATCGTGTCATGTTTATTAGCCATAAATGCAATTTTCAATTTCGTCCCGACACCGTCAGTGCCAGAAATGAGGACAGGTTCTTTGTAGTCGAGTACCGAAAGATCGAACATGCCACCAAAACCACCGAAAGTACCTGCAACTCCTTTTCTAGCTGTACGTGTTACATGCGATTTCATTCGCTCAACCGATTCATACCCTGCTTCGATATTGACACCTGCATTCTCATACGCCTTTGACATAACGTTGCCTCCCTATCTCAAAATTTCTTTTTCATATGGCAGCACCGTGTCTGCATAGATGTCTGTTGGATATTCGCCTGTAAAACAAGCTAAGCATTGCCCGCAGTTTTTCATGCTAGCGGACCGTCCCATTGCATCCAGCATGCCTTCCACTGAGAGAAATGTTAGCGAATCTGCCCCAATTATCGATTGAATATCAGCCATTGAACGGCCAGTTGCTATCAATTCAGAATCACTACTAATATCTACACCATAAAAACAAGGGTTCACTAATGGTGGTGCCGCAATGACAACATGAACTTCCGTTGCTCCTGCTTCTTTTAACATCTTAACGATACGTTTTGATGTGGTACCACGAACAATTGAATCATCTACCATGACTACTCGCTTGCCATTTACAACTTGATGGACAGGCGATAATTTCATTTTCACACCCTTTTCACGGAGCTCTTGAGAAGGTTGAATGAACGTCCGACCTACATAGCGATTTTTTATGAGCCCTAGTTCATATGGGATACCACTTTCTTCAGAAAATCCAATAGCTGCGGAGATACTTGAATCGGGTACACCCGTCACCACATCGGCATCGATTTTCATCTCACGTGCTAACTGCTTACCACAACGTTTGCGTGCCATATGGATATTGATGCCGTCTATATCGGAATCGGGTCGAGAGAAATAGACATATTCCATCGAACAAATGGCGCGGTCCGCTGCCGGTGCAAAACGTTCGGAATGAAGCCCACTATCTGTAATCGTAATTAGTTCACCCGGTTCAACAGATCGAATAGGCGTCGCTCCTATTAAATCAAATGCACAAGTTTCTGAAGATACAACCCATGCATCTCCTAGTTTCCCAAGAGATAGTGGCCGTAATCCATTTGGATCCTGTGCCACCATTAGTCCTTCATCAGTCAATAATACAAATGCAAATGCACCTTTTAAAATGGACAACGCTTTTTTCACGCGATCCCGTTGATTTAACGAACCACTGCTACGTTTAATAAGATGTGCAAGTACTTCTGTATCTGAAGTCGTTTGAAAGATACTTCCTTGTTTTTCAAGATGTTCTTTTAAATCTTTCGCATTGATTAGGTTACCGTTATGTGCAATTGCCATTGTGCCCGTCATCGAACGGAAGACAAGAGGCTGAACATTTTCTATGCCTCGACCATTTTCCGTCGTGTAGCGAACTTGGCCAATTGCACTTGTGCCTTTCAAGTCATGAAGCTTATCTCCTGAAAACACTTCATTTACTAAACCTTCACCTTTTAAAACTTGGATTTTAGAGCCGTCTTTTACTGCAATGCCCGCACCCTCTTGACCACGATGCTGTAATGCATGCAAACCATAATACGCTAACTGTGCTGCATCTGCATGGCCCCAAATACCAAATACGCCGCACTCTTCATTTAAGCCTCTGAGTTCAGCAAGCATTGGATGGCTCCTTTCCAAAGCGAACGTAATTCAGCAACAGAATCCTCTATTAAAACATTGTTGCTTTCATCGCGAATCTTAAGTCGATTCGTAGCTGTTACTACTCCAATTTCCAATGCATCTGCAACCATTTCTTCAAAGTCAGCTGCGTTATCCTTCGACACAGTAACAAGAAAACGAGATTGTGTTTCACTAAATAGCTGAGTGATTGCTGAACCTATTAGCTGAACATCTGCACCTAGTTTGTCAGCACCAAATGCCTTTTCACATAAAGCGACTGCAAAACCACCTTCTGAAACATCTGTTGCAGATACAACAATCCCTTTTTGAATCGCTCGTAATAGATTCCTTTGTCTACTTGCTTCAATATCCAAATCAATTGCAGGAGCTTTTCCAAAAATTTCACCATCAATCATCTGTTGAAGTTCACTGCCGCCAAATTCTGTTTTTGTTTCGCCAATTAAGTAAATGATATCTTCTGCATTTTTAAATTCAGTAGTCGTTACATGATCTAAATCATGTACAAGTCCCACCATTCCAATTGTCGGTGTTGGGTATACAGGAACGCCGTTCACTTCATTAGAAAGGGAAACGTTTCCACTAATAACGGGTGCATTTAACTGAATACATGCTTCTGATATCCCCTTAGCAGATTGTTCAAATTGCCAGAACACCTCAGGCTTATCTGCACTGCCAAAATTCAAACAATCTGTCACTGCAATTGGCTCCGCTCCTGAACATACAAGATTACGAGTTGCTTCAGCAATCGCTATTTTCCCACCAACCTCTGGATCCAGATAGACAAAGCGCGAGTTGCAATCCGCAGTCATCGCAAGTCCCTTATTCGTTCCAGTTATCCGTATAACACCTGCAGATGATCCAGGTGCTACAATCGTATTGGCACGTGCTTGCGTATCGAATTGGTTATACACCCATTCCTTCGATGCAATTGTAGGACGCTGTAGGAGGGCTCTAAGTGTTTCATTAGTATCTTCAATTTTTGGCTCCTGCGATGGCATTGCTTGAAATCGCTTGAAGTAGGCAGGCTCTTCTGACTTCTTATGATAGACAGGTGCATCTTCTGCAAGTGCATCCGCTACTACTTCCGCCACAATTTCACCTTTATGAAGCAGGCGTAACATTTTGTCGTCAGTTACTCTACCAATTGGCACTGCATTGATAGAATACTTCGCACAGATGTCCTTCACTTCTTGTTCATGACCTTTTTTCACAACAATGAGCATGCGTTCTTGAGATTCTGACAGCATCATTTCATACGCTGTCATGCCTGCTTCCCGTTGCGGTACAAGATTTAAATTCAATTCCACTCCATAGCCTGCTTTTGATGCCATTTCTGCAGCAGAAGATGTTAAACCTGCTGCCCCCATATCTTGAATCCCAATTAATGCATCTGATTTTACAAGTTCCAAACAAGCTTCCATCAATAGCTTTTCAAGGAACGGATCACCTGCCTGCATAACAGGAAGTGGTGCTTCTTCGTCAATACTGACTTCTGCAGAGGACATTGTTGCACCATGGATTCCATCTCTTCCTGTTGTGGCTCCAACATACATCACTGTATTTCCAACACCTGATGCTACACCTTTTTGAATATCTTCATGATTTAATAATCCTACCGCCATCGCATTGACGAGTGGACGTTTTGAATAGCAGTTATCAAATTGCACTTCACCAGCAACTGTCGGCACGCCCATCCCATTGCCATAACTAGCAATCCCGGCAACCGCCTGCTCAAACAAATAACGATCACGCGCTACTGTTAAATCACCAAACCGAAGCGAATTAACAAGTGCCACTGGACGTGCACCCATAGAAAACACGTCCCGTAATACGCCGCCTGCACCCGTTGCTGCACCAATGAATGGTTCAATTGCAGATGGAGAATTATGTGATTCCATTTTAAAAACAACTGCTTGATTGTCACCAATATCTACAATTCCCGCACCTTCACCAGGACCTTGTAAAACGCGTGTCCCTTCAGTTGGAAACTTACGCAAAACAGGTTTTGAACTTTTATATGAGCAATGCTCAGACCATAATGCAGAAAATAGACCAGTTTCAGTGTAATTCAATGGTCTGCCGTGCATTTTAGTCGCTCTCTCAAACTCTTCATCTGTCATCCCCATTTGACGATAAAGCTTTTCATTCTGAATTTGCTGTGCGCTTGGTTCATGCATGGCTGACATTATTTTCATTCCACCTTTTTAAGATTGACGTAAACAGTGCTAACCCATCTGTTCCACCTAGAATATCTTCAACTGCGCGTTCAGGTAATGACAACATTCCAAGAATATTTCCTGCTTCATTTAACACACCTGCAATGGCTTGCGTGCTATTGACAGTTTTATTATCCGCATATCTAAAAACGATGCGATTGGTGTTGTTCAATTCAATCGCTATGTCATCCTCAACAAAATAACTACCAAATTCATGTGCATAGGGCACAGTGATTTTTTGTCCGGTTGTGTAATTCTTCGTGAACATCGAATCTGTATTTTCGACGATTAACTCACTATTACCCGATGTAAACTTTAAAGATGGATTATGAAGAAACGCACCTGGTAATAGGCCAATTTCGACAAGAATATGAAAGCCGTTACCTACGCCTACGATGGGTTTCCCTGTTGTAGCAAACGCTCGTAGACTTTCAACAATTACGGAACTTCTTGCAAGTGCTCCAGGACGAAGGTAGTTTCCATATGCAGCGCCTGTTGGAATGAGGACTCCATCAAACTTTTCTAAATCAGCTTCTGAATGCCAAACAACTTCAGCTTCCTGACCGACAATTTCCGTTATGGCATGTAGCATGTCAACCTCGCAACTAGTTCCTGGGAAAACGACTACGGCAAATTTCATTTGCTCGTAACCCCCTCGATTTCAAAACGATAATCTTCAATAACTTGATTTACTAATAGCTTTTTGCACATTTCATTTACACGTAGTTCAATTTCACTTGTCGTCCCCATGAATTCAAATTCTATTAATTTTCCAATTCGAACATTTTCTACTTCTGTATACCCCATTATCTGAAGCGCGTCTTGCGTTGCAATTCCTTGTGGATCTACCACACTGTTACGGAGTGTTACGTATACAGCTACTTTAGTCATGTTTCTTCCTCCTCATCGGAAATAATTTGGTGTGCCTTTTCAACAAGCTATTCTTGTAATTTTTTAGAAATACTCACTTAACTTTTAGACCATATCCCACTTGCTTCTATATCTTTTAATTCCCGTGAAACGTCATCAGTCAGAATTGTAATATGCCCCATCTTTCGATCATGCTTCGCTTCTTCTTTACCATATAAATGAACCGACCACTGAGGTTTTTCACTAATAACCTTGCTCAATGGTGCAATATGCTGACCAAGGACATTCACCATCACACATGGCGATATTAATTTTGGTTCTCGTAACGACCATCCACAAATCGCTCGTATATGTTGATGGAATTGCGAAATTGAACTTGCTTCAATTGAATAATGACCCGAATTATGTGGACGTGGTGCAAGTTCATTAATAAGAAGTTCACCATTTTCCAATAAAAACATTTCAACAGCTAACGTACCCACCAACTGCAGATAATTGGCAATTAGCTTGGCAGATTGTTCTGCAGCATTCATTACTTCAGGAGCCACCCGTGCCGGAACAATCGACTCATGTAAAATATGATTTCTATGAATATTTTCTGAAATTGGTAAACAATAAGACTGCCCTGCAGCGTTTCGTTGGATAATAACCGATATTTCTTTTTCAAATGGAATAAATTCTTCGACGATACAAGCTGAATGATTAAAAAGCGTTTCTGCCTTATTTATTTCATCCATTGAATCTAATTTCATTTGTCCTTTACCGTCATAACCTCCTAATGCCGTTTTAACGATACATGGAAAACCAACTTCTGTTACTCGTTCTTTTAACTCTTTAAAACTAGCAACGACTCGATAGTTTGCAACAGTCACACCAGCAGCAGTAATTTCCTTTTTCTCCACGATACGATTCTGCGTAATTCTAACGAGTTCCGCACCTTGAGGAACATTGGCAATCTCTGTTAACCTTTTCAAACCTTCATAATCAATATTCTCAAACTCAAATGTAACAACATCACTCACTTCACCAAGCTCTTCCAACGCTAATTGATCATCATATGAAGCAACAATTTGAATGTCTGCGATTTGTCCTAATGGGGAATCAATCGTAGGATCAAGAACCGCAATTTTAAAGCCCGCTTCCTTCGCAGCCAATGCCATCATTCTTCCCAATTGTCCACCACCGATGATTCCAATTGTTCGTCCAGGCATAATCGTTGTCACAGTAGTTCACCACCACTTTCCATTGAAGCTTCACGCATCTTTTCACGCTTATCTTGCATTCTGCTAGCTAACTCATTGTCGTGTAATGCTAATATTCGCCCCGTAAGTAACGCAGCATTTTCTGCACCCGCTTTACCAATGGACATTGTTGCAACAGGAACTCCACCTGGCATTTGAACAATCGACAGAAGGGAGTCCACTCCATTTAATGCTTTTGATTGAATGGGAACGCCGATAACAGGCACAGTTGTTTTGGAAGCAACCATACCCGGTAAATGGGCAGCACCCCCTGCACCTGCAATAATGATATGTAGTCCTTTTTGCTCCGCATTAGCCGCATATTCAAACATATAGTCAGGTGTTCGATGTGCACTCACTACTTGCTTTTCATAAGCTATAGTTAGCTCATCTAAAATTGCACAAGTGTGCTTCATCGTTTCCCAATCACTTATACTGCCCATAATGACGCCTACTTTTGTTTTCAATCATTATCTCCCCTTTTTTGAAATAGGTAAGAACCCTTTAATTAAATTAAAAAAAGCCCTCAAATACACCGCTTTTCATACACTGAAAAGCAGAGTATTCAAGGACATTGAATAATGCGTTAAGATGGATGCACCCATCGGTACCAACACACCTTTCGCTACAATCCTAGAAAATCGCTTTCCCGCATAGTCCGGACATTACGGTGTCCTGGTAGAAACGCTAAGGCCAATTCCTCAGCATATATGGGGATTCTTATTAATAAGCCTATAATAACAACTAAAATCAGTTCAGTCAATGATTAAATCCGAACATTTACATATAATTTAATCGCAACGTTCGTATTACCCTTATTTTTCAATAAGTGTACCTTTAAACTTAATCAACTGTCTTACTGGAATGTATTCTCCATTCACTTCAGAAAATAGCGGCTCTTCTTTTCTTCCAGTCGGCATGTAACCATCATTCGCCATACGCTTTAAACAATCATCAATTGTTTCACCTTCAGCTACTTCATACCAAACCGTGCTTTTACTCATTTAAACAACTTCCCTTTCTTTACAGTCTTTACCCAGAAACCACCATGAATCGTTTTCGCTTCATAAGCAATAATGAATGCTTTCGGATCTATTTCTTGAATCGTAGCATACAGCTTTAACTCATATTTTCGAGGTGTCAGTATTTGCATTGCAGATCGATCTCCATCTAATCCATTCGCAGACCAATCCGTCACTCCATAACCTCTTTCACGTAATAACTTCGGCAACCTATGATTCACATCGGCTGTAATAACATTAACAGTGATGTAGCCAAGTGCCATCTTCTCTTCAATCTTTGTTCCTATAATCACACCACAACCATACCCTACAGCGTAAGCAATTAAGTTTTGAATCTGGTCTAGACTATCTAACACGAGACCAAGACCCACTACATAGATTACTACTTCCACCATACTAACAGCTGCAGCAAAATATCTATATCCTTTTAGCGTCAAAATCATACGCACCGTAAAAAACGTTACATATACAATATTGATAGCGAAAATGATCAATACCATTTTCAAGTCAAGCACCTCTTTTCTCAAGTAATTTCTATCCTAACGGGAAACTGACCATACATCAAGAATTTCAATGTGTAGGGTAGTGATTATGTTATCATTTTGGATAATGTTTTACTTTAGGGTTGTATTTTCTTATGGGGAGTTAGAAATTGGATTGTGAAGTGCTTTACTCTGAGGTGCGCATGTATTTCTTGTGCTTCGCCCGTATTCTTCTTCCGTGCGCCCGTATTTTGTATGTTTCGCCCGCATTCTTCTTCCGCGCGCCCGTATTTTGTGTGTTTCGCCCGTATTCTTCTTGCGCGCGCCCGAAAATATTATTAATAGTAAATATTGCACAATAAAAAAATGACTATCAAAAGTGATAATCATTTACATTTTATATTCATTTGTTTAAACGGATTTTTTCAAAAAATAAAAAGCCACTACCTATTGGTAATGACCTTGCGCCCGGCGACGTCCTACTCTCACAGGGGGAAACCCCCGACTACCATCGGCGCTGAAGAGCTTAACTTCCGTGTTCGGTATGGGAACGGGTGTGACCTCTTCGCCAGCGTCACCAGACTTTATTTCTTTACTTATTATATCATTTTTAATGATATTTACAAGCTTTTTGAACGACTTTTGTTCGTTCAAAACCGGATAAAACAGACATTAGGTTGTTCAAGTCAGTGTCAACCACAAACACTTTATACAATTGGTTAAGTCCTCGATCGATTAGTATCTGTCAGCTCCATGTGTCGCCACACTTCCACCCCAGACCTATCCACCTCATCTTCTTTGAGGGATCTTACTTACTTGCGTAATGGGAAATCTCATCTC
>JARIDO010000049.1 GCA_029263895.1 Sporosarcina sp.
ATAAAAACCCCTTTCGTCTTCTTCAAATTCTTTGAATATTCCTATAGTTAAGTATAGATGTAAATGAATCCGCTTTCAATGAGAAAATTTAAAATTTACTAGAAAAGGAAGGTTATTAGTAAAATAGCAGTTAAAAATACACCGTAAACGGAATGAACCGTTTACGGTGTATTTGTCATGAGCCAATAAATACCAACAATGATAAAAAGGACACATATTACAATTAATATTTTAGATAGTTTTTCCACTTTTCAACGACTCCTATGAAATACTAGCACCGATTACAAATGATAAACCTACAGAAATCGTTAGCGAGATAAATCCTACTGAACGATTGTCTTCTTCGATTTCTTTATCGATATGAAATTTCGGGGTAAGAAACTCAAATAATACATATGCGAAAATTAATAAAACAAAACCATACAATCCCCAACCGATCATCTGCGGTAATGTATTATGTTGTTCAATAGAATAGCGGAAAATATTTGCGACACCAAATATTTTCCCACCTGTCGCAAATGCAACTGCTAAGTTTCCATTTCGAATTTCTTCCCAATTTTTATATTTAGTAACCATTTCAAAAAGGACCATAGACACAATTAAACATAGCACAACTACACTGAAATAGCCGGCCGTTTCCACTAACGGATGGCTCCAAAAACCTTTTTCCCCCATATTAGCGACCCTCTTTCACAAATGATAATCCTATACTATACGGATGACTTGGTAAAAGGTTTCACTTTAAGAACATTTTAGTTAGTAATACCGAGCTGATTACTTCAACTCGACAACAGTAACTCCATGTCCACCTTCTCCTGCATCACCATATCGATAACTTTTTACCCGCTTATTCTTTTTTAAGTATTGTTGAACACCTTGTCTTAGCGCGCCTGTTCCTTTGCCATGGATGATAGACACTTGATGGTAATTAGACAAAATTGCATCATCCAAATACTTTTCGGTACGAATAATAGCATCTTCGTAACGTTCCCCACGGAGATCGAGTTCGAGTTTCACATGGCCTGTACGCCCTTTTACCGTCACTGTTGAAGATGTTTTTCTATCTTTTTCTGGTTTAACATATTCTAATTCATTTTCGACAATTTTCATTTTTAAGATGCCGATTTGAACGATCCATTCATTCGCAGAGACTTTTTCAATAAGCGTTCCTTTTTGACCATAACTGAGTACTTTCACTTCATCACTCACTTGCAGTTTACGAGCCGCCGCTTTCGATTGAATAACTTTCTTTTTTTCTTCTGCTGGTGATGCTCCTTCAAGCCTCTTTTTCGCATCAATTATTTCATGTTCTTTAATTGAACTGCCTGCTTGCATGCGCATCTTTCTCAATTCCGTAATAATCGATTCGGATTCATTGCGAGCATCTTCAACAATTTTTCTTGCTTTCTCTTTTGCTTTTAACTCCATTTTTTCTTTGTTCTGTTCGAACTCAAGTAATTCTTTCTCTAATGCTACTTTTAAACGATTCGTTTCTAAAAGTGTCTCATGAGTTTCTTCAGCATCTTTTTCTGATTGAATACGACTCGTTTCGAGTGATGCAATCATTGCATCCACTTGTCCTCGATCCGTTCCTGTAAAGGTCTTTGCACGTTCAATAATATGTTCGTGTAAGCCTAATCGATTCGATATTTCGAATGCATTACTTCGACCTGGCACACCTATTAATAATCGATATGTCGGGCTTAATGTATCGATATTGAATTCCACACTGGCATTAGCAACACCTTTTCGATTGTAGCCATATGCTTTCAGTTCTGGATAATGTGTTGTCGCCATCACTCTTGCGCCTTGTCCATGTACTTCATCCAGTATTGAAATGGCTAAAGCAGCCCCTTCTTGTGGGTCCGTACCAGAACCAAGTTCATCAAAAATAAGTAGGGAGCGATCGTCATATTTTTTAATTATGTCTACGATATTGACCATATGAGAAGAAAATGTACTTAAATTTTGCTCAATGGATTGCTCATCTCCAATATCAGCGTATACAGATTCGAAAACAGCAACTTCAGAACCGTCTAGTGCTGGTATTGGTAATCCTGCTTGGGCCATAAGTGTGCAGAGCCCCACAGTTTTAAGCGTTACTGTTTTACCACCAGTATTAGGACCTGTTATGACAATCGTTGTAATATCACGGCCGAATTCAATTGTATTTGCAACCGCTTCTTCGATTGGTAATAAGGGATGTCTCGCTTTTGCTAAGCGGATGTATCCTTCGTTATTTACATTTGGCTTTGTACTTTTCGTAGCAACACCGTACTTTGCTTTCGCAAGTATAATATCAATTTCAGATAGCTTTAACACAACAGTATACAAGTCATGTGCGACTTCTTGAACTTTTGCGGATAGCTCTAATAGAATCTTTTCAATCTCCGCTTGCTCTTTCATCTTTAAATTCCGAATTTCGTTATTCGCTTGTACGACCGCGTCGGGTTCTATAAATAACGTCTGCCCCGTAGATGACATATCATGGATGACTCCGCCAAAATGGGATCTGTATTCTGCTTTAACAGGAATTACAAAACGATCGTTACGTATCGTCACAATTGAATCCGATAGCATTTTTGCAGCATTGCGTCCTCGTGTATAGCTCTCTAGTTTATCTCGTACTCGACTTTCTTGGATACGAAGACTTTGACGGATTGAACGCAACGTTCCGGAAGCACTATCGATGACATGACCATTGTCGTCAATAGAAGCTGTAATTTCATGTTCTAATCCTGTTAACACAGGAATTTCTTCTTTTTTATTTAAAAAGTGAGGTATTAAAATATCTTCATTGTCAGAGATTCCTTCTATAAATTGCCTAACAATACGACTTGCACGTATTGTATTTGCAATTTCCATTAACTCATAAGCACTTAACATACCGCCCATTTGTGCACGCTTTGCATGCGGTCGTATGTCAGCAATACCGCCCATAGGAACATTTCCACGTATGCGTAAGATCGCTAGTCCTTCGTCCAATTCCTCTAATAGGCGAACAACTTCTGTATATTCTGTTGCTGGCGTTAATTTTTCAATGTAAGACCGTCCTGCTGACGACGTACATTGAGCAGCAACAATTTCTATAATTTTATCAAATTCTAGTGTTTTTAAGACACGGTTCTCCAATGCCTTACACTCCCCTTCATCTCTGTACAATTTCTTTTATAAATTGTTCGACAGACCATGTATTAATGACGTTTTCTTTTTTTAACCATGCTTTCTGACTATAATTCACACCTAATTCCATGTACTTCAGTTGTTCGATTGCATGTGCATCTGTATTAATAGCAATCTTCACCCCTGCGTCTTGCGCTAACTTCAGATTTTCTGTTGATAAATCTAATCGATGTGGGCTTGCATTTAATTCTAAAATCTTGCCATACTTTTTTGCCCATTCGATGAGTTGTGGTATGTCTGGATTATAGCCTTCACGTCCACCGATTAGACGACCCGTTGGATGGGCAATCATATTGACGTAAGGATTCGTCATGGCAGTGTGTAATCGTTCCATAATTTGTTCCTGTGATTGACTGAAGCTAGAATGGATTGATGCAATTACAAAATCCAGTTCGCTTAATAAGTCATCCTCAAAATCTAAAGATGCATCCGGTAGAATATCCATTTCTGTACCGCAAAAAATTTCAATATCATCGAATTCTAAATTCAATTTACGAATTTCTGATATTTGTTCTCTTAGACGCTCAGGTGTTAGACCATTCGCTACTTTTAAGTACTGCGAATGATCTGTAATAACCATATATTTATAACCTTTTGTTCGACACGCTTCTACCATTTCGCGAATGGAATAGGCTCCATCTGACCACGTTGTATGCATATGAAGGTCTGATTGGATGTCTTCAATTTTCAACAGTTCAGCAATTTCATTTGCACGGTCAATTTCTTGACCGTCCATTCGAAGTGCTGGTGGTATGAAAGGTAAATCAAAATGCTCAAAAAATGCTGTTTCAGATGGAAATGTGGTGACCGTTCCATCTTCATTTTCTACACCATACTCACTAATTTTCATGCCTCTAGATTTCGCTAGCTGTCTCATCTTAATGTTATGGTTTTTTGAGCCTGTAAAATGATGTATCGCAGTTGCAAATTGCTGTTCATTTACAAAACGAAAGTCAGCATCAACGGCTTCATCCCAATCAATTGTCATAGAAACCTTCGTATCACCAGCAGCAATCACATCAATAGTGGGTAGCTTTTCAAGTAGTTTCTCCCTAACAATTTTAGGTTCAGTTGTAACGACAATGAAGTCTACATCGCTACTCTCTTCTTTAGATCTACGATAACTTCCTGCTACAGAAAAATGACTAATTTCAGAAATAGTTTTGAGTTCCTTTTCGATAAATGATACAACTTGTTCCATTTGCCAAATAGGAAATTTACCTAATCGTGTACCTAGTATTTCGATTTCAGCGATTAACTTCTCTTCTGTTTTCTTACCGAATCCAGCAAGAGCACTTACTTTCCCTGCTACACATGCTTCGCGTAAAGAATCGATTGAATCTATTCCTATTTCCTTATGAAGTTTAGCTATTTTCTTGCCACCTAAACCAGGAATTTTAAGTAATGGAATCAATCCTTTCGGGACCGTTTCCTCTAGCTCTACTAAGAGGTCAGATTTCCCCTTTTCAATAAGATCTGAAATGACTGCCCCTGTACCTTTACCGATACCCTTTAATGTATAGATATCTTCCATTTCCGCCAAACTCCTCGGGTCAAGTTCCAAGACATTTGCCGCTTTTCTAAAGGCACTAACTTTAAATGGGTTTTCACCTAACAGTTCCATATACAGTGCAATTTTTTCTAATGTACGAATAATTGTTTTCTTGTTCATTCTTAGTCCTCCAATCTAGAAAAAAAAGCTTCCCCCCAGTAAAGGGAAAGCAGTTAACTCGTATAAATATACCACCATTTTTTTACGGTCTCCGACAATAATGGTGTGTGTTCAAACATTGTATTAGCTAGCAATGACTTGTTAATCATGTTTTGTATGAAATCTATCGGTAACAATGCACCTAAATAGAGTATGAAAAAAAGCAAAATGTAAAATTCAATGAAACCTAGAAATGCTCCGCCAAAACGAGCAATGAAGCCGAATACAGGTAGATATTTCAAGAAATCAAACATCGATGCAATCAGTTGCAATAAAAACTTCGCCGCTAAAAAGATAACAACAAAAGCTAGTAATCTATAAAACGTTTCATCCAGATCTAATTGTTTTACAGTCATAGACAGTTTAGAACTTGCATCCACTCCAGGGTATGGAATCCAAAGAACAAATTTCTCTGCAAGTTGTTTATAATAAGAGTATGCGATAATAAGAGCAATAATAAAACCTGTCATATGTATGAGTTGGACAATTAGTCCTCTTCTAAAACCTGTTATGAGGCCTCCTACTAGGAGGAATACAATGAGTAAATCAAGCATAAATGTCCGTCAACCCTTCACCATTTTCAATTCGTCTTTTAATTGTGCTACTTGTTCTTTTAATTTAAGATTATCATGTACACTATTCACAGCAGTAAGAACAGCAATCTTTGTGCTATCCAAATTAGGATTAGTAGATGCAATCTCCCTCATCCTATCATCGACGAGTGTGGCGACCATCCGCATATGACTACTTGTTTCCGAGCCGACCATTTTATAAGTCTGTCCGTAAATTTCAACTGCTATGCGTGTTTTCTGTTCGTCCATCAACGATCTGCCTCCCTACATTAAAACTATGTTTCTTATCATACCATGAAACTAATTTATTTGTGAATTTTGTTAAACGAAAGGATGTTACACATTGAGCAATGTTGTTATTTTAGTAGATTCCTCAACCATTAAAAAAATAAGTGTACACTATGCAACAAATGAAGTAAAACGTAGTGCGCCTGGTGTCATCTTCGCGGCAAAGTTATCCAACACTTCCATTACTGCATACACATCTGGAAAAGTACTATTCCAAGGTATGGGAGCACAACAAGAAGCGGCTAGATGGGGGAATGATTCTACTACCACTCAATCATCTACTGCACCTAAAGCAAAAGGTGATCAGCTGCCAAAGAACCTTGCAACTTGCTCCGTTCTCGGTTCCGACGAGACAGGTACGGGTGACTTTTTCGGTCCAGTTACGGTTGCAGCTTGTTTCGTACGCGCTGACCAACTAGCACTCGTTCGTGAATTAGGTGTTAAAGACTCTAAACAATTAACTGATGATGTCATGCGGAAAATTGCTCCTGACTTAGAGTCCACCTTATTGCATAGTGTATTAACTTTAAAAAATGAACGCTATAACGAAGTACAAGCATTGGGTTGGTCTCAAGGGAAAATCAAAGCACTTCTCCACAATCAAGCATTAAAACATGTACTACGAAAGATGGACACTGAGAAGCCTGATTACATCTTAATTGACCAATTTGCCGAACGCG
>JARIDO010000005.1 GCA_029263895.1 Sporosarcina sp.
CTCCTTCGTTCCGCTCGACTTGCATGTATTAGGCACGCCGCCAGCGTTCGTCCTGAGCCAGGATCAAACTCTCCATGATATCGGTCTGCGATACGCAGCACATTGCGTTGTCAGCTTCGCTCGTTCAGTCGGTCACGTACCTTAAGTACGCTCCCTTCCTTTCTCACTTGCTTCCTAGCACTGCACTACGTCTCACAAACCTACAATAAAGAAAATGATTGCTCATTTCTTGCTGGCATCAATTATGATGTCAATTGTGTTTCTGTTCTTCCGACGGAAATCGGTTTACTTGGAAACGTTTTTGCTTTTACGCGTTAACGTAGAAGCTGTATTTCGTTGGCGTTTTGCTGTTCAGTTTTCAAGGTTCATGTTGGCCACCTCTTTAGCGACCTTAATAAGGATACAACGGATATAACACAATGTCAATAGATTTTTTCGTTTTTATAAAAAAAGCGCAAATGCACATATCGCTGCTAGTCCAGGGATACCAAGAATAGCTAGAGTTAGTCCCGATATAACGTTTACTGGAACATAAATGCCTAGGAATCCCCCGGCGATATTCATTGTAAATAACAATAGAAATGCAAACGCAATTCTGAACCAATACACTGATAAGAACTCGGTTATTTTATGGATTTGTTTTTTGTTCATCTTTAATAGTAGAAGAAGTGCAAAACCAACCAGTACTAAAATGAAAACCTTCACTTGAACCGCCCCTTTAAAATGGTATGGTTCATCCTATGCGGTTCAGTGAATTTTTATCAATCTCTTCCTAATCGTCTAACTTTAGCTTCTTTAAAGAGATAGAAGTGTTTAACTTCAGCAACCTTCCTTCGGGTTACTACATCTTGATCGTAGTCATTGAGATATTTCTCGATATCCCTAGCTTGCTCCCACTCTTCTTTTGTATACATCATTAATGTGTGAAGTTTGTCATCGAACTCTTTTTTTAGTTTCCTTCTTCTACCTAACATGAGAGTCCTCCCTATAATTCACGACGTCCTTCTAACGCTCTAGATAGTGTCACTTCATCTGCGTATTCCAAATCTCCACCAACTGGTAGCCCGTGTGCGATACGCGTTGTCTTAATTCCGGACGGTCTCACCAATCTTGAGATATACATTGCTGTTGCTTCTCCTTCAATGGTTGGATTAGTTGCTAATATTAACTCTTCCACTTTCTCATCTTGAAGTCGCTTTAGTAATGTAGGGACATTTATATCTTCTGGCCCTATGCCTTCCATCGGAGATATCGCACCATGAAGAACATGGTAAAAGCCATTATAATCTCGCATTTTCTCCATAGCAATAACATCTTTTGGATCTTGAACTACACAAATCATCGAGCTATCTCTTCGTTCATCTTGGCATATATGACAAGGGTCTATATCTGTAATGTGTCCGCAAACCGAACAGAATCTTAAGTTTCGCTTTGCATCAACGAGCGCTTTTGCGAAATCTAGTACGGTATCCTCTTTCATACTTAGTACAAAAAATGCCAGACGGCCCGCGGTTTTGGGGCCGATACCTGGCAATTTCATGAAACTATCAATTAGTTTTGAGATTGGTTCCGGATAATGCATCTTTTTTCCTCCTAGAACATTCCAGGGAGGTTCAATCCTTTCGTGAATTGACCCATTGTGGAGTTCGTTAATTCTTCTGCTTTAGTCATAGCGTCATTTGTAGCGATAACGACTAAGTCTTGTAACATTTCAACATCTTCAGGATCGACTACGGATGAATCCATTACTACTTCTAGTACCTTTTTGTCTCCAGAAACGATAACTTTAACCATTCCACCGCCAGCCGTACCTTCCAAACGCTCTATTCCGAGTTGTTCTTGAGCCTCTGCCATTTGTTTTTGCATTTTTTGCATTTGCTTCATCATACCTTGCATATTTCCCATTCCACGCATATTGTTTTCCTCCTCATTTTTTAATCTTCATGTACTTCTAAAAATTCCTTACCGAAAATCTTTTCGGCCTCTGTTACAAGCGGATCAACATTTTCTTGCTCCGCTTCTTTCACGAATGATAGCATACCTTCTGCGATTTCGTCTTCTGAATCGGCTGTTTTAGATCGTTGTGAATTTGAAAGACCATTTTTCCGAATGAAATCTTCTCTCACTTTGAGCCAACCCTCTTCGGGTACGTAAAGAACCTCGTACGCAATTCCTGTTCGAGAGCGCAGTGCTTCTGATAAACCAGACCTTAGAGATGGATTATCAGAAGCCATCAAACAATGAATTTCATATTTGAATTTTAACACAAAAGCGTTCTCTGATGCTGCAACAGGTTCACTTTCTTCTAAAAGTGCTGCATGCGATTTTTGCATCGTTTGCATCATCGTTGCCCACTCTTGGCGGATCGTTTGAATATCCTGTTTTGTTGCGGTTTTCAAAACTTCCTGTATTTTTCCTGATGGGATTTTAAAGGACTGAGATGACTTGGATGCACTCTTCTTTTGTTGAACAGCTTGTGGTGTCGCTGCTTGAACAGCTAATCCTGATGCAAGTTGTTGCTGTAACTCTCGGACAGTTCGCTCAAGTTCATCAACTTTCTTAGCTAATGCAGGATCTATAGCTTGTGCAGTTACATTATCCAAATGAATCATCTTCAACAGTGCAGATTCAACATACACTTTGGCGTGATTAGAGAATCGCATTTCCTGCTGTGTTTTTGAAAGAATATCGATATACGTATACAATGTGTCCGCTTCGAACACTTTTGCAATTGCTATAAAACGATTATCGTCTGAAACCAATTCTAAAAGTTCTTTTAGTTCTGGTGCAGTCCTTAACAATAAAAGATCACGGAAGAACGTTATTAAATCTTCAGCTAACCTTGTAACATCTTTCCCCTCAGCTACTAACTGATCGAGTAAAGAAAGTGTAGCGCCTGCATCCTTAGCCAATAGTGCTTCTGCAAGTTGATGAAAAATATCTTCCCCAATAGCCCCAGTTACAAGTAACGCATTTTCTACAGTTAACTTATCGCCACTAAACGATACAACCTGATCTAACATACTGAGGGCATCGCGCATTCCGCCCGAAGCTGCTTGCGCGATTACTTTTAAGGTTCCTTGATCTGTTTCAATTGATGCTTCAGATAAAATCATTTGCATGCGTTCTACGATATCCACGGCAGTGATTGGCTTAAAATCAAAGCGTTGACACCTTGAGATAATTGTTAAAGGTAATTTATGCGGTTCTGTTGTAGCTAGAATAAATACAGCATGTTCAGGTGGTTCCTCTAACGTCTTTAATAATGCATTAAAAGCAGAATTGGACAACATATGTACCTCGTCAATAATGTACACTTTATAACGGGCGTTTGAAGGGGCAAATCGAACTTTCTCAATGATATCTCGCATTTCCTCAACACGTGAATTTGATGCAGCATCAAATTCAATAACATCAGTGTTCGAACCTTCTGTAATACTTAAACAAGTAGAACATTCGTTACAAGGTTCCTTTGCAGGCCCATTTTCACAATTTAACGCTTTTGCAAAAATCTTTGCAGCACTCGTTTTACCTGTACCACGTGGCCCCGAGAACAAGTAGGCATGTGTTGTTTTATTATGAAGGAGAGCGTTTTGAAGCGTTTGCTTTACATGCTGCTGTCCGGACATTTCAGTAAAAGATTGTGGGCGGTAGACTCTATAAAAAGCTTGATACACCAACGATTTCCTCTCCTCTTGAAGCAATAAATGAATAAAACCATTATATCACAACAGTGCAATAGAATCTTTCCCGACTATAAAGTAGAGAAATTTTGATTCCCTTCTCTCCATCAACTTACTCTATTTATTGCTATCGGTAATCATTCCTATATTTGTACGCAAAAAAAAACGCCCGCATAAGCGGACGAATTGAATGAATAATTTAAAAGCCGTGCACCTTCCTTCGACAGCCGCACATAAGCGTTTCTTCTGTCGCCAGCTCAATCTAGGCGACCCCGCGGCACATGAGAAAATCCACTTAATGCTGCTTCCTTCCGGACCTGACATGGTTCATGGGTTCCCATTGCGCAGGACCCAAACGTCAACACTACGTGCAAAAGTCTGACCTTACAATACGGACAGCCTCGAGAAGGAATTCAGTCTTGCTAGAGCGGATTGCAAGTTACAAGACACCGCTACCTCCCCACCTAGCACGGCATTTATTAGTATACTAAAACCATCTCTTTAAATCAATCCATAACCAAATATCCAATATATAAATTAAAGCTGTTGACATCGGATTTCATACGTGATAAATTATGAAATGTTGATACGGAGGAATACCCAAGCCCGGCTGAAGGGATCGGTCTTGAAAACCGACAGGGGTGTTAAAGCCCGCGGGGGTTCGAATCCCTCTTCCTCCGCCATTCTCTTTAATTTAGCGCATAAATTTGGAGATCCCATCTGTTACTTTGTAACAGATTTTTCTTAAAGAACATTATTCAGATAATTCGAAAGGCAGCGAACTTGCTGTCTTTTTTATATTGCTAATTATCGTACCGCTCATTGATGGTTGAACTGCAATTCCTTCATAATAAGGGAATTTTAAAGCTAGCTGTTTTGCAAACTTTTTTTCTGTTCCGCCTTTGACTATTAAACACAAAGACGGTCCTGCACCACTTATTGTCATCCCCAAGCCACCAAGGACTTTACACTCTTTACGTATATCTTCAAAGTTAGGAAATAGATGTTTTCGATATTCTTCGTGTAAAATATCCTTTTCCATCATGCGTCCCACCGTTTCCCAATCGTTTAATACGATTGCTGCTGATAATACATTACTTGCAGCACTTCCTTGTACAGAGGCAGTATGTGACAACTTGTCTGGAAGAAGAGCCCGAGATACGTCTGTCGGAAGTAGTTGGGGTGGAAGGAGGATAACAATTCCTACGCTAGGTTTCGGCAAATGAATCACTTCAATTTCTTTATTCCCATAGTAAGATATCGTTGCCCCACCTACTATTGCCGCAGCTATATTATCAATATGCCCTTCCATCTCACTACCTATCGTTATTTTCTCCTTTGATGAAAGCTCTAATTGTAAAATATGATTCGCAATTTCAATGCCACAAGCGACTGCAGCTGCACTACTTCCTAAACCTTTACCGAGTGGTATATCCGATTTCACATATAATTGTAGTGCGCATACTTGTCTACCAACACGTGAAGCTACTTGCTGAATTGTAACGACAATAAGATTATCTGCTCCATTTGGGAGACTATTAAACTCACTATCATCATAAATGACTCTCCACGTTTCACTAACTGTAATAGTTACTTTCATATATAAAGCTAAAGCTAGTCCAATACTATCAAATCCTGGACCAAGGTTTGCCGTTGTTGCAGGCACAACAACTGTAAATCCATCTTGTCTCATCATTTTAACTCACTTAAAAGCTCGTTAAACTGTTGACGAGTCATTAACTTTTTATCTTTATTTACTTCGATTGCGGTATCAGGATCCTTCAAACCATTCCCAGTCAGAACAGCGACAACCGTTGCCCCTTTTTTCAGTAAGTCATTATCAATTTGCTTTTTCACGCCAGCAATTGAAGCACATGAACCCGGCTCTGCAAAAACTCCTTCTACGCTCGATATTAAACGATAGGCATCAATTATTTCCTCATCCGTTACAGCAAGTATAGTACCTTCAGATTCAGCTAGAGCATTCTTTGCAAATGCCCAGCTAGCGGGGTTTCCAATTCGAATTGCAGTCGCGATCGTTTCTGGTTGTTCAAACACACGATCATATACAATGGGAGCCGCTCCTTCTGCTTGAACACCTAATAACTTTGGTAATGCGCTACCTTTACGTCCGGCATATTCTTTAAAACCTTGCCAAGAAGCAGAAATATTCCCTGCATTGCCTACTGGTAATGCAAAAACGTCTGGAACTTTTCCAAGCTGCTCTATTGTTTCAAATGCAATCGTTTTTTGACCTTCTAAGCGATATGGATTTACTGAATTCACAAGCGCCACGTCACCTTCACCTGCTAACCGAACCATATTGAGTGCTTCATCGAAATTACCTTCGATTTCTAAAATTTCAGCACCATACATTTTTGCTTGTGCGAGCTTTCCAAGTGCGATACGCCCTTCTGGTATTACTACAATTGTACGCATTCCTGCACGCGCTCCATATGCCGCTGCAGAAGCAGATGTATTTCCCGTCGATGCACAAATTAGAACCTTTTTTCCTTCTTCTTTTGCCTTAGCGACTGCTAAAACCATGCCACGGTCTTTAAAGGATCCCGTTGGATTTGTCCCCTCAGTTTTGACATAAAGGTTCACTCCCCATTGTTCAGATATCTTTTTCATATGAATTAATGGTGTATTCCCTTCTTGTAGCGTCAATTCGGGTGTATCTTCGTTCACTGGAAGCCATTCCTTAAACTCCGCAATTAATCCATTCCATTTTCTCATCCGTTTTCCCCCTCGATACGATAATGACTTAATACATCGACTACTTCTGATGTCTCATTTAATTTGTCCATAATATCTAGATGTTGTTGACGAGAGATCTTATGTGTAATGAATATTAAATCTGCTCCGCTCTCCTTATTGGCTGGGTGTTGTATGACAGTCGCTAAGCTTGCATCACAACGGCTATAAATAGATGTCAACTTGGTCAATACACCAACTTCATCTTTGACAACGATTCGATGGAAATAACGTGCATGTTTTTCACTCTCGTTTTTTACCTTACGTACATACTGGGGTGCATGAAGTCTTTGACCATTCACACCTAATAGAAGATTTCGGCAAGCAGCCACGATATCTCCTGTTACAGAAGTCGCAGTAGGTAATGAACCTGCACCTGGTCCATAGAACATTGTTTCCCCAACTGCATCACCATAAATATAAACTGCATTGAATTCATTATTTACAGAAGCAAGAGGATGTGAATTTGGAAAAAAGACCGGTTCTACTGCAACTTCAATTCCTCTTTCATCCTTTTTAGCAGACCCCGCCATTTTTACGGTATAGCCAAACTGCTCGGCCAGTTCTAAATCACCAGTTTGAATGTCCCTCATACCTCGCACAAACACATCTTCCATAAGAACTTCTGTGGAAAATGCAAGTGAAGCTAAAATAACCATTTTCCGTGCTGCATCGATTCCATCCACATCGGCGGACGGATCTGCTTCAGCAAAACCTAGATCTGTCGCTTCTGTCAATGCATCCTCATACGACATTTTTTCATGCTTCATTTTGGTTAAAATGAAATTCGTAGTTCCATTCACGATGCCGATCAAGGCACTCACACGATCTGACGCAAGTCCATCTTCTAACGTTCGAATCAATGGTATTCCCCCGCCTACACTGGCTTCATAAAAAAGATCACATTTATTTTCATCTGCAAGTTTCAATAATTCAGGTCCGTATTCAGCCATCACATCTTTATTAGCCGTGACAACTCCTTTACCAGCCTGTAAAGAGCGCTCAATTGCTTCCTTCGCTTCATGTACGCCTCCAATAACTTCTACAATTAAATCAATTGTTATATCAGTTAATAAATCCTCGAGCTTGTCTGTAAATAGATTACTTGAAATTGTAGTCTCTCTATCTTTATGAATACTTTTGACAAGAACCTTTTTAATTTGTACCGGAACGCCTAACTTATGATGAAGATCTTCTTGATGGTCTTGTAGTATTTTCGCAACACCACTACCTACTACCCCGAACCCGAGCAGACCAATATTAATTTCATTTTTCAATTGACGGCACCCCTCACTTTTATGTACACTAGGTAAATACATTTGTACTGCCTATAAAGACATTATAGATAACTATTCAGACAACTTCAACCCATTTCTAGATTAATTGATAATGAATTTGGTCTAACCAATACAGATAGATTGGACTTGATAAGGATGAAAGTATGTAAATTTGGTGGAACGTCAGTCGCTTCGGCAGATCAGATTAAAAAGATTGCTCAAATTGTTATGACTGATTCTTCTCGAAAAATTATCGTAGTGTCTGCCCCTGGGAAGCGTTTTAATGAAGATGAAAAAGTTACTGATTTATTAATCCGTCTTGCTGAAACTGCTTTATTAGAAAGAGATATCGAGAATGATCTTCAAGTTATCGTGAAGCGTTATCAGCAAATTGCAGATGGACTTGGTCTTAATCAAGAAATCATTGCAATCATTGAACAGGATCTTAGGAGAAGAGTTACAAAGAACATGCAAGATCCCATTCTGTTTACAGATTGTATTAAAGCATCAGGCGAGGATAATAATGCAAAACTTATCGCAACCTATTTCTCGCATATCGGCATCCAAGCTTCGTATGTTTGTCCAAAAGATGCTGGGCTTTTAGTTACGGATAGACCTGAACGTGTTCGAGCGTTACCTAAAGGAGACAAAGAACTTTCGGAGTTAAGACAAAAACCTGGCGTCATTGTCTTTCCTGGTTTTTTCGGTTATACAGAAGATGGAACCCTTCGAACATTCAATCGCGGTGGCTCAGATATTACAGGTTCTTTGCTTGCAGCTGCTACAAATGCTGAACTCTATGAAAATTTTACAGACGTAGACTCCGTCTTTGCTGCTAATCCTAAAGTAGTTGCGAACCCTATAGCGATTACGAAAATGACCTATCGTGAAATGCGAGAACTAGCATACGCTGGTTTCTCCGTATTCCATGACGAGGCACTTATGCCTGCTTTTCTTAAATCAATTCCTGTCTGTATCAAAAATACAAATAATCCATCTGCACCTGGTACAAAAATCGTGAAAGAACGTGATCATTCGTCACAGCCTGTAATTGGCATCGCCGCAGAGAGCGGTTTTTCAACTCTATTCGTAGATAAATACTTGATGAACCAAGAAATCGGATTTGGACGACGTTTACTGCAAATTCTTGAAGAAGAAGAAATTCCATTTGAACATACACCATCTGGAATTGATAACTTATCAGTCATTATTAAGAGTCAGTTTCTAACACTCGAAAAAGAACAACGGATTATTCTTCGCGCAGAAAAAGAATTGCATCCTGATCATGTCCATATGCATTCGAATTACTCTATGATTGTCCTTGTTGGTGAAGGGATGCGCCATACGACTGGACTAGCAGCACGGGCGGCAACTGCCATCGCAAGAACTGGTGCGAGTATTCAAATGATCAATCAGGGATCCTCTGAGGTAAGTTTAGTCTTTGGGGTACTAAAAGAAGATGAAACAAAAATATTACAAGAACTGTATAAAGAGTTCTTCACAAATGTCCCTGCTTATGGCTAACAAGACTTATAATTTTAAGTCAACAAAAAAACAGCCATGGGAACATAGCTGTTTTATTATTGACTTTTAAATGTAGCGGTTTGTTCTAAAAAGTAACCGATTCGTTCAACGATTGATTCGACTTCTTCTGGATTTTTCACTAAATCATAATCATTAATGTCCAAACGAAGGATTGGGCATGTGTTGAATGAATCAATCCATTTTTCATAGCGACCATGCATCTCTTCCCAATACGAAATCGGCGTATCCTGTTCCATCGGACGTCCTCGTTCTTGAACTCGTGAAATAATGTCATCGAGTGGACCTTCCAAATAAATTAACAGACTTGGATGAGGGAAGTAGGGCGTCATAATCATTGCTTCAAAAAGATTTGTGTATGTCTCATAGTCATCCGGATTCATCGTTCCATTCTCTTTATGCATTTTTGCAAAAATACCTGTATCTTCATAAACCGAACGATCTTGAACAAACCCTCCGCCATATTCAAAAATTCTTTTCTGTTCTTTAAACCTTTCTGCAAGGAAGTAAATTTGAAGATGGAAGCTCCACTTCTCGAAGTCATCATAAAATCGATCTAGATATGGATTATGGTCCACATTTTCAAATGATGTTCTAAATTTCAATGCATCAGCCAACGCCTTTGTCATTGTAGACTTTCCAACCCCAACCGTTCCAGCAATCGTAATGACAGCATTCCTTGGGATACCATATTTTTCACGTAAATTCATTTAGACTAGCTCCTTTTTGTATCGTTTCATCTACAACTTTCAAGACAAATTGTAAATCTTGGTCATTGTTTACGAAATCGATTTGATCTCCATTAAACCTTAAAACAGGTATTTCTGGATGCGCTTTTTCAAAGTATGTAATAAACGTTTCGTAATCTTCTACAAGCTGTTGTAAGTATGCTGGGTCCATATTCTTTTCGAATTTACGACCTCTAATAGCTATGCGTTTCATCAATGTGTCCAAACTTGCATGGAGATAAATGATGACGTTGGGTACAGGCATGTCCTGTGTTAGGATCTTATAGATTTCCTCATATTTGATATATTCATCAAATTTCAATGTGCGTTTTGCAAAGATTAGATTTTTGAAAATATGATAATCAGCAACAACAGGTTTTTGTTCAATTAAAATTTCATTTCTAATATCACTAAGCTGTTTATAACGGTTACACAGAAAGAACATCTCTGTTTGGAAACTCCACTCATCAATATTATCGTAAAATTTATTTAAAAATGGATTTTCATCCACGATTTCTTTTAACTGATGGAACTCATGTCTCTCAGATATTGCTTTAGATAAAGTGGTCTTACCTATACCAATAGGTCCTTCAACCGTTATGAACGGAACTGACATGTAAAAGCCTCCTTTTAGTTTCATAGCGCTCTTTATTTTATCATAGTGGTGATTTTAAAAGAAGTAGTGATTTCCCTGTTCTATTTTTACGTGTACTAAAATTATTCCACGTGAAACATTTTTTAATATATCAACCGAGATTCGTTAAACATAAGACAGTCGTTCTATGTCATGCTACACTATTGTCTAGGGAGAGATTTCTATGGATTTTTTTGAAAAAGATCAAATGTATATGCAGTTAGCAATCGCTGAAGCAGAAAAGGCAGCTCTACTTGGTGAAGTCCCTATCGGTGCCATCATTGTACATAACGATAAGGTGATTGCTTCTGCTCATAACTTAAGAGAAACTACTCAAAATGCTGTTACGCATGCAGAACTATCCGCTATTCAAATTGCTTGTGAAGCAGTCGGTAGCTGGCGATTGGAAGAGACAACATTGTATGTCACACTCGAACCTTGTCCAATGTGTGCTGGTGCAATTCTTCAATCAAGGATCCCTCGTGTAGTGTACGGTGCACGTGATTTAAAAGCGGGCTGTGTAGATTCATTGTATCGCCTATTGAATGATTCACGTTTTAACCATCAATGTATCGTTGTAGATGATGTACTAGCAAAAGAATGTGGCAACTTGCTATCGTCTTTCTTTAAAACATTGCGCGAACGAAAAAAGGCATTAAAAAAGAGTTAGCTTCCAGTCATTCGACTTTAGAAGCTAACCCTTTTTCGTTTAATTTGAAATGACTTCTTTTCCACCCATATATGGACGCAATACCTCTGGAATGATAACAGAGCCATCCTCCTGCTGATAATTTTCTAGAATAGCTGCAACAGTGCGTCCCACTGCTAATCCACTACCGTTTAATGTATGCACATATTCAGGTTTAGCTCCCGCTTCACGACGGAAACGAATATTTGCACGGCGCGCTTGGAAATCTTCAAAATTTGAACAAGATGAAATTTCTCGGTAGACGCCTTGTGTAGGTATCCAAACTTCTAAATCGTACTTTTTAGCAGCTGTGAAACCAAGGTCTGCTGTACACATTTTCAATGCACGATAAGGGAGTTTTAGTAATTGTAATACTTTTTCAGCGTGACCTGTCAGATTTTCAAGTTCTGCATAAGAATCTTCTGGTTTTACAAAACGAACGAGTTCCACTTTATTAAACTGATGCTGACGGATTAATCCACGTGTGTCGCGACCAGCAGATCCGGCCTCTGATCGAAAATTTGTACTGTATGCTGCAAATGCTACAGGCAACTGTGTACCATCCAATATTTCATCACGATAGAAGTTTGTTACAGGTACTTCCGATGTTGGAATGAGGAAATAATCCTCTTCTTCAACAAGAAACGCATCTTCCTCAAACTTAGGTAGCTGTCCTGTACCTGTCAAACTTGTGCGATTCACCATATAGGGAGGAAGCATTTCTTCATAATCATGCTCATCCGCATGAAGGTCCATCATAAAATTAATCAAAGCTCTCTCTAGACGAGCACCCATACCACGGTAAAAAACGAATCGACTTCCCGTTACTTTTGCTGCACGTTCAAAATCGAGTAAATTCAAATCAGATCCTATTTCCCAGTGCGGTTTAGGTTCAAATTCAAACTGTCGTTTGTCTCCCCATGTACGTACCTCAACATTATCATCTTCACTATCTCCTAGTGGGACACTTTCATGAGGAATATTAGGAACTCGCATCATAATATAATCTAATTCTTCTTCAACTTGATGTAGTGCTTCATCAAGCTTTTTAATGTCTTCTCCAACCTCTCGCATACGCGCAATTACATCATCTGCATTTTCCTTATTCCGTTTCATTTCAGCTACTTTCTGTGAAACATCATTCCGTTCTGCTTTGAGAACTTCTACTTTTGCTATTAATTCTCTACGTTTGTCGTCCAGTTCTCCAAACTTATCGAATTCAGTTAAATCTTCTCCTCTCTTAGAAAGTTTTTCTTTCACTTCTTCAAAATTAGCTCTTACTTTTTTAATATCTAACATACCTGTTTCCTCCTTGTATATAATTGACGATGATAGCATACAGTCGACAAAAAAAGCCCTACATCCCCTATAAAAAGGGACGAGAGCTACCCGCGTTGCCACCCAAATTGTTCGAACTCCATGTGCTCGAACCACTTCATTAGAATAACGGTCTAACCACCGGCGATGACCTACTTAACATTCAGCCTCGCTACTCAGGGACGGATTCACAACTGCTTTTACCACCTCTCACCACACGGCGGCTCTCTAAAAAAAACATTTTTGCTACTGCTTCCCATCATCGTCTCATGTTTGAAATTATCATTACAATACTACATTGCACTTTTTTTAGCAAGTCATTACAGTACTTTGTTTAACAATTTATTTGATAAAATTCATTTATACTACTTACTCACTTTATTATTCAGTATACTGAAATGTAACCACTTCAATAATACATTCTTCGATCTATTAGAGTGGCCAGAAGGAGACAGCTCAAATGGAAATGCTCTTACTTTCATTAGACAAGGATAGTACTAGTCCTTTATATGAACAAATCTATCTACAAATCCAACAAGATATTACCAATGGCAAATTGCCCGTTGACATGAAGCTGCCATCAAAGCGTAAACTTGGAGAATTTCTTGATGTGAGCCAAACGACAATTGAGCTTGCCTATGCGCAACTTGTAGCAGAAGGTTATATATTAGCAAAACCGAGAAAAGGCTTTTTTGTGCAAAAAATTGAAGAGTTAGCATATGTTCAACCTTTAAAAGTCATAGACAAAGTTACGACTAAAAAGGAAAATTCTATTACTATAGATTTCTCTACCGGCTCAATTGATACTGTTTCATTTCCTTTTAGCCAATGGCGAAAATATGCTAAAGACATTATCGATGATGCAAACCAGTCTCTTCTCTTACTGGGGCATCCACACGGTGATCTTGAACTACGTCAAGAGATAGCACGCTATCTTTATCATTCTCGTGGTGTTGAATGTACACCGGAACAAATCATTGTCGGTTCAGGTACCGAACAACTTATGCCTCTCGTCATCCGTATCCTCGGAAATGAAGCCGTCTATGCAATCGAAGATCCTGGATATCATCTCACACATCATATCTTTGATCATAATAACCGGGAAGCAGTACCGATTGCAGTAGAGGGAGATGGATTAAATATTAAACAACTCCAAAAGTCAGATGCAACTGTTGTCTACGTAACACCATCACACCAATTTCCAACAGGAACAGTATTGTCTGCTTCACGTCGAACAGCTCTATTGAACTGGGCTTCATCGCAAAAAGATCATTTTATTATTGAAGATGATTACGATAGTGAATTTCGTTATATGGGTCGACCAATTCCCTCTTTACAAGGGATGGATAAAGGGGAAAATGTTATTTATTTAAGCACTTTCTCAAAATCACTTATGCCCTCACTTCGAATTGCTTATATGGTTCTTCCCCCTGTTTTGTTAGAGCGTTATTCTAAAGCATTTATCCATTATTCTTCAACGGTTCCACGTTTAGATCAACACATTTTAGCTCGCTTTATGGCAGATGGACATTTCTCTAGGCACTTAAACAGGATGCGTAAAGTTTATAAACAAAAGTTATCTGTTCTAACGAATGTGCTTCTCAACTATGCGCCCCATGTTTCATTTTCAGGAGATGAGGCAGGCATGCACATCATCTTAACCGTACATGGAAATGCCTGTGAAAAAGAGTTACTCGAAGCAGCTCGCTCTAACGGTATTCTGCTTTATAGTTTAAATGAATATAGAACGCGTAAGGTCAATGGCGAAACTTCATTTCTAATCGGTTTCGGTGGTTTTTCATTAAAAGAACTACCCGTTGCCGTCGAAAAACTGATGAGTATTTGGCAGATTGAAAAAGCCGATTCCTCTCTCAATTAACGCAACCCTGTTTAATTGATACTTAAATAGAAACGGCTTTTACATATACATGAAATGACCTCGGTACTCTACCGAAGTCATCTTTTTAGGTTAAAGAGGCTTTGTCATAAAAAAGCCCCAAATGGTGTCACTTATAATAGTGTCCACCATTTGGGGGTCAATTCAATAAAGATAGGAAAGAAAGTTTAAATTAGTTAAATAATCCTTTAACAAATCCAGTTGCTCCATCCCACATACTAACAAAAAAGTTACCGATAGCAGACATCATCAATGAGAACCAACCTGCTTGCTCGACTGCTTCTGAAGTAACGACATCTGCTCCAGATATAGCGCCATCGATATAACCATAATCAGTGCCATCTTTCTTTACTAACTCAACATGACCAACTACAGTTCCTTTTTTAATTGGCGCTTTAAGTGAACCATTTTTGAATTTCTTTTTATCAAGCACAAGTTTTGGCACATAAGCATCTTTTTCACTTGTTTTAATCATCACGGTAACAGGTTCTTTCACTTCAATTGAAACATTTTTCTGTTTCCCTTTTTCAACTGCAACTGTTTTATGTTTTTTAAATTGATGACCGGCAGGTATATATTCTTCTTTAGAAAATTGTGCAAAACCATAATCAAACAAAGAGCGTGCCGCATCAAATCTTGCTTTATAAGAACCTACACCTTTTGTATCTACTGCTTTCATTACGACAGCAATGACTCTTTTACCATCACGTGTTGCAGTTCCAGTAAAGCAGTGCCCGGCAAAATCAGTTGTTCCCGTTTTTAAGCCGTCAACACCTTGATACTCATAGACAAACCCTGGTAACATGAAGTTCCAGTTATCCATTTTAATAGCATCAGTTGTTCCTTCTCTAAATATCTTTGTTTTTATCTTCGTCGTCTCAAGAACTTCTGGGTAATCATGTATTAAACTATAAGCTAACTTTGCTACAGACTTTGCTGGCATAACATTTTCATCCTGAGGACCTGTCCCTTCTGGATGCATCCCCTGTAAATTACTATTATTTAAGCCTGTTGAATTAACAAATTTATAATCTTTCAAGCCTAGTTTTTCTGCTTTTGCATTCATTAAATTAAGAAACTCTTTTTCTGTTCCAGCAATTGTTTCTGCTATTGCGATTGTAGCGGCATTCGCTGAATAAATCGCAAGTGCTTCATATAATTCACGGATTGTATATGAACCGTCTTCACGCAATGGTACATTACTTAGTATACGATCTTGTGAAACTGCATGCGTATAAGGTGTAACTTTGTATTCTTGATCCCAAGTAATTTTACCTTCTTCAATCGCTTCAAATAACAGATATTCAGTCATCATTTTCGTCATACTAGCAATGCCAAGTGGTGTATCGGCATTTTCCTCATATAATATCTTGCCACTTTCTGCATCAATTAAAATTGCTCCATCCACGTGAAGCCCTAATGTAGAATCTGCATATGTAGGTTTAACACCAATAGTCATAAGTAATAGCAATGGCACCAATAAAATTGCCACTGACTTCATCATTTTCTGTTTCACTAAACTACCTCCGTCAATACTATTTCTACAAACTATTTTAACACACATTTTATACTCCATGGGGACTAAACAAAAATAACACCTTTCCGCCTATAATAATACGAAGGAAAGGTGTTAAATGTTCCTTTACTATTATGCTGCACTACATATTATCTACTTAAGAAATCGAATAATTGGGTGCTTCTTTTGTAATTTGGACATCGTGTGGATGACTTTCTCTTAAACCAGCACCCGTCATACGTACAAATTGAGCATTTTCGCGAAGATCTTCAAGATCTTTTGTACCGCAATAACCCATACCAGCACGAATTCCACCAATTAGTTGATGAATTGTATCCGCTAGCGGGCCCTTGTATGGAAGACGACCTTCAATTCCTTCTGGCACAAGTTTCTTCGCCTCATCTTGGAAATAACGATCTTTTGAACCGCGTTCCATTGATGCTACAGAACCCATCCCACGATATACTTTAAACCTGCGCCCTTGGAATATTTCAGTTTCACCTGGGCTCTCTGTCGTACCAGCCAGTAGACTTCCTAACATCACGACATGTCCACCAGAAGCTAAAGCTTTCACAATATCACCGGAATATTTAATACCACCATCAGCAATAATTGTTTTGCCAAGTTTACGTGCTTCAGTCGCACACTCGTAAATAGCAGTTATTTGAGGGACACCAACACCTGCAACAACACGTGTAGTACATATTGATCCCGGTCCAATTCCGACTTTAACTACATCCGCACCAGCGTCATAAAGAGAGCGAGCAGCCTCTGCTGTGGCCACATTTCCAGCTATAATGTCTATATTAGGATATTTAGTACGAATGTCTGCGACCGTATTTAGAACACCTTTTGAATGACCATGCGCTGTATCAAGAACAATAACATCCACTTCTGCTTCTACAAGTTTTTGAACACGAACCATCGTATCTGAAGTAACACCTACAGCGGCTCCCACTAAAAGACGGCCGTGATGATCTTTAGCTGCATTCGGAAACTCAATTACTTTCTCTATATCCTTAATTGTAATTAGGCCCTTTAATATTCCTTTTTCATCAACAATCGGTAATTTTTCAATTTTATACTTCTGCAAAATCTTTTCTGCATCTTCTAACGTTGTCCCAACTGGAGCCGTTACTAAATCTTCTTTCGTCATTACATCATCAATTACTAATGAATAATCTTGAATGAAACGAAGATCCCGATTTGTTAAAATACCTACTAATTTTAACTCTTCTGTATTATTTACGATTGGCACTCCAGATATACGATACTTCCCCATTAAATGTTCCGCATCAAATACTTGATGTTCAGGTGTTAAATAAAACGGATTCGTAATTACACCATTTTCTGAGCGTTTAACAGTTACTACTTGCTCCGCCTGTTCCTCAATGCTCATATTTTTATGAATGATACCAAGTCCTCCTTGACGCGCCATTGAAATAGCCATCTTGGACTCAGTAACTGTATCCATACCAGCACTAATCACAGGAATATTTAGTTTGATTTTTTCTGTTAAATTAACACTTAGAGAAACATCTTTTGGCAACACATCAGATGGTCCCGGTATTAATAAAACATCATCAAAAGTAAGCCCTTCACGTTCAAATTTCGATTCCCACATCGTTAATTCCTCCTAGTATTTCGATTCCTTAAAAATGAATATTATTAAAAGGGTATCAGCGGCTGTTATCACTGTCAAGGACACGTTAATAAGTAAAACTATTTATATTATTTACTATATGATTGACTCAATCTTCTTCTTCATTTTAAGAGGGGAAGTTTGTGGTGCAAAACGCTCTACCACATGACCTTCACGATTTACTAAGAACTTCGTAAAATTCCACTTGATGCCTTCTGTTAGCATTCCCTTCTTTTCAGAAGTTAAAAAAGAAAACAATGGACTTGCTTCAACACCTTTAACGTCAATCTTTTCAAACATCGGGAATGTCACCCCATAATTTAATTGGCAAAATTCTACCGTTTTATTGATATCATCGAATTCCTGGTCATTAAAATTATCTGATGGAAACCCTAATACAACGAGTCCATCCTCTTTATATGCTTCGTATAGTTCCTGTAAGTCTTTGAATTGATCTGTAAAACCACATTTACTTGCTGTATTCACAATAATAAGAGGTTTTCCTTTATAAGCATCCAAAGATAGCTCTTCACCGTTTGTTTTTTTAACACTAAAATCATAAACTGTTGTCATAAATGAAACACCTCCGCGTATATATTTGTTTCTTAACCTTATATTATTCAACATAGCAATGCAAAAAGAGAACCTTACTATTTTAATAAATTAAGGATTTGTTACATATAAGATGTGGTGATTTAAATTAATCATTAGGAATCCTATTTTGATGCTTAATAGTTGTTACGCGAGGGTTTTCGGATGATATAAGGTTTTTTCGAGCGCGATATATGATTTGCGGGCGAATATCTGTTTTTTCGGGCGGGCTACGTGTATTTACGGGCGATTTACGGCTTTTTCGGGCGCGTAGCCATCATCTACGGGCGCACAGCGAATAACCTCTAATGTCTTCAACAATAGTAAAATAAGCAAATACAAAAAAAGCCACTCCCTAAAAGGAATGACTTCTTGAGTGCCCGGCGACGTCCTACTCTCACAGGGGGAAACCCCCGACTACCATCGGCGCTG
>JARIDO010000020.1 GCA_029263895.1 Sporosarcina sp.
ATCTATACGCACTAGACCCCAAAAAACTCCAATCTTTCGCTGAATTTTATTACAAATCTAAAGGCGCAAACATTCATCACATCACTTCCAAAGAGGATATCTTATATCCTTTGCACTTAATAAGAGGTTTTTTAAGGCTAGGGACAGAGCATACAGTTGTAACAAATGCTGATTTAGTAGGATTAGATGATGTTATTCGTAACATTCCCGATAAGAAACTGCAAGCATTGCAAGAATATCTTGCTGCTGGGGTTCCTTATTATGAGGAAGCGGGAGTAGATGGTTTCTTTTACTATGTAACTGGTATGGACAATGACTTTTTGAAGAATGTCCGTACCTATGTAACGGGAAACCCGAACATAGATCTTAAATTAAATTTAAAAAATATAGTAAAATTCAAAATGAAAAATCCAGTAACAGCAAGGTTTAATCGGTTAGTTGCTTTCAATGAGATTAGAAAACAACTTCCCGCTGTTATTCATCAGTTAAGAGGTTTAAGTGAGCACATCCCTGTCATACTCCAGGTTTTGAATGCTACTTCCGGAATGGAAGGGGACCAAATGAGTGACCGTTTACTAAAAATTAAAGATCGAACGGATAGCTTGTTGTTGGCAATGACTATTCATAATCCTTTTGAACGAGCCGAACTTTTAGAGGAAATCTTAGATTTAAAGGAAGCGTTCGATACAATCAAGCATGAATTAGAAGGTGCCAAAGATGCGCATTTATTGGAACCACTAATAAACGGTTTATCTGACTCGACCCGAAGATACGAAGAAGGTGACATGATTTACATTAAAGGCAATGGAAAACAACAAGTTGAAGTAAACGTATCTTCTGCCAAACGCTTGTATTGGATGGGAATGGATACGTTTGAACTGCAAAGTCATTATCTTAGAGAAATCCAGCGAGCATATAGCGAACACTTTGAAACACCTTATGAGGACCGTTGCCGTACTATCAGGTCTCGTATAAACGATATGGAATCGAATCCGAAAGCTTATAACCATCTTGTAAGTGGAGGCACGGTTGTTAGTATTTCAGTAAATGAGAATATCTCTCCAATTCCACCTGTTATTAGAAATAATCGAACTGAAATTTATACATTTTATAAAAGTGAGTTTGCAGAGGGAAAACGTCTGTTTGAAAGTATGAGACAGGGGATAGAGAAGCTTTTTTCAGAAGAGAAGCAACTGTCATCTATATTTAAATATCGTTAATTGGAGGGAGAATTGTGAAATACGTCTATCACACTACAAGTAGAACACATGAATTTGTGAGTGAAGAAGATATGACATCAAGCGGAAAGAGAATCACTGACTTGTTGGAAGATATGAACAAACTAGCAAATCAATTAAAAACAGATGTGGCTAGCGAGTTAGCATATGCAAAAGGTGAAATTTCGAAGATGTCAATTAGAGAAGCGAGTATACAATTAGATCAACAGCAGTTGATTGTTAACGGTCTTATGGAGACTGTTACATTTTCAACCAGAGTCTATAACAGAACATACAACGAAATTGGTAAACAGCCTATTAGAATTACATATAAAGTACCAGTTGTAGAATAGCACTCATATAACCAACCTTTTAAGGAGGTGTTGCTGAGGAAGAGCTGAACGGACGATTGAAAATACCTGTATAGAAACTGAGGCCAATATCCATTGCGCTTGTTGTTTATGCAGTTATTTTATAAATGCATCAAAAATCAGGAAAAAGGGAGATGTTTACTATGTCAGGAATTATTCGCGTAACACCAGCAGAGTTGGATGCAATGGCATCACGTTACAAACATGAGTCAGGGGAGGTTGCATCCCAAATCGGACGTCTAGATGGAATGATTAGTGAGTTGCAATCGATGTGGGAAGGTTCTTCTAGTAAAGCCTTTGCAGATCAGTACGACCGTCTTAAGCCAAGCATTACTGAAATGCGTGAATTGCTAAACGAAGTTGGTCTACAACTTAGTCGTGCAGGACAGGCATTACAAGATGCGGATCAGCAAATTGCTAGTCAAATTCGTGGCTAATTGAAGTTCTATCAAAGGGAGCGTCATTCTTAGAAGGGATGGCGCTCCTTTCCAAATGGAGAGATGAGCAATGTACATAGAAGTAACAGTTGACCTTAAAAAGTATAATGGCAACGTTTTCGATTTGCGATTATCCAATTTGTACACCATTAAGAAGCTGATTGATATTGCTTGGCAAGCCGATTCGATTTCTGAACCAGTGCGCGAAGGGCATTGGGTACATGTTGTCAATAAAGATAAACGATTCCCAGGACATTTGACGTTGTCAGAGTGTGGTGTCATAACGGGAGATCGATTAGAAATTAGTTAAGGGGGAACGAAACATGTTGAAGAAATCACACACCTATTTAATGGAGTTGTTGGGTGCTGAGTTGAACGAAGAAAAAAACCGTAGCACATTTGTCTTTCAAATCGAGCGGATTATGCTGAAAGAGAAAGAAGAGCTAACCTTTTTAAAAGACATACATCCTGAAATCGTAAAAGAGTTCACGATGACAGATGATGAGCTAATTATGGTTGCCAATATCCCGGAATCATACAGACGTTATGATGAATTGCAAAAAGAAGATAAAAAGTCGAGATGGTTGTTTGCGTATCAATTGGTTCAACATGTCCAATCGCATTCTTTTTCGCGTCTCAATCAAATTATTTGTCCTGAGAATATCGTCTACAACAGAGGTTTAACGCCAACATTTCTTTACTATGGAATAATGGATAGTTTACCTCCTGTCGAAATGAATGCAGAACGGGTTTGGCTTGAAACGAAAGCAGCTGTTGCGGCAGTAGTTGACGCATCATTTTCGTATGAAGACTATTTAAAATACCATGAAACACTGGATTTAAAAGCAGTTGGTGCAAGTGTAATGCGCATGACAAATTATAGTGACTTGATTCATTACCTTGAAGAACAATTGAACGGTATTGATGCGAAAACAAATGAATCTATTCGCATGCCTAAAAGCAAGTGGCAGAAAACGAAATGGCTTACAATCGGTCTCGGAATCCTATTTATACCTGCACTCATAATGTCATTATCCTATTTTATTATTGAAAAGCCGAGAAATGAAGCCTTCATAGAAAGTCACGAGTTTTTCTTAGGAGATCAGTATAGCGAAGTTGTTACAACACTAAGCCCTTACAAAGTTCGAAAGATGCCGTTTGTCGTATTATATGAACTTGCCTATTCGTCTGTACTCAATGAGAAACTTGAGGAAAAGCAAAAGAAAAATGTTTTAGCCAATATTACATTGCATACGGATACGGAGTATTTAAAGTATTGGATTTACATTGGCAGAGCAGAAGCTACAAAGGCCATTGATATTGCAAGGTCAGTCGAAGATGGCGAATTAATTGTTTTCGGTTTACTCAAAAAGAGAGAAGAAATTCAAGCAGATGACAAATTATCTGGTGAAGAAAAGCAACAGTTGTTAAAAGAAATTGATACAGAAGTAGAGGAATATGAACGATTAATGGAACATGAGGAATCCACTACTAAGTAGAGTGTGAAGTGAAAGGGGGGGATAATTTGATGCAGTTGTGGGTGTTTTATAACGATTTCTATCAACGTCAAGAATGGAATGCGGAAGATTTGACGACGAAAACGATTGGACCAGATCTATTAGATGATATAACAATTCAATCCTTTCCTTTTTGTAATGGCAGTCTAACGGTTGAACAAGACGAAGATGGCATTTTAGTGTCGAACAGTGGCGTTGCTATCGGAAGAGTATCTATGACGGAAAGTCTATCCATTGAGCAACAAGACCATGTCATTCAGATATATTTGACGTCCACTTTTAAAGAGAAGCGTACGTATTATTTGGATGCTGAAAAGACGGTTACTTTTAGCGATAACGATCAAAACGCGACGGTTACACTAGTGGATACCGAAATCACTAACGTACGCGAAAAATCAGCGCAGTTCTCCTTAAATCAAACATCGGAAGGTTGGATACTTTTAAAAGATCCAAGTTGCGTTCTTTTTGTGAATGGGCAGAAGTGTGAGCAACAGCGGATTGTAAAGAAAGGCGACATTTTACAATGGGCGTTCATGGAAATGGAGTTGTCTAATAAAGATGTTTTACATGTGACTTCTGTTGCAGACTATCATACAAAATTACCTGAATTTAAAGCGCCGGAATCGGAAATGTTGAAAATGTATCCCGAATTTAGACGCACTCCCCGCATGATCTATGAGCTGCCAGACGAGAAAGTCTCGTTATCTTTTCCAACACAAGAAAGTGAAGATACGGGACGTGGATTATGGTTAATTATTGCCCCGCCGTTAGTGATGCTTGTTGTGATGGGGTTAGTCGCAATCCTAATACCGCGCGGATTGTTCATCATTATTTCAATTTCAATGTTCATGATGACACTCGTTACTTCGACCGTGCAGTATATGAAAGATAAGAAAAAAAGAAAAGTAAATGAAGAGAAAAGACGCCGTGTCTATACGTTGTATTTAAAAAATATGCGAAGTGATTTCCACAGATTATCGACAAAGCAGAAGGCTGTATTGGATTATCATTTTCCAACATTTGAACAGATGAAACAGATGACTGATCACGTATCCCGAAGAATATGGGAGAGACCCGTTGATAGTCATGACTTTTTAGAGATTCGTCTAGGTACGGGGAATGTACCAGCGAGCTATGAGATCTCATTGTCATCAGGAGATTTGGCAAATCGTGAAGTGGATGATTTGTTAGAACAATCTCAACGGATGGAAAAGGTCTATAAAGAAATCTCGTCTGCCCCGATTACGGTCAAGTTATCAGAAGGAATTGTTGGGCTAATTGGGAAAGAGTCCGTTATGAAAAGAGAAATCCATCAACTTATTGGGCAACTCGCTTTCTTTCATAGCTATCATGACACACGCATGATTTATATATTTCCAAATGAAGAATATGAAGCTGTTGAATGGATGAAATGGTTGCCTCATTTCTCTTTACCGAATATGCATGCTAAGGGTTTCATTCACAATGAACAAACAAGAGATCAATTGCTCTCAAGTCTTTACGAAATCATTCGTGAGCGAGATATCGATGAAATGAAAGGGAAAGTGCTATTTCGCCCGCATCTAATCTTTGTCATTTCAAATTACGAATTAATTGCAGAGCATGTCATTTTGGAATATTTAGAAGGCGAAAAGTTGGCTGAGCTTGGGATATCTGTCATCTTCGCGGAGACGACGCAGGAAAGAATGACTGAGAATGTTCACACACTCGTACGCTACGTAAATGAGCGTGAGGGTGACATTGTTATCAATGCGAAAAAAGCTGTCGATACACATTTTTCATTGGATCGGCATGATGGATCTACAAACGAACGATTTGCACGTATGTTGAAATCACTTCATCACCAAATAGGTATGACGAATTCGATACCTAATTCAGTATCATTTTTAGAGATGCTCGACGTAAAAGAAGTAGAAAGCATACCAATACAAAATAATTGGCTGGTGAATGAGTCTTCAAAATCATTAGCGGTGCCTGTTGGGTTTAAAGGGAAAGAAGAGCTTGTACATTTGAATTTACATGAAAAGGCTCATGGACCACATGGTTTACTTGCAGGGACAACGGGATCAGGGAAAAGTGAGTTCCTTCAAACGTATATATTATCGCTTGCGGTTCACTATCATCCACACGAAGTCGCGTTTTTACTTATTGACTATAAAGGTGGTGGGATGGCACAGCCATTTAAAGAGATTCCCCACTTGTTAGGTACGATTACAAATATTGAAGGCAGTAAAAATTTCAGTATGCGTGCATTAGCTTCCATTAATAGTGAATTAAAACGTCGTCAACGTCTCTTTGATGAATTCACGGTAACGCATATTGACGACTACACAACGCTCTATAAAGAAGGAAAAGCCAATGAGCCACTGCCACATCTATTCCTTATCTCAGATGAGTTTGCTGAGTTGAAAAGTGAGGAACCTGAATTCATTCATGAACTTGTGAGTACTGCACGTATTGGCCGAAGTTTAGGGGTGCATCTCATTTTAGCAACGCAAAAACCCGGCGGTATTATTGATGATCAAATATGGAGTAACGCACGTTTCCGTGTAGCGCTAAAAGTCCAAGATGCTTCGGATAGTAAAGAGATTTTGAAAAATAGTGATGCTGCATCAATTACTGTAACGGGCCGTGGTTACTTACAAGTAGGTAATAACGAAGTGTATGAATTATTTCAATCTGCATGGAGTGGTGCTTCTTATTTGGAAGAAATTTTGGATACTGAAGACGAGGTGGCAATCGTTACAGATTTAGGATTGCAACCATTATCGAGCATTGAAACACATGTGAAAAAGAAAAAGGGTGGCATAACTGAAATTGAAGCTGTCACTGAAAAAATTGCGCAAACGCAAAAAGACATGTCCATTTCAAAATTAGCGAGCCCGTGGTTACCACCACTTTCAATGCGTTTGGAAAAACCAGCAGCAAATGAAAATGAAAAAGGTATCGCACTTGGTGTCATTGATGAGCCGGAAAAACAATCACAAACACCTATCTTTTATGATGAAAGTAGAGATGGCAATCTAGGGGTCTTTGGTTCCTCAGGTTACGGTAAATCGTACACGATTTTAACGGCATTACTAGGAATTGCGAAAAAGTCCACACCGAAAGAAGCTAATTTCTACATTTTAGATTACGGCAATGGCTCATTGCTGCCATTACGTCAGTTACCGCATACAGCTGATTACTTTACAGTGGATGAAGAGCTAAAGAGAGATAAGTTAGTGAAAACGGTGAAAGAGGAAATAGCTAGCCGCAAATTAGCTTTTCAATTGGCTGAAGTGAGCAATGTTCATATGTATAACCAAGTAGCGTCTGAACCATTCCCGTTCATTTACTTCGTAGTAGATAATTATGATATTGTGCGTGAAGAAATGGAAGAGTTGGATATTCAATTGACGCAGTTTGCTAGAGATGGCCAATCTCTAGGTATATTCTTATTCATTACTGCGACGAGAGTACAATCTGTTAGACAATCGCTGATGAATAATTTGAAAACAAAAATTGTACATTATTTGATGGATACAACTGAAGCATATGGTGTCGTCGGTAAAGTACCTTTTGATTTAGAGCCATTTCCAGGAAGAGCAATTATAAAGAAGGATGAACCTTACTTCTCTCAAATTTATTTACCGGCAGTGGGGGCTGATGATTTTGCAGTCCTTGAATCGGTGAAAGAAGCTGTGGCGCTTTTAAAAGGTCAATACATGGAAATAGAGAGGCCAAAGCCGATTCCAATGTTGCCGCTTGAACTGACATCTATTAATTTCCCTGCTTACTTAGGTGGTACGGGGCACACCCAAATTGCGATAGGTTTGGATGAAGAAGCCGTTGAACCTGTTTATATTGACTTTAATCGAAATCGACATTGTTTATTAATTGGTCAAGCACAAAGAGGTAAAACCAATTCGATAACATGGATGCTACATGCTTTTCTGGAACAACATACAAAACACATTGCGATATTCGATTCATTTGATCGAGGATTATCGACATTCTCGGATGACTCAAGAATTGATTATCTTGAGACGAAAGACAGTCTCGTTGAGTGGATTGAACGAATTGAACAGCACTATGAGCAATTAGAAAAAGATTATTTAGTAGGACTACAATCTGGACACCAAGTAGAAGTCATACCATCCTATTTCGTAATCGATGGTTACTCAAGATTTTTACAAGTTGCGGACAATTTGATATTGGACCGACTTGCAAAACTGATGAAAAGTTATTCACATCTAGGATTTAATGTAATTGCATCTGGAAATAACGCTGAAATTACAAAAGGATATGACCCGTTTACGAACGAATTAAAATTAATTCGCCAAGCGTTAATTTTCATGAAAAAGTCAGAACAAACCTTGTATACAGTCGCATACGAACGAAAAGAACTAGAGTTACCAATAGGCTTTGCCCATTATATTCTGAACGGGAACTCTACAAAAGTGATGACTCCGTTATGTAAAATCGAAAGGAAGATTGCGCTATGAAAAACAAGAGGTTTCATATGTTCAAAATAATATCGGGAATCTTACTAATTTTGGTTGTACCTGTTCTGTTTTTTCAACTGTTAGGCGTAAACCCAGTTGTAATTGACAAACCCCATAAACGAGTGATTGCAGTTGTGAATGAAGATTTAGGACAAACAAAAGATGATGAAAATGTGGAGATGGGGAAAGAAGCGATTGCAATTCTAGCAGAAGATTCCCAATACGAATGGAAAGTGATGGGACGTGGTTCTGCTATTAATGGTTTGAAGTCCAACCAATATGATGGAGTAGTTTACATTCCTTCAGACTTCTCCCAAAACGTTATGTCTTACGACCAGCAAAATCCACAAAAAGCAGAGTTTGCTTATCAAGTATCACGCCAAAAAACAGGTGCAAGTAAGGAAAAAGTATTACGTGAAATTGACTTAGCAACAAATCGAGTAAATTCAAAAGTATCGACATTATATTGGAGCTATGTAGCTCAAGAAATGGATCACATTAAAAAGGAATTCCATAATATTTTAGGAACTGAAACGGAATTTCTAAATGCAATGTCCACTTATTACAAGCCAGAATCAGAAGTACTAGTAACAGACATACAAAAACAAAGTGAACAGATGGAAGGCTTACGTGCATCAATTGTAGACGCCGATCAAGATCATCATTCGCGTGTGGATAGTACAGAAGCTTTTGGTAAGCAGATGGGTCAATTCATAAGCTATGTAGATGAGTATAAAGATTTCCAACAGCAGCAGAAAAAAATACTGCAACAAGTACAAGATGATAGCTTAGCTAAAATTCATGCAGTAGCATCAACTCAATCGGAACAATTTAACCAGTCGTTACAAGCACTTAAAGATAACGAAAAAAAGGTAAAAGGTGATTTAACGAAAGTAAATGAAAAGATTGAGAAGAACCAACAGAAATTTAACGAGTTGTCTACACTACGGAAAAGTGAAGTCAAACGTCAACTGAGCGATTTATTAGTCGTTCAAAGTACCGCAATTGATCGATATAATGATTCGATCTTACGTAACTTGGAAAAGGGAATGGGTGCAGGTAATAACACGCCTCCCGGAGCCCCGGCATTACCACCTGATGAAAATGAATTAACGAGAATTCAAAAAGCTATGGAAAGAATTGCAGATGCTAAACTAGATCCAGGATTAGGTTCTTCGGATAATGTAAATACTGGTTTGACGAGTATTCATTCTAGCCTAACAACTATGAAACAAGAAGTAGAATTAGCTGATCCAACTTCACCGTTACTTGTTGAAATTGATAAACTATTAACGGGTTTAACAACTGTTAAAGTGAATGTGGCAGACAAAAAGACCCTTTGGTTAAATACTTTTAAAGCGGATGCAGCAGACTATGCCGATGCATCAAACAATTTTAGTACACTATTTGGAAGTTATAAGAAAGTCTACGCCGACTATGAAGCACTTCTGGCAAAAGTAGACGCTGAACCTGCGGACGTTTCAAAGATCCTTTTTGAAATTGAGAAGTTGGAGAATGCACTTTTAGCTCGAACAGATTTAAATGATGCGCATCGGGATCGATTGCAAACGTTGTTTAACAAAGGGGCGGCAAACAATGATGTTGATAACCTCCTATCCTATTATTCGACACTTCTTCAGTACGAATTTACATTAGAAGAACGAGCAAAGGGCACGCAGCGTGATAAACTATTGAAAGATGATATTTTAAATACGTTACTAAAAGATGCAGTGAAGCAAAATGACGTTGAACTCGATGGATGGGTTGCGGTGGAAAACGGCATGCCTGAAACCAAATTCGGGATGAGTGAGCTTAGTACAACTTTTGCAGCAATTGTCTCTGGGCATGAAAAAACAGTAGCTGAACAACATACTGCACTTATTAGTGACTTAGATAAAATCAATGAACAAGCAAATCTTTTACTCACACAAATTTCAGCACCAACGACGCTGCTACCACAAAAGGAGCCCGTACGAGAAAATGCGAAGGAGCAAGTAGTATCAGGGCAACAGAATGTTAGTAACCAACTGCTAACACTTACAGGTATGGTAAATTCACTTTCTGATAGACAAGGTAACTTGTTTGACTATACAAGCGATTTGTTTGCAAAAGCGAATGACATTAAAGATACTTCGAATACATTTAGCAAGAAGTGGAATTCGAATTTAGGTGAAATGTCGGCTTTTAATAAAGATATTCAAGGGTTCTTAGCAAACACATATGTGGATGGACAAGAAAATGGATATGTTTTTAACCATTACGTAAATCCGTTAAATGTTAAAGGTGAAGCAGTAATGGAGGAAGAAGTTAAGAAAGTTCCGCCAGTTATATTATTTTTAATTATACTAGTGAGTAGCTTATTAATAGGATTCTTTGGCCATCGACTACAAAATAGCTCTGCCATGTTACGCATAGTGATGACAGGTCTTTTATCTGTTTTAGTGGGCGTTATCATTAGTCTTTATAGTATTAATATGTACATCCTTAATGATGGTCGGGCGGTTGAATGGACGGTATTTACAATTCTCTTACTGCTAGCGAGTGCTGCGGTTGTCCATGCATCACTTGATTTCAGCCAAGCATCAGGATGGATTGCAGCGGTAGGGCTCATGTGTCTGTATATCGCGCCGTTACTCATTTTAGGTGTTCCTGAACTAGCGATTCCAGATGTATTATCGACTGTCTATATGTCCATTAAATATGAAGCTGAAACTAGTTTTATGTTGGGGGCAACGTTTGCAGGTGTAATTGCGGTAACGATGTTTGTAATCTCATGGGTCATTAGTAAATATAAGGGCAATAGGGTTGCTAAAGGTGAAGAAATATATGAAGGTTAAATTCGTCTCTTTAGCGTTGTTACTTCTCATTCTAATCACAGGAGTGGGTGTCGTTTCGGTAGCGGCAGATGGGGATGATTCAATCGAAGGATTAAAAACTGTAGATTACGAAAAACTTAAGTTTAAAAAAAATACGGATTATATGCATGATCGTAAGAAAGTAGAACAGAAAAATACAATTCCGACGAAGCAATTTGATGTCCACTTTGATGGACAAAAACAATTGCCGAATCGGAATGATACATCGTTTCTATTTAATTCGGCAAAACGAGGAGAAAAAAACACGACTGCAGTAAGAGCATCAGATTTACAATTGTTTACTAACTCAGCTAACGAAGAACCGTTTCTAGCTTCTGAGAAACCATACGAACAAAAAGTGGGAAATACGCGTTTTCAATCCTGGTTACTAATAGGCGTACTGCTATTAGGTATTATTGTGTTATTTACGACATTACTACCGAGATTACTACAATCAGCTGAACAATCTTAATTTCATTACTGTTTCAGGATGGAGGGGATAGTTTGTTAAGTTATTACTATGCATTACTGCGTAAGAAAAAAGAGGAAATGGGTAGGTTACAATCGTGTCAAGCCTCAATAAACGGTAAACAACAAGAGTTCAATGTACATGGACGAAAGTGCTTAGAACCCGAACTTACAAAGAAGACTTGGCATGGTCATTTAGCGAATGAATTTAATGTGAATAGAGAGCGCCTCATCCATCGACCGTATATGGAGATTGCGACGATTCAGTTTAGTGCCGTTTCAACTAGGATTGCGGAGAAGCTTTCTTCACTTCAAACTGAAATTAGTAGTATTCATCGTACAATTGAAAGTATTCATGCAGCGCGAGCAGCTGAGGCGGCTAGAACTGCTAAAGTGTCGAGGTCATAAGGAGTGATCCAGAGAATGACTAAAGAAGTGAAAATGGTCTATGCGGATATTGAAAGCCAATTAACCTTAATGGAAAATGCTTTACAAACATTGCAACCAAGAGCGAATGAGCAGATTCAAGGGAATACTTTAAACGTAGTTACAAAACTAATGGGGTTAACGTCTCAACTAGAGCAACTTCTCATCACTTATCAAGGTATCTTGCAACAATCGATTGAGACAACGAAAAACTCCGTTGAGTTTATGCGAGAAACTGATGAAAAAGTATCAGTTGGTATGCAAAATGTAAGATAATAAACCGTTACAATAGTAGACGGTATCGTTTTTAAAAAACAGAAAGTGCCATCCAATTGCATATTGGATGGCACTTTCTGTTTGAAAACGAAGAGAGGCTAAATAATTTTACTCACAATTCGTGTCCTTTCTAATCGAACAGCTAACAAAACGCCTAACATTGCACCACTAACACTCGATACAATAAATGGTGGAACGAAGAAAAAGGTTGCGACTGTTGTACCCATTAAAATTTTTGCGTAAGGAACGGCAACAAGCGAAGCAAGGATTCCCGTTCCTATCATTTCACCGATTGCGGCATACCTTGCTTTACCGTACTGCTTATAAAAGAGTCCAGCTAGTAAAGCACCGATCATTCCACCTGGGAATGCAAGCAGTGAACCCGTTCCAGTCAATATCCGCACAAGTCCTGTGACAAAAGCAATGATAACTGCGGCAGTAGGACCTAGTAAAATAGCTGCAATCACATTGATGGCATGCTGGACAGGAAAAGCACGTGCAATGCCAGCTGGAAATGAAACGAAAGTGGATCCAGCGACAGCGATGGCAACGAACATTGTCATGACGATTAATTTTCTTGTGTGCATGAAAATCACCTTTCTTTTTGTAATTGACGTTGCAACAGGTCATTAAACTGTTGGGCAGTTTGATAAGGACTTTTAGCATTGGCGATTGAAGAAATAGTTGCAATTCCGTTTGCGCCGGCATAGATAACTGATACGAAGTTATCTATAGTAATTCCACCTATTCCGACTATTTGTAGTTCAGGGAATTGGTCACGAGTCTGCTCTAAAAAACCTGTCCCTGCAACAGGCTTGGCATCACTTTTTGACTGCGTCGAAAATATAGGACCGATTCCAACATAATCTGCACCAGCAGCAATGGCTTCTTCCACTTCAGCCGTAGTATGGGTAGAGAGCCCAACTATCTTATGTGCTCCAATTCTATTTCTCACGTCTCTGACATTCGCATCATCCTGTCCGATATGCACACCGTCTGCATCCAATGCGATTGCCAAATCGATGTCATCATTCACGATAAATGGGACACCAAATTTTGTACAAAGAGATTTACATTGCTGTGCAAACATATACTTTTCATTCCCAATTAAAGCGTTTGGGCCTTTTTCTCTTAATTGAAAGCATGTCACGCCTCCGCGTAACGCTTCTTCTAAAACGGTTAACGGGTCAGCGTTAGCTGTATTACTAGTACCCATAATGAAATATAACTGTAAGTAATTATTCAATGACCAACACGTCCTCCCTAACAAAATCAGATGACTGATTATACGCCCAATGATTCGTTGGACCGTTTCCGTTTCCGATTGAAAGCCCATCCATTAGTGCAGCTTGTATAAAGTACTTCGCTTCAGTTACTGCTTCAGTCAGAGTTCTTCCGTGTGCCAAATGCGCAGTAATCGCAGCTGAAAAAGTGCAACCCGTACCATGCGTATCCTTTGTGTGAATCCGTTTAGATCGAAGGATGAATTGCTCGCCAGTAGTGCTTAAAAATAAATCGTCTGCAGTCGAAGAATTGTTAAGGTGACCACCTTTCATAACAACGGAGTGAGCACCCATATCTAAAATTTTTTGAGCTGCTTTTAAAATGTCGGCATCCGTTATAATCGTCATTCCTGTTAACACTTCAGCTTCCGGGATGTTAGGTGTAATACAGGTGGCTAGCGGTAGCAAAGTGCTCTTTAATGCGATGACCGCTTCATTAAGTAAAAGGGAAGCACCGCCCTTAGCAATCATTACAGGGTCGATAACGAGTAAAGAGGAAGGATAAGTTTTCAACGTCCCTGCGATGGCTTCAATGATATTCGAAGAAAATAGCATGCCTGTTTTAATAGCATTCACGTTGAAATCATCCATTACACTACGAATCTGCGAAGTTACAGCATCTGTTTCTAATGCATAAACGCCATGGACACCTAAAGTGTTTTGTGCAGTTACAGCCGTTATAGCAGAAGTTCCAAATACATTAAGTTCCTGAAAGGTTTTTAAATCAGCTTGAATACCTGCGCCACCACCACTGTCTGAACCAGCAATTGTCAAAGCTACAGTCGTCATTTTAAAACTCCTTCCATTTGTGTACATAGAGCCTGTTTTCCTAACGCATTTAAAAATAGAAACGCAAAGTCTCCAGTTCCATTCGCGATGGAAGCCGCTTTTTCACCAGCACTTTTATAGAAAGTTAATGCGCTTGCCACTGCTAGTAGTTGATTTTCATGAGCAACAGCGAGGAATGATCCTGTGACAGCGCTAAGTAGACAGCCCATACCCGTTACGCGTGTCATGATTGGATCTCCGCCAGATATGAAGTGCGTGTCAACGCCATTTGTCACGATATCTGTTGAACCCGTAACCGCAACGATGCATTGATGCTTACTTGCTACTTGTTTAGCAACAGTCTCAATATCTGCATCTCCATCGCCTGAGTCAACACCTTTTGCCTTCCAGTTCACGTTTCCGATGGCCATCAATTCACCTACATTACAACGAATAAGTGATAGTTGTACTTCATCTAATATTCGCAGGACGGAATTTTTACGGAAAGCAGTAGCTCCTGCACCGACGGGGTCAAGTACAACTGGAACTCCACAATCATTAGCGCTTTTACCGGCTAATAGCATCGCTTCAACGGTTTGCTTCTTTAGCGTTCCAATATTTAATACTGTACAATCCGCTTTTGAAGTCATTTCAGCGGCTTCCTCTACAGCATCTGCCATGACGGGTGAAGCGCCAAGTGCGAGCAATCCGTTTGCTTGAAAATTGGCAACAACTTGGTTCGTTATGCAGTGAATAAGAGGTTGTTCGATATAGATTTTCTTGTGAAGTGTTTCAATTGTTGTCTTCAAGAAAAATCAACTCCTTCAGTTTTGATATGCAAAAAGGCCACCTTCTGAATGACGTCAGAAAGTGGCCCACGGATTTTAAGTGTATAAAAAAACGCGGTCCCACTTCCCTCCGCTGGCGTCAACCAGATCAGGTTCAAAGGGTCCGCATTGTAAAATACGTCTCAGTCTTTCTCAAAGACACCCCTAGTGGTGAACGAATATACTATTTTCTCCACAACTATAACATACTTTGAAATTTGGGCAAGTTGATGAATAAAACGGGTTCAGTTTAATTGACCTATATGCAGTCGTTCGTTAAAATTACCTTGAAATCAAGATAGGTTAGTAATTGAATGGAGTGGCTTAATATGGAGCATATTTTTAAACAAGGTACAGACAGAACGAAACCCGTTCTTCTTTTATTACACGGCACTGGGGGAACTGAACAGGATTTATTGCCCCTTGCGGACATGATCGACACACAAGCGTCAGTATTGAGTGTTAGGGGAAATGTGTTAGAAAACGGCATGCCTCGGTTTTTCCGTCGACTTTCTGAAGGTGTGTTTGATGAAGAAGACTTAATCTTTAGGACGGAGGAGTTAAGAGGATTCATCGATCAGGCTGCGACTGACTATCGTTTTGATCGGTCAAATGTAATTGCGCTAGGTTACTCAAACGGTGCAAATATCGCAGCGAGTTTGTTGTTTCATCATGCGAATGCATTAAAGGGTGCGATGCTGCACCACCCTATGGTTCCACGTCGTGGCATGAAGTTGCCAGATTTGACGAATATACCAGTTTTCATTGCCGCAGGGGAAAATGACCCTATCTGTCCGATACAGGAATCACGGGATTTGTCTGAGCTATTAGGTGACGCTGGTGCCGAAGTGACGTTGCATTGGGAAATGAATGGTCATTCGCTAAGTCGTACAGAAATTGTGGCAGCGAAAAAGTGGTATGAGCGTTTGTTTTAAAGGTTGAAATTTTAAGTGGTACTAAAGGCATGAAACGCTGATAAGTTTGTGGTAAACGCTGATAAATGATATACATCCGCCGATATCCAACCCGAAACCGCCGATTACCACTTAGAAACCGCTGATAAACCAAACCAGCCCAACCCACCAAAAACGAGGAAAAGCTTAGCGCTTTTCCTCGTTTTCCTGTGGGAATATCATTTTAAATTTCGTACCTTGTCCTTTTTCGCTTGAGACGGTTATGCTTCCACCATGGATAGTGACAAGCTGTTTCACAATCGAGAGGCCAAGACCGAATTCGCCGTATGGATTGGTTGTTCGAGAAACGATGGCTTTATAAAAACGACTCCAAATTTTTTCGATTTCATCGGGATCCATTCCGATTCCAGTATCTTCGATTTCAATAACAGTGTCATGATTATGATTCGTAGAACCGCGTAAAGTAATGACCCCTTGCTCGGAAAATTGAATACTGTTTTTCGTAATATTAATTAAAATTTGCGTAAGTCTGTCATAGTCAGCCGTGACGTGAACAGAAGAAGTGGCATCTATAACTATCGTATTTCCTCTTTCGGCAGCAATCCCACTTAATTGGTCTTTAATAATTTCCAGTAATTCACTAAGTTGAATATCTTGTTTGACAAGTGTTACTTGATTGGAGCGGATTTTTTCGTAATCCAAATTCTCATTGACAAGACGAATGAGACGTCTCGTTTCATTATTCGCTAGCAAAAGACCTTTGTCTTTTTCATCTTCAGAGATCATATCATTTCGTAAACCATCAATAATGCCACGAATGGTCGTTAAAGGTGTCCGTAACTCATGCGAGACATCAGCCATGAATTGTCGTCGTCGATTTTCAAGTGTTGTAATTTCAGTCATGGACGTCTCGAGTTTCTCGACCATACTATTAAAATCATCAGCGAGTTCTCCGATCTCATCGAAATCACTGGATTCAATCCGAACAGAGTAGTCTCCGTGCGTCACTGCAGAAGTTGCCTCTTGTAAGCGTTTAATGCGTCGAACGTGAATGGTCGACAAAATCCAACTTAACAACAACGCAACGGCAAGTGCGATGAATGTTGTATACAATAAATAATGATTCATTTGTGAAATGACTTCACGTGAACCTTTAATAGGTGACGTCAATAGAATTCCGCCAACAAATTGATTGTTCAGCACGTATGGGAGGAGGACGAATGTAACGCCGACATCAAAGCGTTTTAATTCTTGTTTAACAACAACTTTCTGTCCTTTTTTTAGGTTTGTCCATTCCTTTTCATTAAGTTCAATTAATGGCGTTTTCTGTCCAGTAGAATAAATAATGGCCGAATGCTCATCAAATAAGCTGTATTGAATATCTCGTCCATCCAATACATGTCCATAAGATTGCAATATTGATCTGGAGTTGCGTTGGTCACTTGTGATCTCTTGGAGGATGGATTGTCCGTATGTCGTAAGTTCTTCTGTTTTATTGTCATAGACGAATTGTTCAACGTAATGGGAGAACAACAAACTAAGTATTAAAAAGGAGATAATGATGACGCTAAAATGACTTGTTAGTTGTTGATAAAGATATTTGATTTTCATTTGGCAATACCAAAGTTTTCATCGAATTGGTAACCAACGCCCCAAACAGTATGGAAAAAAGATTGGTCGTCAGTAGAAATCTTTGAACGTAAACGTTTAATGTGAACATCCACTGTGCGATCATCCCCATAGAAGTCGAATCCCCATACGCGTTCTAAAAGTTGTTCACGGGTAAACACCTGTTTTGGGTGTTGAAGGAAGTGGTAGAGCAAATCGAACTCTTTTGGCGTCAAATTTCGAATCGGTTTACCATCCAACAGCACTTCACGTGTGATGGTGTTTAAATTGAAGTGTTGTGTGATGAGTACCGTGTTATCTTGCACCTCTGTCTTTTGTGAAGAATAACGACGGGTTACGGCTTTAATACGTGCCATAAGGGCGAGGGGGCTAAATGGCTTTGTGACATAATCATCTGCTCCCATTTCAAGTCCAAGAACCTGATCTGATTCACTATCTTTGGCGGTTAACATAATAATTGGTTGACTATAATTATCGTTACGTAATTTTCTACAAATGCTAACTCCATCCATGCCTGGTAACATCCAATCAATAATTAGGCAGTCCCACTTTTCTGCAACTGCCAGCTTGTAGCCTTCTAGCCCATCCATCACGAATCGACCGTCAATGCCTTCTTTCTTGAAAAATAATTCAATCATCGATGCTACGCTTTCGTTGTCTTCGATAACAAGTATTTTCATGATGAACTCCCTTCGCCGCAATTCTTTGTTTCAGTATACGCTACTATCATTATTCGTTTCAAAGAGCTTGTGCTGTATATGAAAAAAAGGCCGCCGAGTAGACAAGCGACCTTTTACGTATAGATTTACTTGCTTGTTAATGTAAGTTTGACGGTCCTTTCTTCTGCTCCTTTATAGATCGTGATGGTAATTTTGTCGCCAATTGATAATTTTGTATAAAGAAATTTACGAAGTTCAGCAGAATTATTGATGGGCTCTCCGTTGATGGCAGTAATGACATCTTGTTCTCTAATACCCGCTTTTCCTGCAGCGGACTCTGGATCGACACTGCCAACCATTACGCCACCCTTAACAGATTGGGGTAAATCACGAACATACATCTCAGGAATATCGCCAAGGTCTACCGCACCAACGCCAAGATAGGCACGCTCTACTGAACCATGTTCTGTCATTTCTTTTAATAAAGGAACGACTTCATTACTTGGGATAGCAAAGCCGAGACCTTCGACGCCGTTTTCGGCAATTTTTAAACTGTTGATTCCAATCACTTTTCCTTCTGCATTTAGAAGTGCACCGCCACTGTTACCTGGGTTAATAGCGGCATCCGTTTGAATGACATTCATCGTCCATTTTCCGGCGGCTGTGTTTACATCGATGGAACGATTGACCGCGCTAACAATGCCTTGGGTTACAGTACCAGAAAAGTCGAGACCGAGTGGATTGCCAATTGCAACGACTGAATCACCAGCGCGAACGGAATTGGAATCGCCAAACTCGAGTGTAGACTTCACATGTTTCGCATCTACTTTTAGAACAGCCAAATCAGTTAATGCATCGCTTCCAACAACTTCAGCGACAGATTTATCACCACTTTGGAAGACGATCTCAACTTTCTTTGCATCTTTGACAACATGATTGTTTGTCACAATGAATGCTTTATCTCCGTCTTTGGCGTAGATTACACCAGATCCGGAACCGGCTTCAACGCTCTTTGTTTCTTCATTAAAACGATTGCCCATTTCTTGATAATTGACGATCCCAACAATTGCACTGGACGATTGCTCAACCATATCAGAAAGATTGAGTGGTGAAGTTGTTGAAGTTTGTTGAACGTTATAAGGCTTAGAAGCGGAATCTTCAGTGCCGGCTTTCTGTTGCTGAGGTGTCAATATGTCCGTATTCACTACGACCCCTAATGTTAATGCAGAACCGAGTACACCAGCCCCAACGGATGATAAAAAACGTTTAGCTATTGAATTTACCATGATATAACTTCCCCTCCGCAATTTATTACTTACATCTTATCGCGGAAATATGAACAAATTATTACCACAAAGTAAATAAACTATGAAAGAATAAGTTTTTATCTTTTAAATAAAACGTTTTCTTTGATCAGGGCTTGGTAATTTACATGCTTCTACTCCGACTTTTTTTCCGAACCACTTATATCGATGCTTTGCGAAATAGCTATAAGCTGTATCACGTATAGGGCGGGGGATGAGAGTGAATAGAAATAATAAATTCCATAGACCATCCAGTTTTTTAGCGATGCGCAATGCTGCGGAAGACTTTGTATAGACGCTGCCATTTTCAATGAGAACCAAACTATCAATGTCCACCGGAATGTCGTAAGTAGCAATGAGCTCTTTTCCAGTTTCGCTTTGAAGAGATGCGAATTGAAAATGTTCATATGGATCTCTTTTAATGATGAATTGCACACTTGCATCACAAAAGTTACAGTCGCCGTCAAATAGAACGATCCATTTCATAAGCATTCTCCTTTAAAAGTTAGTATACCGTGTTCACTGTTAAAATAACAGAAAACTTAGTATAATAGAAGTGAACAAGCATTTTCCTTATTCGTAATATGCCACTGCGAAAAAAATAGTAGGAGGATGATTGAGATGGATGGATATCTAGTTGAGAAGGATGAAATGATTCTTAGAACGGATAAGGACTTCCTTGCGGCACAACAGATGATTTGTGAAGGTAGCCCGATATATGATTATGAGTTTAATAACAAATCAGAGAGCTCTAATGAAAAGAATCTACCCGAATATTATCAATGACCTAACCTCACTTTAAAGTGGGGTTTTTCTCTATTTCGAGGGAATTTTTGTCTGTTATTCATGAGTTAACGTTTTTCAGTTAATTCAACACTCCTTATTTAATCGTACTTTGACGGGTCGCTCGCCCGTTCGTCGCTCGTCTTTTTACATCTACTAGAAGGAGGAGGTGAGAGTATGATGCAACAATGGAATTGTCACCATTCAATGGCACAGCCTGTCGTTTGTCCAACACAATACAGGTGTCACGATCAATTCATTCCCCGAGAGGTTCCTTTTATCCATCCAATCGTGAACGTGAATCGTCAGAACATCGTAGAAATTCCGCGTCATTATTATACAGAAACGACACGGAATGTAATGGGAGAAACCGTTCAAGCTCGACCAGGTTACGGTCCACAAACGGGTGGATTTGGCCCGCAATTTGGCCCGCGAGGAAATAGACGCTTCAGGTAACGTAATGTTGTGGTAGAATAAATCTATCATATACATGTACAGAAGGTGAGTTAATTGAGAGCATTTAAATTTGTCATTCCAATCATGCTAATTGTGGGGACATTTGGTTGGATAATGTTAGATAATAATTTTCAAGAAGTTCCTGAAAAAACACGTGTTGTGATTACATTGGGAGCAGTGTTGGCAAGTGGGTTCATATCGTTCTTCTTGTTTCCTAAAAATGAAGGCGAAAAGTACTGAAATTTGATCGATAGCGAGATGCTGTCGATCTTTTTTTATTTACATATGAGTTAACTATAATAAATTTAAGGTTGACACATAATTTTCTATCGCCTATTCTAATAGAAACCAAATGGATAAAGGAGATTGTTATGACAACTACAACGATGAAAACGAAACCGAAAAATGGGATGAGTCCACTTACGCTTGTCTATAGTGGAATGTTTGCAGCACTCATGATGATTGGAGCCAATATCACTGCATTTGTACCTTTTTTAGTAGTAGGCGGTGTGCCCATTACGTTACAAACGTTTTTTGCAATTCTTGCAGGCTTAATCCTCGGAAGTAAGCGTGGCGCTTTAGCTATGTCCGTCTATTTGCTAATTGGTCTTGCAGGGGCTCCTGTCTTTGCCCAATTTAAGGGTGGCTTTAGTTCTGTTTTAAGCCCGACATTCGGATTTCTAGTATCGTTTATTTTAGTTGCATTTATTGTGGGGAAAATTGTTGAAAAAAACGGTGGATTTCACAGCTATATTATTGCTGCACTCATCGGGATGGTAGTGAATTATCTAATTGGAACGAACTGGATGTATTATGCGTACAAATTTTGGGCAGCGGCACCGGATGCCTTTACGTACAAAGTGGCATGGATTTGGATGCTTCCGCCGTTGCCGAAAGATATTGTACTATCCGTATTAGCAGGTATCTTTGGTCATCGTATGCACAAAGTGTTGAAAGCGAGACGTTAATATGACTACCTTCAAATCATTAGCAGAACGTGTACTTGATGGACATGTGCTGACTGACGAAGAGGCGCTTTCTATTTTACAGTGTTCGGACGAAGATCTATTACTTCTTCTACATGCATCATATGCAATAAGAAAGAAATACTTTGGAAACAAGGTAAAGTTGAACATGATTATAAATACAAAATCGGGTCTATGTCCAGAGAATTGTGGATACTGTGCGCAGTCTATCATTTCAACTGCACCAATTGAAAAGTATGCAATGCTGAAGTCAGAAGAAATCGTTGCTGGTGCTGAACGAGCTGCAGAACTGAATGCAGGCACATATTGTATTGTTGCAAGTGGACGTGGTCCGGCGAAAAGGGAACTAGAAATTGTCATTGATTCAGTAAAAGCAATAAAGTCTAAACATCAACATATGACAATTTGTGCTTGTCTCGGTTTATTGAAACCTGAACAAGCAAAGCGTTTAAAAGAAGCGGGTGTCAATCGATACAATCACAACATCAATACATCCGAAGCACATCATGAAAGTATTACAACTTCACACACATACAATGATCGTGTGCGTACAGTTCAGTTAGCGAAAGAGGCAGGAATTTCCCCGTGTTCAGGTGTAATTGTCGGGATGCGTGAAACCCTTACAGACGTTATTGCGATGGCAAGAAGTTTACATGCGATGGATGCTGATTCAATTCCTGTGAACTTTCTTCATGCAGTGGATGGAACACTGTTAGAGGGAACAAATGAATTAACGCCACGCTATTGTTTAAAAGTGCTTAGCTTATTCCGCTTCATCAACCCAATGAAAGAAATTAGAATCTCGGGGGGACGCGAAGTAAACTTACGCAGCTTACAACCATTCGGATTGTATCCGGCTAATTCAATCTTCATCGGAGATTATTTAACCACAGTTGGTCAAGAAGGTAAGCAAGATCGCCAAATGCTTGAAGATCTTGGATTCGAAATAGACCTTGAACCTTTGGAGAAAGATGTAACAATAGTATAAAAACGTAGCCTCTGCCTATATGGAGAGGTTATTTTTATTTCATAACTACTATATTGGAACTTAGTGTGAGAATGCTGAAAAAAGATAATGTAAGATTTACCGATTAAAAAGTACACAAAACGAAACGAAATCGTATGTCGGTCGTATACTAGTGAAGTGACAAAAATCTAACTGAATGAAAAGGATGTAGCAAATGCTTAATTTACTTATTTTCTCGATTATAGTTGGCGTTGTCGTTGGAGTCGTGAGTGTTCCGTTTTCGATTCAACAAAAGGCAACCGAAGCGAAAATTACATACAATCGTTGGGCGGCACTATTTAGCACGACTGCGGTTGCTACAATTGCTGTATTTGTATTCTATTATGTAACGAATCTCGATCGTAATTGGACATCGCTATGGATATTATTAGTTGTAGTTTCTTTATTGGGAGCAGTTGTGTCAACGGGCAAGGAACGGAATGTCAAAGCGCTTTTATTCCTGTTATCTTTAGTTATCGTTGTATACGTAGTAAGTGCTCCACTGTTTAATGCAAATAAGAAATATAAGGCGGTAGAAATGTTTCAGCAAGTTGAAATCGAAGCATTCGATGAAACGAAAACACCTGCGAGTGTACCACCGAAGTTTGCACGCAATAAAATGAAAAAAGCGTTTGGTCAAGTGCCAAATACAAGTTATTACGAACTAGGTCATTTGCAAATCCAGAAAGTTGATGACGCGTTCGTCTACATTGCGCCAGTTGAATTTTCAAGTTTTTTCAAATGGTTCAATGGTAAAACGTCGCCGGGTTATTTCACGATGAGTGCGACAGATTCAGCAGATAATCCGAAGTTTATTAAGTCTGAAATGGCATACACACCATCATCGTTCTTCCATAAGCAAGTGAATCGTCATATGCGGATGAAAATGCCGAATTTAATCTTCTATGGAGATGTTCAATTAGAAATAGATGATGAGGGTAAACCGTTTTATATTCGCTCGTACGGAAACTATATTACTGCACGTAATGGTTTTGATGTGAAAGGAATCGTCACAGTAGATTCTGAAACGGGATCGACAAAAAAATATGCATTAGCGGATATACCTAACTTTATTGACGGGGCAGTTTCTCCGGAAGCAGTAAGCCTCCAAAATAGTTATTTTGGGAACTACATCCATGGATTTTGGAATTCGATGATTGGGAAGAAAGATGTTAAACTTCCATCAGATGAAGGAACTGAAGCGAATGTGAGCCCTATTTTTGATGAGACGGGTCATATGTATTATTTCACCGATTTCACAAGTCCGAAAGAAGGTGTTGACTCCATGCTTGGCTATGCATTAACGGATGGCCGAACAGGGAAAGCAACTTATTACACAGGCGACACACAAGAATCTTATATGGATTCTCAAGGTGCATTACAAATTATTGAGAAGAAATTCATTGAAAAGAAATGGTCTGGCGAAATGCCGGTACTCTACAACTTCTATGGTGAAGCTAGCTGGTTGACGCCTGTTCTTGATTCTAATGGTTTCTTGCAAAATTACTTTATCGTTTCAGCTGCAAATCCTGAAATATCAGTGTACGGAAATACTCCAAATGAAGCATTGAAATTGTATAAAACTGCTATGCAACGTGGTGGCGGTACAGTTGATGGAAGTTCGAGTGCTGAACAAGCAACAGTCACGGTAACAGTTAAACGTGTTTTTAAAGAACGGGTAGGCGATTTTACACAAGTATCTATTCTTGCAGATGATAATCGTAACTACATCGTTTCAACTGAAGTCGTTCCGTTAGCCGTATACATTCAGGAAGGTGATCAACTGAAATTTACCTATTTAGAAACAGGGGAGTTATTTTTGCCTGTAAAAGAATTAGTGAACGACAATATACAATGAAAAAACAAGAACCATTATTCTTTTTAGGAATAATGGTTCTTGTTTTACTTACGAAGTTACTACAGCAAAAGGTTCTAAAATATTTTCTTTACGTGAAGTTTGGAAGACGAGAACTTTTTCTGTCGGTTCGTATTGATCGCCATAAAACGTCTCATCCTTATAAGTGTGAATCTCTTCGTAAGTCTGCTTCATTGCTTCGTATACACTTTCCTCATCTGCATCAGATGGTGACCAAAAGAGTATCTCCATTTCTGTTGGTTCTCCAGTAGCTAGTGATTTTCTGCAGTATCCAATGCGTCGTGCATGATGGAACTCTTCACGTGCATAAAACTTCAAGCGTTTTTCAGTGTCAGTGTCTTCATAATTGACGGGTTCAACTTCTAAAATAATGGGCTTACCCTTTTCTTTTAAGGAAGTAATAAGTTTTCGTCCAAGACCTGCACCACGAGACTCTGAAGAAACGAATAAATAATCTACGAATACAAATGCTTCAGTTTCAACATACATTAGGACATGATGCGGACCGTCCTCTTTGTAATAGACATTCTTTTTATCATTTAAAAGTGCGTCCATATGCTCTTTGGATTTCATTTCTTCGATGGGGAAATACTCGCTTAACTTGTCATACCAATTCATTTAATAATTCTCCTCCGTCGGTATTGTGTACCTGGAGCTTTTTGTTGGGGGTGGAACGTGGTGAGGAAAAAAGAGGTCACAAAAAAATCCTCATTTACTTACATACCCTTTATAAATGTTTCAAAACATTTTTTTGTGAATAGATTTACAAATTGCATTTTCTTTGCATCGTTAATGTTTAATCATGTACAATTAAGTCAAAGATAGTCAAAGTCAACGGTTCGTCACCCGTCAAGAAAGAGGTGTAGAAGTGAGAAATATATCTGACATTATAGAAGGTTATTTGAAAGCGATAATCGAAGAAGAACAAAATAAACCAATAGAAATTAAACGAAATGAAGTTGCTGAGAAATTCCAATGTGTTCCTTCGCAAATAAATTACGTTATAAAAACACGATTTACAGCAGAGCGAGGATACGCCGTCGAATCAAAACGTGGCGGTGGGGGTTACATACGGATTTTCCGTGTGCAAGCCAATTCGCGTAAAGAATTGATTGATCATATTTTAAATGGCATAGCCAATGGAGCGTCTTTTACAATGGCTGAAGATGTTGTCTATAGATTAGAAGAAGAGGATGTCATTTCGCAACGTGAAGGCAGGTTAATTCTTGCTGCAGTTGATAGAACAACAATTCATCAGCCGCTTCCAGAACGGGATGCAGTTCGAGCACGCATCTTACATGCAATGCTTGTCACTCTTGTTTACGAACAAATGGATGAACAATAACTTAACGAATGTGAGGTGGCATATGATGATATGTGAAAACTGTAAAGAGCGACCAGCTTCTGTTATTGTCACGCAAGAAACAGTTGATGGAAAGAAAGAGCGTCAACTATGTGAGAAGTGTGCATTTAATATGCAGACGTTTCAATTTGATCCTAATCAGGAGCCACTTTCGATTCAACAATTTCTGTCACATTGGTTTAGTGGAATAGACCCTAGTCCTGCGCAACAACAGGCGCGTGAAGAGCCATTTCAAACGCTTGAGTGTCCGTCGTGTGGATTAACATTCGCTAAGTTTCTAGATATAGGAAAGTTTGGTTGCGCTTCGTGTTATGACACATTCCACGAACGCCTCCCACATGTATTAAGAAAGTTGCATAATGGTCATTCTTTGCATACGGGGAAAATCCCTGTGTCATTTAACGAGTTATTTGCCGTGAAAAAGAAGGTTGAGGAATTACGATTGAAAATGCAAGAGGCTGTTGCTGATGAACGATTTGAAGAGGCTGCAACCCTCCGAGATGAGGCAAATGCTTTAAAAGAGAGCTATGCCAATGGAGGAGGTGAACGCAATGTCGATTGAAAAATTCATGCGTGACGCAGTGACAGGTTGGATGGTTCCGTATGGAGAACAATCCGATATTGTAATGTCGACTAGAATAAGGCTAGCTCGAAATTTAACGGGCTATCATTTTCCGATTGCGTTTACAGAAAAAGATGCCATGGCTGTCGATCAAATTGTTTCAAGTGTATTGCTCGATTCAGATGATTGTCGTTATACCTACACTAAAATGTCTGACTTACCTTTACTTTCAAGACAAGTAATGGTCGAAAAACATCTCGTCAGTCCGCAGCTAATTGCACCTAATCGTCACGGGGCGGTTATCCTATCTGCTGACGAAACTGTCAGTGTGATGGTCAATGAAGAAGACCATATCCGAATTCAATGCATTTATCCCGGACTTCAACTTGAGGAAGCATATAAGCGGGCGGATCATGTAGATGATGCGCTAGAAAGTAATCTACCTTATGCGTTCGATGAAGACTTTGGCTATCTAACAAGTTGTCCTTCTAATACAGGAACAGGTATGCGAGCTTCTGTTATGATGCATTTGCCAGCATTAGCTATGACGAAACAAATCGATCGTATTATACCAGCCATTTCACGACTTGGCATGGTTGTACGTGGTAGCTATGGAGAGGGAAGCGAGGCGTCTGGGAATGTATTTCAAATCTCCAATCAGACGACACTTGGGAAAACAGAGAAAGAAATTCTTATTGACCTCGGTAATATTACCGCACGATTAATAGCACACGAGCGTAAATCCCGTGAAATGTTAGTTGCTAAATCTAAAATTGTTCTCGAAAATCGGATCTATCGCTCGCTTGGAACGATAGCTTATGCAAGAATTCTTCCCACTAGTGAAGCGGCAAGATGTCTTTCAGATGTGCGTTTAGGAATTGACCTTGAAATTATTAACGATATTGAGATGTCGATTCTGAACGAATTAATGATTTTCATGCAACCGGGCTTTTTGCAACAATTTGCTGACGCAGAGTTAACGCAGGAAGAAAGAGATATTTTTAGAGCTAAACTATTCCGTGAACGTCTGGAAGTAGAACTTAAAAACAGCTCTACAAAGCATGGAAAAGATGAATGAGCATCATTTTTGCGCGTTTTTCAAACTGTATGTATAATTAGGTCAAAGATGGTCAAATTCAATATATAAATTAAAGGAGTTTCATTCTATTTAATGGAATAGGATTATAAACAAGCTTCTAAAGTTCTCTACTCAAAATGATGATGTTTTAGGAGTAGTGTAGCGTATTTAGGGAAATGGATTATATATAGATAGAAGGAGAGGACTGAATATGATGTTCAATCGATTTACACAGCGTGCTCAAAAAGTGTTACAACTTGCACAAGAAGAGGCAATTCGTATGAAACACGAGTCAATTGGAACGGAACATATCTTATTAGGACTAATTCGTGAAGGTGGCGGCATTGCCGCAAAAGCACTTGAAGCGATAGATGTTAGTTTTGAAACGATTGAACAAGGCGTTGAAAGTCTTGTAGGTGCTGGGACGAAAGAAGTTGGACCAATTGTCCATTACACACCACGTGCGAAAAAAGTAATTGAACTTTCGGTGGATGAATCACGTAAACTTGGCCACTCATATATAGGTACAGAACATATCCTTCTTGCTTTAATTCGAGAAGGAGAAGGAATTGCAGCGAGAGTGTTAAATAATGCGGGTGTAAGTCTCAATAAAGCTCGTCAACAAGTACTGCAACTCTTAGGCAGTAACGACAACTCGAATGTAGGGCAAAACGGTACAGCTTCGGCATCAACGCCAACTTTAGATAGTCTGGCGCGTGATTTAACTGAAGTTGCACGTGAAGGGTCACTAGATCCTGTTATTGGACGTAGCAAAGAGATAACGCGTGTGATTGAAGTGCTGGCACGTAGAACGAAAAACAACCCTGTGCTAATTGGGGAACCTGGTGTTGGTAAAACAGCTATTGCGGAAGGGTTAGCACTTCAAGTTGTGAACAATGAAGTACCTGAAATTCTTCGTGATAAGCGAGTGATGACGCTAGATATGGGAACCGTTGTAGCGGGCACGAAGTATCGCGGAGAATTTGAAGATCGAATGAAAAAGGTAATGGAAGAAATTCGTCAAGCAGGAAATATTATTTTATTCATTGATGAACTTCATACGTTGATTGGAGCGGGTGGAGCAGAAGGAGCGATTGATGCGTCGAATATACTTAAGCCGTCACTTGCACGTGGAGAGCTTCAGTGTATTGGTGCAACAACACTTGATGAGTATCGTAAATACATTGAAAAAGATGCTGCATTAGAACGTCGCTTCCAACCTATCCAAGTAGATGAACCAACTGTCGAAGAAACAGTGCAAATCATTTATGGTCTTCGTGATCGTTATGAAGCTCACCACCGTGTAAAAATTACAGATGAAGCCGTTGAAGCAGCGGCGAAAATGTCGAACCGCTATATATCAGATCGCTTCCTTCCGGACAAAGCGATTGACTTAATAGATGAAGCGGGTTCTAAAGTGAGGTTGCGTTCTTATACAACACCACCTAATTTAAAAGAACTTGAATTAAAACTCGAAGCAATTCGTTCTGAAAAGAATGCGGCTGTTCAGAGTCAAGAGTTTGAAAAAGCTGCATCATTCCGCGATAAAGAGCAGAAGATGAAAGAAGAACTAGAAAAGACAAAAACAGCATGGAAAGAAAAACAAGGGCAAAAAGAATCGTCAGTTACTGTAAATGATATTGCAGAGGTTGTTGCAATGTGGACTGGAGTTCCAGTATCTAAAATTGCAGAAACAGAATCTGCGAAGTTGCTTAATATGGAAGAAATGCTTCATGAACGCGTCATCGGACAGGGGGAAGCGGTAACGGCTATTTCCCGGGCAATAAGACGTGCCCGTGCTGGGTTGAAAGATCCAAAACGACCAATCGGTTCATTTATATTCCTCGGGCCTACTGGTGTAGGTAAAACAGAACTAGCTCGAGCGCTTGCTGAAACGATGTTTGGTGACGAGGATGCAATGATTCGTGTTGACATGTCAGAGTACATGGAGAAACACTCAACATCTAGACTTGTTGGGTCGCCTCCGGGTTATGTAGGTTATGACGAAGGTGGTCAACTTACAGAGAAAGTACGTCGGAAACCTTATTCAGTAGTATTATTAGATGAGATTGAAAAAGCGCATCCGGATGTCTTTAACATTCTTCTTCAAGTATTAGAGGACGGAAGACTAACGGATTCCAAAGGTCGTACAGTCGATTTTCGAAATACGGTACTGATTATGACTTCAAATGTTGGTGCTCAAACATTGAAACAAAATCGTTATGTAGGCTTTAATTTGAATGACTCGGGACAGGATTATGAAAAAATGAAGTCAACAATGCTAGAAGAGTTGAAGAAAGTATTCCGACCAGAGTTTTTAAACCGAGTAGATGAAATGATTGTCTTCCACTCTTTAGAAAAAGAGCATTTAGGTGAAATCGTCACTTTGATGTCCAATGAATTGACAAAACGCCTACAAGAGCAAGAGATTGAACTCACTCTTACAGATGAAGCTAAACAAAAAATTGTTGAAGAGGGCTATGATCCTGAATATGGTGCCCGTCCGTTACGTCGAGCACTTCAAAAACATGTAGAAGACAGACTATCGGAAGAGTTGTTAAAAGGTGAAGTATTAACAGGTGGAAAAGTAATTATAGACGTAGATAACGATGAATTTGTTGTAAAAAAAGGTAGGAAGACTAGACGTAAAACAGTTACAGAAAAGTAAATGATAAGAACTGGATAGTTATTTCACTGACTAGTAATCGGTGGGATGACTGTCCTTTTACTCTATGGAGGTCTAAATGGCAAAAAGAAAAACGAAGTTCATGTGTAAGTCTTGTGGCTATGAATCTCCTAAGTGGATGGGTCGATGCCCGGGGTGCGGAGAATGGAATACGATGGATGAGGAAGTCGAAGTTGTCGTCCAAAAAGGTCCACGCGGTGCGTTCCAACATACAGATAATGTCCGCCAAAAAGCAATGCCAATCAGTGCAATTGAAACAATGGAGGAGCCACGAATTGGTACAGATTTAGATGAGTTAAATCGTGTACTTGGTGGTGGGATTGTGCCGGGATCGCTTGTTTTAATTGGTGGAGATCCAGGGATTGGTAAGTCGACGTTATTGTTACAAGTGTCCGCCTTACTAGCGAATAAAGGACTGCGGGTATTATATATATCGGGAGAAGAGTCCATCAGGCAAACGAAACTTCGTGCTGAAAGATTAGGTGTAGCTTCTGACGAATTATATATTTACGCGGAAACGGATTTATCTCAAATTCATGAAACGATTGCTGATGTTGAGCCGCAATTCGTCATTGTAGACTCAATCCAAACAGTGCATCATCCAGAAGTAGCTTCGGCTCCTGGGAGTGTGTCGCAAGTTAGAGAATGTACAGCTGAACTAATGCGCATCGCTAAGACAAAAAATATCGCGATTTTCCTTGTAGGTCATGTTACGAAAGATGGTCAAATTGCAGGACCGAGATTGTTGGAACATATGGTAGACACAGTTCTTTACTTTGAAGGAGAGCGCCACCATACGTACCGAATTTTACGTAGCGTGAAAAATCGTTTTGGATCGACGAATGAAATTGCGATTTTTGAAATGCTGCAAGCGGGTTTAAAAGAAGTGTTAAATCCATCAGAATTATTTTTACAAGAACGCTCTAAAGGTGGTGCAGGTTCGACTGTTGTTGCTTCAATGGAAGGGACAAGGCCGATTCTAGTTGAAATACAAGCGCTTGTCACTCCTTCTAGCTTTAACTATCCTAAGCGCATGGCAACGGGTATCGATCAAAATAGAGTGTCTTTATTAATGGCTGTATTAGAGAAACGGATGGGCATGTTGTTGCAGGCCCAAGATGCCTACATCAAAGTGGCGGGCGGCGTTAAACTAGACGAGCCAGCAATTGATCTTGCTGTTTTAATGAGTATTGTTTCTAGCTATAAAGACGTGGCTGCGGGCTTGTCCGATTGCTTCATTGGAGAAGTAGGTTTAACGGGGGAAGTTCGTCGCGTATCTCGTATAGAACAACGCGTTGGAGAAGCTTCCAAACTAGGTTTTGAACGAGCTATTATACCGTCATCTAATCTAGGCGGATGGGAATATCCGAAAGGGATAAAGGTAATAGGTGTAGAAACTGTTAGTGACGCACTGAAAATTTCTTTTTCGAATTGAAAAGATGAAGGACTGCCAGTTTGGTAGTCTTTTTTATATAATGACTACATGTTTTTTGTTGAAAAAAGGAACTTCTAAGTGTCTGTCGAAGTCCTATCAGTTGAGATATTTAACAATGCTTAATGCTTTTGAAGGTGTTTTTTATAAGATATGTGTATAATTATATCAACTAAGGAGGTGGTTCATATGTTGAAAAGAGTCGTTCAATTTGCATTTATGATTACTGGAGGTACACTCGGCGTTTTATTCTTACCGCATTTATTCGTATTATTTTCTTTTACTTCTAAGCCGATGGTTAATAACCCATATGTGTCCGCGATTTTGGGTGTTGCATTACTGTTTCTAATCAGTCTTTTTCTAGCGGGGCCAACAGTTAATTTCATTAAATGGATGGAAGAACGTTTGTTGAAGGCGCCGATTTTTGATTTGCTTTTCGGAACGATTGGACTAATGATTGGTTTGAGTGTTGCTTTTCTTGGAAGTTTTGGACTAAGTGGAATACGTATTCCTGTCATTACTTCTGTAATACCGATTTTACTATCAATTCTACTTGGTTATTTAGGTTTCCAAGTAGGTTTCAAAAAAAGAGAAGAATTTATTAATGCGTTATTTTCAGTTAGAAATACTGGGCTTAAGAAAAAAGAAAGTGATTCAACGAAACCGGTAAATGAATCTTTTTATAAGATTTTGGATACAAGTGTTATTATCGATGGTCGAATTGCTGACATTTCAGAAACCGGTTTTCTGGAAGGTGTACTCGTTGTACCTCAATTTGTACTTACGGAGTTACAACACATTGCGGATTCTTCGGATTCACTGAAACGTACGAAAGGTAGACGAGGTCTAGACGTTCTTAAGCGCATGCAAACGGATGTAGGTCCAAATATCTTGATTACAGATGAAGATTTTGGCGATGTTATGGAAGTTGATTTAAAACTTGTTAAACTCGCAAAGAGTAAAGGTGGACTAGTTGTTACAAATGATTTTAATTTGAACAAAGTTGCGGATTTACATGGTGTCTCTGTATTAAATATTAACGACTTAGCAAATGCAGTGAAACCGGTTGTCATTCCGGGGGAAGAGATGCATGTCGTCGTTATCAAGGACGGCAAAGAACATAATCAGGGCGTAGCTTATTTAGATGACGGTACAATGATTGTTGTAGAGGAAGGGAAATTCCACATTGGTACGCCAATCGACGTCGTTGTAACAAGTGTTTTACAAACTTCTGCGGGTAGAATGATATTCGCTAAACCTAAAAATGGTAGACCTGCAAAGATTGATTAAACCGTTTGAATGTCATAAAAGATAGGGAAGAATAAATGTGGATTATACTGTGATGATACCAGCAGCTGGAAGTGGACAACGGATGGGTGCTGGCTATAATAAGTTATTTTTAGAATTAGAGGGGAAACCTATTCTAATACACACGCTGGATGTGTTTGAACAGGATCCGAATTGTGTGGGCATGATTATTGCTGTCAAAGAAGTTGAACGTCTACAGATTGTGGAAATGCTTGAACGTTTTAGTATAACGAAAGTACAAGCATTAGTTGAAGGCGGAAGCGAACGCCAATACAGTGTTGTGTCTTGTATATCGGCATATGATTCAGAAGGCATTGTCCTTGTTCATGATGCTGCAAGACCTTTCATTCATCGACAAACGATCAATGAACTCGTGAAGTCCGCGAATGCGAATGGTGCAGCTGTGGCGGGTGTGAAATCGAAGGATACGATGAAACTTGTTGCTAATGGTACGATTAAAGAAACTGTGGATAGAGAAAAGTTATGGGTGATTCAAACTCCTCAAGCTTTTCGTTATGAAATACTAAAGGATGCCGCTATGAAAGCTCAACTAGACGGCTTTTTTGGTACAGATGAATCGATGTTAGTAGAACGCTTAGGTCTACCAGTTAAAATGGTCGAAAGCACTTATGATAACGTTAAAATGACTACCCAAGAAGATCTTGTTTTTGGTGAAATTTTATTACGTAGAAGACGATAGGAGAATGAAAATGATACGAGTTGGACAAGGATTTGATGTGCATGAATTTGCACAAGGACGTCCATTAATTTTAGGTGGAGTAACGATTCCGCATACGAAAGGGTTAATTGGTCATTCGGACGCAGACGTGCTATTGCATACTGTGACGGATGCTGCTTTAGGTGCAATTGGAGAAGGAGACATTGGACGCCACTTCCCAGATACAGATGTTGCTTTTAAAGATGCTGATTCCGCAAAGTTGTTAGAAAAAGTTTGGTCAATCGTTGAAGAAAAAGGTTATCAACTTGGCAATATTGATTGTACAATTATTGCTCAAAAACCAAAGATGCAACCGTACATTCCGGAAATTCAAGCACGTATTGCCACACTACTGAAGTCTGAAATTTCACGAGTTAACGTTAAAGCAACTACAACCGAGAAGTTGGGTTTTACAGGACGTGAAGAGGGAATCGCATCAATGGCGACAATCTTACTTATAAAGGCTTGAACTCTTTCAAACAGTGTATGCGAGTGGTAAAATAACAAAGAAGAAATTTTAGAACGGAGATGTACCCCAATGACAAAAGAAGTTCGTGTGCGTTATGCGCCAAGTCCAACAGGACATTTACATATAGGTGGTGCAAGAACTGCGCTATTTAACTATCTGTTTGCTCGCCATCACGGCGGTAAGTTTATTGTTCGTATTGAAGATACGGATACTGAACGTAATATAGAAGCTGGAGAATTATCGCAACTCGATAATTTGAAATGGCTCGGTATCGATTATGATGAGTCTATAGATATCGGCGGGCCATATGCCCCATATCGTCAAATGGAACGCTTAGACATCTATGAAAAACATGCACAAGACATGCTGGATAATGGGCATGCTTATAAGTGTTACTGTACTTCTGAGGAATTAGAAGCGGAACGTGAAAAGCAAAAAGCAGCCGGAATTGCAGCGCCTATGTACAGTGGGAAGTGTAGACACTTATCATCTGATGAGGTAGCTGAAAAAGAGTCGGCGGGAACGCCTTATACAATTCGTATGAGAGTTCCTGAGAATGTGACATATCACGTGGATGACATGGTACGTGGAACAGTTTCGTTTGAGTCTAAGGACATCGGCGATTGGGTATTAGTAAAGGCAAATGGTATTCCGACGTATAACTACGCGGTTGTATTAGACGATCATTTCATGGAAATTTCTCACGTGTTTCGTGGAGAAGAGCATTTAACGAATACGCCGAAACAATTGATGATTTTCGATGTTTTCGGTTGGGAATATCCGAAGTACGGTCATATGACGTTAATCGTAAATGAAGATCGTAAGAAACTTTCTAAACGTGATGAGTCTATTATCCAATTTATCTCGCAGTATAAAGAACTCGGTTACTTACCAGATGCAATGTTCAATTTCTTTGGACTACTTGGTTGGTCGCCGGGTGGGGAAGATGAACTGTTTACGCGAGAGGAACTTATACAGATGTTCGATGAGTCTAGATTGTCAAAATCTCCTTCGATGTTTGATAAGCAGAAATTGACATGGATGAACAACCAATACGTTAAAAAAATGGATCTTGAAGAAGTAATTGAATTCACGTTGCCCTATTTGCAAAAAGCGGGATTGATTAAGGAACGGATGAATGAGTCAGAACAGAAGTGGGCGCATGATTTAATCGCACTTTACAGTGACCAGTTAAGCTTTGGTGCTGAAATAGTTGAGTTATCTGCCCAATTCTTTACGGAAACGATTGAATATGATGAAGAATCCCAAGCTGTTTTAGCGGGAGAACAAATACCGGAAGTGATGACGGTATTTAAAAGGGAACTTGAAGCATTAGAATCCTTTGATGCTGCATCTATAAAAGATGCCATTAAAGCTGTTCAAAAGGAAACGGGACATAAAGGGAAAAATCTCTTTATGCCAATCCGTGTTGTGACAACTGGCCAAACACATGGTCCTGAATTACAGGCATCAATTGCTCTGATTGGTAAAGAAAAAGCAATTGCCCGTGTTGCAGAGTATGCAAAACAATAACATTGACATTCGGTTATAGCGATGTAGAATTAAGGGTAATTACCTTAAGTTGTCCACTAGGTCAAACCAATTTAAATGAATTTGAAGCAAATAGAAAACAAAGCATTGAAAAGGATAAGTACATTTTACAAGCTCCCCAGAGAGGATCATCGTCGGCTGAAAATGATCTGCGCCACTGTAAAATAGAAATGCACCTTTGAGTGCCGTGCCGAAAGTGAAGTAGGCCGGACGTATCGCCGACGTTATTGGCTATAAGCGGGGAGAGTTAAACAAACTTTTCCAAGCGGAGTGGAACCACGCAATCAATGCGTCTCTGTCAATTTTGGCAGAGGCGTATTTTTATTTTCACGAATAGAGGAGGAAATCCGGTGTTTCGCAGAATGAAAGAAGATATCCGTTGCGTGTTCGATCAAGACCCAGCTGCACGAAGTACGCTGGAAGTCGTATTAACGTATTCCGGATTGCATGCAATATGGTCGCATCGGATCGCACATGCATTATATAAAAGACAGTTATTGTTTATGGCTCGCATCGTATCTCAAGTAAGTCGCTTTTTCACTGGCATCGAGATTCATCCAGGTGCTAAAATCGGTCGTCGTTTTTTTATTGACCATGGCATGGGGATTGTGATTGGAGAGACTTGTGAAATCGGTAATGATGTCACAATCTATCAAGGCGTTACGCTTGGTGGCACTGGTAAAGAAAAAGGGAAAAGACATCCAACGCTGCACGACAATGTTTTGGTAGCAACAGGTGCAAAAGTTTTAGGATCCATTAGTATCGGAGAAGGTAGTAAAGTTGGGGCGGGCTCAGTTGTTTTAAAAGATGTGCCAGCAAACTCAACGGTAGTAGGAATACCTGGCACTATCGTCATTAGGGATGGTGTGAAAGTGAAAGGCAAACATGACCATCAAGATCTCCCGGATCCTGTTTCAGATACATGCATGCGACTTGAGAATGATATAAAACGTTTAAATGACCGAATTGAAAAATTAGAAGTCCAAAGAAAGGGGCAAAATGATGACGATTCAACTATTTAATTCACTTACACGAAAGAAAGAACCATTCATACCGATGGAAGAAGGAAAAGTTAAAATGTACGTTTGTGGACCAACTGTCTATAACTACATTCACATAGGTAATGCACGTCCAGTCATCGCATTTGATACTGTCCGCCGTTATTTTGAATACCGCGGATATGACGTCAAATTTGTATCTAACTTTACAGATGTTGATGATAAAATCATTAAAACAGCAAACGAGCTTGGTGAAGAAGTAGGGGAACTAACGGATCGTTTTATTAAAGCCTATTTTGAAGATGTTAGTGCATTGGGATGCAATCGGGCGGATGAGCATCCGCGTGTGACAAACCATATTGAAGACATTATTGCTTTTATACAAGTGTTGATAGACAAAGGGTATGCGTATGAATCGCAAGGTGATGTTTATTTCCGTACGAAAAAATTTGACGGCTACGGAAAACTTTCACATCAATCTACAGATGAGCTGAAAATTGGTGCTCGAATAGAAGCGGGTGTTAAAAAAGAGAATGCACTCGACTTTGCTCTTTGGAAAGCTGCTAAAACAGGCGAAATTTCTTGGGAAAGCTCTTGGGGTGCAGGACGACCGGGTTGGCATATAGAGTGTTCTGTAATGGCGAGAGAGCATTTAGGCGACACGATTGATATCCATGCGGGTGGTCAAGATTTAACATTCCCGCATCATGAGAATGAAATCGCACAATCAGAAGCGATGACAGGGAAAACATTTGCTAACTATTGGATGCATAATGGATATATTAATATCGATAATGAAAAGATGTCTAAATCACTAGGAAACTTTGTATTAGTGAATGACATTCGTCAGCAAGTAGACCCTATGGTACTCAGATTCTTCATGCTATCTGTTCATTACAGACATCCTATCAACTTCTCTCAAGACCTTGTTGAAAGTGCAGAGAATGGCTTGAATCGTATACGAACTACTTATACAAACTTGCAACATCGCCTTTCTACATCAGCAGATTTAGGAGACCAAAAGGATATTTGGATTTTTAAAGCGAATGAACAAAAAGACGCGTTTGTGAAGGCGATGGATGATGATTTCAATACTGCAAATGCAATTGCGGCGGTGTTTGAGTTATCTAAATTAGCGAATGTTTATCTACTAGAAAAGAACACGCAATCCGAAGTGTTAACCTATTTTATAAACTTACTTACTGAGCTAATGGATGTTCTAGGCATTCAGTTTGCGGAAGTAACGGAATTACTGGACGATGATGTCGAATTGTTAATAGAAGAGCGTCTCCAAGCTCGACAGAACCGTGACTTTAAAAGGTCAGATGAGATTCGGGATGAATTGAAAGATAAAGGTATATTGTTGGAAGATACAGCGCAAGGTACCCGGTGGAAAAGAGGGTGAGTTTATGTATACGTTACGTGATATAGACGTCAAACAACTAAATGCACTTGCGCTCGCTTACATGGGAGATGCCGTTTACGAAAGGTCTATTCGAGAACATTTACTACGCTCGGGTCGCGTTAAACCAAATATACTGCATCGTGAGGCAACTCGATACGTCTCTGCAAAATCACAGGCTTCTGTTCTGAAGATGATGCAGGAATCTGACTTCCTAACAGAAGAAGAGGCTGCAGTCATGAGAAGAGGCCGTAATGCAAAGTCAGGTTCAGTACCAAAGAACACAGATGTGATTACGTATAATCTTAGTTCTGGTTTTGAAGCGGTTATTGGCTACTTGGAGTTATTAGGAAGAACGGATCGTGTGGAAGAGTTTATTAAGGAAGCCATCAAACTAATTGAAATGCCAAAGGAGGGGTAACGCTATGACAGAGATAGATTCAGAGCTGATTGGTGGTAAAAATCCAATCGTTGAAGCATTACGCTCAGGTCGAGAGTTAAATAAAATATGGATAGCAGAAGGTTTAAATAAGAAAAGTATTGGTGAGATTTTGTCGCTCGCAAAAACGGCCGGTGTAATTGTGCAAGCGGTACCCAAACAAAAGTTAGATGGCATGCTTGATATGAATCACCAAGGCATTATCGCTTCAGTCGCGGCTTATGAATATGCGGAGTTGGATGATTTGTTTGCATTGGCGAAAGAACGCGGTGAAGATCCATTATTCATGATTTTAGATGAGTTGGAGGATCCTCATAATCTTGGTTCGATACTACGGACAGCTGATGCAACAGGATTTCATGGTGTAATTATTCCGAAGCGTCGGTCGGTCGGATTAACGGGTGTAGTTGCAAAAGCATCGACGGGAGCAATTGAACATATTCCGGTCGTTCGTGTGAATAATCTATCGCAAACAGTTGAAGAACTAAAAAAACAAGGCGTATGGATTGCCGGGACGGACGCGAGTGAGTCTACTGATTATCGTTTCATGGATGCGACCTTGCCTTTAGCAATTATTATAGGGAGTGAGGGCAAAGGAATGTCGCGTATATTAAAGGAAAAGTGCGATTTTCTTTATCACCTTCCAATGGTTGGGCACGTTACATCATTGAATGCATCTGTCGCAGCTTCACTTCTCATGTACGAGGTGTTACGTAAAAGACAGCCGCAGTCCAAAGTAAAATGAAAAAAGAGATACTCCTTGTGGATGGCTACAATATCATAGGTGCTTGGGAAGATTTAAGACAAATAAAACAAGACCGTTTAGCGGATGCACGTGATTATTTAATTGAACGGATGGCTGAATATAAAGCACACAAAGGTTGGCGAGTTATAATTGTTTTTGATGCACATCTTATCCCGGGGGTAGAAAAGAAAAAGATTCTATATGATGTTGAAGTCTTATTCACAAAAGAAAACGAAACAGCAGATGAACGCATTGAAAAGTTAGTTTCTGAACTAAATAGCCGCAGTACACAAATACATGTAGCGACTTCGGATATGACTGAACAATGGGTTGTTTTTGCGCAGGGGGCATTAAGAAAATCAGCAAGAGAACTTCAAATAGAAATGCTTGAGGTAGACAGATTAATATCTTCGAATGTGAAGTCCATTCAAAATAATCGCCCATTGTCTAAAATAACGTTAAGTGATGAAATGACAGAAATATTCGAAAAGTGGCGACGTGGAACAAAATGAACGGTTGACTCGAAAAAATCTCATGATGTATACTTGTCATATCATGGAAACAACGAACCGGGGTGGTCTATTTGGTGGGGAAGACATACGTTGCAAACGACAAATCCGATTTCGTAGGATTATCTGATGGTGACATTATCGCTATCATTCATGAGGGAAATACGGATGCTCTTGATTATCTCATTACCAAATACCAATCATTTGTACGTCTGAAAGCTAGATCTTACTTCCTAATTGGAGGAGATCGAGAAGATATTATTCAAGAAGGAATGGTAGGTCTCTATAAAGCGATACGTGATTATAGAGTGGACAGACTCAGCTCATTTAAAGCTTTTGCTGAGCTGTGTATTACGAGACAAATTATAACAGCCATTAAAACAGCTACGCGTCAAAAACACATTCCGCTTAATACATCAATATCGTTGGATAAGCCCGTATATGATGAAGAATCAGATCGGACATTACTCGATGTAATTGCGGGTCCAATTCTGGATGACCCGGAAGATTTAATGATTCACAAAGAAAACTTTAGCCAAATGGAAGTGGAAATGAATAAAGTTTTAAGTGGTCTGGAAAAGCAAGTACTAGCACTTTATCTAGAAGGTCAATCGTATCAAGAAATATCTGAAGAGCTTAACAGACAAGTGAAATCAGTGGATAACGCACTCCAACGTATTAAACGAAAGCTAGAGCGTTATATGCAGGTAGATGCCGTTCTTTAACAGTGCGTTCGCGCGTTATTGACATCACATTGATGGAATGGTACTCTTTAGCAAGACTATGGATTTTATAGGGTGAGATAATGGGTAAAAAGATTTGTTTGAGCTGTGCTATTTGCGGTTCGAGGAATTATTCTGTACCAGCGCGTGGCGATCAGTCAGAAGAACGTTTGACACTCAATAAATTTTGCAGTCATTGTAATAAGCATACAATGCATAAGCAGACTGCATAAGAATATCAGTAGTATAATTTTAACTATTCGGAGGGACTTTAGAATGGGTAAGATAAGCGCCTTTTTGAAAAATGTCGTCTCAGAAATGAGAAAAGTAAGTTGGCCGAAACGAAAAGAGTTAACACGTTACACGATTGTTGTTCTTTCGACTGTCGCTTTTATGGCGATATACTTCGGATTGGTCGATTTGGGTATTTCGCGAATCATGGAATGGTACGTTGCACTTTAATAAAGGTATATGAATAGTTACGATGTGAAATAGCCCGTCTATCAGGTTGAACGGGTTTTTTAAATTGCATAAGCTCTATTTGTTATAACGAAACAATAAAGGAGGGACGGACGTACAGTCCTCATTATTATGGATATGGAGAAAAATTGGTATGTCGTTCACACGTATTCAGGTTACGAAAACAAGGTAAAAGCTAATCTAGAAAAACGTGTAGAAACGATGGGGATGTCGGATAAGATTTTCCGTGTCATCATTCCGGAAGAAGAAGAAACGGATTTCAAAGAAGGTAAGAAAAAAGTTGTTATGCGGAAAACGTTTCCTGGATACGTCCTTGTCGAAATCATTATGACAGACGATTCTTGGTATGTTGTTCGGAATACACCGGGAGTAACAGGTTTCATAGGATCTTCTGGTGGAGGTGCTAAACCAACTCCATTACTTCCAGAAGAAGTTGAATTCATCCTTAAACAAATGGGTGTTAAGGAACGTAAAACAGAAATGGATATTGAATTGGGCGAAATGGTTCAAGTACTTGAAGGTCCATTTGCTCATTTCCAAGGTAAAGTCGAAGAGATTGACGAAGACAAAGGGAAGATTAAAGTTACTGTGGACATGTTTGGTCGCGAAACCAAAATGGAACTAGACTATTCGCAAATTGAGAAGTTATAATCATTTTTTACTTGCGTGCAGTTGAAAAAAGTGGTATCATTTCAAAGGTCAGACTAGTAACGAGTAGTTTGTACGAATAAATCAAAACTACCGGCGTAAGCCGGCAGGCACATATTGAGTGGGAGGGGCAACCCTATTACCACATCACGGACTTAAGGAGGTGTGTCTCGTGGCTAAAAAAGTCATTAAAGTTGTAAAATTGCAAATTCCTGCAGGGAAAGCGAATCCGGCTCCACCAGTTGGACCGGCGTTAGGTCAAGCGGGTGTGAACATCATGGGATTCTGTAAAGAATTCAACGCGCGTACAGCTGATCAAGCAGGTCTAATTATTCCTGTTGTCATCTCTGTATTCGAAGATCGTTCATTTACATTCATTACAAAAACTCCACCTGCAGCAACATTGCTGAAGGTTGCAGCTAATCTTCAAAAAGGTTCTGGTGAACCGAATAAAAAGAAAGTTGCTACTGTAAAACGCGATAAAGTTCGCGAAATTGCAGAAACAAAAATGGAAGACCTAAACGCAGCATCAGTTGAAGCAGCGATGGCAATGGTTGAAGGTACTGCTCGCAGTATGGGAATCACGGTCGAAGACTGAACTTCATAATATGACGCGATAGTTCTTTGTGGGGGTTGCGTTTGTTCTCTAGAGCACGCAACCCTTATTCGTGGGAGGTTTAATCCGTTAACACCACAAAAGAGGAGGAAATTTTAATGGCTAAAAGAGGTAAAAAGTTCGTAGAAGCAAGCAAACTTATTGAGCCGATGAAAGCGTACGGTTTGAAAGAGGCAATCGAACTTGCTAAGAAAACAAGTACTGTCAATTTTGACGCATCAGTTGAAGTTGCTTTCCGTCTTGGGATTGATACACGTAAAAACGATCAACAAATTCGTGGAGCGGTAGTACTACCAAACGGTACAGGTAAAACTCAACGTGTACTCGTTTTTGCTAAAGGTGAAAAACTTAAAGAAGCAGAAGCTGCTGGAGCAGACTATGCAGGTGACTCTGAATATATCACTAAAATCCAACAAGGATGGTTTGACTTCGATGTTATCGTAGCGACTCCTGATATGATGGGTGAAGTTGGTAAAATCGGTCGTGTACTCGGACCGAAAGGACTTATGCCGAATCCTAAAACAGGAACAGTTACATTTGATGTAACGAAAGCTGTTGAAGAGATTAAAGCTGGTAAAGTTGAATACCGTGCGGATAAGGCTGGGATTATCCACGCTCCTATCGGTAAAGTATCATTTGATGTTGCAAAACTTGAAGAAAACTTTACAACTGTTTTTGAAACAGTTCAAAAGGCAAAGCCTGCATCAGCAAAAGGTACTTACATGAAATCTGTTAATGTAACAACTACTATGGGACCGGCTGTGAAAGTTGATCCTTCAAGTGTTGACGTTAAATAATTAAATTGACATTAGGTTAATCTTTTGATAAGATGACTTTTGTTATGAATAGCACCATTTGTACCGTAGACAGTAGGAGTGGCTTGCCACTTAAATTCCCTACCGAGGACAAGACGCTCTTTTAATGTAAAAGATGACGACTTTTCTGCCCTCGTAGCTACAATTTGTAGAGCGAGGGCTTTTCGTACTGGTATAAGTGACCACAAATACTATAGGAGGTGTCCAAATGAGCAAAGTGTTAGAGGCTAAACAAGCAATTGTTGGCGAAATCGCGGATAAGTTAAAAGCATCGGCTTCAGTCGTTGTTGTAGATTACCGTGGACTAACGGTTGGTCAAGTTACAGAACTTCGTAAACAACTTCGTGATGCTGGTATTGACTTCAAAGTTTACAAAAACTCGATGTCACGCCGTGCGACTGAAGAAGCGGGTCTTGAAGGCTTGAACGAATACCTAACTGGACCGAACGCAATTGCGTTCTCAAACGAAGATGTTGTTGCTCCTGCAAAAATCCTTAATGATTTTGCAAAAGCTAACGACAAGCTTGAAATTAAGGCAGGTATCATCGAAGGTGCAATTGCGACAGAAGCAGAAGTCAAAGCATTGGCGGAACTTCCATCACGCGATGGTCTACTTTCTATGCTACTCAGCGTACTACAAGCACCAATGCGAAACTTCGCACTTGCAACGAAAGCAGTTGCAGACCAAAAAGAAGAACAAGGCGCATAATATCGCCGTTTAACAAAAAACATGCGGGTTAATACCTGACAAAACAATTATTTAGGAGGAACTACTAATGACTAAAGAACAAATGATCGACGCGATTAAAGAAATGACAGTTCTTGAACTTAACGACCTTGTAAAAGCAATTGAAGAAGAATTCGGCGTAACTGCTGCTGCACCTGTTGCAATGGCTGGAGCTGGAGCTGGAGCTGCGGATGCAGAAAAAACTGAATTTGATGTAATTCTTGCATCTGCTGGAGATCAAAAAATTAAAGTTATCAAAGCTGTTCGTGAAATCACTGGTCTTGGCTTGAAAGAAGCTAAAGAAGTAGTAGATAACGCACCTAAAGCAATCAAAGAAGCTGTTTCTAAAGAAGAAGCAGAAGAAATGAAAGCGAAACTTGAAGAAGTTGGCGCGTCAGTAGAAGTTAAGTAATTCTAAATATTGGAGAAAAGCTCGTCTGAAGTTGACGGGCTTTTCTCCATTTTTTTGTCTTGAAATACGAGTTTTTACGGGAGGGAACGTTGATGTCTGAACATTACTACACCAAGGATCCGAAAGTGAAGAGTGATCCTAAAGAATGGACTGCGACGATAAGAAGTGTAGCTTTACGCTTTAAAACCGATGCGGGTGTATTCAGTAAAGGTGAAGTGGATTTTGGATCACGTCTACTTGCGGAAGCTTTTGTTCAACCGAAGTCTGAAGGTGCTATTTTAGATATTGGTTGTGGGTATGGACCGCTAGGTTTATCAATCGCCGCATCTTTTCCGGAACGGAAACTTCACATGGTTGATGTGAATGAACGGGCGCTAATGTTAGCAAGTTATAACGCGCAACAAAATGGAATAGAGAATGTTGAAATCTATTCAAGTGATGCGTTGTCAGGGGTAACGGAAGATGGCTTTGCAGCGATTTTAACAAATCCGCCAATCCGTGCAGGAAAAGAGACGGTGTTCGAGTTTTACGAGGGGGCGCTTTCTAAATTGAAAAGCCGAGGCGAGTTGTGGGTCGTTATCCAAAAGAAACAAGGTGCACCTTCTACGATAGACCGCCTAATGGAAATTTTCGGTAATGTTGAAACAGTTGTAAAGAAGAAAGGTTATTTCATTTTAAAAGCTGAAAAACATTGACGATACTAGGATGATGTGATAATATTATAAAATGCACAAATTATTATTATGCGTTCGTATGCCCTTTTGCATGAACGGTGAGAATTTAAGGTATACTAGCGTTGTATAAAAGATTGTTAAACCGAAAATGAGCTTCTTGCCAGAACTCGTTTTCTTTTTGTTTTTTCGTTATCATACAATATTTTTATGATTTCGCAAAGAACTATTATAGTTTTGAGGGGTGAAAGAGTTGACAGGTAATTTAGTTCAGTATGGTCAACACCGTCAGCGTAGAAGTTTCGCACGGATCAGTGAAGTACTAGATCTGCCGAATCTAATCGAAATACAGACGGCATCTTATGAGTGGTTCTTGGAAGAGGGATTACGGGAAATGTTCCGGGATATCTCTCCGATTCAGGATTTCACGGGGAATCTCTCGTTGGAGTTCGTTGATTACCAATTAGCGGACCCTAAGTATCCAGTTGATGAATCGAAAGAACGAGATGTGACATATGCAGCACCATTACGCGTAAAAGTGCGTCTCCATAACAAAGAGACGGAAGAAGTGAAAGAACAAGACGTTTTCATGGGAGACTTCCCGTTGATGACAGAGAACGGTACATTTATTATAAACGGAGCTGAACGCGTAATTGTATCTCAGCTTGTTCGATCACCGAGTGTTTATTACCATGATAAAACGGACAAAAACGGGAAGCGTGGATTTGGCGCTACCGTCATTCCGAATCGTGGAGCTTGGCTAGAATATGAAACAGATGCAAAAGATGTTGTTCATGTGCGTATAGACCGCACGCGTAAGTTGCCAATCACAGTTCTTTTACGAGCTCTTGGGTTCTCATCTGATCAAGAAATCATTGATTTAATCGGTGATAATGAGTTCTTACGTAACACGTTAGAGAAGGACAATACTGAGAATTCTGAGAAGGCCCTTCTTGAAATCTATGAGCGCCTTCGTCCGGGTGAACCTCCAACGCTTGATAGTGCTAAAAATCTTTTATTCTCACGTTTCTTTGATGCGAAACGCTATGATCTCGCAAATGTTGGACGTTATAAAATGAATAAGAAATTGCATGTTCAAAACCGCTTGTTTAACCAAACAGTTGCAGAAACATTGGTTGATCCTGAAACAGGAGAAGTTCTGTTAGAGAAAGATCAACTAATCGATCGTAGAACGTTGGATCGTTTACTACCTCATTTAGAAAAAGGGATTGGATTTGAAGAGATTACTCACGCAAGTGGAGTTCTTGACGAGCCGATTACGATTCAGTCTGTTAAAATCTATTCACCGAAAAACGACGAGAAGGAAGTAATTAATGTTATTTCTAATGCGTATGTCGATGATTCAATTAAGCATGTAACTCCTGCTGACATCGTTGCGTCTATCAGTTATTTCTTTAACCTTTTACATGGTGTTGGAAATACAGATGATATCGACCATTTAGGAAATCGTAGATTGCGTTCTGTTGGTGAACTTTTACAAAACCAATTCCGCATTGGATTATCACGTATGGAACGTGTTGTTAAAGAACGTATGTCGATAAATGATACTCAAGCTATTGTTCCGCAACAGCTCATCAATATACGCCCAGTTATTGCTTCTATTAAAGAGTTCTTTGGTAGTTCGCAATTATCGCAATTTATGGATCAGACGAATCCGCTCGCGGAATTAACACATAAACGTAGATTGTCTGCGCTTGGACCTGGTGGTTTGACGCGAGAACGTGCAGGGATGGAAGTTCGTGACGTTCACTACTCTCACTATGGTCGTATGTGTCCGATTGAAACGCCAGAGGGCCCAAATATTGGACTTATAAACTCTTTGTCATCGTTTGCGAAGGTAAATCAATTCGGATTCATAGAAACGCCTTATCGTAAAGTTGATCCAACTACTGGTAGAGTGACTGAACAAATTGATTACCTAACAGCTGATATAGAAGATAACTATGTAGTTGCGCAAGCGAATGCAATCCTATCAGAAGACGGTTCGTTCGTTAGTGATATGGTTGTCGGCCGTTTCCAAGGTGATAACACTGTGTTCAAGAGAGAACAAATTGACTATATGGATGTATCGCCGAAACAAGTTGTATCGGCAGCGACGGCTTGTATTCCATTCTTGGAAAACGATGACTCGAACCGTGCCCTCATGGGAGCGAACATGCAACGTCAAGCAGTACCTCTTTTAAATCCTGAAGCGCCGTTTGTTGGTACAGGTATGGAGCATGTGTCAGCACGAGATTCAGGCGCGGCAGTAACTGCTAAGTTTGATGGTATTGTTGAACACGTTGAAGCGAAAGAAATACGTGTTCGTCGAGTTGAAACAGTGGATGGAAAAGAAGTAAATGGGGATCAAACTATTTACAAACTTTCAAACTTCATTCGTTCGAACCAAGGAACTTGCTACAACCAACGACCAATTGTTAGTGTTGGAGATCGCGTTAAGCCACGTGATATCTTGGCGGATGGACCTTCAATGGAGCAAGGAGAGCTAGCTCTTGGACGTAACGTTTTAACAGCATTCATGACATGGGATGGTTATAACTATGAAGATGCCATTATTATGAGTGAACGTCTTGTGAAAGATGATGTATTTACATCGGTTCATATCGAGGAATACGAATCAGAAGCAAGAGACACCAAACTTGGACCAGAAGAAATAACGCGTGATATTCCTAACGTTGGTGAAGATGCGCTACGCAATCTTGATGACCGCGGAATCATCCGTATTGGTGCCGAAGTGCATGATGGCGATATTCTTGTTGGGAAAGTTACGCCAAAAGGTGTAACTGAACTAACTGCGGAAGAACGTCTACTGCATGCTATCTTTGGAGAAAAAGCGCGTGAAGTTCGAGATACTTCTTTACGTGTACCACATGGTGCAGGTGGAATTGTTCTAGATGTGAAAGTCTTTAATCGCGAAGATGGCGATGAGTTACCACCGGGTGTAAACCAACTGGTACGAGCTTATATCGTTCAAAAACGTAAAATTTCCGTTGGAGATAAAATGGCGGGACGCCATGGTAATAAAGGGGTTATATCCCGTATTTTACCTGAGTCTGATATGCCATACCTTCCAGACGGAACACCGATTGATGTCATGCTAAACCCACTGGGTGTTCCTTCACGTATGAATATCGGACAGGTACTTGAGATGCACTTAGGAATGGCTGCACGAAGTCTAGGTGTTCATATGGCTTCTCCAGTATTTGATGGTGCTAACGAGCAAGATGTTTGGGAGACGATGGAAGAAGCAGGAATGGACCGCGATGGAAAAACTGTTTTATATGATGGTCGTTCTGGTGAAGCTTTCGACAATCGTGTTTCTGTAGGTGTCATGTACTTGATTAAACTTGCGCACATGGTTGACGATAAGTTGCACGCCCGTTCAACAGGGCCTTACTCACTAGTTACGCAACAACCACTTGGTGGTAAAGCACAATTTGGTGGACAACGTTTCGGAGAAATGGAAGTATGGGCACTTGAGGCATATGGTGCAGCTTACACACTTCAAGAAATCCTTACCGTGAAGTCTGATGACGTTGTAGGACGTGTTAAAACGTATGAAGCAATCGTTAAAGGCGAAAGTGTTCCCCAACCAGGAGTTCCAGAGTCATTTAAAGTATTGATAAAAGAACTTCAAAGTCTTGGATTGGACGTTAAGATGTTATCACTTGACCTAGAAGAAATTGAACTTCGTGATTTAGATGATGACGATGATATGCAACCAACAGATGCATTGAATCTTATAAAAGAAGATCAGACTGTTTGATTTGTCAGTTGAAGGAGGAACTGCACGTTTCTCCTTCAATTTATGGGTATAGTGCAAAACTGCTCGGAAAAGCCAATTGCAGCGATAAGATTAAAGGGAGGTACGCCCCTTGATAGATGTAAACAATTTTGAGTATATGAAAATAGGCCTTGCTTCACCGGATAAGATTCGTTCTTGGTCCTATGGGGAAGTTAAAAAGCCTGAGACTATTAACTACAGAACACTAAAACCGGAAAAAGACGGTCTGTTTTGTGAACGTATTTTTGGACCTACAAAAGACTGGGAATGTCATTGTGGGAAATACAAGCGTGTACGTTACAAAGGTGTCGTTTGTGACCGTTGTGGTGTTGAAGTAACGCGCCAAAAAGTTCGTCGTGAACGTATGGGGCATATTGAACTTGCGGCTCCAGTTACACACATTTGGTACTTTAAAGGAATTCCAAGTCGTATGGGTCTTATCTTAGATATGACACCGCGTGCGCTGGAAGAAATTATTTATTTTGCTTCTTATGTAGTTGTAGATCCGGCGGATACCCCGCTTGAAAGAAAGCAATTGCTTTCTGAAAGGGAATACCGTCTTTATCGTGAGAAATACGGTTCTAAGTTCCAAGCGCTTATGGGTGCTGAGGCAATTGAACGCCTTTTGACGGCTATTGATCTTGACAAGGAAACAGAATCTTTAAAAGAAGAATTGAAAACAGTTCAAGGACAGCGTCGTACACGTGCGATTAGACGTCTTGAAGTTGTAGAATCATTCCGTAATTCTGGTAATAAGCCAGAGTGGATGGTATTAGAAGTACTGCCAGTTATTCCTCCAGAATTACGTCCGATGGTGCAATTAGATGGAGGACGCTTTGCGACTTCTGATTTAAATGATCTATACCGTAGGGTTATTAACCGGAACAACAGACTAAAGCGTCTTCTTGATTTGGGAGCGCCTGGTATTATTGTTCAGAACGAGAAACGTATGTTGCAAGAAGCAGTAGATGCTCTTGTTGATAACGGTCGCCGTGGTCGTCCTGTAACTGGACCCGGTAACCGTCCGTTGAAATCTTTATCTCATATGTTGAAAGGGAAACAAGGTCGTTTCCGTCAGAATCTTCTTGGTAAACGTGTTGACTATTCAGGTCGATCCGTAATTGTAGTAGGACCAAACTTGAAAATGTATCAATGTGGTTTGCCGAAGGAAATGGCAATCGAACTCTTTAAACCATTCGTTATGAAGGAACTCGTAGAACGTGGACTTGCTCATAATATTAAGAGTGCTAAACGTAAAATTGAGAGACTTCACTCTGAAGTTTGGGACGTTTTGGAAGATGTAATTAAGGAGCATCCAGTTCTACTGAACCGTGCCCCAACTCTTCACCGATTAGGTATTCAAGCGTTTGAACCAATTCTTGTTGAAGGACGTGCAATTCGTTTACATCCACTCGTTTGTACAGCATATAATGCTGACTTCGATGGTGACCAAATGGCTGTTCACGTTCCATTATCGGCAGAAGCACAAGCTGAAGCACGCTTACTAATGTTAGCTGCTCAAAACATATTGAATCCGAAAGACGGGAAGCCAGTTGTAACACCTTCTCAAGATATGGTATTAGGAAACTATTACCTAACGCTTGAACGCGTTGGTGCAACAGGTGAAGGTTCAATTTTCCGTGATGCAGATGAAGCGTTGATCGCATACCATAATGGTCATGTGCATCTACATTCAAGAATAGCGATTCAGGCAGGCTCGTTAAATAATCCGACGTTTACAAAAGAACAAAATAGTAAATTATTATTGACGACTGTTGGTAAAGTGATTTTCAATGAAATTTTACCTGAATCGTTCCCTTACTTTAATGAGCCAACTGATTTCAATTTACAAATTGAAACACCAGATAAGTATTTCATTGCAGGTACGGTAAACGTGAAAGAGTATATTGAGAAAATGGAAATTGTTGAACCGTTCAAAAAGAAAATTCTTGGGAACATCATTGCTGAGATTTTCAAACGTTTCCATATTACAGAAACTTCACGTATGCTAGACCGCATGAAAAATCTTGGGTTTAAATACTCAACTCGTGCAGGAATTACAATTGGTATTTCTGATATCGTTGTCTTACCGAATAAAGATGAGATACTCCAAGAAGCTCAAGATAAGGTTGATAAGGTACTTCAACAGTTCCGACGTGGTCTTATAACGGAAGAAGAACGCTATGATCGAGTTATATCTTATTGGAGTAATGCGAAAGATGTTATCCAGGATAAACTAATGGATTCCTTAGACCGTGCAAATCCTATCTATATGATGAGTGACTCAGGTGCTCGTGGTAATGCATCTAACTTCACTCAACTTGCAGGTATGCGTGGACTAATGGCTAACCCGGCTGGACGCATTATTGAATTACCGATTAAGTCATCATTCCGTGAAGGACTAACAGTTCTCGAGTACTTCATTTCGACTCACGGTGCTCGTAAAGGTCTTGCCGATACAGCACTTAAAACTGCTGACTCAGGTTATTTAACTAGACGTCTAGTTGATGTAGCACAAGATGTAATTGTTCGTGAGGATGATTGCGGTACTGATCGCGGACTCGAGATTGGTGCACTTACAGAAGGTAATGAGATTATCGAAACGTTAGACGAGCGTATTGAAGGTCGTCATACGAAGAAAACAATTTATCATCCTGAAACAGGAGAAGTTATCCTTAAAAAGGATGGTTTAATAACAATCGATATTTCACGTAAAATTATGGATGCTGGAATTGAGAGAATTACTATTAGATCTGCATTCACTTGTAATACGAAGCACGGTGTATGTAAGAAGTGTTACGGTATTAACCTTGCGACTGGTGAACAAGTTGAAGTCGGCGAAGCTGTCGGTATCATCGCTGCACAGTCTATCGGTGAACCGGGTACACAGCTTACGATGCGTACATTCCATACAGGTGGAGTTGCTGGAGATGATATTACTCAAGGTCTCCCACGTATCCAAGAGATTTTCGAAGCGCGTAACCCTAAAGGGCAAGCCGTTATTTCGGAAATTAAAGGTGAGATTGTTGATATTGATGAAATTCGTGAAGGTCAGAAAGAGATTACCATTCAAGGTGAAGTTGAAACGAGAAAATATCTTGCGCCATACAATGCCCGCTTAAAGGTGGAAATTGGTGATAAGATTGATCGTGGAGAAGTCATTACAGAAGGTTCTATTGACCCGAAAGAATTAATCGTTGTAAAAGACGTTGCAACAGTTCAGGAATACCTCTTGAAAGAAGTTCAAAAAGTATACCGTATGCAAGGTGTTGAAATCGGTGATAAACACGTGGAAGTAATGGTTCGCCAAATGCTTCGTAAAGTACGTGTCATTGAAGCGGGGGATACAGACCTACTTCCAGGATCGTTGCTTGATATCCATCAGTTCTCGGATGCCAACGCAAAAGTATTCAAAGTTGGTAAAATCCCAGCAACTTGTCGTCCTGTTATTCTTGGAATTACAAAAGCATCGCTCGAAACAGAATCATTCCTATCGGCGGCTTCATTCCAAGAAACAACTCGCGTCTTAACTGACGCAGCAATTAAAGGGAAAATGGATGAATTGCTCGGTCTTAAAGAGAATGTCATTATCGGTAAGCTTGTCCCTGCAGGAACTGGAATGCAACGTTACCGTCACATTGTACTAGATAAAGAAGAAGAAAAAGTAACTGCTGAATAATATAAAGCAGTAAAACAGGGGGCTTTAAAAGCTCCCCTGTTTTCCTTTTTTTGTTGACAGTCTGTTCAAGAAATGATAATATACAAAAGGTTGATAGTTGAATGTCTGTACTTTGGAGGATATGCGAATGTCTTATGAAAAAGTTGAGCGGGCACAGAAGACGATCATCGGTATAAAGCAGACAGTGAAAGCGATTCGTGCAGGCAAAGTGATGGAAGTCATTGTCGCGCAAGATGCTGATGAACGATTGCTAAATCCAGTAATGGAAGAGGCGAAACTTCATAACATCCAAGTGACGCATGTCGATTCTAGAGAAAAACTCGGAAATGCATGTGGAATTCAAGTCAGTGCAGCCGTAGTTGCGATTACTGAGTAGTAGTTTTTGTGTTAAATGACACAAAGACTTTGTTTTTACCCCAAAAATGAACCACCTGGATGTGTGGTCTTACAAAACAAGAATGAAGGGAGGACAAACCGATGCCTACAATTAACCAATTAGTCCGCAAGCCACGTAAACCAAACGTGACAGGATCTAAATCACCAGCACTCGGAAAAAGCTATAACAGCTTCAAAAAGTCAATGACAGATGTGAACTCACCACAAAAACGGGGTGTTTGTACACGTGTTGGAACAATGACACCGAAAAAGCCTAACTCGGCACTACGTAAATATGCTCGTGTTCGTTTAACTAACTCTATGGAAGTCAATGCGTACATTCCAGGTGAAGGTCATAACCTACAAGAACACAGTGTTGTACTTATTCGTGGAGGACGCGTAAAGGATTTACCTGGTGTGCGTTATCACGTTGTTCGTGGAGCGCTTGATACTGCTGGAGTTACTGGCCGTATGCAAAGTCGTTCTATGTACGGAGCTAAGAAACCTAAAGAAAAGAAATAAAAAAACTAATATGATTATATCGAAAGGAGGAAAACAACATGCCTCGTAAAGGTCCTGTTGCAAAACGTGACGTACTTCCGGATCCGATTTATAATTCGAAACTCGTTTCACGTCTAATTAATAAAATGATGCTTGATGGTAAAAAAGGTACTTCTCAAAAAATCCTCTATGGTGCGTTCGAACTTGTTAAGGAACGTTCTGGAAAAGATCCAGTAGAAGTATTTGAAGCGGCACTAAACAATGTAATGCCTGTACTTGAAGTACGCGCACGCCGTGTAGGTGGAGCTAACTATCAAGTTCCTGTCGAAGTACGTCCTGAGCGTCGTACGACACTTGGACTTCGTTACCTTGTAAACTACTCACGCACACGCGGAGAAAAGACAATGGAAGAACGTCTTGCTAATGAAATTCTTGACGCTTCTAACAATACAGGTGCATCTGTAAAACGTCGTGAAGAAATGCACAAAATGGCTGAAGCTAACAAAGCATTCGCTCATTACCGTTGGTAAAATCCGAAAGCTTGTTGAGACTCTAATCCGAAACGGAAGGAGATACACCAAATGGCTAGAAAATTCTCCTTAGAGAATACACGTAATATTGGAATCATGGCTCATATTGATGCTGGTAAAACAACAACTACAGAGCGTATTCTTTATTACACAGGTAAAATCCATAAAATTGGTGAAACGCACGAAGGTGCATCACAAATGGACTGGATGGAGCAAGAGCAAGAGCGCGGAATCACGATTACTTCTGCTGCAACTACTGCTGAATGGAAAGACCACCGTGTTAACATCATCGATACACCAGGACACGTAGACTTCACTGTTGAAGTTGAACGTTCACTTCGTGTACTTGATGGTGCGGTAACTGTACTAGACGCTCAATCGGGTGTTGAACCACAAACCGAAACAGTTTGGCGTCAAGCGACAAACTATGGTGTTCCTCGTTTAGTATTCGTTAACAAGATGGACAAAACAGGTGCTGACTTCCTATATTCAGTTGGTACTTTGCGCGAACGTCTTGGTGCGAATGCACATCCAATTCAACTCCCAATGGGAGCTGAAGATGCATTCGTTGGAATCATCGACTTAATTGAAATGCAAGCGACATTCTATCCGGATGAAACAGGCATGAACGCTGAAGTTAGAGAGATTCCTGAAGAATACAAAGAGCAAGCTGCAGAATATCGTGAAAAAATGATTGAAGCAATTGCTGAATTTGATGAAGATCTAATGAACAAGTTCTTAGATGAAGAAGAAATTACAACTGAGGAAATCAAAACAGCTATGCGTAAAGCAACACTAGCTGTAGAGTTCTATCCAGTTGTATGTGGTACTGCATTCAAAAACAAAGGTGTCCAACTCGTTCTTGACGCAGTTATCGACTACCTACCATCACCAATTGATATCCCGGCAATGACGGGTGTTAACCCTGACACTGAAGAAGATGTTGAGCGTCATTCAAGCGATGAAGAGCCGTTTTCAGCACTTGCTTTTAAAGTTATGACGGATCCATATGTTGGTAAGCTAACGTTCTTCCGTGTATATTCAGGTGTTCTTCAATCAGGATCATACGTACACAACTCTTCTAAAGGAAAGCGTGAGCGCGTAGGACGTATTCTACAAATGCATGCTAACTCTCGTGAAGAAATCTCAGAAGTTCATGCTGGAGAAATTGCAGCGGCAGTTGGTCTTAAAGACACAGGTACTGGCGACACGTTATGTGACGAAAAAGCACCTGTAATCCTTGAGTCAATGGACTTCCCAGAACCAGTTATTTCACTTTCTGTTGAGCCTAAGTCAAAAGCCGACCAAGACAAAATGGGTATGGCACTTGCTAAGCTACAAGAGGAGGATCCTACTTTCCGTGCACATACAGACCAGGAAACTGGACAGGTTATCATTGCGGGTATGGGTGAACTTCACCTAGACGTACTTGTTGACCGTATGAAGCGTGAATTCCGAGTAGAAGCTAACGTTGGTGCGCCACAAGTATCTTACCGTGAAACATTCCGCCAATCTGCGGAAGTTGAAGGTAAATTTGTGCGTCAATCCGGTGGACGTGGACAATTTGGTCACGTTTGGATCGAATTCTCTCCAAACGAAGAAGGAAAAGGTTTCGAGTTCGTAAACAATGTTGTAGGTGGTTCTGTTCCTCGTGAATATATCCCTGCAGTTGAAGCGGGTATCCGCGATTCACTAGATAATGGTGTAATTGCTGGTTATCCACTGATTGATATTAAAGCTCGTCTTTTCGACGGTTCATATCATGATGTTGACTCGAATGAGATGGCATTTAAAATTGCCGCTTCAATGGCTCTAAAAAATGCTGTATCTAAGGTTAACCCGGTTCTTCTTGAGCCAATGATGAAAGTTGAAGTAGTCATTCCGGAAGAGTACATGGGAGACATTATGGGAGACATTACATCTCGCCGCGGACGCGTGGAAGGTATGGATGCTCGCGGTAATGCACAGGTTGTGCGTTCAATGGTTCCTCTTGCTGAAATGTTCGGTTATGCAACATCACTTCGTTCTAATACGCAAGGACGTGGAGTCTTCTCGATGACATTTGATCATTATGAAGAAGTTCCGAAATCTATTGCTGAAGACATCATTAAGAAAAACAAAGGTGAATAATTGTATTTTCAACTTGTTTACCGTATAAATTAATTGTAAGATATGGATAGTCGGAGTGTAAACACTCCAACGTCCATATCAAAAACTATAAACTTTCATATTTTAAGGAGGATTTCTAAAATGGGTAAAGAAAAATTCGACAGATCCAAACAGCACGCTAACGTTGGAACAATCGGTCACGTTGACCATGGTAAAACTACACTAACTGCTGCAATCGCAACAGTACTTGCAAAAAAATCAGGTGGTACTGCTCAATCATACGCAGACGTTGATAATGCACCTGAAGAAAAAGAGCGTGGTATCACAATCAATACATCACACGTTGAATATGAAACTGCAACTCGTCACTACGCACACGTAGACTGCCCGGGTCACGCTGACTATGTTAAAAACATGATCACTGGTGCTGCTCAAATGGACGGCGGAATCTTAGTTGTATCTGCAGCTGATGGTCCAATGCCACAAACACGTGAGCACATCCTACTTTCTCGTCAAGTTGGTGTTCCATACCTAGTTGTCTTCATGAACAAATGTGACATGGTAGATGACGAAGAACTTCTTGAATTAGTAGAAATGGAAATTCGTGATCTTCTATCTGAGTATGAATTCACTGGCGATGACATTCCTGTTATCAAAGGTTCTGCTCTTAAAGCTCTTGAAGGTGAAGAAGCTTGGGAAGAAAAAATTATCGAACTTATGGATGCTGTTGATTCATACATTCCAACACCACCACGTGATACTGAAAAGCCATTCATGATGCCAGTTGAGGACGTATTCTCAATCACTGGTCGTGGTACAGTTGCAACTGGTCGTGTTGAGCGTGGAGTAGTTAAAGTAGGAGATGTTATTGACATCATCGGTATCGTTGAAGAGCCGAAGTCTACTACTGTAACTGGTGTAGAAATGTTCCGTAAATTACTTGACTATGCTGAAGCTGGAGACAACATCGGTGCACTACTTCGTGGTGTAGCTCGTGAAGATATCCAACGTGGTCAAGTACTTGCGAAGCCAGGAACAATCGTTCCACACACTAAGTTCACTTCAGAAGTTTATGTTCTTTCAAAAGAAGAAGGTGGACGTCATACTCCATTCTTCTCAAACTACCGTCCACAGTTCTACTTCCGTACAACTGACGTAACTGGCGTTATCGAGCTTCCAGAAGGCGTAGAAATGGTTATGCCTGGCGATAACATCGAAATGACAGTAGAATTGATTGCTCCAATCGCTCTTGAAGAAGGTACAAAGTTCTCTATCCGTGAGGGTGGACGTACTGTAGGCGCTGGCGTTGTAGCAACAATTACTAAATAATTTTAATTTCTTCAAAACCCGTCCTTGTGACGGGTTTTTTGTTTTATTATAAATTATTTAGAAAGACGTAAATGGAAAGAGTGTTAAGAAAAACGTTTTTGAAGTTTGAAATCTGCTAAGAAAACCACATAGTATTGTTGACAGCTAATATGATTTTTGTTAAATTAGTTATTACACTTTAATGCTTTACTACATTAAAGTAAGTTGTTAGGAGGAATATTCATGAATGCGGTTGTAATAGCGGTTTTAATAATGCTTATACTTAGTTTGTTTCGAGTAAATGTTGTGTTGGCTTTAGTGGTTGGGGCGATTACAGGTGGTTTAATAGGAGGCCTTTCTATTGAAGAAACAATTAATTCATTTACGGACGGTTTAGGGGATGGTGCGATAATTGCCCTTAGTTATGCTTTGCTTGGAGGGTTTGCGGTTGCGATTTCAAAAACAGGACTCCCGCAATTGTTAGTTGCATTTATGTTGCGTTTAATGAATAGGGAAGGTGAAAGTCAACGAACAGCACTGGGAAAAGTGTTAATAGTGATGGTGCTTTTATCGTTGGCAATAATGTCACAAAACTTGATTCCAATTCATATTGCATTTATTCCTTTAGTAGTACCGCCCATTATACATATTTTAAATCTATTAAAAGTTGACAGAAGGTTAATAGCTTCGGTATTAACATTCGGTTTGACAGTTCCTTATATACTTTTGCCATATGGCTATGGATTTATATTTCATGAAACGTTAGTGAAGCAAATGGCTATTTCGGGTTTGGCGATAACGATGGATGATATACCTAAAGCAATGCTCGTGCCAGTAGCCGGCTTGGTTGTAGGCCTTCTTGTAGCGGTGTTTCTATCGTATCGAAAGCCAAGAGAGTATACCAGTGAAGAAATAATTGTTGAGATCACAAAAGAAAACGTTAAACTTAGAGATATTCTATTCACGGTATTGGCGTTAATTGCAACATTGGTTGTGCAAATCCCTACTCAGTCCATGATTGCGGGCGCTGTTGCCGGCATAAGTGTTTTGTATATTACCGGGACATTAAAATGGAAAGAAGCGGATGGCGTTATTAATGACGGAATGAGAATGATGGCATTTGTAGGTTTTGTAATGATTGCAGCAAATGGTTTTGCTGCAGTGTTAAAAGATACAGGGCATATTACGTTTCTAATTAACGATGCAAGTGAGCTAGTCGGAGAAAATAAAGGCATCGCAGTATTAATAATGTTGGTAGTTGGTTTGGTGATCACAATGGGAATAGGGTCATCTTTTGCGACGATACCTATTATAGCGGCGATTTTTGTACCGATGGCTCTAGAATTCGGCTTAGGTTCAATGGCAACAATTGCGTTAATTGGGACTGCGGCGGCTCTTGGTGATGCTGGATCACCAGCATCTGATTCAACACTTGGACCAACCGCCGGTCTAAATGTAGATGGGCAACACAATCACATATGGGATACTTGTGTGCCGACTTTTTTACATTTTAATATCCCTTTAATTTTATTTGGCTGGATTGCAGTAATGATTTTATAAAGTATAACAAACCAATAAATATAAATTAGTTTGCAATTAAGTTCAATTCGAATTATAATTATATAGTTAAGAAATGGATTTCGTGAAATGACTTGCGAAACTCATTTTTTTAATGTATAATGTTGAATGTTGGTCTTTGACTGCTATGAAGCGGGAGGTTGCCGACACACCAGGCCGCTTTGCCATGGCGAGTGTGTGGGAAATTTCCGTGGAGAATGTCTAGAAAATAGGCGAAAAGGAGGGAAAATAATGGCAAAACAAAAGATTCGTATTCGTTTGAAGGCGTATGATCACCGAGTTCTTGATCAGTCAGCTGAGAAAATCGTAGAAACAGCAAAACGTTCAGGTGCTAGTGTATCGGGTCCGATTCCACTACCGACTGAAAGATCTGTCTACACGATTCTACGTGCGGTGCATAAGTACAAGGACTCACGTGAACAGTTTGAAATGCGTACACACAAACGTCTTATCGATATCGTTAACCCGACACCACAAACTGTCGATGCGTTGATGAAGCTAGATCTACCATCTGGCGTAGACATTGAAATCAAACTTTAATTGATAGAAAAACAAAACACATATTAAATCAGGAGGTGTGACAAATGACCAAAGGAATCTTAGGAAGAAAAGTCGGTATGACTCAAGTATTTGCTGAAAACGGAGATCTTATCCCAGTAACGGTAATTGCAGCTGCTCCAAACGTTGTACTTCAAAAGAAGACGATTGAAACAGACGGCTACGCAGCAATCCAACTTGGATTTGAAGACAAACGTGAAAAGCTCTCTAACAAACCTGAAAAAGGACATGTTGCGAAAGCTGAAACGGCACCTAAGCGCTTCATTCGCGAATTCCGCGAATTAGATGTTAATGGGTACGAAGTTGGTCAGGAAGTCAAAGTTGATACATTCGCAGAAGGCGACATTGTCGACATTACAGGAACTACAAAAGGTAAAGGATTCCAAGGTGTTATTAAGCGCCACGGATATTCTCGCGGACCTATGAGTCACGGATCACGTTTCCACCGCAGACCAGGTTCACTCGGATCTGTTGATGGACAACGTGTATTTAAAGGGAAGAAACTTCCTGGACGTATGGGTGGCAAAACAGTTACAATACAAAATCTTGAAATTGTACGAGTTGACACTGAGCGCAACTTGTTGCTCGTAAAAGGTAACGTTCCAGGATCACGTAAATCACTTATTAAAGTGAGAAGCGCAATCAAAGCGAACTAATCTTTAAAGAAAGGAGGAAATAGAAATGACCAAAGTAACAGTAGTAAGCCAAACTGGATCTTCTGTTGGTGACATCGAGTTAAACGATGCGATTTTTGGAATCGAGCCAAATGAAGCAGTCCTATTTGAAGCATTGGTCCAACAACGCGCGTCTTTGCGTCAAGGTAACCATAAAGTTAAAAATCGTTCTGAAGTTGCTGGCGGTGGACGTAAACCATGGCGCCAAAAAGGAACAGGTCGTGCTCGTCAAGGGTCGATTCGTTCACCACAATGGCGTGGAGGTGGCGTTGTCTTCGGTCCAACTCCAAGAAGTTATAGCTATAAGCTACCTAAAAAGGTTCGTAGACTTGCACTTCTTTCAGCACTATCTACAAAAGTGCGTGAAGAAAGTTTAGTCGTACTAGAAGGGTTAGCGTTTGATGCTCCAAAAACAAAAGATTTTATTAAAGTACTTGCAGATCTTTCGATTGACAAGAAAGCTTTGATTGTAACAGCTGACCTAGATGAGACAGTAGCTTTGTCTGCGCGTAACATCCCGGGTATTAGCGTTGTAACAGCAAATGGTATTAATGTTCTAGACCTAGTCGGTCACGACAAATTGGTTATGACAAAAGCCGCAGTTGAAAAAGTAGAGGAGGTGCTTGGTTAATGGAAGCACGTGATATTTTAAAACGTCCGGTCATTACCGAGCGTTCTTCTGAACAAATGGAATTCAAAAAGTACACGTTTGAAGTTGATACGCGCGCAAACAAAACGCATATCAAACAAGCTATTGAAGAAGTTTTCGGAGTTAAAGTTGAGAAAGTCAACGTACAGAACTACAAAGGTAAGTTCAAGCGTATGGGTAAACATGCAGGTTATACAAACAAACGCCGTAAAGCGATTGTTACATTAACTGCTGACTCTAAAGACATCGAACTTTTCGAAATCTAATCGTGAAAAAACAGATAGACAATTAACCAAAGGAGGGAACACAAATGGCGATTAAGAAATACAAACCTACCTCCAACGGACGTCGTAACATGACTACTTCGGATTTCGCAGAAATTACTGCTTCAAAACCGGAAAAATCATTGCTTACACCGCTAAAGCGAAAAGGCGGCCGTAACAACACTGGTAGGATAACTGTTCGTCACCATGGTGGAGGCCACAAACGCCAATACCGCGTCATCGATTTCCAACGTCGGAAAGATGGCATACCTGGACGCGTTGCTACGATCGAATACGATCCGAACCGTTCGGCTAATATTGCACTTATTAACTATGCAGATGGAGAAAAGCGTTATATTCTCGCACCTAAAGGTTTGCAAGTTGGAATGACAATTGCGTCAGGTCCGGATGCAGATATCAAAGTAGGTAACTCACTGCCGCTAGAAAACATCCCTATGGGTTCTACAATTCATAACATTGAATTGAAACCAGGTAAGGGTGGCCAACTCGTTCGTTCTGCAGGAACTTCTGCTCAGCTTCTTGGACGTGAAGGAAAGTACGTTATTGTACGTCTTCAGTCTGGTGAAGTTCGCATGATTCTTGCTACTTGCCGCGCGACTATCGGTCAAGTTGGTAACGAACAACACGAACTTATCAACATTGGTAAAGCAGGTCGTTCACGCTGGATGGGCAAACGTCCAACTGTTCGTGGATCTGTTATGAACCCTAACGATCACCCACATGGTGGTGGTGAAGGACGTACACCAATCGGTCGTAAGAGCCCAGTTACACCTTGGGGTAAACCGACTCTTGGATTCAAAACGCGTAAGAAAAACAACAAGTCCGACAAACTTATCGTTCGTCGTCGTAAAAAATAATGTGAGAGCACTGCGGTTCAATAATTGGGCCGTAGTACAAACACGGAGGGAGGTTCCGACATGGGCCGCAGCTTGAAAAAAGGACCTTTTGTAGATGATCACCTTATGAAAAAGGTCGAAGCGCAAAAAGGATCCGAGAAAAAACAGGTTATCAAAACATGGTCACGCCGTTCTACAATCTTCCCGACTTTCATCGGAATAACGATTGCTGTATATGACGGACGCAAACACGTTCCTGTCTACGTGACTGAAGATATGGTTGGTCATAAACTTGGTGAGTTCGCTCCTACGCGTACTTATAAAGGACATGGCGCCGACGATAAGAAAACAAGACGGTAATTGAGAGGAGGTAATTCTGATGCAACAAGTAAAAGCTTCTGCCCGCACAATCCGCATTGCACCTCGTAAAGTCCGTTTGGTCGTTGATCTTATCCGAGGCAAAAAAATCGGTGAGGCTATAGCAATTCTACGCCTGACGCCAAAAGCGGCATCACCGGTTGTGGAAAAAGTATTGAAATCAGCGGTTGCTAATGCTGAACATAATCATGAGATGGACGTAGAAAACCTTTTCATAAGCGAAGTATTCGTAGATGAAGGTCCTACAATGAAACGTTTCCGTCCACGTGCACAAGGTCGTGCAAGTGCTATTAACAAACGTACGAGCCACATCACTGTAGTGGTATCAGAAAAGAAGGAGGGATAATTCGTGGGTCAAAAAGTACATCCTAACGGTTTACGGGTCGGTATCATCCGTGACTGGGAGTCTAAGTGGTACGCAGAAAAAGACTATGCGACTCTCTTGCACGAAGATTTGAAAATCCGTGACTTCATCGAAAAACGTCTTGTAGAAGCATCTGTTTCTAAAGTAGAAATTGAGCGCGCTGCAAAACGTGTTAACGTAACAATTCACACTGCGAAGCCTGGAATGGTTATCGGTAAAGGTGGAGCCGAGGTTGAAACACTTCGTAAACAGCTTAACGATATTACTGGCAAGCGTGTACACATCAACATCATTGAAATCAAACGCGCTGATCTAGATGCGAAACTGGTTGCAGAATCAATTGCGCGTCAACTAGAAAGCCGTGTATCATTCCGTCGTGCTCAGAAGCAAGCTATTCAACGTACAATCCGCTCTGGTGCAAAAGGAATTAAAACTCAAGTATCCGGACGTCTTGGCGGTGCCGACATCGCTCGTGCGGAACATTACAGTGAAGGTACTGTCCCTCTTCATACTTTACGTGCAGACATTGATTATGCACACGCAGAAGCAGACACAACATACGGTAAGCTTGGCGTTAAAGTATGGATTTACCGTGGAGAAGTCCTTCCAGTAAAGAAGAAGAACTCTGAGGAAGGAGGCAACTAATATGTTAATGCCTAAACGCGTTAAATATCGTCGTGTATTCCGTGGTAAAATGCGCGGGACTACAAAAGGCGGAGCAACTGTTCAATTCGGTGAATTTGGTCTTCAAGCTTTAGAATCTTCTTGGATTACAAACCGCCAAATCGAATCTGCACGTATTTCAATGACACGTTATATGAAACGTGGCGGTAAAGTATGGATCAACATCTTCCCGCACAAACCATATACGAAAAAGCCTCTTGAAGTCCGGATGGGTTCCGGTAAAGGAGCAGTAGAAGGCTGGGTAGCTGTAGTTAAGCCTGGTCGAGTAATGTTTGAAATTGCAGGTGTATCGGAAGAAGTTGCTCGTGAAGCTCTCCGCCTTGCATCACACAAACTTCCACTTAAAAGTAAGTTTGTAAAACGCGAAGAAATTGGTGGTGAATCTAATGAAAGCTAATGAAATCCGTGACTTAACAACTGCAGAGATTGAGCAAAAAGTGAAATCACTGAAAGAAGAGCTTTTCAACCTACGCTTCCAACTAGCGACTGGTCAATTAGAAAACACTGCACGCATCCGAGAAGTTCGTAAATCGATTGCGCGCATGAAAACAGTTATACGTCAAAGAGAAATCAGTGCAAATAACTGATGAAGGAGGTTGCAGTCATGACTGAGCGTAACCAACGCAAAGTATATACAGGCCGTGTAGTATCCGACAAAATGGATAAAACAGTTACTGTAATGATCGAAACACATAAAAAACATTCTTTATACGGTAAGCGTGTAAAGTACTCTAAGAAGTTTAAGGCCCATGATGAACTAAATGAAGCGAAAATCGGTGATGTTGTTCGTATTATGGAAACTCGTCCATTATCAGCAACAAAGCGTTTCCGCCTACTTGAAGTTGTCGAGAGAGCGGTCATCATCTAATAACGTTCGGAGATATGAATCCGGAAGGAGGTAACCTCAATGATCCAACAGGAAAGTCGTATGAAAGTGGCCGATAACTCTGGTGCTCGTGAAGTTCTAACAATCAAAGTATTAGGTGGTTCGGGCCGCAAGGTTGCGAATATCGGTGACGTAGTCGTAGTAACAGTGAAAAAAGCAACACCAGGTGGCGTTGTTAAGAAAGGTGAAGTCGTAAAGGCTGTCATCGTCCGCACTAAAAGTGGAGTACGTCGTAAAGACGGTTCTTACATCACATTTGACGAAAATGCTTGTGTCATCATCCGTGACGACAAAAGCCCGCGTGGAACACGTATTTTCGGACCAGTTGCACGTGAATTACGTGATAGCAACTTCATGAAAATTATTTCTTTAGCTCCAGAAGTACTTTAATTATAGGACAGTGCCAATCAAGGAGGTGCAACAGAATGCATGTAAAAAAAGGCGATAAAGTTATGGTCATCACAGGTAAAGATAAAGGTAAAACCGGTGTGATTCTAGCTGCTTTTCCTAAAAAGGATCGTGTGCTCGTTGAAGGTGTAAACATCGTCAAAAAACATACGAAGCCAAACCAGGAAAATCCGCAAGGTGGAATTGTTAGCTTAGAAGCTTCAGTTCATGTATCAAACGTCATGCTAATCGATCCGAAATCAGGCGAGCCAACTCGCGTAGGTTACAAGGTTGAAGATGGCAAAAAAGTTCGTGTTGCTAAAAAATCCGGTGAACTACTGGACAAATAAGTAACGGATGAAAGGAGGTCCAACAAATGAGCCGTTTTAAAGAGAAATTCATTAAAGAAGTTACTCCAGCTCTTATGAGCAAGTTTGAATATACTTCAGTAATGCAAGTACCTAAAGTAGATAAAATCGTCATTAACATGGGTGTTGGTGATGCAGTACAAAATACAAAAGCTCTTGATGCTGCAGTGGAAGATTTAGCGATCATTTCTGGTCAAAAACCAGTTATCACTAAAGCAAAAAAATCAATTGCAGGATTCCGTCTCCGTGAAGGCATGCCTATCGGAACGAAAGTTACATTACGCGGTGAGCGTATGTATGAATTCCTAGATAAGTTGATCTCGGTTTCATTACCTCGTGTACGTGACTTCCGTGGTGTTTCTAAAAAAGCATTCGATGGTCGTGGAAACTATACGCTTGGCGTTAAAGAACAACTTATTTTCCCTGAAATTGACTACGATAAAGTGTCAAAAATACGCGGTATGGATATCGTCATCGTTACGACTGCAAACTCGGATGAAGAAGCACGTGAGTTATTAACGCAGTTCGGCATGCCGTTCCAAAAGTAAAAAAGAGGGAGGCGAAAACGTGGCTAAGAAATCAATGATCGCAAAACAACAACGTACACCTAAACATCCAGTGCAGGCATACACACGCTGTGAGCGTTGTGGTCGTCCGCATTCCGTATATCGTAAATTCAAGCTTTGCCGTATTTGTTTCCGTGAATTAGCATACAAAGGACAAATACCAGGCGTTAAAAAAGCCAGCTGGTAATCCCCTAAATTTGGGAAGGAGGTAAATGGAATGACAATGAGTGATCCAATCGCAGATATGCTTACACGCATCCGTAACGCGAACATGGTTCGTCACGAGAAGCTTGAAGTACCTGCTTCAAACATGAAAAAAGAAATTGCTGAAATCTTGAAACGTGAAGGTTTCGTACGCGATGTAGAATACGTAGAAGATAGCAAACAAGGTATCATCCGCATTTTCCTTAAATATGGTCAAGATAACGAGCGAGTAATCACTGGACTTAAACGTATTTCAAAACCTGGTCTTCGTGTATATGCAAAGACAAATGAAGTTCCTAAAGTTTTGAATGGTCTAGGCATCGCCCTCGTTTCCACATCGAACGGTGTTCTTACTGATAAGGAAGCACGCGCTAAACAACTAGGCGGAGAAGTAGTAGCTTACGTTTGGTAATCTGTAACAAATGAATGGAGGTGCAACTGAATGTCCCGTATTGGCAAAAAGCCGATTGAGGTTCCAGCAGATGTTACTGTAACTATTGCAGAAAACAATTTCGTTACTGTTAAAGGACCGAAAGGCGAACTTACTAACACATTTAACTCGGATATTAAAATCGAGCAGGAAGACAAAGTTATCACTTTAACACGTCCTTCTGAATCCAAAGAACATCGTTCTATTCATGGAACAACTCGTTCACTACTCGATAATATGGTAACAGGCGTATCTAAAGGTTTCGAACGTACACTTGAACTTATTGGTGTAGGTTACCGTGCACAACTACAAGGGAAAAAACTTGTGTTGAACGTAGGGTACTCTCATCCGGTAGAGTTTACTCCAGAAGATGGAGTAGAAGTTGAAGTTCCAGCGAACACTAAAATTATTGTTCGTGGAATCAATAAAGAACGTGTCGGTGCATTAGCATCTAACATTCGTCAAGTACGTCCACCAGAGCCGTATAAAGGTAAAGGTATTCGTTATGAAGGCGAACAAGTACGTCGTAAAGAAGGTAAGACAGGTAAATAATGCCGCTTAAGGCATCTGGAAGGAGTGACCACGATGATTACGAAACAAGATAAGAACGCTGTCCGTAAGAAGCGCCACGGTCGTGTACGTCGAAAAATTAGCGGGACTGCAGCTCGTCCACGTCTAAACGTCTTCCGTTCAAATAAGCATATCTATGCTCAATTGATTGATGATGTAAACTCTGTAACGATTGTAAGTGCTTCTACTATGGATAAAGATTTCGGTTCAGAATCTACAGCAGACGCTGCAGCAGCAGCTAAAGTTGGAGAAATGATCGCGAAAAAAGCTGTTGAAAAGGACGTCAAGGCGGTTGTATTCGACCGTGGCGGTTACCTATTCCACGGCCGTGTGAAAGCTCTTGCGGACGCAGCACGTGAAAACGGACTGCAATTTTAATTAAGAAGGAGGGACAAATTTCATGCGTCGAAATGATCAGAATAAAAGTGAATTCGAAGAACGCGTAGTTACGATTAACCGAGTAGCTAAAGTTGTAAAAGGTGGACGTCGTTTCCGCTTTACTGCTCTCGTTGTTGTCGGAGACAAAAATGGACGTGTTGGTTTTGGTACTGGTAAAGCACAAGAAGTTCCAGATGCAATTCGTAAAGCTATCGAAGATGCGAAAAAGAACTTAGTTGTAGTACCAATGGTCAAAGGAACAACTCCACACGAAGTGCTTGGTCACTTTGGAGCTGGAAAAATTCTTATTAAACCTGCTGCACCAGGTACAGGAGTAATCGCCGGAGGACCTGTCCGTGCGGTACTTGAACTTGCAGGCATCACGGATATCCTTTCAAAATCTCTAGGTTCAAGCACTCCAATCAATATGGTTCGTGCTACAATCGAAGGATTAAAGGACTTAAAACGCGCAGATCAAGTTGCAAAATTGCGCGGTAAATCCGTAGAAGAACTGTTAGGTTAAGGGGGGGAACACAATGGCGAACAAACTTGAAATCACCCTTACAAAATCTGTGATTGGCTCTAAGCCAACTCAACGTAAAACAGTACAAGCGCTAGGCCTACGTAAATTGAACCAGATGGTTGAGCATCAGGATAATGTTGCAATTCGCGGCATGATCAATCGAGTTAACCACCTAGTTACAGTAAAAGAATTATAATTTTGATTTTTTGAATAAGGAGGTGCCAATGATATGAAATTACACGATATGAAACCAGCTGAAGGTTCACGAAAAAAACGCAAACGTGTTGGTCGCGGAATGAGTTCAGGTATGGGTAAAACATCAAGTAGAGGTCATGACGGTCAAAACTCTCGTTCAGGCGGTGGTGTTCGTCTTGGATTCGAAGGTGGTCAAATTCCTTTGTTCCAACGTCTACCGAAACGTGGTTTCACAAACATTAACCGTAAGGAATATGCAATTGTAAACCTTGATACGCTTAATCGTTTTGATGAAGGTACTGAAGTGTCACCTGAGCTACTAATTGAGACAGGCATCGTGAGCAATGCGAAATCTGGTATTAAGATTCTAGGTAACGGAACTCTTGAGAAAAAGATCACTGTCAGAGCTCATAAATTCTCTACTTCTGCTAAAGAAGCTATAGAGAAAGCGGGCGGACAAACCGAGGTGGTTTAATGTTTCAGACGATTTCCAACTTTATGCGCGTAAAGGACATACGATCAAAAATATTTTACACGTTGTTAGCGTTAATTGTATTTCGATTGGGTACTTTTATACCCGTTCCGAATGTCGATGCGACGGCTTTACAACAATCTGATAATAATCTTATTGGTTTGATGAACATTTTTGGTGGTGGTGCATTGTCGAAATTCTCTATTTTGGCAATGGGTATCATGCCGTACATTACAGCTTCCATCATTGTGCAATTATTGCAGATGGATGTTGTACCAAAGTTTTCAGAGTGGGCGAAACAAGGTGAAGTCGGAAGACGTAAACTTGCTCAATTCACTAGATATTTCACAATAATCCTCGCGTTCATTCAAGCAATCGCTATGTCATTCGGGTTCAACCGAATGTATGAAGGAAAGCTAATATTGAGCGAAGGTGTTTCGACATATGTGGTCATCGCGATCGTATTGACGGCAGGTACTGCATTTTTACTTTGGCTCGGTGAGCAAATTACAGCTAAAGGTGTTGGAAATGGTATTTCCATTATTATCTTTGCTGGTATTGTTGCAGCGATTCCAAATGCAGTCAACCAACTTTACGCAACTCAGATTCAAGATGCAGGAGATGCGCTTTTCATTAGAATAGCAATTATGCTGTTATTACTTCTTGTAATCATTGCGATTACTGTCGGTGTTATCTATGTGCAAGAAGCACTTAGAAAAATTCCGATCCAATATGCGAAGCGTGTTACAGACCGTGGTAAAACTACTGCTGGTCAACAAACACACTTACCATTGAAACTTAATGCTGCAGGGGTTATTCCAGTAATCTTTGCATCTGCATTTTTCATGACGCCACAATCGATTGCTACTTTCTTTGGAGCAAACAGTGTGACGAACACAATTATAAAAATCTTTGATTACACTAATCCGATAGGTATGTCTTTATATCTCATTCTTATCATTGCGTTCACTTACTTCTATGCATTCATTCAAGTGAATCCAGAGAATATGGCGGACAATTTGAAGAAACAGGGTGCATATATACCAGGCATTCGTCCGGGTCAGAACACTCAAGATTACTTAACGAGTACTTTGTACAGATTGACATTCGTCGGCTCAATATTCCTTGCAGTCGTCGCAATAATGCCTACTTTATTCGTAAAGTATGCAGGTCTACCAGCAGCTGCACAAATTGGTGGTACTAGTCTATTGATCGTTGTCGGGGTTGCCCTGGAAACGATGAAACAACTTGAATCCCAATTAGTGAAGCGTCATTACAAAGGCTTTATGAAATAAGCTTCACCGAAATCCCTTTCTGCGAAGCGAATTTGAAGGGAGAGGGCAAAACGTATGAATATCGTATTAATGGGTCTTCCTGGTGCTGGTAAAGGTACTCAGGCTGACAAAATTGTCGAAAAGTACGCAATCCCTCATATTTCTACAGGCGATATGTTCCGTGCCGCTATTCAAGAAGGCACGGAACTTGGAGTCAAAGCTAAATCGTTTATGGATCAAGGGGCTCTAGTCCCTGATGAAGTAACGATCGGTATTGTGCGTGAGCGTTTAAGCAAACCAGATTGTGAAAAAGGATTCCTTCTAGATGGATTTCCAAGAACAGTGCCTCAAGCAGAAGAGCTTGATAACATCCTGTTACAAATGGAACGAAAAATTGAGCATGTGCTCAATATCCAAGTTGAAAAGGAAGAACTAATTGCAAGACTAACTGGTCGTCGCATCTGTAAAGTATGCGGCACTTCATATCATCTTCAATTTAAACCACCAACTGTTGATGGTGTGTGTGATAAAGATGGTGGAGAGCTATATCAGCGAGCGGATGATAATCCGGAAACGGTTACCAATCGTCTGGAAGTAAATATGAATCAGACTGCACCACTATTATCGTTCTACGATACAAAAGGTGTACTATCGAATATCGATGGACAGCAGCATATAAATGACGTTTTCAATGAACTCGATGTTATCCTAAAAGATGACAAACAGTAAACCTTTCCGGGTACAATAGATTATTGCTGCCGGAAAGAAACATCAACGAGCTGCAAAAGCATATGGTGCCCGGTATAGGAACTAGTTTGAGTTTCGAGCGTAGATAAAGATCTAAATCGTACGAAATGCATTTTCTTGTGAAAACAGGTATAATGGATTCCGTTGAAAGAACTATATTAACGCTAATAGGAGCTCATCCATGGCAATGCGGATGACTTGTATCGATGTTGATGCGATCTTCCACAGCAACAAGTCGGGGACTAACTTGCGGGAAACGAAATGTGACAGACATCTTTCGAACATCACTCATGCAATCCGGACATATGTTGAAGGAAGCTTTTAAAGGCGACTGTTGCCGCTTAATGGTGAGAACCTTTATTGGATATAGAAGGGAGACAGGATTGATGGCGAAAGATGATGTAATTGAAGTTGAAGGAACTGTATTAGAAACTTTGCCGAATGCTATGTTTAAAGTAGAATTGGAAAATGGACATACGATACTTGCACATGTTTCAGGCAAAATCCGTATGCACTTTATCCGTATTTTACCTGGCGACAAAGTGACTATGGAACTTTCACCTTATGACTTGACACGTGGTCGTATCACATACCGATTTAAGTAAACTTTTGCACTCCGGACTATTGAAGGAGGTTGGGTTAGATGAAAGTAAGACCATCTGTAAAACCGATCTGTGAAAAATGTAAAATTATTCGCAGACGCGGCCGTGTAATGGTAATCTGTGAAAATCCGAAACATAAACAAAGACAAGGCTAATTCAGAAGGAGGTGCACAATCTATATGGCACGTATTGCTGGTGTAGACGTTCCGCGCGATAAGCGCGTCGTAATATCATTAACTTACATTTTTGGAATCGGTAAAACATCTGCTCAAAAAGTATTGGCAGCAGCTGGAGTATCTGAAGATGCTCGTGTACGCGATTTAACTGAAACTGAACTCGACAAAATTCGTGAGCAAATTGACGGATTAAAAGTTGAAGGTGACCTACGTCGTGAAACATCACTTAACATCAAGCGTTTGATGGAAATTGGTAGTTTCCGTGGTATTCGTCATCGTCGTGGTTTACCTGTTCGTGGTCAAAACACGAAAAATAATGCACGCACTCGTAAAGGTCCAAAGCGGACAGTTGCAAACAAGAAAAAATAATAGGTAAAGGAGGTATCTTCTTAACATGGCTCGTAAACAACAAACTCGTAAACGTCGTGTGAAAAAGAATATTGAATCCGGTATTGCACATATCCGTTCGACGTTCAACAATACAATCGTTACAATTACAGATATGCAAGGGAACGCAATATCTTGGTCAAGTGCAGGTGCATTAGGCTTTAGAGGATCCCGTAAGTCAACACCATTTGCTGCTCAAATGGCTGCAGAAACTGCTGCTAAAGCTGCAATGGAACATGGTTTAAAAACATTGGAAGTTACTGTTAAAGGTCCGGGTGCTGGTCGTGAAGCTGCTATTCGTTCACTACAAGCTGCAGGTCTAGAAGTTACTGCAATTAGAGACGTAACACCGGTTCCACATAACGGATGCCGCCCGCCAAAACGCCGTCGTGTATAATGGCTTTTACTCCAATTGATTGAGAATCACAATTATTGTCAAAAATGAATTGTGCAAATGCAATATGTCGACTGTAAAATCGATTTCAATATGGAACGGCCACTATATTCGATGTTTGAAGGAGGGTAAATAAATGATCGAGATTGAAAAACCGAAGATTGAAACAGTTATGATCAGTGAAGATTCCAAGTTTGGTAAATTTATTATCGAACCACTTGAGCGTGGATATGGAAACACATTAGGGAATTCCTTGCGTCGAATCCTTCTGTCCTCATTACCTGGAGCTGCTGTTACATCGATTCAAATCGATGGAGTACTTCATGAGTTCTCAACAATTGAAGGCGTTGTTGAAGACGTTGCAACAATTATTTTGAACATCAAGAAGTTAGCTCTTAAAATCTATTCTGATGAAGAGAAAGTAATTGAGATCGACATTAAAGGTGAGGGTATTGTTACTGCTGCGGACATTACACATGATAGTGACGTAGAAGTATTGAATCCTGAAATCCAAATTGCGACTCTTGGTAAAAACGGTCATTTACGCATGCGTTTGTATGCTGTACGTGGACGAGGATACGCACCTTCCGATCAGAACAAACGTGATGATCTTGCGATAGGTGTTATTCCAATCGATTCAATTTACACTCCGGTTTCACGTGTTAACTTCCAAGTGGAAAACACTCGTGTTGGTCAAATGACAAACTTCGATAAATTAACACTGGATATTTGGACAGATGGCAGCATCGGTCCTACAGAAGCTCTTTCTTTAGGAGCTAAAATTTTAACAGAGCATCTCAACATTTTTGTTGGAATGACGAACGAAGCACAAACTGCAGAAATTATGGTAGAAAAAGAAGAAGACAAAAAAGAAAAAGTACTTGAGATGACTATCGAAGAACTTGATCTTTCTGTCAGATCTTACAACTGCCTAAAGCGTGCAGGCATCAATACAGTTCTTGAACTTGCTAGCAAGACAGAGGACGAAATGATGAAAGTGCGCAACCTGGGACGTAAATCACTTGAAGAAGTGAAAGCAAAATTGATCGATCTTAGCCTAGAGCTTCGTACAGACGATTGAGCGAATTATAGATTGAAGGAGGGAAACTTCTAATGGGATACAGAAAACTTGGACGTACAAGTTCACAACGTAAAGCAATGCTTCGCGATCTAGCAACAGATTTGATCGTACATGAGCGTATTCAAACTACTGAAGCTCGTGCAAAGGAATTGCGTTCAGTTGTTGAAAAAATGATCACACTTGGTAAGCGTGGAGATTTACATTCACGTCGTCAAGTTGCACAATTCATCCGTCGTGAACTCGTAACAACTACTGATGAAGAAGGCAATGAGACTGAAATCTTTGCTATCCAAAAATTATTTGATAACGTGGCACCTCGCTATACTGAGCGTCAAGGTGGATATACACGCATCATGAAAATGGGACCTCGTCGCGGAGACGGTGCACCTGTCGTCGTAATCGAACTCGTTTAATTTTCACGAAGGGTGTGTCAGGCAGAACGCGTGGTCACACCCTTTTTTTATAATGTAGAAATACTCTTTATACGACAACTTTAAAAGCAGAGTGTTACGATCACCAATAGATCCTATTGGAAGGTCTAGCTCTACCGCACCTCATCCGTAGTTCTAGATTGAGCACCTAGAACTTAATATAAGATATGAGCGCATTTCTTCGGATGAGGTGCGCGCTTTTTTTATTCAAAAAAAGGATTCCTTTTATTTATAAAAGGAATCCTTGTTACTATACATAAGCCATCAAAGCTGGAGGTGATTGTCGATGAAAGAAATTCTTTCAATGGATAAGGTTTACTACTCATATACATCAGATGACAATACTCCACAACAAGCAGTCACCGATACAACGTTTTCCGTGCAAGATGGAGAGTGGATTGCTATCGTGGGACATAACGGCTCAGGTAAATCAACACTAGCAAAATTGATGATTGGTTTATTATATCCTGACGCTGGAACAATAAGTTTATTTGGAGAACAATTAAGTGAAGAGAACTTATGGGATCTACGCTCAAAGCTCGGAATTGTTTTTCAAAATCCGGATAATCAGTTTGTAGGTTCAACTGTACAGGACGATGTCGCCTTTGCGTTAGAAAACAACGGTGTTCCATTTGATGAAATGGTTATCCGTGTCAACGATGCACTTTCGCAAGTGAATATGAGTAAATACCTTGATCATGAGCCACATCACCTTTCAGGCGGGCAAAAACAAAGAGTTGCCATTGCAGGTGCTTTAGCATTGCAACCACAATTACTTATAATGGATGAAGCTACTTCAATGTTGGATCCTCAAGGACGCGATGAAGTGATTCGTCTGGTAGAAGAACTAAAACGTGCTAATGGACTAACGGTGATCTCCATAACACACGATTTGGAAGAAGCATTGCTTGCGGATAAAATCATTGTGATGAATCAAGGAATGCTCATAAAAATTGGAACGCCTAAAGAAATCTTTGCTAACGTACATGAACTTGAAAAGATTGGATTAGATCTACCTTTTTCGATGAGAATCGGAAACTTACTACGGGAGAATGGCATTGAACTTGAAGACGAACATATGACAGAAGAAGAGTTGGTGAATGAATTATGGACATCATACTTCAGCAAGTAGGATATTCCTATAGCAAAGATACGCCATTTGAAAAACGAGCACTAGAGCATATAGATGCTTCTATTCAATCTGGTTCATTTTCTGCGATCATTGGTCATACCGGTTCAGGTAAATCTACGCTTCTAATGCATTTAAACGGTCTCCTTAAACCTTCTGAAGGTACAGTGCAAGTTGGGGATACATTCATATCTGCTGGTACAAAAGTGAAGGGTTTAAAAGAAATTCGTCGACATGTAGGAATTGTTTTTCAATTTCCGGAACATCAACTATTTGAAGAAACAGTTGAAAAAGATATTATGTTTGGACCTATGAACTTTGGAGTGCCTGAAGATGAAGCTAGAAGACGTGCACATGAACTGATTGCATTATTAGGCTTGCCTGAAGATGTTGCTCAAAAATCACCTTTCGACTTATCTGGAGGACAAATGCGACGTGTTGCAATTGCAGGTGTGCTTGCTTTTAAACCGTCTGTGCTTGTTTTAGATGAACCTACTGCTGGTTTAGACCCTCGTGGTCGAAAAGAGATAATGGAGTTGTTTAAACAACTGCACGAGGAAGAGAAACTAACAACCATTTTAGTGACGCATAGCATGGAAGATGCAGCGAGATATGCTGAAAAAATTATTGTAATGCACGACGGAAAATCAGTCATGTCAGGAACCCCTTATGAAGTATTTAATAACGAGGAAAAAATGGCTACTTATAATTTAGAACTACCGCGTACAATAAAATTTCAACATTCAATCGAGAAACAATTAGGACGGAGATTCACTGAACTCGCATTAACAGAAGAACGTTTGGCTGAAATGATTGCGCAAGAAGCGAGGGATCGCTAATGTTGGAAAAGATGATATTCGGCCGTTTTATTCCCGGTAATTCAATTATTCATAAACTTGACCCGCGTTCAAAACTAACTTTTGTCTTTCTGTTTATCATTGCAGTCTTTTTAGCGAATAATGCAATTACATATAGTTTAATTCTTGCATTTACGTTAAGCGTTATATTTAGTTCACGCATACGTCTGTATTTTATTTTGAATGGATTAAAACCTATATTGTTTTTAGTAGCTTTCACATTGATCATGCACATCTTTTTTACTAAAGAGGGACCGCTTCTATTTGAATGGAAATTTATAAAAATCTATGAAGAAGGAATACGTCAAGGTATCTTTATATCCATACGCTTTCTAATCCTTGTACTTATGACTTCAGTATTAACGTTAACGACTTCACCGATCTCTATTACGGATGGGATGGAAGACTTGTTAGGCCCTTTTAAACGCTTTAAATTACCCGTACATGAATTGGCTTTAATGATGTCAATATCTCTCCGTTTTATTCCTACATTGATGGACGAAACCGATAAAATATTAAAAGCTCAATTGGCAAGAGGATCAGACATTAGTACAGGTTCTATTAAACAGCGTATTCGATCAGTCATTCCATTACTTGTTCCCTTATTCGTGAGTGCATTCAAACGGGCAGAAGACCTTGCCGTCGCTATGGAAGTCCGTGGCTACCGAGGCGGTGAAGGTAGGACGAGATATCGCCAGTTAAAATGGCAATGGCGCGATACCGCTGCTCTGTTTGTGCTAGCGATTCTCGTTAGTGTACTCATATGGTTACGAGCGTAGGAGGTGCAGAATGAAATGACGATAAGACGTGTGAAAGCTATCGTATCTTACGATGGAACCCATTTTGCTGGATACCAATCTCAGCCGGGCATGCGAACAGTGCAAAGTGAAATCGACAAAGCACTTAAAAAAATTCATAAAAAGGAACCCGTGCATTCGGTAGCAAGTGGAAGAACAGATGCAGGCGTACATGCAAATGGTCAAGTCATTCATTTTGACACTTCGTTATCATTGCCATTAGATCGTTGGCAAATGGCTTTGAATGTGTTGCTACCAACGGATATTAGAATCGTTGGTACAGATTACGTCGACCTTGACTTCCACGCTCGTTACTCGGCGACTGGAAAAACCTATTCCTATAAATGGTCTTATAGTAAAGTGCACAGTCCCTTTGATCGCAATTTTTCAGTTCATCTCGGTCATTTGCGTCCAGATATTGACAAAATGCAAGAAGCTGCGCAATATTTAATCGGACAGCATGATTTCACCAGTTTTTGCTCATCAAAAACAGCTACGTTAAATAAAGTTCGCACAATTAGAATGTTATCTCTTGAAAAACAAGGTGACTATCTAATTATGACTGTTGAAGGAGACGGATTTCTCTACAATATGGTTCGTACGATTGCGGGCATGTTATTGGCAGTCGGTAGAGGATGGAACAGACCTGAAGATATACAAGAAATTCTACAAGCGTGCGATCGAAATAAAGCTGGGAAAACTGCTCCAGCACACGGCCTATATTTAGAAAATGTTACTTATGATAAATGAGGCAACTATTCCTGGCGTTTATATATATAATGCTTGACTTAGTAGCGAATTCGGTATAAGATAAGAAATGGTATTTTCAATAACCCCACAAATATGCCCCGGAAGGTTACTTGTGTTTAGGGATAAAGAAAACGGGATAACTGATATTTCATTTAGGAGGATATACACATGCGTACAACATTCATGGCTAAAGGTCACGAAGTAGAGCGTAAATGGCTCGTTGTCGACGCTGAAGGAGAGACACTTGGTCGTCTAGCTTCTGAAGTGGCATCTATTTTGCGCGGCAAACATAAACCTACGTTCACACCACACGTTGACACAGGTGATCACGTAATCATCATCAACGCTGAGAAAATTCAACTTACTGGTAACAAACTTAAAGACAAACTTTACTACCGTCACTCTGGTTACACTGGTAGCCTTAAGTCTCGTACGGCGCTTGAAATGCGTACAAACTACCCAACGAAAATGCTTGAACTTGCGATTAAAGGAATGCTTCCAAAAGGTCCATTAGGTCGTCAAACATTCAAGAAATTGCATGTATTCGCTGGAGCAGAGCACACGCACGCAGCACAAAAACCCGAAGCATACGAACTTCGCGGATAATTAAGAGGAGGAAACACCTTTGGCACAAGTACAATATCTCGGCACTGGCCGTCGTAAAAGTTCTGTAGCTCGCGTACGTCTCGTACCTGGTGATGGCACAATTACCATCAACAACCGTGACGTTGCGGATTACGTACCATATGAAACACTTCGCGAAATCATTAAACAACCACTCGTTACTACTGAAACTCTTGGTAGTTATGATATCCACGTTAACGTTAACGGTGGAGGATTCACAGGACAAGCAGGAGCGATTCGCCACGGCGTAGCGCGTGCACTACTTCACGTAGACCCTGATTTCCGTCCAGCTCTTAAATCAGCTGGATTCTTAACACGTGATCCAAGAATGAAAGAACGTAAAAAGCCAGGTCTTAAAGGCGCACGTCGTGCACCACAGTTCTCAAAACGTTAATCTTGGTTTTTCAAAAAAGACTTTTTCCACGTCCGTGGAAAAGTCTTTTTTTTAATTTAAGTCGGTTCGAATTAATTCCAACCTTCTTAATAATGAAATTAGTTTATTATTGACAATCCATGCTGAGTACTATAAAAATAAAAGTATATATTTGGTTGTGAGGATAGGGGATGTTATGAGAAAAAAGACACATAAGATAATCCTTACCATCTTGATACTCTATGCAGCATTGATATTATTCTTCTTGTTTTTTAGTTTTGGTAGGCTTGATACATCTGTTAGCGATCACGATTATGGATTTAATTTAATTCCAAGTTTAATTCATTTAAGATTTCCAACCATTACGAACTTTGAACATTTTCAACTGTTTTTTTTCAACCTAGGTAATTTTGCAGGATTTATACCTTTTGGAATATTGGTTCCTATACTTTATCGTTGTAATTTTATTAGGTTTATTTCATTGTTTGTATTGATAATCCTAATAGTAGAAACCGTGCAAATGCTAACTTATTTCGGCAGCTTTGATATAAATGATGCAATAGTGAATTCGTTAGGTGCATCAGTAGGTTTTGTTGCATACAAAATTGGATTTCGGTCTACAAATATTTGGAAAAGGCTTGTTGTCACGACTATGTCCGTTGTTATCCTTTCAATAGCAGTAATAGGCTTTTCGGAATTGATGAACAAATCCTTCACAAAAATAGAAGGACCAATAATAGCTTTAAATGAACTGGACAGCAACAGCGATGCACCAATAGATAAAGATCTTCAAAGTTTCAAAATTGGACATGAAAAGATCGAACCGAAAATAAACTTGTATGGTAGTGAAGGCGACCATATTAAAACATTCTCCTATGGATTTGGCGGTAAAGATATCGTGCTTTCTTTAAATCACGGAATATCTAATAATGCTAGTGACTATGAAGATTGGGCAATTATTTCTGTTGATGGGATAGAAGTAGAAACCTATTCTAATAAAGACCACGGCTCATCAGAAATTAATTTGGACAAAGTAAATGAACTTACGATAACTACTAAAGGGAATGTAAAGTTATGGGACGTTACATATAAAGAAATGAAGTACTGGTGGAATTAATTATTTGAATTGTACTTTCAAACCTCTTCCTTATTAAAAGAAGTTTTTTTGTGTTAAATTAGAACTGAATCATAACCGAGGAGGAATTTTCAGTGAAATCAATCTCTACAAATGAACTTCAAGAACAGTTAAAAGAAAATAAAAAACTTCATATGATTGATGTACGCGAGGCAGATGAGGTGGCTGCTGGTATGATTCCAGGCGCTGTTCATATCCCATTAGGCGACATTCCAAACCGTATAAATGACTTAGACCAATCAAATGCGTATATATTAATTTGTCGCTCCGGAGGACGTAGTGGGCAAGCGACTGAGTTTCTTGCGCAACAAGGGTTTGACGTAACGAATATGACCGGTGGAATGTTGGATTGGACAGGAGAGACCGTATAATTTTGAACGACTGTAAAGGGGCCTTAAAAGGGCTTCTTTTTTTTGTGCAATTAAAAGTCAGAAAAAGCATCCTTATATCCGTTTAGTAGGACATATCCTATTCGCTAGTTGCGTATAGTGGAGGAAAAAGGCGGTGTATCTATGAAGAAATGGCTAGTAATTTCTATTTTTTTTATCTGCTCCCTAGGGGTAGTCATCTACGGTGTAAAAGCATCAGATAAAAACTTTTTCATGCCTGAAGAATTAGGTGGTGTGAAAATAGTTATTGATCCCGGACACGGTGGAATGGATGGCGGTGCATCTGTTGGAGATGTCGTAGAACGTGATATTACATTAAGTATTTCACATGAAGTCGCAAAGCGATTGAAAAAGAAAGGTGCGCAAGTCGTCATGACGAGAGAAAAAGAAGGGGATGCATTAGCAGAGCATGCGCCGGATGAAAAGTTTGGGACGACTCGAGAGCGTAAATTTGCTGATTTAAAATTAAGAGAGCAAATAGCATCAGACCAACAACCTGATATGTTCATCAGTGTTCATGTCAATGCAATACCCGGAGAAAAATGGAGAGGGTCTCAAGTATTCTATCATCCAGAAGGTAATCCAGAAGGAGAGTTTCTAGCGAAAATGATTCAAGAATCATTTAGAAATAATTTAAAAAACACAGATCGTGTAGCTATGAAGATTAAAGGTGTTTATTTATTGAAAAATGTTAAAAGTCCAGCAGTGTTAGTGGAGACAGGTTTCATTTCAAATCCTGAAGAACGCGCATTATTAATGGACCAAAATTATAGAAATAAAGTGGCGGATTCAATTGTAGAAGGTATTATTAATTTTCAGTCGACAGAAGGTCAGTAATTCCTTCTAGAAGAGAAGAGAGATGTACTATGTTATACTTGGATATGAATTTAATTATCATCCAAGGGGTGGCTATAATGATAAACGAACAAAATGTACGTGAATTATTAGGACAAATGAAAGATCCGTTTTTACATAAAACACTTGCTGAGACGGATGGAATAACGTCCATATCGATTAAAGAAGAAAAAAAGCATGTTAGTGTGAAGATTGCTATCGCTAAGATTAATACAGCGGAACAGATGACACTACAAACACAAGTCGTTGATGCACTTAAACTTGCTGGTGCTGATTCTGTTGGTATACGTTTTGAAGAACTACCAAAGGAAGTTTTAGAAAAATTTAGAGGCACAGTGACAGAATCTGAATCCCAAGACTTATTGTCACCGTTAAATAATGTGGAATTCATTTCAATTGCATCTGGTAAAGGTGGAGTAGGGAAGTCTACAGTTTCAGTCAATCTCGCTGTCGCGCTTGCGCGTTTAGGGAAAAAAGTTGGACTTATTGATGCGGATATATACGGTTTTAGCGTACCAGATATGATGGGGGTTACAGAACTTCCAGTCGTGCGCGAAGATCGGATTATTCCTGTAGATAGAATGGGCGTTAAAGTAATATCGATGGGCTTCTTTGTGGAAGATAATGCACCAGTAGTATGGCGTGGTCCGATGCTAGGGAAAGCGTTAGACCAATTTTTCCGTGACGTTGAGTGGGGAGATTTAGATTACTTATTCTTAGACTTACCACCTGGTACAGGGGATGTTGCGTTAGATATTCACCAGATGATTCCGACGTCTAAAGAAATTGTTGTAACAACACCACATCCAACTGCTGCATTTGTAGCTGCTCGCGCAGGTGCAATGGCTTTGCAAACAGAGCATGCGCTGTTAGGTGTAATTGAAAATATGTCTTGGTTTGAATCTAAAACGAGTGGAGAACGGGAGTTTGTTTTCGGTCAAGGTGGCGGTGTAAAGCTTGCTAAAGAATTGAGAACAGATTTACTTGGTCAAATTCCTTTAGGTCAACCTGATTGGGATGAGGAAGATTTTGCTCCATCGGTATATGCAGAAGACCATGCTATTGGTCAGATATATATGGATATCGCAAAAAGTATTATTAGAAAAACGAAGAAATAAGCAAAGAAAGTGGAGTGGGCTATTCCCCTTCTCCGCTTTCTTTTTCTTTGTCGTCTTTTTTAGCCTTCTTTTCATCTTCTTTTTCTTTTTGAGCAGCCAATATGAGTGATTGCCATTTTGTTTGTAATAATGGGCTGTCAATCGTTTCCGTAATGACTTTTTCCAAATGACTTTTCATTTCAGGTGCCTTCATAACTTTTTCTAATTGTTTCAGCATATCGGGCTGGCCGAAAAAGCTTTCCATTTCTTTTTGGAATGTAGGATCTTTTATAAGTTCTTTCATCACGTCTTGTTGCTGTTCTTTCATGCTTTTAGCTATTTTATCTGTAAATTTCGGATCTTCAAAAGCCATTTTCCAAAAGTCTTCGCCTTCTTTAGAAAGTAGTGTTTCTTCAATTGACTTTTTTACTTCAGGCTGTTCAAGAATAAGTAATTCTTTAAACTCTGGATCCACAAGTAATTGCCGAATAGCTTTTTTACCTTCCTCGGTTTGGATAGCATCCGTCATCATTTTTTTTATTTCCTCATAAGATGGTCCGGCATTTTGGGATCCACATCCAGCTAATAGGACAATTAGTAGAAGTAAATAAATGAGTTTTCTTTTCATGGCTTCAAAATCCCTTCAATCGGCATTTTCATTTATTGTTCACAATATCGAAGAGATTATGCGCGAATCATTCAATGAAATAGATTTTTTGCTCGAACGTTGTTACACTTATAGCAGTAATTTTAATTGGGGGATCATGCTCGTGACGATACGAAATTGGGTAAAATTCTTTTTTAATGCATTATTAATCGGTGGCGGAATTACGGCAATTGTTGGGCTAATCGTTCGTTGGGAGTTCTTTTCGAGTTATCTTGCAAACGGTGAAATTGTTGAATTTATAGCTGCTCTTGTTTGGATGATTTTTCTAGGTTTTATGATGAGTGTTGTTGCGCAAATGGGATTTTTTGCATATTTAACAGTGCATCAATTCGGAGTAAACATATTTAAAACATTGACGTTGTGGAATTGGGTACAACTACTAATTATTACAGTCGTTCTTTTTGATTTAATTTTCTTTAGATTTAGGCTAACGTCTGGAGAGTCGGGTCGAACTGTATTATATCTCGTATTACTTGCAACACTAATTACAGTGTCTGCTGTTACTGCATATATAAAAGCGCAGTGGACAAAAAAACATACGTTAATTTCTGCATTGTTTTTCATGATTGTCATTACGACACTAGAATGGTTACCTGCACTAATGGTTCGTTCGGGAAATATTGATTCGTGGGTAACGATTTTATTATTCCCATTATTGGCCGTTAACGCATATCAAATTTTAATGTTACCGAAGTATAATCGTCAGTCTGAAAAAGATATAGAGAAATTGCAACAACGAAAAGTTGAACGTGCGAAACAAGCTAAAAAGTCGAAGAAATAAATGAAAAAGCACAGCCGCCTTGAAAAATAGGTGCTGTGCTTTTTGAATAGTCGTTAATCTGGCATTTTTTTTGATTTAGTTTTTGTGCCAAATAAAACATTTTCAACAGTAGTATACGTCCGTCCGTCATTTAACTTTTTTAATTCTATAAAATTCACCCGTTTATCACGATGATGTGGAACTGAGATAATCTCCCCATCAGAGAAAGACGGAACTTCACCACCAGACCATTTGACTGATGAGCCTAACGCATTAATTTCAGTTTCCCATAATACGGTTTGCAACGAATATGGAAAACGCTCATCTATCGTACGAAACCATAACGGTTTTGTACCGAACAAAGACTCGAAACGTTCCATCTGATTAATAAAAAATGCGATATTTTTATTATAGGAATCACCTTCATTTCCTAACAACGCAACAGGAATATTCTTTTCCTTAATGAGCGCGATCGTTGTCGGGAATCGCTCAGCCCAATCCATGTCTAAAAATAATAGAGGATAAGGTTCTTCCAATCCATTTATCCAATCAGCTACTTCCGAATCCCCAAATGAAATATTCACAGTTAGTGCAGAATTGCTTGTCCCTCGAACAATTACAGCAGGATCTTCTGTAACGCGAAAAACTGAAACTAAAGACATTTGATTTGGATATGGTGGAAACAATAAGAAAACCCCGAGACAAAAGGTGAATAACACTATAAACTTTTTTTTCAATTGCTATCCCCCTAAATTAGGTTTGTCTCATTTTATGAAATTGAATTGACTGATATGAACAAAACATGATAATATGAAAAAGTTGTGTAATGAAATTAATTTGTAAAAGCTATTGAAAAAGATATGCAACTTGCTATAATTAAATTTGCTGCAAAAGTCATGTAGGTACGAACGACATATATATACTTAGGTAGACCAACCTCTTTACTACATACGATACTAAATTGCTTCCATAGCTCAGTAGGTAGAGTGCTTCCATGGTAAGGAAGAGGTCACCGGTTCGAATCCGGTTGGAAGCTCCAGTAAAAAAACTGCATAAGTGTAGCTGATAGCGTAAAGTATAGCATTTCTCAATTTTATGGCCCCTTGGTCAAGCGGTTAAGACACCGCCCTTTCACGGCGGTAACACGGGTTCGAATCCCGTAGGGGTCACCAATTATATGTATTAAACAGTGTGAACTGTCCATGATACAATTATCAATAGTATGAAACTCATACTCAATATGGTGGGGTAGCGAAGTGGCTAAACGCGGCGGACTGTAAATCCGCTCCTTCGGGTTCGGCAGTTCGAATCTGCCCCCCACCACCATTTCTAAAAAATGTATATCAATAATTTGCATTTATGTGTTTTAAGTCGCTATAATTTATAGTAAGGCATGAGAAGAATGTACAAGTTCTGTAGTTACCAATACTAGCCTTGGGGTATAGCCAAGCGGTAAGGCAACGGACTTTGACTCCGTCATTCGTTGGTTCGAATCCAGCTACCCCAGCCATTTTAACCTTTACCAAACCATGTTTATAAGACGTTCCATGAAACTCTTTTCAATTAATTGGAAAGGGTTTTTTTATGCGGAAAAATAGCAAATATACAATTTAAATTTAATAATACTAATAATTCAAATGAATAAATATTCAAAAAGTTGTGAGGTTGAGCCAACCGAACCGATGCACGTACAATGGATATATGCAAAGGGGGATTCATCATGAAAAAACTAGCAATTTCAATTATTGGAGTGCCGCTAGATCTTGGTCAAAGTCGTCGTGGGGTAGACATGGGACCTAGCGCTATTCGTTACGCTGGTGCTGTAGAGCGAATTGAATCTCTTGGTCATCATGTGAATGACGAAGGAGATATTTTAGTAGACGCGAGCACGAAAAATGAAAATAAAGATTTACAACTGAAAAATCTCAATGAAGTAGTACGCGTAGATACAAAACTTGCTCAAAAGGTTGCGGAAATTGTTACTCAAAAAAGATTCCCACTCGTTTTTGGCGGTGATCATAGCATTGCTATCGGTACACTTGCTGGACTTGCTGAGCACTATAAAAATCTTGGAGTCATCTGGTATGATGCACATGCAGACCTTAACACTGCTGATACATCACCATCGGGAAACATTCACGGAATGCCTCTTGCAGTAAGTATTGGGTTGGGGCATGAACGATTAGTGAATTTATATAGTGATGGACCAAAAGTGCAACCTGAAAATGTCGTCATCATTGGCGCGCGTTCAGTTGATCCGGGTGAACGAGCATTAATTAAAGAACGAGGCATTAAAGTGTTTTCAATGCATGAGATTGATAGATACGGAATGACGGCTGTTATGGAGCAGGCAATGGACTATTTACGTTCACGCAATGTAGATGGGGTTCATTTATCCTTAGATTTAGATGGGCTTGATCCTTTATATACACCAGGAGTGGGTACGCCGGTTCCGGGTGGAATTAGTTATAGGGAAAGTCATTTGGCGATGGAGATGCTTGAAGATTCAGGCATGATTACTTCAGCAGAGTTCGTAGAGGTCAATCCTATTCTTGATGCACAAAACAAAACAGCTGATGTGGCAGTTGGTTTGATGGGCACATTGTTTGGTGAAAAGTTATTATAAAGCTAATGAAACCCCGTCGATAGTGGACGGGGTTTCATATACATAAAAGAGAGAACGAAGTAATTCTGCTTAGATAGACTAATTTAAGGTATTTAAGGAAATTAGCACATTGTTCTGTTAATATAAAAGTAAATTATACATAAATTGAATGCAATGATGTGAAAAACAAAAGAAAGAATTTGTAAAACTTTTAAAAAAATGAAACCTGTCGACACCTTCATACGTATAGAAGGAACAACCGCATGGAGCGGAGGATGATTTTTATTGGATAATCTGGTCAATAAAAGAATAAACGAAGTAATAAAAGGAAATCAGGATGCTTTCGAAGAAATCGTCACTTTATTTCAACATCGGTTATATCAAGTTTGCTATCGCATGCTAGGAAATGCACAAGAAGCTGAGGATATTGCGCAAGAAGCGTTTGTTCGGGCTTATGTGAACATCCATACATTCGATCAAAAAAGGAAGTTTTCTACTTGGCTGTTCCGTATTGCGACGAACCTTTGTATAGACCGCATTCGGAAGAAAAAACCCGATTACTATTTAGACGCGAATGTACCAGGTACAGATGGTTTGAACATGTATTCTCACATACCTGCTGCCGGAGAATTACCGGAAGAAGAAATTGAACGAATGGAAATGCAACAACGAATCCAATATGAAATTGGTAGATTGCCCGATAAGTATCGGACAATCATTGTTTTACGATATATCGAAGAACTTCCATTACAAGAAATTGGGGACATAATGGAAATGCCTCTGGGTACTGTCAAAACAAGGGTTCACCGCGGACGAGAAATATTAAGGAAACAGATGGGTTCTATATAGGAGGGAAGAAATATGAATACGTGTCCGGAACAAATTGTTCACTATATGCACGCGTATTTAGACGGTGAGATTAGCCGACAAAATGAACGTGAATTAAAAGAGCATCTAGAGACTTGTTCAGCTTGTAAAGAAATTATGAATCGTCTAAGTGAATCAGTTGTATTTTTAAAAAGCGCTGAAGAAATAAATGCACCAGAAAACTTTGTTGCAAATGTAATGGCGCAATTACCAAAAAGAAAATGGCAACTAGGAAGAACACAGCGGTTCTTACGGAAGTATCCATTCTTAGTGGCGGCGGCGCTATTCTTAGTGTTAATGAGTGCTTCACTCTTTTCAAGTTACGGTAATAACAATCAATTTTCAGTGACGAAACAACCTAATCTCATCATAAATAACGGTGAAGTAATTGTGCCAAAAGGTGAAGTTGTGCAAGGTGATATCATTGTGGAAAATGGACACTTAAATATTCAAGGAGAAGTGAAAGGAAATGTGACTGTAATAAACGGTTCAAAGTTCATGGCATCCACTGCGATTGTAACTGGAAAAAATGAGAAAATTGACGACTGGTTCGACTGGCTCTGGTATAAAATGAAAGACACCGTTAAAAACATTTTCCCGTCATCTACTAGTGAAGGCCAACATAATGAATGACAGAAGAGCGACGTGACGACGGTATGCTACGTGTTGTCAGGCGCTCTTTGATGTTTGAAGTAAGCAAAAAATAATTTGAGTATGCTATACTGTACTCATAAGAATTTGTGTATGAAGGTAGGCGAAGCACATGCCCACATGGGATAAACTTGTTGATTTTAGTCCAGTAGTAGCACTTGTGAACATTGTGGATGTGCTTCTCGTCTGGTACGTTTTATATAAATTAATTACAATTATTAAAGGGACGAAAGCGGTTCAGTTACTAAAAGGTATATTTGTCCTAATTATTGCTCGTTTTTTAACAGGGTTCTTTGGTCTTGACACACTTCGATGGATGATGGACCAAGTATTACAATGGAGTTTCTTGGCAATCATTATTATTTTTCAGCCTGAACTTCGGAGAGCTTTAGAGCAGTTAGGTCGAGGGAGATTGTTTGCGCGGACTGCGATGCAAGAGGAAGAAGAGCGTGATCGCTTGATGACAGCACTCACAAAATCAGTTAGTTATATGGCGAAAAGACGAATTGGAGCGCTCATATCCATAGAGAAAGAAACGGGACTAAGTGAATACATTGAAACTGGAACTGCTATGGATTCCTATATATCTTCAGAATTACTTATCAATATTTTCATTCCGAATACACCATTACACGACGGTGCTGTTATTATACAAAACAATCGAATTGCAGCGGCAGGTTGTTATTTACCCTTATCGGAGAGCCCGTTTATCTCAAAAGAGCTAGGAACTAGACATAGGGCTGCAATTGGCATTAGTGAAGTAACTGATGCGATTACCATTATCGTATCTGAAGAAACGGGCGCTGTAAGTGTGACGGTTGAAGGTGAAATCGATCGTGAGTTAACGATTGAAGAATTCGAGGCTAAAGTCCGTAAAATATGGTTTGGTCCTCTGCCAGAGCAAACAACGAACTCCGCTTGGAAATGGGGGCGTAGAAATGGATAAGAAAATAGATAACCCTTGGTTTCTACGATCAGTTGCTTTAATATTTGCGATTATCCTATTCATTGCTGTTCGAGCGGGTGAAGAAAATAAAAACGGTGGTGCAGTTGGAGATACATCAGGTATTATAGGAGATATACCCGTTACAGTCTTTTACGATAATGAAAACCTTGTTGTAACAGGCGTACCTGATACAGTAAATGTGATCATTGAAGGACCTGCCAACCTTGTGCAGACGACGAAATTATTAAAAGACTTTTCACTGCGTGTGGACCTTAGAAGCCTGCCGCTAGGTGAACATAAGGTTAGTATTCAACATGAAAACATTTCTGAGAAGCTGAAAGTTAGTTTGGATCCAGCGACAGTTGATGTCGTTATAGAAGAGAAAATCACGCAATCATTCCGGGTAGACCCAGAATTGAATGAACGATTATTAGCGGAAGATTTCATTCTTCAAAAAATGGAGGTAACACCAACCACAATCGAAGTGACTGGAGCTAAAAGTGTTATTGATGCGATTAGTTTTGTAAAAGCATCGGTGTCTGCTGAACAAGGTTTGAACAAGTCATTCGAACAGCAAGCAAGAGTTCGCGTATTAGATAAGGATCTAAATAAATTAAACGTAACAATTGTTCCAGAACAAGTAAATGTGAAAGTTGATATTGCAGAATACAGTAAGGAAATGCCGGTAGTTCTTAGGACAATCGGATTACCTGAAACAGGTGTAACCGTTGATAAAGTTTCAACAGCGGAGAAAGCCATTACCTTATCTGGTTCGCGGAAAATCCTAGACGAAATGAAAGAATTCATTGTAGATGTGGAAGTTTCATCTATTAAGGGAAATGAAACACTAGAAGTTGACTTGAAGAAACCAAAAGGTGTTTCAAAAATGTCTTTAGAACGATTAAAAGTGAATGTCAATGCAACTGTTGTAGAATCAGACGATCAAGCCTCTGCTGTCGTAGAGGAGCCTGTTGAATCGGAGAAAACGGCCACTAAAAAGTTTGATAACATTCCAGTAACGGTTAAAGGTCTCGATGGGAAATACAAAAGTACCTTTTTGCAACCGACGAATGGGTTTGTGGGTCTAACGGCCATTGCCGAATCAAAACGTATGGAAACATTAAATAACAAAGATTTCACTGTATATGTAGATGCCTCAAGCATAACGACAGAAGGGGAGCAGACGCTTCCTTTCACTGTTGAAGGTCCAAACGGTGTGCGATGGACACTTTCACCTGGAGTAGCTACAATGCAGATTGAACTTGCCTAAGGACTAATTGCCAGTGGGTACAGGATTGAAAGGGAGAATAGAAATGACAAAGTATTTTGGGACCGATGGTGTCCGTGGAATTGCAAATAAAGAGCTTACACCAGAATTAGCATTTAAATTAGGTCGCTGTGGTGGCTATGTGCTAGCAGAAGGAGCGCAAGGAAAGGCTCAAGTTCTAGTTGGACGTGATACTCGTATTTCTGGACATATGCTTGAGAACGCATTAATTGCGGGCTTACTTTCTACAGGGATGGAAGTAATGACGCTAGGTGTGATTAGTACGCCAGGTGTAGCCTACTTAACACGTGTTATGAATGCGCAAGCAGGGGTTATGATTTCAGCTTCACATAATCCAATGGAAGACAATGGCATCAAGTTCTTTGGCGCTGACGGTTTCAAACTAACAGATGAGCAAGAAAATCAAATTGAACGCTTGCTAAATGAAAAAGAAGATACGTTACCTCGACCAACAGGAGCTTCTGTAGGAACAGTCACAGAGTATTTTGAAGGCGGACAAAAATATATCCAATACCTGAAACAGACAGTGGATGAAGAATTTACTGGTATCCACGTTGCGCTTGATTGTGCAAATGGTGCAACATCAACACTTGCAACTCACCTATTTGCAGACTTAGATGCTGATATTTCTACAATGGGCGCATCACCCAACGGCTTGAATATCAATGATGCTGTCGGTTCAACACATCCAGAAGGGCTTAGCGCTTTGGCAGTTGAAAAGAAAGCGGACATAGGTCTTGCTTTTGACGGCGATGGAGATCGACTCATCGCAGTCGATGAAAATGGTGAAATCGTTGACGGGGATCAAATTATGTTCATTATTGGTCGACATTTGCATAAAGAAGGTCGATTGAAATCCGGTACGATTGTATCAACGATTATGAGTAATTTAGGTTTTTATAAAGCATTAACAGAATATGACATTAAAAGCATTCCGACTGCAGTCGGTGATAGATATGTTGTAGAGGAAATGAGAAAAGGAAATTATAATTTGGGCGGAGAACAGTCTGGCCATATCGTATTCCTTGATTATAATACAACAGGTGATGGTCTTCTTACTGGATTACAACTTGTGAATATTATGAAGAAAACAGGTAGAAAACTATCAGATTTGGCATCTGAAATGAGAATATTCCCTCAGAAGCTTGTAAACATCCGTGTGACGGACAAGCATGCCGTAACGGATAATAAGCGTGTTGCGGAAGTAATTGACGAAGTTGAAAAAGAAATGGCCGGTAATGGGCGTGTTCTAGTTCGTCCTTCTGGGACAGAATCACTCGTTCGCGTAATGGTAGAAGCACCAAATGAAGAAGATTGTGAGCGCCACGTGGAGAGAATTGCGGAAGCAGTTCGTCAAGAAATGGCATTATAAATTTGTAAGATTAAGTATCTGGGCCCCTGTTCTTAAAGGGGCCCAGTTTTCAATTTCACCCTCAAGTGTTGAATGTATTTTTCAACAAGGAGAAGAATTTAAAAGTGGGGATTGTTGTTTATACACAGTTATTAGTAGAACGCACAAAAGCTGTATTTGTACAATTGGAAACAGGGGGCTATGTAACAGAAAGTGAATTATACCGATTCTTACATACCTTGCAAGGGACAGCAGGAACAGTTGGGGTGTTGGAACTGTCAATATTCTGTGTAAAACAATTAGAACACTTATCGCCTGAGAAAGGTGATATGCTACAAACGAAAACGCTTATGAATTTCAAAAATAAAATAATGGGTTATTTAGATGTAGTTGAAGTTTTGAATTCACAACAATCTATAACTGAACAAACAAAAAGATTTAATAATTAACGACTCTATTAATAATCGATAATGATCTTGAATTTGGAACGTTTGTGAAAGAATCTTTAGGGGTGTTAAATGCTCAAGTTATAATTGCGATGAACGGTAAACGTGTAATTGAACAGCTTTATTCAGTAAGACCGGATTTTGTATTAATCGATATTCATTTACCGGATATGTCTGGTTTTGAAATTCTTGAAAGCATAGCAGAAGCAGCGGCAGAACGACTTGTTACAGTTGTGTTTACAAGTATAGACGCTACTCGGGAATATAAAGTGATGGCTTACGATAAAGGGGCAATGGATTTTATAGAAAAACCTTTGGATATTGAAATCTTTGTACCTTACATGTTAAACCGTAATGAGATAAGGAAGACAATTGAAAAATTCATGATTACAGATGGCTTAACGCAAGTAGGAAATCGTAGAAGTTTTGATGATATGCTTGATTATTATGTAAATAGAGCTGAACAGTCTTCTGAACAAAAGTTATTCCTAGTTATGATAGATATTGATTATTTTAAAAAGGTGGATGATGAGTTCGATCATCCAGCCGGGGATGCTGTCCTAAAAAGATTAGGGCAGTTGGTTAATGCTGAACAAAATGATTCAATTCGTTTTTTTAGATATGGTGGAGAAGAATTTAGCGTTCTTATGTTAGGTTGATCCATTGAAGAAGTTGAGCATCTGCTCAGTAAAATTCGTAATGAATTCAACTCGACGAACTTTCGATCAGGTGCTAAAACATTTTCAGCAGGCATTGCATGTTATCAATCACATAATGAAGTATTGGTATCGTCTGCAAATCAGACCATGTACAAAGCAAAGCGTAGCGGGCGAAACAAAACAATCATTTTTGATAATGAAATCTCGGACCTGCAAAGAAAGTTACATATCATTATCGTGGACGATGCTTGTCAATAAAATAGCTGAAGGATCTTATCCAGGGATCGATCTCATCGTGGAAACATTTGAAGATGGTCCATCATTTTTAGAAGCTGTTCAGTTGCAAGAAGAATATTACACTGTTTTATTAGATGGTGTTATGCCGAAAATGGACGGCCTTGAAGTGTTGTGGAGGATGAAGCGTGATCAAGTCGGGGCAATATACTTGTATCGATGATGATTACACGAACAAATGAATTGGATATAATAACAGCGCTTTGGTTAGGTGCAGATGATTATATTATGAAACCCTTACATCCAGAAGATATGGTTAATCGCATCCAGCAATTAGCAACCAGAATATTCATATGACAAAACAGGAAGTCGTCAGATGCTGACAGCTTCCTGTTTTTAGAATGGTGGATAGGAAAAGGACTTACTCAAAAATATAATGTAATGCTTTCACTGCTTGGTCGACTGACTCAACAGTTGCATGTGCTTTGCGCGAAAGTTCTTTTAAGGGGTGGTGATGTTGAGTTGAACGAATAAGAATGAGTGGTTTATTGAATGCAATAGCTGCACTTGCATCCATAGCGGTATTCCATTGTTTGTATTGTTCACCAAAGAGAGCAATTACTAAATCAGCTTTTTTCATAAGTAATTCAGTTCTTAAATTATTAAAGCTAGATGCTGCAGCATCTTTAAAAATAGCGTCTGGCTGTTTTCCTAAAATTTCTTCACCAATGTTATCAGAACGACTATGATCTTCCATCGGTCCTACAAAATCGATAGGTAAATTTAATGATGCTACTTTTTGTTTCACTTCTTCACGCCAAGTTGTATGTATTTCTCCTGCTAAGTAAACTGTTAATCGCATACAGTATCCCTCCTAAATGATTTCATTCAATTGTACCATTTGTTTTCAGAATATTGCTGATGATTGCGCCGCAAGTTACAATAGAAACAGAAGGAGAATGACCATGAAAACTATTTGGTATAATGGAACACTCTATACGATGGCGTCTAAAGGCGAACAAGTCGAAGCAATTATAACTGAAAATGGTAAAATTATAGAGACGGGAAGCTATGCTCGTTTAAAGG
>JARIDO010000003.1 GCA_029263895.1 Sporosarcina sp.
ATGCGTCAAGTTGCAGATATCATTGCACTGCCACCACTAGATGACAGTGAAGTGTAGTTTGGTATACGAAATACTAAACTAAAAAGAGATAATACAATCAACCGATTACACGAATTCGATGCTAGCCGAACGACTGCATTAACGCCTATCGAACAAGATCTCCGTACAATGGAAACGTGGATTGTGAAACTGGAAGGTTTGTTTAAAAGGAATCTCGCAGGGGTTCATTTTCAAAAGGCTCAGTGGTCGAGTGTGACAGCTGAAAGCACTATACAAACAGAACTTGCACAGCGACTCATGCCTGTTGAAAAGGTTTTAGCTGAGAAGGTAACTCCAGAGGAAGAACCGAAGAATATTGGAATAGAAGTTGCGAGTGGGATAGGCACTGGTTTAGGTGATGCCGGTGAAGACTTCTTAACAGGTATTTGGGATACCGTTTCAGATCCGTTAGGCGCACCACAAGGGATAGGACAGGCTGTTTTACATCCTGTCGATACTTTCACACATATCAAAACTGTAATTACGGATTCTTATGAGCGAGATGTTATTAACGGAGATGCGCATTCTCGCGCGCATTGGTTTTCCTACGCGATAGGAACAACAATCGGAACTGTTGTTGGTACTAAAGGCGCGGGTGCAGTTGCTAAATCTGGAGCTGTAACAAAAACGTTATCCGCTACAAAAAACGTGGTCAACAAATCAACACTACAAAACTTCTTGCCATATGCACCACAGAACCAATTCGCTTTTGCGGGCAATGTTCCATTTAACACATTGAATGGGACTGTTGTGAAGGAGAATTTGATTGTTAGAGCGAAGTTGGAGTTGAGTGATAAGGGTATAGATAATCCAACAACAAGATTACCAAGAACAAATGGTAAATGGGAAGGAGAACCTGGGAATCGAAAATGGTATTCTGATAAACCTGAAGTAAAAATTATAACGAATGGTGAAGGTGTAGAATTTATTAATGGTAGACCTAACTTTTCACCTTGGTCAGAGGGTGATCTAGTATTTGAAAAAGGAAAACTAACAGGTACAGCAAATGACTTTTCATTAGTGTTTGAACAAATACAGCACCAATATAAATTGCCATCGAAAAATGCTGCAAAGAAATTACTAAAACAAGCTGGTGTTACACCACACCATAAGTCAAGTACAGTAATAGAATTAATACCAACTGATTTGCATGGGAATATTCCGCATATTGGTTCGGTATCAGACTTACGAGGAGGGTATTGAAAAATGGAACAATTAAAAACAAAACTAGAAACAATAATTGATTTCGATGTAAAAGAGATTGACACTAGTTGGAATGAAAACCATGTAAATAATCTAGAAGGAAAATATAATATAAAGTTACCACAAGATTATTCATATTATCTGCAACATTATGGAAATGATTATATCAAGGAAGATTATCACTTTATTCCACCAGAAGGTATATCAGATAAAATTAAGCTAACACAATTTGAAGTAGACTCATTTTATGGATTATATAACGATGAAAATAATATTGAGGACAAGATAAACTTTTATAAAGATTTATTACCAGCTGATTTAATTCCTATTGCAGATTTACCAGGTGGAGATTTAGTTTGCATTGGAATACAAGATAACACACAAAATAAAATTTATATTTGGTTTCACGAAATCGATGGAGAGAATAAATATTTAGTATCTGACTCTTTCAAAAGTTTTATAATGAACTTTAAAAGAATAACTGTCGAAGGAAATAAATTAGAAAATGTTAATATAAATATGAGTAGCAAGTTAAATGCATTTTTAACTAAAGCATCTAAAAAATAATATGATGATAAATTGCTTAAGTGTTATATTCAGAAACCTTGAGTGGCTTTTGCCTCTCAAGGTTTCATTTTTACGGAGTTGGATAGTGAAAGTTGATTGGAAAAATGTTAGTCCTAAGGAGATACAGAAATTATCAGAAGATATGTTTGATGCTGCAAAGGTTCCGGAATTAACTAGGAGTGAATATTACAGACAATTAAATAAATATTTATATACACTTGACTAATAATTAGGAGGCTATTATGGGTATAAAAGAGATTCTTCAAAAAATAAATGAAACAGAATACTGTAAAGTTTACCCACCTCGAGGACTACCGGAAAATATTGAACAGGGTGACGTTCTTCCGAAGGATTTACTTGAATTTTATACGATTTGTGGAGGAGTGGAGTTGTTTACTAATGTAGATTTTGGCGTTTCTATCGTTCCTTCTGATAAATTTGTGCTGGCAAACCCTATAATTGTGGGGGAGAAATGCGAATATGATATTTCCTCACATTGGTATATTTTTGGTGACCTAGGTAGTGGTAATTATTTATCGATTGATTTACATCCTGACAGGTTAGGAAAATGCTATGATAGTCACTGGGATTCCCATGGGGTAGTAGGTAGTAGTACAGTTGTAGCAATTTCATTTACTGATTTATTAAATAGAATATTAGTAAGTAAGGGCGAAGGTGAAAGTTGGTATTGGTATAGTGATGATTTTGAATCACTAGGAGATGCTTATGACGGAACTGAAATAGAGTAGAAATATTACTTGTTACCTTGATTGGCTCAAAGCTTTTCAAGGTTTTTTATTTTAATTGGTAAATTGTCAACTCAAGTCTAATGCGGTAAATAACTCATGAATATCTCAAATAGCGTATTGAAATAAAGTGCTTTTCTAGGAACCTGATTGAAATTTAATAATAACTCAATAATCTCATGTTGAGTTATTCTACTGAAATCTGTTTCTTTAGGATGCGTGCGACGTATTCGACCATATTTCTCACAGAACCAATTCGCTTTTGCTGGGAATGTTTCATTTAACACATTGAATGGACTGCTTGTGAAGGAGAATTTGATTGTTAGAGCGAAGTTGGAGTTAGATGGTAAGGATGTTACTAATGCTACTAAAAATAATTACAGGAAGTTGTATTTAGAGCAATACCGAGATTTACCTAAAGGGTGGTAAGTTCATCATACTTTACCGCGAAAATAAGAAACAATAATGAAAAATGAAGGAATTAATATTCATGAAGTACAACATATGAAAGGTATAGATCCGAAAATACATTCAAAAATAACAATTGAATGGAGTAAATGAGATATGAAGAATGCCTACTTCAAAAGATATAATAGATTCTGCAAATATTATTGAGAGTAAATACGGAAAGTATTGGCACAATAAATAGGAGGGGTTGTAGTGGAAGAAAAAAAGCAATTATTTGAGCAATTAAAATCTATTAAAGATTATTGGGTGAAGACTTCATTAGAAAGTCTAGATGAAGATTCTGACTTAATTTGGTCTGATTGTGAAGAAGAGTATGAAAAATTACAACATATATTAAAAAATGATGAAGAAAAAGAAGCATATGAGAGAGTATTGAATGAGCTTATAAAAGGTGCTATTCACTCTATATTAGTGATGGTAGACGGTGGAGATGACTTAGCAGATAAATATACAGTTGATTTAGTAGTTGAAAAGAACAATAAGTCATTGAAAACAAATGGTGTTTTACATGAAGAGTTTTATGATTATCTACTTGATGTAGAAGACTAAGAAAAAACCTCAAGAGAGTTTTTACTTTCTTGAGTTTTTTAATGTAATGACTGCCTACCAGAAGACGAAAATTAGTTGTTGGTACTAAAGGCACGGGTCAGTTGTTAAATCGAAAGCTGTAACAAAAACGTTATCCGCTACAAAAACGCCGTCAACAAATCAACACTACAAAACTTCTTACCATATTTCTCACAGAACCAATTCGCTTTTGCGGGGAATGTCCATTTAACACGTTGAATGGTCCGGTTGTGAAGGAGAATTTGATTGTTAGAGCGAAGTTGGAGTTGAGTGATAAGAGTACAGATAATGCTGCTCAATACCAAAAACTAAAGGAACAACTAGCTTTAGATAAAATACAAAGTGTTGTGAATACAACTAAAAATGGAGCAGAAAGGTTAATAGAAAGAGGATTTACACCAAAAGATATAACTTAGACCTGATATTATTAAAACTCAATCAGATGGTGCACAAGTACTTATAAATCAGGTTAATGGCAAGTATAATGTTATTGTTGAAGGAGACAATGGTGTAATTACTTCATTAAAAAAAAGTAGTGAAAACTCACTAAATAGACTATCAGAAAACTATGGTTGGAGGTGATTTTATGGAGGAAAACTCGTATCAGTGTTGTTTTTGTGATGAACAAATTATTTCAGATGTTACTGAATTAATTGTAGTTGCAAATTGGGACAAAGATAAAAGTAACCAACAAGAACAACGGATGTTCTGTCATATGGAATGCCTTAAAAAATCAGTATCAAGTAAATTTCCGCTATATATCGCTGATTTAGTGGATTAAGAGGCATATTTTATCCTAGGAAGAAACAGTAGAAAAACTTCCTAGGATTTTTGTTTTTAAGGGGGGAGTGCCGAATAAAATGCTTGTTATTGAGAGAATAGACATAAAGTTCGTTAGCCATATATAATATTTTCACGAATTTTAAAGGACGTACAACAACTGTAAAATGTATGCTCTATTTAATGTAATGTACCTTGCTAAATTGCAATACTAAGTTAGCTGCTTAGATAAAATTCAGTGTGTTTATGAAGCGATAGTTTTTTTCATCAACCCTAGAAAGCGGGTTTTGACCTTGTTCTTATTTGTGTGATGTTAGGCTAATTTAGCTAATTCTTGTTCAAAAAGAACCGCTGGCTGTTGGTAATCTAGAATTCTTCTTGGTAAGTTATTCAACTGCTGACAAATGCGTTTAATGACTTGCCTGGAGTAACCTGAAACGGCTTTTTCTTTGGGGATGTAGTACCTAAGAAGCCCGTTGTGTCGCTCGTTGGAACCTCTTTCATAAGGAGAATAGGGGCGAGCAAAATAGACATCCGTAATGTCTTTTAAACCCGCTGCTAGATTGGAAAATTCACTGCCGTTATCGGATGTAATCGTTTTGAATACTTGTGGGGAAAGGTCGCCAAAATCCTGTTGTAATTGATTCATCGCATAGTCAACTGAATCATGATCTTGATCGTCAAGTAGGATGGCATAATAGTTTCTCGTTTTACGTTCAACGAGTGTCAGTAGTGCGTTATCATCCGACTTTTGTCCTTCTACCGTGTCGATTTCCCGGTGTCCGAATTCTTCTTTACTTTCAATTTCTAGTGAACGTTCAGCGATACTTGCACCCAAAATTTTGCGATGTTTGCGAACGCGTTTCGTCTTCGTATTCAGCTTGGTTTTCATTGGGAAATCAGTGTTTCGAACAGTTAGTAAACCTAGATCAATGTAGTTATAAAGGGTTTTAGTACAGTCCATCGGCTTGTCATTCCACTTGCTTGATTTGGCAGAAAACCCAACAACAGCATCAGGAAATCATCCATTTTGAGTGATTCTGTCGCAAGCGTAATTAATAAATTCGCATGCGATAAGCAGTTTACTTTTAGCACCGCAATTGATTCTATTCTGTTCGTAAACAGCTAGTCCTGTTTCAGGAAAGTAGGCTGTGTATGGTGTACGTCCAGTCTTGAGTTGTGTCGTTGTGCCACGCTTCAATTCATTGGCGATCGTTTGGTGAACGCGCCCTAAGCGTCTTGCGATGTCCCGATTGGAGTGCCCAGATTTGTGAAATGCGGCAATTTCACCATGCTCAAAAGGCGATAGGTGTTTGTTTTTACGGTTTTGTATGGTATTCTCAGTGTGCCATTATAAAACTTCCTCTCATTGTTAGTCTCGCAACTTCAATGATACACGAATTTTATAATGGCCATTTTTTTATTCAAATTTAGGTGGCTAACTTGATTGTACAACTAGCCAAAAAAATGTACCCAGAAATGAGGAGATAAAATGAATACAAACTTTGTGGAGTCCCTATATGAGTCAATAGTTAAAGAAAATCTTCAACTCTACAAAAACCTGTTTGAAACAACAAATAGTACTTCTACTTCAGATGAATATTGGAAGGAAGCGATTGGTTTTTACGATACGTTAACAGTTGAAAATAAAGATAAGCTAATGAAAATAATTGAACAAACCATGAAGGACACGATTTCAAATATGCTAGGAGTAATTGATGGGAGTTCAACTTTAAAAGATTGTTCGTTAGAGCCTAAATTACTATTAAATTCTATTGATACAAGGGGGGAACTACAAGATTCGTTTTTAGAACACATAGAAGAAATAGATAGCAATACCTGATCAGAATTTATATGCCGCGGTTTCAAATTAGGGCCCAATTCTAATATGTTATATTCAATAAATTCCACATTGTTTTACTATACTAAACTCTGAATGTGGTAATTTGTATTTTTAGCTAAAGAGAGAACGTGCTGTCTTGATTGTAATAATACAATACTTACTAAAAGGCGGAAGGATATATATATATATTAAGACACATTTGTCGATGTTATAAAAATGAGTTGGGATTATGAGATGTTTCAATATCACTATTTTACTAGTATCTATTAGTAGGTTTGTTTAAAGTGAGTGCTATTCCTGAAGGGATACTGGATATTAAATCTTTGTTGTATATGACAAAGCTGGAAAACAGATATGCTTGAGCATTTAAAACCGTTTCAGTAATAGGGTCAGAAAGATGAGTTTTTAGTTATAGTAAAGGGATATTGTGCAGGAGGCAAAACTCCCGAACAATATCCCTTTTATCATTACGATCAAGACCTAAAAAGCGCAGTTAGACTTCAAGAATTAACAAAGTAGGCATTGATACATACCAGTATTCCAAAAAGTCGCTTATAATTTTATCTTTCCAATAATTCACATTCCACTAACTCCCCCTATTTCCCTTAATCCTTTTCTTCCGTCTCTTCCGCCTCACAACAAACCCCACCAATAAAACAACTACCCCAACAAAAACTAAAATAACCGCATAGACAGTTACTATAAAACTATTTGGGTTTTTAAGAATTGCAAAAAGATTAGCATTAGATTCTACTACTTTTCTGTTTTGCAATTGATCGTAGTAGGCGGGTACTTGTGGGACACCGTCTTGTTGTTCGAACGATTGAAGATAGTTTGCGATGGCGTACCATTCCTTTACTTCCTGATTATCATTCATATATATGATGTGGTCTTCAAAGTTTGTAACGGGTGTGCCGTCTTTTTTCTTTGGGATGACGGAGAGTATTCCGAAAGATTTTTCATTTACGAAAGGTAGCATTTGGGCGGAATATAATCCGGATACGACGCGGTACAGTTTTTTATCGTCGATTGCTTCTTTTGTGCCCTCTTGGTTTTGCAAGGAGACGTCTGTTACTTTATTGAAGATAAAGCGGTTTGTATTAAAGGTGTAACTTAAACCGGCGACATAGAGTTGAACTTCTTTCATGATTGGGGTGACAGAAGCATCGACTTCTGCGACGGTTTTTAGTTCTTTACCTGTTAGATAGATATCGAGTAAAGGGTAGCCGGATTGTTTATCGGGCCCGACGCCGAGTGAGTTGACGTTGAAAACGTTTGAAACAGTTATGTTCCCTTTGCTGAACGAATCTCTAATATTACCGATAGGTACGACGGAGGCGGCGATAGGTTCATAGTCGTTGCCTTCTAGTTGTTGAATGGTGTAAATGAATGAATCGCCTATTAAGTTTCCGATTGGTTCTTCTTTTTGGTTTAACCCTAACTCCGAAAAAGGTGTGAAATCGAATGGGGAGTAGGCTAGTACTTGATCGAATTGTAAATCGAAATGACGAAGGTACTTTTCTTGTATGGACTGTTTATAGTTTTCAATTGTTTTTGAGATGGCGGGATCTGCGGGTACTGAATCATCAATACTGACTAATTCATAGTTCGCTAATTTCCACTTGTTGTTGCCATCTTGAGAGATGTTGAGTACGCCTAAATGTTCGCCATATTCTCCTGCCGATCCTATGAGTGTATTTCCTACTACAATAGGTTTTTCTAGTGTTGTATGGCTATGTCCACTAATAATGACGTCAATGTCAGGCACTTTTTTTGCGATGATTTCATCTTCCGAGATGGATTTGTCGAACCAAGTGCCTGAATGAGAAATGGCGATGACGAGGTCTACATTTTCATCGTTCTTTAATGTAGTAACTGTAGCTTTCGCGCTTTCGATACCATCGTTAAATGTGACGCCAGACATCGGTGCGTTGCCTGCTGCTTCAGCTCCCATGAGACCTAGAATACCAATGCGTAATCCTTTACGCTCGATGATGGCATAGTCCTTCACGTCATTCTGAACGAGTGCTTCTTTTAATGGTTGCAAGTCAGCGGGTATCTTTCCTTTCACATCTTTTGGGAAACTCATATTGGAAGATACGATTTTAGGTAGTGGATCACCGCTGTCTTTCGCTACTTGTAAACTAGCTGCTAACCCGTCTGCTCTAAAATCAAATTCGTGATTTCCGAATGTCGTGACGTCATACCCCATTTCGCCAAGCATTCGAAGTCCAGGTGCATCTGTGGCATAGATCGTTTGAAATAATGTCCCCATTGAAAAATCCCCAGCATCGACTAAAAGGGCATCACGGTCTATTTCTTTCTGTGCTTGAATGGCACTATATAATCGGGCATAGCCACCGACTGTATGTTTTTCTTTGTTTCTTTCCACTTCAAAGGGGAGTAAATTGTCGTGTAAATCGTGTGTGAAAAGGATTGTAAGTGATTCTTCAGATGTAGCGGATTCTCCTTTTGGCACACCAGTCAGGAAGCCGATTGCTAGAATTGTAAGTAGTGAAGAAATCTTTAGTAATGTCTTATTAATTGTAATTCCCCCCTATTATAAGTTCGTCACGAGTAGTGAGCGCTATTTTCATTATCTCATAGAGGCTTCCGTAGTTACATAACATTCTGTTAATTAAATCTAGGGTAACTTGGACGCATCATTTTTCTATTGTTTAATTTCTTTTATATTCAATAGAAGGATTTAATAGCCGTGAATATATTTTGATTATTTTTTTTGATTGGATTATTGCAAACGTATTCACGATGATTTATACTGAATCAAATGAGAACGATTATCATTATCACTAACACTGAAGTGTTCATTGAACAAACAAGTTTTAGTGGCTTATCGTACAAATCATAATGGCAACTTGACGAAGGAGCACTCATAATGCATTCTGAACAATTAGTTGATGTGACAATTATTGGTGGTGGACCAGCAGGATTGTATTCGGCGTTTTATAGTGGGTTACGAGAGATGAAAACGAAGATTATCGAATACAATACGTATCTAGGTGGAAAAGTCCATGTCTATCCAGAGAAAATGATATGGGATATAGGAGGGCTAACGCCTGTCTCGGGAGAAAAACTGATTGAACAAATCGTTCAACAAGGTTTAACTTTTGAGCCTGAGCTAGTATTAGGTGAAAAAGTGACATCCATTAACAAAAATGCGGATGGGAACTTTGTAATTATGACCTCTACAAACCAAAGACATTTATCCAAAACGGTTATTTTAGCAGTTGGTGGAGGAATTTTGAAACCAACAAAGTTGGATATTGAAGGTGCGGAACGTTTTGAAATCTCGAATTTGCATTATACCGTAAAGTCTCTTGCACGTTTTAAAGGAAAAACGGTGTTGATATCCGGAGGTGGCAATACCGCTGTTGACTGGGCAAATGAATTGGAACCCATTGCTGAAAAAGTCTATTTAACGTATCGGAAAGATATGTTGAAAGGGCATGAGGCAGAAGTATCGCGTCTATTCAATAGTTCCGTCGAGTGTTTATTGAATACATCTATCCAAAAGCTCATTGCTGCAAGTGACCATGAAACCATTGAGAAGGTTGAGTTACTTAGTGTAGAAGATGGAAATGAGATTCACTTAGCTGTTGATGAAGTCATTATTAATCATGGTTATGATCGTGATGAAGAGCTGACTTCTACTAGTGGGTTGAACATTAAAATGGCAGAAGATTATGGAATTGCAGGCAACTCAGTGAGCGAAACATCCGTCTCAGGGCTGTATGCAGCGGGAGATATTTTGAATCATGAAGGGAAGCTTCATTTAATCGCAGGGGCGTTTCAAGACGCAGCAAATGCTGTGAATAAGGCGAAGCAATATATAATGCCAGATGCCGATAGTTATGCAATGGTCTCCTCGCATAATGAACTCTTTAAAAATAAAAATCGTGAATTAGTAAAACATTTGTATACAGTGAAAAATTGAACTGTGCCTTGATGAACCCAAAATCATATTATTAAATGAAAAGAGGAACTTTATAATGAAAACAAAACGTAAAATGACATTGAGCATCCTACTGATTTCAACTATGTTATTGATATTCGGCTGTTCTGCTGATAAATCTAATTCTACTGGTAAAACAGATAAAGGCACGGATAAAGCAACTTCAGAATACCCACTAGTCGTCAAGCATGCTTTTGGTGAAACTGTAATTGACAAGAAACCTGAACGTGTTGCTACGATTTCATGGGCAAACCACGATGTTGCTCTTGCACTTGGAGTTGTACCAGTAGGTTTTTCAGCGGCGAATTACGGCGTTCAGGATGACAGCGGGCTTTTACCTTGGACAACAGATAAGTTGAAAGAGCTTGGTGTCGATACGCCTGTTATTTTTCAAGATACAGATGGGCTTGATTTTGAAGCGATTTCAGATACAAATCCAGATGTGATTCTTGCAGCATACTCAGGTATTACACAAGAAGAATATGATACATTAAGTGAAATTGCTCCAGTTATTGCTTACCAATCAAGCCCTTGGCTAGCTTCATGGCGTGAACAAGTTACATTCAATTCAATAGGGTTAGGAATGGAAAAGGAAGGGAAACAACTCATTGCGGATACTGAAAAGTTAATTCAAGAAAAAGCAAGTGAATACCCTGAAATTAAAGGGAAAAAAGCTGCATTTGTTAGCCTATCTGCTACAGATCTTTCTAAGTTTTATATTTACACACCGAAAGATCCTCGTGGTGAGTTTCTTACTGAATTAGGAATGGAATATCCTGAAAGTATTACGAGTCAAATTAAGGATCCAAATAGTTTCTATTTAGAGTTAAGTGCTGAAAACTCAGATATGCTAAATGATGTTGATCTTTTCGTATCATACGGGGAAAAGAATACGTTAAAAGCATTGCAAGATGATCCGATTCTAGGAAAAATACCGGCAGTTCAAAGAGGATCTGTTGTCATTATTGGGGATAACACTCCACTTGCAGCGGCTGGAAATCCAAATCCACTTGCAATTGAATATTCAATTGATGAATACTTACAATTGCTTTCTGAAGCTGCCAACAAGGTAAAATAAATGATCAATCCAGCCGTTATAGAAAAAAAGCAATTACTGATACCGAAAAATTTTATAAAAGTCTTGGTACTCTCCATTATTTTACTTGGACTAGGTGTATTGGCTTCCCTTGCGTTTGGCTCTCGAATAGTTGGATGGGATGAACTAATGGCTGGTTTATTCCAGCCTGATGTTCAATCTCATGGCGCAAATATTGTACGTCAAAGAATTGCCAGAACTGTATTTTGTTTAATGTGTGGTGCTGCCTTAGGTGTTTCCGGGGCTCTCATGCAATCTGTCACACGAAATCCGATTGCAGATCCAAGCATATTAGGTGTAAATACGGGCGCTGCACTGTTTGTCGTTTGTGGGATTGCATTTTTACACATCAATACACCTGGGCAATATATTTGGCTTGCACTAGTGGGAGCATTTGTAACTGCCATTTTTGTATTCGGAATAGGTTCCATGGGGGGTGGCGGTGCCACGCCCCTTAAACTAGTTTTAGCAGGAGCTGCTACGAGTGCAGCCTTATCTTCTCTCGTCATTGCAATTATGATTCCACGCTCAAACGTTATGGATCAGTTTAGATTTTGGCAGGTGGGGAGTGTTGGGTCAGGTAACTGGAGTAATATCTCTACTTTGCTCCCTTTTCTTTTAGTCGGGATACTCGTTGCGTTATTCACAGCACCAGCATTGAATGCATTAGCGTTAGGCGATGAAGTTGCTAAAGGTTTAGGTGTTCGAACGGGAACTCTAAGGCTAATTGCTGCTTTTGGCGGTGTCCTATTATGTGGCGCAGCGACGGCGCTAGCAGGTCCTATTGGTTTTATTGGTTTATTGGCTACACATGTAGTCCGTCTCGCTATTGGTCCTGATCTACGTTATGTTATCCCGATGGCAGCGCTTTCGGGTGCCATTATTTTAACGATATCAGATGTTTGCGGAAGACTAATTGGTAGTCCAGGTGAGCTTGAAGTTGGTGTAGTGACAGCATTTATTGGGGCTCCTATTTTAATCTTACTTACTTTGAAGACGAAGATGCGTGCATTATGATGAATGAATCCATGAATCTTATTTTAGTCGGCAGAGCAAAAAGACAGCGTCGTTTCATCGTCGTAACTTCCTTACTTGCCATCATTGCATTCGCATTATGCTGTGCGATGCTAATGTTGGGAAACACAATATATCCTGTTCAAGATGTCTTGCATGTCCTAGCGGGTGAACAAGTTAAAGGGGCATCTTTTGCAATAGGGACTATTCGTTTACCACGTATGGTTGCAGGTATTTTTTCTGGATTCGCTTTTGGAATTGCCGGTACGGTATTCCAGACAATGTTACGAAACCCTTTGGCGAATCCTAATGTCATCGGAATTACAGCAGGTTCAAGTGCAGCCGCTGTTTTTTGCATTATCGTTCTTCATGCCAGCAATATGTTTGTTTCAATAGCATCAGTTATTGGTGGACTTGTGACAGTGGCTGTTATTTTTCTATTATCAAAAGGCTCTTCTTTTTCAATTGGTAGATTAATATTAATTGGTATTGGGATTCAAGCTATATTTAACGCAATCATTTCTTATCTTTTGCTAATTGGTCAACATCAAGATATTCCAACTGCGATGGTATGGTTAAGTGGAAGCCTAAATGGGGCTAAAATGGTAAACCTGTATCCTATGATCCTGACAGTACTGATCCTTGCACCTGTCATCATCTTACTCGGGAAACGATTAGAAATGTTGGAACTCGGTGAGCAGGCGGCGACTTCGCTTGGAATCAATACGGATAGGACGAGACTTGTACTTATTGTTAGTTCTGTTCTACTCATTGCATTAGCTACCGCTACAACAGGACCCATTGCATTTGTCGCATTCCTATCTGGACCTATTGCCAAAAGACTAGTGGGCGCTGGTTTTTCAAACATTATTCCAGCAGGTCTTGTTGGCGTCGTTCTAGTCCTAGCATCTGATCTAATTGGACAATTCGCATTCGCTGCTAGATACCCTGTAGGTGTAATCACAGGCATTCTTGGTGCTCCCTACTTGATCTACTTGTTAATCCGAATGAATCAAAGGGGAGAGTTATAATGAAACGAGCACATGTTTTCAAAGCTGAACAAGTCGTTTCAGGCTATGATAAAAAAACCATTGTGCATGGCGTGAACATGTTAATACCAACTAATAAAATTAGCGTCATTATTGGTGCAAATGGTTGTGGAAAGTCTACGCTTCTTAAAACAATGGCGAGACTTATCAAACCGACATCAGGAGAAATTACACTGGACGGAAAACCGCTTAGCAAAATGCCATCAAAACAATTGGCGCGCATTTTAGGACTTCTCCCGCAATCTCCTATTGTTCCAGAAGGAATAACAGTCGCAGATTTAGTTGGAAGGGGAAGATATCCTCACCAATCGATGTTCTCCGGTTGGTCAAAAAAGGATTATGAAGCCGTTGCCGAAGCGATGGACATTATGAACATTACCGAATTTGCAAACCAGAACATTGACGAGCTATCTGGCGGACAAAGACAGCGCGTATGGATTGCAATGGCGTTGGCGCAGCAAACAGATATTTTATTTCTGGATGAACCGACGACATATTTGGATATTACGTACCAAATTGAGATTCTCGACCTACTAACTGATTTGAATCGAAAACGTGGAACAACGATTGTAATGGTGCTTCATGATATTAACTTATCCGCACGGTATGCTGATCATATTTTTGCCCTTCGTCAAGGAAAGCTAGTTGCTGAAGGCAAGCCGGCAGATGTCATTACAAGTGAATTGATTAAAGATGTTTTCGGGCTACGTTGTTCTGTAATAAAAGACCCGGTTTCAGGCTCTCCATCAGTAGTGCCGATAGGTAGATATCATGTTATTTAGGAATGTCCTCTCTAAGTAAGTACTGCTCTTGCTCGGTCATTTCCATAGTTTTATTTCATAAACTTCCAACGAATGCCGAAACCTTGATAAATTAAGGTTTCGGTATTTTTAATGGGAGGTGAATCTTTGAGCCTTAATCCCTTGACGCGGGTTTGAAATGAGAGTATTATACACTAGTTGTAGAATGAGGAATTGTTGTAAAATGTCATTGATTAGAATTTAATACCAATTATATAAATGATGATAAATCAAGTTGTACATTAAAATAAATGAAAGGTTGTTGCAAAAAATGAAAACTTTATTAAGTAAAACAAGTGATCGTATAAACACCTTTTTCGGAGTCTATTTAGTAGCTGTTTTGATGTTGTGGATTAAAACATATGTCACGCAAACGACCCAATTTGAATTAGGTGTAGAAGGAGCGCTTCAACAATTCCTTCTGCTATTAAATCCACTAGGATCAGCATTGCTATTTCTAGCAGTTGCGTTTTTATTTAAAGGGAAGAAAAAATATACGTCACTCCTCGTTATTTACACGCTAATGTCTATTCTTTTATTTGCCAATGTCGTATATTATCGATTCTTTAGTGATTTCATTACATTACCTACACTTTTCCAAACACAGAACTTTGGAGATTTAGGTGGTAGTATTCTTACGTTACTAAAACCGTTTGATATCTTGTTCTTTGTAGATGTATTTGTACTGATTTACTTACGATTCTCGAAAAAGATAAAGAAGGAAACAACTCGTTTTGAAACTAGAAAAGCAATTGCCATAATTGCTTTTGCATTAGTTATCTCATTTGTAAATTTAGGATTAGCTGAAATTAGCCGTCCGCAACTTTTAACACGTGGTTTTGATAGAAATTATATTGTGAAGTATCTAGGAATGTATAACTATTCGATTTATGACTCGATTGAAACGATGAAAGCTTCCTCACAGAGGGCGTTGGCGGCCAGTAGTGATATTACAGAAGTCATTAACTACACAGAAGCTAACTACGCCAAGCCGAATGAAATGTATTTTGGAGCAGCAAAAGGAATGAACGTCATCTATTTACATTTAGAATCATTCCAAAACTTCATCATCGACTACAAATTAAACGGTGAAGAAGTTACACCATTTTTAAATGCACTTTCAAGAGACGAGAATACAATGTACTTTGATAATTTCTTCCATCAAACAGGTCAAGGTAAAACGTCCGATGCAGAATTTATGCTTGAGAATTCTATATTTGGCTTGCCACAAGGGTCTGCTTTTATAACGAAAGCACAAAACATGTACCAAGCAGCGCCTAGTATTTTAAAAGACTATGGCTATACTTCAGCTGTATTCCACGGTAATAACGGTAGCTTCTGGAATCGGAACGGGATGTACAAATCATTTGGATTCGATAAATTCTTTGATGCTAGTTATTATGACACGAGTTCTCCAATGGACATGGCTGAATATGGTTTGTTAGATAAACCATTCTATGAACAATCGGAAAGTTTTTTAAGCTCGTTACCACAACCTTTTTATACGAAATTTATAACGGTTGGAAACCACTTTCCGTATAGGATGAATCAAGAGTTAGTAACGATTAATAAAGCAGATACTGGAGACGTAAGTGTTGATGATTATTTCCAAACAGCACGATATACAGATGAAGCGATCCAACAAGCTTTCAATCAGTTAAAAGAACTGGGCTTATATGATAATTCGATGATTGTTCTTTACGGTGACCATTATGGTATTTCAGATAATCATAATAAAGCGATGTCACAAGTCATCGGAAAAGAAATTACACCTTATGAAAGTGCTAATTTACAACGCGTACCATTATTCATCCATGTACCTGGAATGCAAGGTGAAGCCAACCATAGTTATGGTGGTCAAATAGACCTTCTTCCAACGTTATTGCACTTACTAGGAATTGAGACAAAGAGCTTTATTCAATTTGGTTCAGATTTATTGTCAGAAGATCACAATGAAATTGTTCCATTTAGAAATGGCGGTTTTGTCAGTCCGACAATCTACTCAATTAATGATAAGTTTTATGATAATAACACTGGTTTGTTACTTGATGATGAGCAGTTAGAGTTGGCAAATATGCTTAAAAAAGAAGTCGATAATAAGCTGAAGCTTTCTGATAGAGTCGTCAATGGTGACTTATTACGCTTCTATACACCAAAAGAATATACGCCGGTTGACCCTTCACAGTTCAATTACACCAAAGGTGAGGATGCGGAATCTACCGAGTAAGTGAAATGTAGTGGGCAGTTCAAGAAGATGTGTATGATATCAAAGCAGTCATAAACCGATTGCTTGAAGATACCTTACTGTTTTCCTGGACTGTTTTTTTATATGCTCATGTAAGCTACTTTTACGAAATATTGAACTGATAGTATTTTTCTTGTAAAATGAGGAAAAAGGAAGGAATAACCAAAATGGAAAAATCTACTTGGCCTATGGTGCTGCTAACGAGTCTTTTACTAGTCGGCTGTTCAAATACAAAAAGTGATGCCGCAACGTCACAACCGATTCTACCAAACGACCCTATGAAAAATTCTGCTACATCAGAGAATGAGGCGATTATAAAAGACTTGCATAAAAAAGTGGCACTTGATACGGTGAATGGGATTGCAGAATATGCGAAAGAAGGAAAAGTCTATCGTCCTGACAATGGCTTAGTTATCGGTAAGACGGAAATTGGTGCAGTGCACAAAACAATCGGTTTACCGGAAGAAATAGAAGGCGATTACGAACGCTATCACATGTACATGGGCAATCCAGCGTTTGCATTTAAATACGATGAGGACGGTATTCTCGAAGAGGTCAGTTATTTTGGTACAACTATCGAACGACAGACGAATCTTGGTGGAGTTACTGAAAAGGAGTTAACAGAGCAACTTGGTAAACCGGTGGACACTCGTGAAGTTGCAGCATCTGGGGAGAGAACTCTTCTCTATTATAGGGGAGACTTTGAACTGCAGTTTATCATTAGTGAAGACGGTGCGGTGGACCATGTGAACTTGAAATATAGTGAGTAAAGTAAAAAAAGGATGCCGTGCAGTAACAATTTTAGCATTGTTTACTGCGCAGGCATCTTTTTAATTGTAAATCACAAACTGAGGATTAGCAGTTGTTTCATTCGTTTTTGAAAATATAAATGTCCATGGCATGGACGTATTTCCTGGGATTTCACAAGGTAATCTAAAAGTTCCATTCGCTGAACGCTCGCCTTGTTCGTAATAAGCAATGATTGTATTGTGTAAACGCACATCGTCATCCTCAAAATTATGAATCAGGACGGTAATGAGTTGTTCTCCTTTATGATTGCGTGCGTTCCATAAAAACGACAAATGGATGCCGTCTTGTAGCTGCTTCGTTTGTTGGTGAAAATGTCCGATAATTTTTTCGCGATCTGAAGGCGCAATCGTTTTATCCCAAGCGGGTTCAAAATAGAGCTTTTGCATCGTTATTGCACTCCTTTTTAATTTGTATTTGTGCAGATTAGTAAATGGGGCGTCATCATTGCCGTTTATTTCAAGAATTTGTTGACTTGTAGTCTTTTTGAAAATATATAATGTGAATTTTCAAAAGCGGGTATCGATTAATCTTTACTAGATTGTCATTCAATCATAAAAAATAACCCATCCTTGAGTTAGGCGCTCAGATGGGTTATTCCTATCCATGCCGATCCCTTTTGGGAACCTGCTATTACATTGGTCAACCTTTTTTACTATAGTCTTATTGTTTTCAATTATACATTTACTAAATTTGTTTTTCAAGTTGTCATATACATATGAGGAAAGCAAATACATTCTACGGGCAAGTAAATTGGACGTTGATGAAATTCTAAATTTTGATTAGTTTCCTATTTGAGCGACACGAAAACAGTATCCTTTAGTACAGAAAAAATGGATCAAGCATTATGCATGATCCATTTTTTATATCAAAACTATTTAAACTTGTACGAATTATCCTTGCATTTTACCAGCAGTAAAACCGCCATCAACAGCAAGTGTTACACCGCTAATTGATTTTGCAAGGTCTGAACATAGGAATACAACAGCGTTTGCTTGATCTTCTGCTGTAGCCATCTTACCAGCTGGAAGAGATTTAAGTACTGCTGCGTATTGTTCTGGTGATGTTTTTGACCAAGATTCAATTGCAGGTGTAACTGTAGCACCTGGTGCGATTGAATTAATAGTAATACCTTGTTGACCGTATTCCAATGCAACTGATTTAGTTAAACCAGCAATTGCATGTTTAGAAGCTGTGTATGGAGCCATATTTGGTGAACCTTCAATACCAGCACCTGATGCCGTATTGACAATTGCACCGCCGCCAGTTTTTAGCATTGCATTGACTTGGTGTTTAATACAGTAAAAAGTACCGTAAAGATTGATTTTAAGTGTGATATCCCAATCTTTTGAATCCATTTCGCCAATTGGCACTAGTCCTTTGTTAATACCTGCATTGTTATGTGCAAAATCTAGTTTGCCAAAAGTTTCAACTGTTTTATTAACAAGTGCGATGACTTGTTCTTCATCACTTACGTCACATTTTAAAAAGGCTGCTTCGCCTCCATTATCTTTGATCATTTTCACCGTTTCTTGGCCAGCTTCTTCATTAACGTCAGAAATCATTACTTTTGCGCCAGCTTTTGCTAATGCAATCGCAGTTGCTCGACCGATACCTGAACCTGATGCTGTGACTAATCCTGCTTTACCTTCCATCATTGCTACCATGAAAAACACTCCTTTTTTATGTCACCTACAAGTTTACACCAAAATTTCTATAACTCAATTTATTTGTACTCATTATAAAAATAAAAAAGTCGTCAATATCTTTTGTCTATTTTTGGATGGTGAACATGCTGAAATCAAAAGGGGCTCAACGGTTGTGCACAACTAACATGTGCGACAGTTGATGAATACTTGCTTATTTAGAACTAGTTATTATCTGTGAAATAGTTAAGTGAAAAGTCACTACTACAGTGTAATACATAAGACTTAATACGTGTATCTATCTTAATGGATATAAATCCCATGAATTTCATGTATACTATTTTCTATATGTAATAAATTGTATTTTATCTAGGGGGAGTGAGCTGTCTGGATGATGAAAGTGCTTGATGTAGCACCATTGCATGAAGGTCTATCTCAAACGATTAATTGGCTAGAAAGAATAGGAACTGAAATGATTGAAATAGATAAGACGGTAACAGGTATTGTAGCATTAGAAGATGCGTTGAAGGGCGAGGCTGGCCAAGCAATTCGAAATTTTTATGAGGAATGCCACTTGCCGTTACTGAAATTTTTCGATACCTTTCAACAACGATTTATAACCGTCTTAAAAAACATGAATCAAGCAATTGACGTGCTAGAACCAGATTCCACCGGTTTCATTCGGGAAGATTTTCTAGAGGGTGAAATTGAACAAGGCTTACGACATATTGAACAGCTAACAGAAAGTTTAACGAATGAAACGAATGCGATCATGCGTCAAGTTTCGGACATCATTGTATTGCCACTATTAGATGATAGTGAAGTGCAGTTCGGTGTACGAAATGTTAAACTAAAACGAAACAAGACAATCAGCAAGCTACACGAATTCGATGCCAAACAAACAACTGCTTTAACGCCTATCGAGCAAGATCTCCGTACAATGGAAACGTGGATTGTGAAACTGGAAGGTTTGTTTAAAAGGAATCTCG
>JARIDO010000039.1 GCA_029263895.1 Sporosarcina sp.
GAAGTGTTGTAAAAGCATTTATCGTTCTTCGTAATACAACTATAAAAAAGGATGAAAAACTAGTTCAAGAGTTACAAGAACATGTAAAACAGCTAACTGCTCCGTATAAGTATCCACGTAAAATCGAGTTTTTAGAAGAATTACCAAAAACCGCATCGGGGAAAATTATGCGAATGGAATTGAGAAAAAAAGAATAGCAGTAATTAGGTGCGTCTTTATAGAAGACACTTTAACTACTTTAAATCGATAGGGAAACTAGGTCAATTCATATCAATTTGAATTGATCTTTTTTATATTTCTATCCTATTTGTTGGATTATGTAAGCAATTCACAAAAAATGCACGGAATCACCCATTCATTTATACATGAGTTAACGAGAAATAAGTAAAGGAAAGATGACCGGAGCACATGAATAAAAACATGTAAATCCTATGTTTGAAAAATGTGGTCATTGAAAAGTTTGAGGAAATTGGAGAGCGGACTGTACTTTATGTAACACTCCTAAGAAAACCTCATCCCTGTCCTGTCTATGGTAAGAAAATAGCAAAGATTCATAACTATCTGATGCAAAAGTGAAACATTTAAAATGGTTTGAACGGTTAGCTGTATTGTTCTATAAACGGCATCGTAATGTGTGTGATTATGAAAATCGCTTTTTTGCATCTCTAGTAACGAAGTCAAAAGCTAACGAAGAGTCAACGCTGGAATTTGGGTGGTATCTCGCCTTTTTGGATGATTTGAAGAAAGCATATGAACTGAAAGAGGCCTATTGTGAGTGGTTTGATTAAGCTAAAACAACGGATGATGTGTTTGATGTAAAAAGACGTTTAAAAATCTATTATCGTAAGGTAGAAGAACCAAATCCTATCGTTTCTGATAGCAATCAGTACATTAAAAAATAGGTAAGTAGAAATTTTGAATAGTTTTATCTTTCTTTATTCAAATAGTTTCTAAGAAGAAATCAAAAACAAACCTAAACCGATGAAGCGTAATGCTTATGGTTTCAGTCATTTTGAACACTTTAAAGACAAGATTTTATTGAATATGAAGTTTAAAAATATAGCTATTCACTTAGGATAAGCGTTTTTTTATGTTTACTGACTAATTTAGAAGACTTTCGTTGATTGGAGAGGAAGTCGACGACTCCTGCGGGAACAGTGAGGTGAAGACCCTGGACTGAGCAAAGCGAGGGAAGCGGCTGAAGCCGTGCCCCCGGAAAGCGTTCGACTGAAACGTAAATCAACATTATTTTTAGGTTATATATAAAAGGGTGACGTGTAAATCACATCACCCCAACATTTGACTTAGACCCTTTAAAACGAAATGATGATAAAACGATTCTTATAGGAAGACTATTTTATTATTAAAAACATCTTTACCTGCCATAATGACAAGCTTATACTAAAGCTATTCTCTTGGATTATAAAATAAAAGGGGTCCTATATATGCATACAGAGAAAGATGGAGTCCTTTGGGCAATTGGAGCTTACGTGATCTGGGGTTTACTGCCGATTTATTGGAAGAGTTTAGCTTATGTTTCGAGTGGTGAAATTCTAATCAGTCGAATTGCTTGGGCATTCATATCCACATTATTACTCGTCTTACTTATGAAGAATGGCCGGCAATTACTCATAGATATTAAAATGTTGTGGAAATCTCAACGTGACTTTTGGCTATTATTTATTGCTTCCGTACTCGTATCTAGTAATTGGTTCATTTATATTTGGGCGGTTAATAATGACCACCTTGTTCAAACAAGTCTAGGTTATTACATTAATCCACTTGTATCCGTGTTATTAGGCGTATTCTTTTTAAAGGAAAAGCTATCCAAAGCTCTAAAAGGAGCATTTTTATTAGCAACAACAGGCGTAATGATCCTAACGGTTTCTTATGGGGAATTTCCGTGGGTTGCTTTCTCACTTGCTGTTACGTTTGCAATATATGGACTTGTAAAGAAGCAAATACAGCTCGATGCACTTCGCGGATTAACGATTGAAACGTTATTCATCACACCTTTAGCAATTGGTTATTATGTGTATATGTATTATCAAGGCAATGTGGTGTTTCTACATAATGATTTGAAGACGGATTTATTACTCGTTTTTACTGGTATTGCAACAGCATTGCCACTTGTTATGTTTGCCAAAGGAGCACAAAAAATCCCATTATACATGATTGGTTTCCTTCAATATATAGCGCCGACAATGATGTTGTTTTTAGGTGTGATTATATATGGAGAAACATTTGAAATCATTGATTTGATTTCGTTTATTTTCATTTGGAGTGCTTTGGTTGTATTTACAGTTTCTAAAATTATTCAAACTAGAAAAATAAAAAGGAGCTTGTCCATAGTGGACTAGCTCCTACTTCTTTCTTATAAATAAAGCCGTTGGACTTTTTCCCAGAAGGAATTGTCTTTTAACTTTACGGTTTTAATGACGCTATCGCTTAAACGAATCTCTACATTTCGCACTTGACGAATTCCTAGAGCCTCATTATCCGCAGCCATGGATGGGAAATCATTACCGTCTTGTTGGACACCTAAAGAAAGAGTGCGTTTTCCACTTAAGATGAATGGAGAACCTAGCGTACGATAACTATTTGTATTAACAGAAGCGAGTTCAGTTACTTGGAAGCAGGGGAGTAATGGATCTACAACTGCCCCTTTAACTGATTTATTATATGCCGTACTACCTGTAGGTGTTGAAATTATAAGACCGTCCCCTAGAAAGGTTTCAAACAACCGATTATCAATCAGTACATCCATAGCGAATGTTCGAATGATATTAGAACGAATACTAAATTCGTTAAGACAATACAATGGTTGGTGTTCATCGATTGTTACTTCAATTAACGGATACCGCCTAATTTCAATTTCCGTCATACGAATTGCAAACACCATTTCACTCAGACGGTCTAAATGGAAATCGCAATAGAGGCCATGCCTTTCATTGGAAGCAATTCCAGCGTATAAGCAATCTTGTCTAAATCCAGTTTTTCTAACTGCTTGTAAAAATGATCCGTCTCCACCAATACTAACAATAATGTTGGCATCCTTCGAAGTGGTAGTCATTTTAAATCCTTCTGAAATCATCATTTCTTCAATTTCTAATTTCTTTTTAATAGAATCTGCATCATGTTTACTGTAAATGTATATATTATTACGCTCTGTCATCGTAATCGCACCTTTCGTACGTGATAGTTTAATAGTACCACGAAGTGACTTGAATCTACAAAGAGTCCGATAGTAGAATTCAATAACAGTCCTATTTTTAATATTGGTGGTTATAACAATGTGAATAAACATCATTCACAGAAGTTCTTAATAATGGTAAAGTACTTGAGAGGATTGATTTCTCTAAAATTGAAACGTTTTAGAAAACAAATACTTAAATAGTTGTGTAGTACAAACATAAGGGGGATTTTTCATGGCGACGAAACGCTGGATAGCCATTATTGTGGCCGCAGCATTGGTATTTGTTTCAATAGGGGTTAACGCATTATCGTACATATTCACAAGAGACTTTACTAGTTTGTTTAATGAAATGTTGGATACTTCGACGATTGGATATAATGAAACAATTATTGATGAGGGAACAAGTTCAGATAAAATAGCTGTATTAACATTAGATGGCGTCATTCAAGACGTGGGAGGAGCGACATCTATTTTTTCAACGGCAAGTTATAATCATCAGTATTTTATGAGTCAGTTAGATGATATATTAATGGACGATGATGTTAAAGGTGTCGTTTTAAGGGTGAATTCACCTGGTGGTGGTGTAGTGGAATCTGCTGATATCTACGATGCACTTAAAGAAATTCAGATAGAAAAAGAAATTCCGTTATATGTATCGATGCAAGGGATGGCTGCATCTGGTGGTTATTATGTTTCTGCATCTGCAGATAAGATTTTTGTGAATCAAGAAACAATAACAGGTTCTATTGGCGTTATTATGGAGAGTGTAAATTATGCTGAACTTGCCGACAAATTAGGCATTGATTTTAATACAATTAAATCAGGAGAATATAAAGATATTATGAGTGGAACGCGACCGATGAAAGATGATGAACGTGCAATGCTACAAGAAATGATCAATGACTCATATGAGCGTTTTGTCGATATTATTGAAGAAGGACGCGGTTTGAGTGAAGAAGCTGTTAAAAGTGTTGCTGATGGACGAATTATGAATGGTCGACAAGCGATTGAAGTGGGGTTAGCGGATGACTTTGGAAAGACAAATGATGTTATCGAGGCTATGAAAGCTGATTTTAAACTGGAAGATGCGACTACTTTTGAATATACAACTTTAGACAATTGGAGCACATTGTTTAGTATGAAAGTAAATAATCTAGTTGGTAAAAATGTCGAGTCAGAATTGATTGGTAAACTTCTTTCGGATTATAACGCACCGAGAATGATGTACTTATACGGTGAAAGATAAGGAGGGGTATTGATGTCTGATAATCATGTGGAGCCACAAAGTATAACTGAAGAAGCTTGCGTTGCTACTCCGAAAACAGCATATACAATCGTAGAATCTGAACAATTTCAAGCAAAGTATGCCGGTTTTTGGATAAGGCTGTGGGCATATTTAATTGACTTTGTAATTATAGGGGCAGTTAGTGGAATTATTATTAAACCAATTTTTAGAGTTGTGGGGATTGAAATTACAAGCCCTTCCTTCTTATTATTCAGTCCGTATAAAGTTACGTTTCTAATTTTATTGTTATTGTATTTTACCCTTATGACAAAACTATTGCAGCAAACAGTCGGTAAAATGATCATGGCTATAAAAGTTGTTCCATCAAATGGAGGCGACCTAACATGGGGGACAGTCATTATTCGCGAAACAATAGGGAGATTTATATCTAAGACATTGACAGTACCTTATCTATTAGCAATCTTTATGCCGCGTAAAGAAGCACTGCATGATATATTTGCTGATACGAATGTTGTGCATGAACAGGCATATGAAAAAATCATTACGGAAAAACGCGTTCGTCGTTTGGATGGACATCAGTTGCCAGAAGGTAGTAATCTTTAGTAAGATAAGGTAGAAAAGGAGGCGTCTTAATGGCTAACGTTACATTCAAGAATAATCCTGTTACTTTACTTGGTAAAGAAATCTCAGTTGGTGAAACTGCACCAGATTTTACAGTTCTCGCAAATGATTTGAGTCCAGTAACATTAAATGATTCAAAAGGTAAAGTTAGATTGATTAGCGTTATACCTTCGATTGACACTGGTGTTTGTTCAGCGCAGACACGTAAATTTAATGAAGAAGCTTCAGCGCTTAGTGATGAAGTAGAGCTACTCACAATTTCTGTAGATTTACCATTTGCACAAGCAAAATGGTGTGCTGCTGAAGGGTTAGATAATGTGAAGATTTTATCGGATCATCGCGACCTTTCCTTCGGTGAAGCTTACGGTGTTGTCATTAAAGAATTACGATTGTTAGCTCGATCTGTTTTTGTTGTTGATAAAAATAACAAAGTGACCTACGTAGAGTATGTAGGAGAAGGTACAGATCATCCGAATTATGAAAAGGCACTAGAAGCAGTAAACGAATTAACTAAATAATGAAAAACCCACTCGCGGACGGGTGGGTTTTATAAATAGAGGGATAAAATTATGCAGACAAACACAGAGACAATATTTTCATTTATAGATAATTTTGCTGAACAATCAGATCAGCTATATTTAGAAGCAACAATAGAGGCATGTGAAGAGTGGGTTGCTGGTCATTCGACTCCTGAAATTACGGGAATTGCTTCTAAAGAGGAAATTCGTCGAGGTATTCAATTAGCTGTTTTAAAAGGTATGAAAAAAAATATGCAACCTCATCATCAAATGACACCAGATTCAATGGGAATGTTGATTGGGCATATTGCCAGTAAATTATCTGAAGGGAAACATGGAATAACGCTACTTGACCCCGCAGTAGGAACGGGGAATTTACTTTATACAGTTATGAATGCGATTGAGAAAGATGTTACTGCAACAGCAGTTGAAATCGATGATATACTCGTTCGATTAGCTGCTATTACTGCTGAATTAGTAGAGCATAACGTAACATTCTATGTTCAAGATGCACTTCGACCGTTACTAGTAGATCCAGTAGATATAAGCATTAGTGATTTACCGGTAGGATTTTATCCAGATGATGCCAATGCGGAAAGTTTTGAGTTAAAACCTTCCGAAGGTCATGCATACGCTCATCATTTGTTCATTGAACAAGCGATGAACCATACAAAAGAAGGTGGTTACGGTATATTTTTAGCACCAGCGAATCTTTTTGACTCAGAACAATCATCCATTTTACATCCTTTTCTAAAGAAAGACTCATTAATTAGAGCGGTATTACAATTGCCTGATTCATTATTTAAAAGTGTAGCACATGCGAAGAGCATTGTTGTATTACAAAGAACGTCAAGTAGCGTACAAGTTAATCCGGATGTTTTATTGGCGAAGGTACCGACAATGACAAACAAACAAGCAATGTCATTATTTATTCAAAAAATAGATATATGGGCTAATGAGCAATAACCTTTTAAAGAATTCTAGTAAATACAATCGATGGGAAGTGCCATTTATGCGTAAAATTTTAGCTATTAATGCGGGCAGTTCATCTTTAAAGTTTCAACTTTTACGAATGCCGAAAGAAGAAGTACTTGCAAAAGGAATAATTGAGAGAATTGGTATGACGGATGCAGTGTTTTCGATGAAAACAACAAAAGGGAAAACAACATTTAGTCGTCCGATTTCGAACCATACGGAAGCTGTTGCTGTACTTTTAAGTATTTTTACAAGCGAAGGAATTGTTGCTTCATTTGAAGAGATTGATGGCATCGGACATCGTGTAGTGCATGGTGGGGAAGTGTTTAGTGATTCGGTTTTAATAACGGATGATGTGATAGCTAAGCTTAAAGAATTATCAGTTCTTGCACCACTTCATAATCCTGCCAATATTATCGGAATTAAGGAATTTAGAAAAGCGTTGCCAGCAGTACCAACAGTCGCAGTATTTGATACAGCGTTCCATCAAACGATGCCTGAAAGTTCTTTTTTATACTCACTTCCATATGAGTATTACGAAAAATATGGAATTCGTAAATATGGTTTTCATGGAACAAGTCATAAATATGTTACAGAAAGAGCAGCGGAAATGTTAAATCGTCCTCTGCAAGATACACGCCTTATTTCATGTCATCTTGGGAATGGTGCTAGTATAGCGGCAGTTGAAGGTGGAAGGTCAATTGATACGTCAATGGGATTCACACCTTTAGCCGGTCTTACAATGGGCACGCGTTCTGGAAATATTGACCCTGCGTTAATCCCTTACATAATGGAACAAACAGGTAAGTCGGTAGAAGAAGTGCTGGAAGTGTTGAACAAAGAATCCGGAATGTTAGCTGTATCGGGGTTTTCTAGTGATTTGCGTGATATTGAGTTGCAAGCGTTGGAAGGAAATAGCCGAGCACAATTAGCGTTGGAAGTATTTGCGGATAGAATACATAAATACATCGGTTCGTATGCTGCAAGAATGGGTGGAGTAGATGCGATTATATTTACTGCGGGTATCGGTGAGAATAGTGATGTAATTCGTAGTAAAGTATTAGAAGGATTAGAGTTTATGGGCGTTTACTTTGATCCTGATCTTAATAAAAGTAAAGGTCAGGAAGTGCATGTTAGTTATCCATACTCGCCAGTTAAGGTTCTTGTAATCCCGACCAATGAGGAAGTAATGATAGCTCGAGATACAATTCGAGTAGCGGAGTTACTTATGCCATCTAAAGTAAGCCAATAAAAAAGGTTGTCCAACTCAATTACGAGTTGGACAACCTTTTGTTTTTAAAGATCTTCTGGTGTGCGCACGACAAGTACGTCACATTTAGCGGAACGAACAATGTTTTCAGATACACTACCAATTAGGAAGCGTTCAACTGCATTGAGTCCAGTTGCTCCACAAATAATAAGATCTGCTTCTAATTTTTTTGAAAGATCACGTGAAATTAATGTTTTTGGAGAACCGTACTCAACAATAACATTTACTTTGTTTAAGCCAGCTTTTTCAGCTTCCGCTTTATAAGAACTTAAAAGTTCTTCCGCAAAAGTTTGTGCACGTTCTGCAATTGAACGATCATACGCTTCGACTGCAGCATATGAACGTGTATCTATAACGTTGATAAGATTTAAAGTGGCCTCATTTCTGTCTGCTATGGCAACTGCTTTTTTAAATGCCCACTCAGATTCTTTTGAACCATCAACTGCAACTAAAATTTGTTTGTAAACTAACGCCATTTTAACCACTCCTTCTTTATTTAACTATCTAAAGGTTATATTACACTACTTCTATATTAAAAAAGCAAAACCCTTTTAATTACTTGAGAAAAATAATAAAGTAATTGATTTTTGACGAAATTGTGACGCGGAGAAACTGAATACCTCTTTAAAAGAGTATAGATAATTTTGATTTGAAATTTGAAAAAAGTAGGCAAAAGTGAGTTGTATCTGATAGAATTATGGTTGCATTGGTTGCCTATTTTCAACCAACGAAATGAATTGATGTGAAGGAGGAAATAACTATGCGTATTGGAGTTCCGAAAGAAATTAAAAACAATGAGAATCGTGTTGCGATGACACCAGCAGGAGTTTTTACGTTGAAAAATGCAGGACACGATGTAATCATTGAAACTAATGCCGGATTAGGTTCAAGTTTTACAGATGAGGACTATATCGAAGCTGGTGCAATGATTGTTCAGACAGCTGCTGAAGTATGGGATGTAGACATGGTCATGAAAGTTAAAGAACCCGTTTCTTCGGAGTATGGTTATTTCCGTGAAGGACTTATTTTATTCACATACCTTCACTTAGCAGGTGAACCTAAACTAACACAAGCATTATTAAATCATAAAGTTATTGGTATTGCATATGAAACTGTACAATTGCCAAATAACACATTACCATTACTAGCACCAATGAGTGAAGTGGCTGGACGCATGGCTACGCAAATTGGTTCACAATATCTTGAAAAGACGAAGGGTGGTAAAGGAATCCTGTTGTCTGGTGTTCCCGGTGTGTCTCGTGGGAAGGTAACTGTAATTGGAGGAGGACAAGCTGGAACCAATGCTGCCCGCATTGCGGTAGGAATGGGTGCTCAAGTAACAGTTCTTGACCTATCGGTGGATCGGTTGCGCCAACTGGATGAGGTATTTGGAAATGGTATTCAAACACTTGTTTCAAATCCATTTAACATTGCAGAGGCTGTAAAGGACTCTGATTTAGTCGTGGGAGCAGTACTGATACCAGGAGCTAAAGCGCCAAAACTTGTTTCAGAAGAAATGGTGAAATCAATGAAAACAGGTTCAGTTTTAGTGGATATCGCAATTGACCAAGGTGGAATCTTTGCTACTTCTGACCGTGTCACAACGCATGATGAACCAACGTATATAAAGCACGGTGTCGTCCACTATGCTGTTGCGAATATGCCAGGTGCAGTACCGCAAACATCTACGGTGGCATTGACGAACGTAACAGTTCCGTATGCTCTTCAAATTGCAAATAAAGGATATAAGCAAGCGTGTGTAGATAACTTGTCTCTTCAAAAAGGGGTTAATACACTCGAAGGACATGTCACGTACAAAGCTGTCGCAGATGCGCAAGACATTGCCTACATTTCTGCAGAATCTTTATTGCTTTAATACTTAAAACGAACCTAAAATAACGCCAACTATCATTTTTTGATAGCCTTTAATAGTTCTTTGCCCAATAAAGTTGTTGAAGAATTCTAGTTAACTTTCATTAGTTTTTATTTGTTACAGGACTGCATCTAAAGTCAGTTTAACTGACTTTGGATGCAGTCCTGTTTTTTGAGGTTCTATAATATTTGTTGGGGTGTGTAAACAATTCACAAAAAATGCACGGAATCACCCATTCTTTTATACATGAATTATCTACTAAACAAGTAAAGGAAAGGACCGTGCACATGAATAATAACTTGAATATTCTTGGATTAAAAGATGTGACTATCGAAAAGATTGAGGAAGTTGGAAAACGGATTGCGCTTTATGTAATACTCCCAACAAAACATCATCCCTGTCCTACCCGCGGTATGAAAACAGAAAAGATTCATGACTATCGGAACAAAAAGTGAAACATATAAAAGAGTGTAACCATGTGGTGCGGATTCGTTCGATTAAAGCCAAAAACTTTAAAGAAGTTGGAGAAGTATTGCGAATCTCTGGTTCGACAGTCATTCGACGGTTTAAAGAAGTAGCGAAAAACGAGATGAAAACAGGAGTTAGATTGCCTAAAGCGATTGCGATTGATGAATATAAAGGTGATACAGATGCCGGTACCTATCAACTCATTATAGCGAATGCAGTCACGCATGAACCGATTGACATCTTACCAAATCATCGAAAAGAAACCATCAAAAATTACCTCTATCAATATGGAACAGATGTGAAAATGGTTGTTATGGATATGAATCCAAGCTTTAAAGCGGCGGTTAAACAAGCGCTTGGAAGACCGTTGGTCATCGCAGATTGATTTCATTATTGTCGTTATATTTATTGGGCAATTGATGAAGTGAGACGTCAGGTACAAAAAGATTGGCATGCCTATGACCTGAAAAAGTGTAAGCGAATGCGCCATGTATTCTATAAACGAAATCAAACGTTAACAGAGAGTCAACGCTGGCATTTGGAGCGTTATCTCGCTTTGTCCGATGATTTGAAGAAAGCATATGAACTGAAAGAGGCCTATTGTGAATGGTTTGATTGGACTAAAACAACGGATGATGTGGTAGAAGTAAAAAGAAGTAAAAAGACGTTTAGAATTCTATTACCGTAAGGTAGAAGAAGCCCAAATTCCAGCGTTTCTGAAAGCAATCAGTACATTTAAAAATTGGCAAGTAGAGATTTTGAATAGTTTTATCTTTCCTTATTCAAATGGTTTCTTAGAAGGGATTAATAACAAAACCAAAGTGATGAAGTGCAATGCCTATGGTTTCAAGCGTTTTGAAAACTTTAAAGCTAAGATTTTATTGAATATGAAGTATAAAAATATAGGTCTTCACTTAGGATAAGTGTTTTTTAAAATGTCTACTGACCAATTTATAAGGCGTTCGTTGATTGGAGTGGAAGTCGACGACTCCTGCGGGAACAGCGCGAGCCGAAGACCCTGGACTGAGCAAAGCGAGGGAAAAAAGGCTGCCTTAATTTCTGGAAGTGCACAGAAATACGGCCAATCGAACACTTCCTTGTTCGATTGGCTGAGGCCGTGCCCGCGGAAAGCGTTCGACTGAAACGTAAATCAACATTACTTTTAAGGTTGTATATAAAAAAGGGTGACGTGTAAATCACATCACCCCAACATTTGATTTAGAACCTCTTTATTTTAATTTGAATTGAATCATTTTGTTATCTAATATTCTTTAGTATAATAAGAACGACTAACCTAATTGGAACAAGAAGGTATTTCCTCATGTATGCCGAATTAGTTGTATAAGTCCAACGTTTAATAGGGTCTTGTTAAGGGTAAACATTTTTATGAGCAATAGTATGAGGAGGTACTTAGTTGGAGAATCTTTTGTACATAGCGGCAATTGTCGCTGCAATAGCATTTTTGATTTTGTGTGTAAGCTTAGCAATGACGGTATTGTCATTGAAAACAACATTAAAAGGTATTTCAGAAACGATGAATGGACTGTCAACACAGCTTGAAGGAGTGACAACAGAAACAACTGCACTACTTCATAAGACAAACGCACTAGCAGATGATATTCAGCAAAAGTCAGCTAAATTAAATTCTGTCGTGGAAGCAGTAGTAGGAGTAGGGTCTACGGTAACAAACCTTAACAACTCAGTACAAAGAGTGAGTAGTTCACTTGTTCATGAAGCCGAAAAGAACAGTGAGAAAGTTTCACAGGTTTTGCAGTGGAGTTCTGTAGCTATTGGTATTTGGAACAAAGTGAAAGAAAGTAGTCCTAAGAGTTCAGGTGGATGGACCGTATATGCACCCGAATCAAATCAGAAAAACAATGCGTAAGTTACGCAAAAATTAGGAGGAAACGGATATGAGCGAAAACCATAACGGAAAACCAAACTATAGTGATCAACAGAATAATCATGAATATAATTCAAGGAATAACCAATATGAAACTGCGTACAGCGAACATTCATATTTACCTATGAATTATAACTATCACTCTAACAATACGGATGACTTTTATAGTGATGATAAAGGTTCAGGGGCAGGAAGTTTTCTATTTGGTGCGCTAGTAGGTGGCGTAATTGGAGCTGCTGCTGCATTATTTTTAACACCTAAATCGGGTAGTGAGATGCGTGATGATTTTAGTACCCAAGCTGTTCAACTTAAGGAAAAAAGTATTGAAATCAGTTCCGTTGCCAAAGACAAAGCTAGCGAGTTTACTGCCGTTGCAAAAGAAAAAACGGGTGAGTTATCAAAGTCTTTACAAGAGCAATCAGGTCAACTAGTAGACAAAGTAAAGTCAATGACTTCGAAAGTTTCATTGCCTATGGATGATGGTACAGTTTCGTCAGAAGGAGAAGAAGCGATTGAATATATTGCTGACAAACTTTCAGATGCAAGTAAAACGTTAGAAAAAGGAAAAGATAAAGTGAATGCGGCTGTTAAAACAGTGGGAAAAGAAATAGAAAAAGAAGTTAAAACTAAAAAGTAAGGAATTTAAAAAAGCTTGTTCGACACCAATATAGGTGCCGAATAAGCTTTTTTTCATAGTTAAAATTTAAAGTCGTTATTCTGGGAAATTTATTTCTAACACATCGCCACCAAATATTTCATCATTAAAACCTATTTCAGAGCCATTGCGAAGTAATTGATAGGGCCTCGTAATGTTTTTGGGTAATTGGTAATCAGTGAAAGCAAATACATCACCAAATATAATGGGACTTTCACTCGTAGATGTCATTACAAAATTATCCCCTTGCTTAACAATTTCGTGGCCTTCAGCAGGCGTTCCATTTAACGTAACGATTTGATGTGGTTTTCGTATCTCTACTAATTCTCCATTAAAAGTTACTGTAATTGTTTCGTGAAACTTTTTTCCGACTGCAGTAACAACTCCATTAACAGTTAACTTTTCAGATGGAGTAATTGTTATGATGTCACCATCCTTGATGAGATAACTTGGTCTCACTGGAATGTTGCCGATACGAAATTGCGGACTATTTGTCTTGATAGTTTTAGTCTTCTGGTTTATCGTAACAACTAATGATTCATTCACGAGTAAATTTTTTCGGTTCGTATTCTCTAAGGCGGTTGCTAGAGACTTATTATGTGTAATTTGAATGATATCCCGGTCTTTAATAGATGTTTCAATAGACTTTTTTTGCCCGTTAATGAAAATCGTTGGATTTATTTCAACTTGTCTTCCATCAATAGTGGCTTTAACAGTTGTTAAATCCTCAAAAAGGTCTTGAACAGTTGCGGTAGCATTTTGACCGTCTTGGCCAGGAACTAACTCAACCACATCACCGTTTGAAATTTTGCTTTTTGAACTAACTTCTTGTCCGTTTAATAAAATCTTTGAAGGTGTACCATGTTCGCCGGGAATTAATAGGTCTTTGTCGTTCAATTTGATAGATAAACCGAATCCTGGCTTACCGTATAATTGGCGTGCTGTAATGTTAGCTGCAAGTAATGCGTCTCCAACTGTCATTTCTTTTAATTCGAATAGACGGATTACTTTGTCGTTAACTGTTACTGACATATAGTGAATTGGAGCCCTTCTTGCGGCAATTGCAATACCAATAGGTGTTACAAGTTCTGGCGAAGATACGATAGAGGGCTCAAGTGTAATATCACTTAATGCTTCAAGCCCTCTAATTCCAACTCTGTTTTCAGGTAATTCTAGATGTTGACTTACAGCTTTGGTTAAACCGGGCGTTAAACTACCACCTCCTACAACCATTACTGCCTGTGGTGATCTACCACTATTCAAACGTTGTACTTCTTGAGAAATGGCTTGTGCTAGTTTGTCAACAGAAGGATTTAATATTTTGTATAGTTCATCAGGTGTGACATTTTGTTCAAAACCTAAAATATCTGTAATCGTAACATTCTCACCACTTGAAATTTTTCTTTTCGCCATTTCGGCTAGATTAAAGTCGAGAAGGTAATGATTGCTTAGAACTTCTGTAATTTCATCTCCGGCAATTGGAACCATACCGTAGGCGACAACTGTGTTATTATCTGTGATTGCGATATCAGAAGTTCCTGCACCAATATCAACCAATGCTACATTTAACCTGCGCATGGATGGTGGAATGAGAACATTGATAGCTGCAATAGGTTCAAGTGTTAGTGCTTCCATTTCAAGACCAGCTCGTTTAAGGGAAGACAGTAAGGATTCAACAACGACTCTCGGTAGGAAAGTAGCAATGACATCCACAGATGCTGATCGTCCAGCTTGGTCTATTAAACTACCTATCTCTTCGCCATCAAGTTGATAATGAAGTACGGAATAGCCAACACAGTAATAATAGTCGTCCTTTGTTACAGTTTGAGAAGATAATAGCTTTTGTTGGGCTTGCTGAACAGCTGCTAGCTCCAACCTGTTAACATCTTCAGTAGAGAATAGTGATTGCTCTGAAATGTCAATTGCCATAGAACCTTCAGAAGTTTTAAGTGCTCTTCCAGCCGCGGCTACACTGACACGTTTCAATGAACCATGTCTCTCTTCTAAAATTGTTTTTATTTGAGTGATAACATTCGCAACGCTTAATATATTATGTATTTGTCCGTCAATCATAGAACGTTCTTTATGTTCGATTGAGACGAGGTCTGCAACATGATAAGCTCCTTCGTTCTCTTGGAGAATAATGCCCACAACGGAACGGGTTCCAATATCAAGTGCGAATAAAGTAGTAGTCAGAATTTTCCACCCTTTCTGTCCATTTCGTAACTGTTAGAAAAAAAGTAAAAGAAATAGCGTGACTTTTCAAATCGACTTCTTTATACTTGGTCTATTATCTAAAAATGTAACATATATTCCCCTTTACGGAAAGGGAATGTTGTTTACGGGGAGGGGACGGACTAAATGAAAAATGAGCTCGATGAATTACGCAATCGTGTAAGTGGGTTAAACACTAGCATTTTGGATTTAATTAATGAAAGAACAGCTGTTGTTCAAGAAATTGGTAAAGTAAAAGAGAAGCAAGGTGTCAATCGTTATGATCCAATTCGTGAAAGAGAAATGTTGAACCAGTTGAAAGAGCAAAATAATGGTCCGCTGCCGAACGGTATACTTGAACAAATATTCAAAGGGATTTTCATGTCTGCTCTTGAAATTCAAGAAGATGAGCAACGTAAAGCGTTACTCGTTTCGCGAAAGCGGAAATCGAATGACACAATCGTAGATGTTAATGGTCATAAAATTGGAGATGGACATCCTTCATTCATTTTTGGTCCATGTGCGGTTGAATCGTATGAGCAAGTCCTTGCTGTTGCTAAATCCATTAAAGCAAAAGGGTTAACAATGATTAGGGGAGGAGCTTATAAACCCCGTACATCACCTTATGATTTCCAGGGTCTTGGCCTTGAAGGATTAAAAATACTTAAACGTGTGGCAGATGAAACAGGTCTCTCCGTTGTAACTGAAATAATTACGCCTTCTCATTTAGAGGAAGCACTTGATTATATTGATGTAATTCAGATTGGTGCACGTAATATGCAAAACTTTGAATTATTAAAAGAAGCTGGAATGGTAAGGAAGCCGATTCTTCTTAAACGCGGTTTAGCAGCAACGCTTGACGAATTTATTCATGCTGCTGAATATATTATGTCTAAAGGGAATACTGATATTATATTATGCGAACGTGGAATAAGAACGTATGAACGAGCTACCCGAAATACATTGGATATTTCAGCTGTTCCTATTTTGAAGCAAGAAACACATCTGCCTGTTTTTGTAGATGTTACACATTCCACAGGTAGAAAAGATATTCTAATACCGACTGCTAAGGCTGCAATTGCAGTAGGAGCTGATGGAGTGATGGCAGAGGTACATCCTGATCCAGCAGTGGCATTATCTGATTCGGCACAACAAATGGATATTGATCAATTTGATGAGTTTTATGACAGTATCTTAAAATTCATGAATACGTATAATACAGTTTCATGACTTCGCGCCGGACCCATGGTGGTTCCGGCGATTTTCGCTTATAATATAGATTACGTCATGAGAATTTACGAATGAATTTTATGAACATGGAACGATACATAGGAGGTAGAAAACGAAATGGCTATAACGATTTATGATGTAGCTAGAGAGGCTAATGTTTCAATGGCAACAGTCTCGAGAGTTGTCAATGGTAACCAAAATGTTAAACCAGCAACCCGCAAGAAGGTCGTTGATTGTATTGAACGATTAGGCTATCGTCCGAATGCTGTTGCAAGAGGTCTAGCTAGTAAAAAAACGACTACAATTGGTGTAATTGTACCTGATATTTCAAAAAACTTTTATTCAGAGCTTTCAAGAGGGATTGCGGATATTGCTACAATGTATGAATATAATATTATTCTGTCGAATTCAGATGAGCGCACAACGCGTGAAGTTGAACTAATAGAGGATCATTTAGGTAAGCAAGTAGATGGATTACTGTTTATGAGTGATTCAATTTCAGATGAAGTTCGAACTGAAATGGCATCTGCGAATATTCCGATTGTATTGGCGGGTACATTAGATATGGAAGGCAAGATGGCTACAGTAAATATTGACTTTGAAATGGCCGCTTACGAAGCTGTAACAAGACTTATTCAAAATGGTCATAAAAAAATACTCTTTGTTTCAGGACCATTCACTAGAGATATTAATCGTCTTGCTAAAAAAGCCGGCTATACACGAGCTTTGAAAGAAGCAGGACTAGATGTAGATGAAGGGCTCATTGTTGAAATTGAAAATACATATGACGTGGCGTATGAACAATGGCATCATATACGTTCAAATGCAAAAGGTGTAGGCGCGATATTCGCAAGTAGCGATGTAATTGCTGTCGGTATTCTCAACCGAATTCTTGATGATGGACAATCAGTTCCAAAAGACTATGAGCTTATATGTTTTGAACACTCAAATTTATCGCGCATTGTAAGACCACAACTAACTGCTATCGCTGTTCCGTTATATGATTTAGGAGCTGTTGCAATGCGGTTGTTAACAAAGTTAATCAATGGAGAAGAAGTAGAGCAACAACAAGTTTTTCTACCCTATCGCTTGGAAGAACGAAATTCAGTTAACTAAAACAGAGACGATTCAATCATTCGATGTAACGCAAATGATTGAAATCGTCTCTGTTTTATTTTTTGACCTGTTCATTTCGTATCATATGTAAAGCTTTGTTTAACATATGTGAATTCTTTTCACTAATTTCATCTTTACGTGGTATGGGCTCATACAACGGTTGTGGATCTTCCCAAGTTGAAATTAGTGGTACAGGTGATTGTTCCTGCCATTTCTTTAACCATGCATTTGGTAATTCACCTGTAGGAATAGGTGAATCTTTCATCGCAAGCCAAATATGTGACCAAGCTCTAGGGACAACACGCCAAATATCATAACCACCACCACCAACAGCAATCCAGCGTCCGTCACAATATTCTTCTGCTATCTCTTTAGCGATTCTTGGTATTTCTTTAAAAAGCTCCATTGTTCCGTAAAGGTGTGTGAGAGGATCGAAGTAATGTGCATCCACTCCGTTTTGAGTCACAATCACATCAGGCTTAAAGAATTCAGCTACTTCTTTAATAGCAGCTTTATAAATCGTTAGAAAAGATTCATCTTCAGTAAAAGCGTCTATAGGTAAATTAAATGACGTACCGAAACCTTCTCCGTTGCCACGTTCAGTCACCATCCCTGTCCCAGGGAAAAGATATCGACCTGTTTCATGAATTGATAACGTACAAACGGAAGGGTCCTCATAAAAACTCCATTGTACGCCATCTCCATGGTGTGCATCGGTATCGATATATAATACACGTGCATTGTATTTGTTTTGTAAATATTTGATAGCTACTGAACTATCATTATAAATACAAAAACCAGATGCTCTCCCTTGGAATCCGTGATGGAGCCCACCGCCTAAATTTAATGCATGTCTTGCTCTCCCTTGCATCACTTCGTCGACTGCTGTTAGTGTTCCCCCAACTAACATCGCACTAGCCTCATGCATATTTGGAAAGAATGGTGTATCTTCAGTTCCAATTCCGTAGACACTTCCAATACTCTCAGATATTTCCCCTTTACCAGCACGTTTTACAATGTCTATGAACTTAGCATCGTGAGCTAGTAGAAGCTCATCATCTGTGGCCATACGAGCAGGGATAATATCGTCACTTTGAATCTCACCTGTTGCTTGTAATAACTCAAGCGTCATCAGTATTCTTTTCTGATTGAATGGGTGGGAATCAGAGAAAGAATATTCGAGCTGTTCTTCAGAATAGATGAATACAGCCTCCCTTTTCATGCGTGAATCCCCGGAACGTTTGGCCAAAGGACATCAAACCCAGCGTCTTTTAAGCCTTCGATGATAGAAAGGGGATTCATCGTTTTAATGCGTATGACGAGTATTTTAGTCATTTCGTTATCTTTGTCTGGATATACAAGGACGCTTAATACATTTGTTTTGTGTTCATGAAAAACCCGTGACACTTCAAATAAAATTCCGGGTGTATTTGGCACACGAACTTCAATTTGCGAGCCAGGTTGGTGAGCCCCGGTTAACTCAATGTACTTATAAAGTAAATCAGTCTCAGTAATAATTCCCACTAATAAGTCGTTAGATACAATAGGGAGACAACCAATCTTATTGTCGTAAAATATGACTGCGGCTTCCTCGACGAAATCCATTGGGTGACCCGTTATAACGTTTTTTGTCATAAGTTCACCAAGTTTTGTATTATAAATAGCTTGGTTAGAACTTTCTAAAACAGATGAAGGAAGAATTCCTTTTAAATCTCTGTCTGTAATAATGCCGATAACGAAGCCTTCAGTAGAAACGATTGGTAAGTGACGAATTTTGTTCATTCGCATCAAGTGAAGAGCATCTTGCAAAGAGTCATCTGGAGTAAGCGCTTTCACGTTAGTGTTCATAATTTCTTCGATTAGCATTCGTATCTCCTCACTTTCAGTACATAAATCGATTCATAAATCGCAAGCTATCAAATTGCTGAACAGATTGTTGTGAAATTCTTTTTCCGATTCTAGCCATAAGACAATTTGCAGGATGGGAACTGATTTCAGGGTCATCGGTTGCATAATATTCTAATCCGCCGGCATTCATCATCTTTTCCATTACTTTTCTATATTCCCATACATTCAACTTTGTTCCTTTTAAATCCCAATGCCAATAATATTCAGTTGTAAGAATAATGTAATCCTCCATGGCATCATCCATCATAGAAACTTGCAAAAGAGATTTTCCGACACCACCACCGCGAAACTTAGGAATAACTTCAATTGCACCAAGTTCAATTAAATTCTCCATATTTCCTTCTGACCAACGTTCCAATGGATCTGGATATAAATAAGTGACGTATCCAACGATTTGTGATTGTTCACGTACGATAATGATTCGACCTTCAGGAAGTGTAGCAATTTCCACTAAAGCCTTATGCTGTTGAACGGGTGGTCTGAATGCGATAAGGTCTTCATGAAAATCAAGATTAGCCAAATCGTTTGATGTAATAGGACCCTCAATTAGTAGATTTCCATTTTTATGTTTGAGTTCCATCGCATTATACGTTTTCTGATGTTTCAATCCAATCACCGCCTTAGAATATACATAATATAAGTATACAACAAAATGAACGATAAGAAATGCGTTTAAAGCTATTATTAAAATAATGACTAAATAGTTTAAAAAGTTAGCGAAATCAAAAGGGAATCGTGTAAAATGAAAAATGTAAATGCTAAAAGAGAGGGTGTATGAAATGGTATTAAAAACATTACCTGTAGTTCCTAGCGATTATAACTTACAAGATTATGAGCAAACTGTGAAAGACTTTAAGTGGGCTGATGCTGAGAAAGAACTCAGTTGGCACGAAAGTGGTCAAGTCAATATTGCCTATGAAGCCATTGATAGGCATGCGGAGTCTAGTAGAAAGAACAAAGTCGCGCTTTTCTATAAAGATGGTGAACGAAAAGAAGCATATACCTATAACGATATGAAAATGATGTCTAATAAAGCAGCAAATATTATACAAAGCCAGTCGAGCCTTGAAAAAGGAGATCGTATTTTTATATTTATGCCAAGATCTCCAGAGCTCTATTTTGCACTATTGGGATCATTAAAAATAGGGTTGATTGTTGGACCGCTATTTGAAGCTTTTATGGAAGGCGCTATATTTGATCGTTTATCCGATAGTGAAGCGAAAGCGATTGTAACGACACCAACTTTGTTGCCGAGAATTCCAATTGACAAACTACCCAATTTAGAAACGATTTTTGTTATTGGTGAAAGTGTTGAAGAAGACGGTAAGTTTGTTGATTTTGGAAAAAGGATGAAAAAAGCATCCAAGCACTTTCAAGTGGAATGGATGAACAAAGAAGACCCAACACTTCTTCATTATACTTCAGGTTCAACAGGGAAGCCTAAAGGGGTCGTACATGTGCAACAAGCAATGGTGCAGCAATTACAAACTGCTAAGTGGGTACTAGATTTAAAAGAAGAAGACATTTTCTGGTGTACTGCAGACCCTGGTTGGGTAACTGGAACGGCTTACGGCATATTCGGTCCAATGCTAGCTGGTGCGACAAGTCTTATATTAGGAGGCAGGTTTTCTACTGACGCATGGTATGGTGCTATTGAAGAGTATGGTGTTACTGTTTGGTACAGTGCCCCAACTGCATTCAGAATGTTAATGGGAGCAGGTGAGGGAGCATTACAGGATTCCGACTTGACTTCTCTTAGACATATCCTATCAGTAGGTGAACCTCTCAATCCAGAAGTCATCAGATGGGGGATGGAAGCTTTTAAGCTTCGTATTCATGATACGTGGTGGATGACCGAAACGGGTGCGCAAACCATTTGTAACTTTGGTTGTTTGCCCATTAAGCCAGGTTCTATGGGGAAACCTGTGCCTGGAATTGAAGCGGCAATTGTAGATAATCGTGGTAATATATTGCCGGCTAACCGAATGGGGAATCTCGCTATTAAAAAGGGGTGGCCATCGATGATGCGGCAAATATGGAATAACCAAGAAAAGTACGATTCATACTTTTTAAACGATGAATGGTATGTATCTGGTGATTCTGCTTATATGGATGAAGATGGTTATTTCTTCTTTCAGGGACGAGTCGATGATGTGATTATGACAAGTGGTGAACGAGTAGGGCCGTTTGAAGTAGAAAGTAAGCTGCTTGAGCATCCTGCAATAGTGGAGGCTGGTGTTATAGGTAAGCCGGATCCTGTTCGTGGCGAAATCATAAAAGCGTTTGTAGCGCTACAACAAGGCTATGAACCCACTAAAGAATTAGAAGAAGAGATTAAGCATTTTGTAAAAAGAGAGTTAGCCGCACATGCCGCCCCAAGAGAAATTGAATTTAAAGATAAACTTCCAAAAACAAGAAGTGGAAAAATAATGCGTCGGGTTTTAAAAGCGTGGGAATTAGATTTGCCAGCGGGTGATTTGTCAACGATGGAAGACTAAAAAAGAAAGACTCTGATAACACAGAGTCTTTCTTTTTTATTAATCGTCATTTTTGGGTGGTGTTACTACAGGTCCGCCATTTGTTGGAGGAACCACAGGAGAGACTGGTGGAATGACTACACCTCCTTCAGGTACTTCTGGCACAACAGGTACAACCTCTGGTGCTTCAATCGTGACAATATTAGAATTAGCAGATAGTCTACCTGTTATATCCACAGCAACAACATAATAGGAACCAACACCAACTGAATAAGATTTAGCCGCTGCTTCTGGAATTGCTGCTACTTTTTCACCATTTTTATAAACATAGTAACCTACCACGTCAGAAGAAGGTGAATCACCCCAACTAATGGTGTTATCGGTTAATGTAGTAGTGACTGCAACTGGATTTGCCTCATCTGCCTTAAAAATAGAACCAGAGACAATCTTGGATGCGAATAGAGAGTTTGCAGGGAATAACTTGTTTGCATCCCCTTTCCACGGACCTAGTATGCGTGTAATGAATGCTTCATTTACACCAGTGCCACCAGCAGTTACAAATTCAGCTGGCGTAGATGGCAACGCGATGTAGCGATTACCTTGGATTGTTACATAGCTTGAAGAAATGATACTATCGTCAGCTTCAGTGGGTAGCATTGCTTTTGAGTTAAATAAGTCTGATATAACTAATCCTGCTGCTGAACAAGCCTCTGATGGTGCCAATCCTGATATACCGCAGAAAGAACTTGTTACAACGCCAGCTGGTTGCTTAAATCTAGAAGCAGCACCAACCAATTCTGGCGTCACTTCATTTGCACCATTCAATAATCTTGCAAACAACAAACTTGTTCTATCAGATGGATGAAGCGTCTTACCTCTTAAATTATTATACAAACTACGTGTTCTATTTTTATAACCTAGCCAAACGCCAAGCGATACATTTGGATTATACCCGATGAGCCAAGCATCACCATAACCTTGAGTTGTTCCCGTCTTGGCAGCTAAATCGATATCGAAGTTTAAATGGCTCTTTAACTTCGCACCTGTACCACCAGGCTTTAATACATCTCGTAACATGTCAGTAGTGATATAACTTGTTTCTGGACTAAAGACATCAACTGGGGTACTTTCATGTTGGAATACAATGTTCCCTTCCATATCTTCTATTTTTTCTATTAAATAGGCATCAATGAACTTTCCATCATTGGCAAATGTACCATACGCGTTCGTATTTTCTTCTACTGTCATTCCGATATCCATGCCACCATAAGAAACAGCGAAATTCGTATAGTCTCCAGGAACTAGTTTAGAGATACCCATCTTATCGAGGAATTCAGCTGGGCGCCGGTCAACAATGTCTCGATATAGTCTAGCCGTAGCTAAGTTTAAAGACTTAGCAAGCGCTTCTCGGGCAGGTACAATCCCGAGTTCCATAGACTTCGTATAGTTACTCGGAGACCACGGTTTCCCACCTGCCTGTGGGACGCTAAACTTTACGTCAACCATTGGACTGCCAGCTCCGATGTAACCCATCTCGATTGCTGGTGCAATAACGAGTAAAGGTTTCATAGAAGAACCATTCTGTCGATAAGCTTGTGTTGCATGATTTAATGCTTCTTGCTGATGGTCACGTCCACCGACAAATGAAAGTATTTTGCCTGTGTTGTTTTCTATCATCATTGCACCTACTTGAACAGGGTCATCTTTAATCGATACTTCACCAGTATCAGGATCTGTAACTTCCCGTGTAAATGTATGTCCATAGTATTCAAATTCATCACTGATTACTCTCATTTTATCGTATAAATCCTTGTTAACAGTAGAATAAATTCGATAGCCATCATTTTGCATTGAACGTGTAGCCATTATCGAGTATTTCTCATTTAATTTCTTTTCTTTAGCTAACCGTTTAGGGTCAATTCCATCTTCTTTGGCGATTAGTTTAGCTAAAATTTCCACCGTTCTATTTTGCACCTCTTGTATTAAGTAAGGATAGCGTTCATTTGCTCGTTCGGATTTATCGCGGAAATCCTTTTTTATATCATAAGCAATTGCTTCCTCGTATTGTTGGTTTGTAATGTATTCCGTTTCCTTCATTCTAAAAAGAACTGTTTTCATACGATCAATGCCAGCAGTTAAAAACTTATCTTCTTTTAGACCACCACCACTTTTAAAGGGGGTATATGCAAATGGACCTTGAGGTAGACCGGCGATATATGCGGATTGCGGCAAGTTAAGATCTTTTGCACTTTTGGCGAAAATGCCTTCTGCTGCTGTTTCAACACCCGCAATATTTTGGCCATTCGCATTACGTCCATAAGAAATAATATTTAAATAGGCTTCTAGTATTTCTTCTTTTTTCATGAAGTGCTCTAAGCGCATAGCTAGAAGGATTTCTTTTGCCTTCCGTTCATAGGAAACTTCGTTCGTTAAAATTTGGTTTTTAATAAGCTGTTGAGTAAGTGTAGAGCCGCCTGTTTGATTGGAAGAATTCGTTACATCTTGAAAAAGACCACGGAAGATCGCTTTAGGTACAATTCCATTATGTTCTCTAAAATATTCATCTTCTGTTGCGTACACTGCATCAAGGATGAAAGGAGAAACATTTGCTAGTGTTGTCTCTTTCCGTTCGATATCAGAGTTAACCTTACCGATGTAGACATCCCCGGCAAGATAGATTTCAGATGTTTCTTCATAAGTGAATATTGCATTCCGCATCTCTTCTTTTGGACGTAGTGGTTCTTTTGCTACAAGTGATGCAAAATAGCCTGCCCCAACAGAAGTAGCAAAGACCGATAATGTTAACCCTGTTACGATAAATAATAAGAATAAATTCCAAACTACGCTTGAAGAAATACGTAAACGTTTAGCCCATTTCGTATTTTCGAATTCAGATAGTTTTGCCTCTATGAGATCAATACGATTTTTTTTATTACTAGTCAAGTAGATCAGCCTCCTAAAATCATTCCTATTATAGCACAATTCTATCCAGTTAAAGCAATTATGATTGACAAACTTATGATTTGAGATAGAATAGAGTGTATATTTTTTATACGTTGAAAAAGTCGAAGTAGTGACGATAATTCCGTTTAGAGAGACAGTGGTTGGTGAAAACTGTTCGGTACATCGTATGCGAATTACAGCTTTGGAGTATAACGCTTCCGCAGCGATAATGCGTAGTTGAGTGGAGAGCTTTTATCTCAAGCTGGGTGGTACCGCGTTAATGTTAAAATTAGCGTCCCTGCATGATTACATTATAATCGTGCGGGGACTTTTTGTATCCAACGCACAATTCTAGGAGGAATGAATACATGGGAAACGTTTTAATTGAAGATTTAAATTGGCGAGGATTGCTGTATCAACAAACAGACGAAGAGGGTCTTGAAAAGCTATTAAATGAAGAGCAAATTTCACTTTATTGTGGTGTGGATCCAACAGCAGATAGTATGCATATAGGTCATATTGTTCCACTACTAACGTTGCGTCGCTTTCAAATGCATGGTCATCGTCCTATCTTATTAGTTGGTGGAGCAACAGGTATGATAGGCGATCCATCTGGCCGTTCAGAGGAAAGACAGTTGCAAACGATTGAACAAATCGATAAAAACGTAGCTGGTATAAAAAAGCAAATGGAACAAATCTTTGACTTTAATACCGAAAACGGTGCGCAAATGGTTAATAATCATGATTGGATAAACGGCATGAGTATGATTGAGTTTTTCCGTGATTATGGAAAGCTGCTAAGTATTAATTACATGCTTGCCAAAGATAATGTTGCGTCTCGGCTTGAAAATGGAATTTCATTTACTGAATTTTCTTATATGCTATTACAAGGGATAGATTTTAACCATTTGTATAACAACTACGGATGCCGCGTTCAAATTGGTGGATCTGATCAGTGGGGAAATATTACAACTGGGCTTGAAGTTATTCGCAAAACACACGAGGAAGAAACAAAAGCATTCGGTATAACGATTCCACTTGTCACTAAAGCAGATGGAACAAAGTTTGGCAAGAGTGCGGGTGGTGCTGTTTGGTTGGATGCTGAAAAAACATCGCCTTATGAGTTCTATCAATTCTGGATCAATACAGCAGATGCCGATGTTATTAAGTATCTTAAAATCTTTACTTTCATGGAACGCAATGAAATCGAAGCGTTGGAAGTAACCGTTCAAGAAGAACCGCATTTAAGAAAAGCACAGTTAACTCTTGCAGAAGAAATGACTCGTTTAGTCCATGGGCAAGATTCGTTAGATCAAGCAATTCGCATTTCAAAAGCGCTATTTAGTGGTGACTTGAAGGCGTTAACAGCTAATGAAATGAAAGACGCATTTAAGGACGTTCCAACATTCCAAATGGAGAAGTCAACTATAAACATAGTGGATTTTCTTGTAGAAACAGGGGTTTCGCCTTCAAAACGTCAAGCAAGGGAAGATGTTACGAACGGTGCAATTTCCTTAAATGGAGAGCGTACAACAGATGTCACATATGAAGTGGACTCAAAAGACCGTCTAGAAGATGCGTTTACAATTGTGCGTAGGGGAAAGAAGAAGTACACAATGGTACAGTTTAACTAATTATTAAATTGAAAATGAAAAAGGCTGTAAGCTAATCGTGAATCGATTGGGTTACAGCCTTTTTCTATTTTGTTATAACCTTTTATTACTCAGAATCGTCATCTTCTAATAGAACTTTTTTTAATTTATATAGCTTAATTAATTCCTTGACCTTTTGTTCGGGATTGGAGGCTAAGTCTTGGAAAATGACTGGATGCTTTTTCAATTCATTAAAAAATTGTATTTCTAGAGTGGATAACTTTAATTCGTCGTTTTGTTCCAATTTATTTTTAATAATCTTGGGATTCCCAAGTAAATGATCAATTGTCACTTCAAAGAAATTCGCAATTTTCTGTAACATCTCATAGGATGGTTCACTATGTTTGTTCTCGTATTTAGCATAACCTTGTCGGGTGATTCCAAGGAAGTCCGCCATGTCTTGCTGTGTAATATTTGACTCATTACGTAATTGTTTTAGACGTTGTGCAAACATTATATACACCCTTCTCTAAGTACCTATTTACTTATAGTATACAGTAACAATGAGTTGCATTGTGTAATTGTTTCCGTGAGTAACTAACAGTTGCTTAATACACTTGACGTAACGAAAGGTTGCAATTAGTATGTGGATAGAAGTAATTATGATATTGGAATGGAGGTTTCAAAAATGTCGTATCAAGATTTACAAACGATTCTTAAAAGAAGAAGGGGAGATTTAGGATATACACATCAAGATGTTGCGAATCTATCGGGTGCTAATATTTCTAGACAATTCTATGGAATGATTGAATGTGGCGAAAGACGCCCGTCGGTAGTTGTTGCAAAGAAGTTAGGAACGTTATTAAAGTTAAATTGGACGATTTTTTTTGAAATTGAATCTAGCAATAAGTCATCTGAGCTTATGTAGTTAAAATAGGGAGAAATCATTTGGATTGTTCAGAAGTATGCACCTGTTCATAATTTTTTTAGAGATGTCTTATTTCAATTCAACCAGTTGTTTTTTTATAACGCTCTATTAAAATAATCATTGTTTGAATGTCGTGATTTGTTAACTTGTCTATAGTATCTAGTTGGTGCTTTAAAAATGTAATTGTCTGGTCTTCATTTTTTTCCTCTTTAATGAAATATGTAGCGATTGTTCCGGTAACCATTCCTAAAATACCGATGCCGAATAGCATTAGAATAATAGCGATAATCCTGCCTAAACCTGTTTCGACAGAGATATCCCCATAACCTACAGTAGTGGCGGTGACAATACTCCACCACAAAGCATCCTCATAAGTATGGATAGATGGCTCAATATATAGAATAGGGATAGCTGCTGTGAAGAGCAAGATGACTGCGAATGTTAAAACTTTTTGGAGACCATTTGTTTTGAGAATTTCATAAAAAGGTCCAGCGTAGCGTTTAGCGATTGTTAAAGCACGGATGATTCTTACCAATCTAACAAGTCTTGCTAAGCGGAAAATAGAGTCAAGCGGAATAATTGCAATGATATCAAAAGGGTTTTTCTTAATATATTCTGTTTTATTGTCAGCCATCAAAAAACGCACTGAAACATCGATGACAAAAAGAATCCATACGGCTGTATCTATAGATTTAAAAGATTCATTTTCAACCCAAATAAAAGATACAGAAATGATGGCTAACGTGAACATTATTATTTCATATATAAGCGTTAGTTTCTTTTTAAACATTAAGTGCACTCCTACTTGTATTGACATTTATTGAATAGATGGAGATGTGTTAACTTGGAGATTGGAATATGATGATTGGTTGGATTATAACATAATCTTTACTTGAAAAATGTAGATTTATGCTCTCGTAATGATAACTCCCTTAATCGAATAGCTTAAACCTCTGTATGATGAATAAATTCAACATCTATAAAAAGAAATCCCCTTAGGTGCGGAAATTTCTAACTTAGCAATTTAAAATCTTTATTTTTTCGTAATCTAACATTCCAAATAAATTAAAGATTTAACTTCTCTATACCAAATTGATAAAATCAATTCGGTATATTTTTTGTCTCCGTTTTTTAATAATAGTCCAGCATGAATAGTCTATCTAACTCTAGAATATTCAGTTTCGCCTGGGATTACAAGAAGAACTAGGCGTAAGCATATAAGCAATTTATTTATTAATGTAGCTATGTTGCTATAACTTGTGTACTATTAAGGGGGAATTTATACCAATTTTTTAGTTGAGTTATAGTAATATAAAAACAGGAGGAATAGATTATGACAAAGAAAAGTAAAATTATCGTAGCTATTGCATCAGTTATGATCGTAGTTATGGTTATCGCAGGGTTGTATATTAAATCAGAAATGACTAAAAGGACTATTGCAGCAGAGATTGCAGGCCAAACGGAAATTGTAAAAGGTGAAATGAATAAGCTAGAAAAAGCTGAAAGTCATGAAGAGAAGATTGTATTATTTTCTAACCTTAAAGTATTATTTGAAAAGTATTCTAAAACAGAAAAACCACAAGATAAAGTTATAAAACTTTATGAGAAAGAAATTTCTAAAGTTAAAGCTCAATTTGTAAGTGGATACGATGAAGCTATTAAAGCTAATACTATTTCTGAAATTAACGCTGAGACAACAAAAGAGGATTTAACTAATAAGAAAAACGCTTTAGTTGAGAACTTGGCAAGTATCGGGGAAGACAAAGAGGCTGTATTAACTGAGGCAGAATATAAGAAGTATGAGACTGAAACGCAAGTGTTAGTTGCTTCTTATGACGCAAAATTGGAAGAAATTCGTTTAGCTGAAGAAAAAGCAGCGAAAGAGAAAGCTGAACGTGAATTAGCAGAGGCTAAAAAGAAAGAGGAAGAAGCTCGAATTGCAAAAGCTGCAGAAGCAAAGAAAGTAGCTCAAAACAATGCAAATAAGCCTATAAATTCTAATAATCCACAAGCTAATAAGGCTCCAAGCTCAAGTAATTCCAATTCTCCATCTGCAAATAAAGGACAAGCCCCTGCAGCAACTAGCAAACCATCCGGTGGGCGAAGACTAGTTCAGACTACTTGGAGCACAGACAAAGATGGAAACAAGATTCCTGGAACTGAAGTTTACCACTATGATAACGGTGATAAGTATGACACATCCGACGGAACTACTTACAATTTAAATAATCGGTAAGGATATAGGATCTTAAGGGGAAGAAGGTATAATTATGGATTTCTTTGCTGATGGATCAAGAATAAACTTACATGTAAAGGACCCTGTCTTAGGATGGGGCTCCGTTTGTGAGTGGGGGATCATAGAAAAGGCTCTAGAAGAGGCGGAAGTAACGTAAATGCTGAAATGCTATCTATAAAGTCTCTCTTATCTAGTCTCAAGTCTTATTGAAGAAAGTTGTTATCTGAAATAGACAAGATAGTCTACTTGACAGGGAGCAGTTTAAATCGGAAAAGTCGCTTTTTTGTTGTCTATAAATTTTGTTCATGTTACCAAGCGTTAATATAGCTAGCCCGAAATGTAGGAGTACAGTTATTTTGTGTTATAGATAAAAAACCCCTGAAACCTTGATTTAACAAGATTTCAGGGGTTTTAATGTAATGCTGTGGAGAGCTTGGAAATTAACGGCTGTAGTATTCAACGATAAGTTGTTCGCTGATTTCAGCTGCTAGTTCGCTACGCTCAGGTAGTCGTACGAATTGTCCGACTTTAGTTTCCTTGTTGAAAGTAACAAACTCAGGTACATAGCTGTTAATTTCAAGTGATTCGTTAATGATGTCAAGGTTTTGAGATTTTTCGCGAAGAGAAATTTCTTGACCAGGCTTCACTGCGAATGAAGGAATGTCAACGCGCTTACCATCAACCATTACGTGACCGTGGTTAACAAGTTGGCGAGCTGCACGACGAGTGCGTACAAGACCCATGCGGTAGACAACGTTGTCAAGACGAGTTTCAAGAAGGATCATGAAATTCTCACCGTGCTTACCAGGCATTTTACCTGCTTTGTCGAACATGATTTTAAATTGACGTTCGTTTACACCGTACATGAAACGAAGTTTTTGTTTCTCTTGTAATTGCATTCCGTACTCGGAAAGTTTTTTACGTTGGTTAGGACCATGTTGTCCTGGTGCGTAAGGACGCTTTTCGATTTCTTTACCTGTTCCGCTTAGTGAAATACCAAGACGGCGTGAAAGTTTCCATGCTGGACCTGTATAACGAGCCATAATTGACTCCTCCTCTAATTTGGTTTTATTTTGTTGTAAAATAAGAACCAGATGTATTCAATCCGAGTGTCATTCTATTATCTTGCAACTTCGCCTCCGCAGCCAGGAAGTTACGTGTTACACCTTTTTAAAAAGGAATAGACTGAACAAAGCGAAACATACAACTGCTGCAACTATTTTACACAAGTTTTATCATACCAATTTGAACAAGTACAGTCAACTTTATTCTTTTAGTACGTAAAAAAGCGTGAGAAAAGTAGGTCTTTAAATTCGCAAAAATAGTTCGTTTGTATTAGTATGTTAGAAAGATAAGTATTTCAACATATCAAGAAGATAAAGGTGAGAACATGGCGAAAAATGAAACGATATTTTATGAAACTAAAAGCGAGCTTTTAGATAGGATGACCGAAGACGATGCTATTGAATCATACGAAGAATGGTTCGAAGTACTCAAAGGTATTATCGGAAAAACATTTGGGGTTCGTAAAATTGATTTCATCATTCGTCAAGAAGATGACTGTAGACAATTGGGAGAAAGCCAATCTACTACAATTACATCAGAAATGTTTTGTACATTTACTTCGGAAACAAATAAAAATGTTGAAATAGAAAAGTTTAGAAAAGAATATTTCCCATCAACAGATCTACATTATTATATTGAAGATTATCAATCCGGTCGTTCCGGTTTACTAGTGATGAAATCTACTGCACTTTGGAATAAGTTTATTAAAACGTCTATTGGACAACAATTACCTTCTGTAATTGAACGAACTTTTTTAATAATTGGTAGACGGATTCGTATGAAAGAAAGAGAAGCGATTGCATTGCGCTTGCTCAGCATGAACGAACTTTTCAACTCGACTATGGATAGTAAAGTGATATTAGAGGGAATTGTGACAACTGTAAAAGATGCTTTTCCTGGTGTAGAAGTAGAAATACTACTATCGCATGAACAGAAGAGTTTATCACATACATTTAAGTTGTTAGACTATATGAATGAACGAACTTCAACGATGAATGCATTTGTTTCAGGTGAACTAACAAGTGAAACTGAAGAACAACAATCGATAAAAATCCTGAATGCTCCAATTCTCGGAAGGCAAGGGATTTATGGAGTAATACAGCTTCAAGCACCAAGTGAATATATGTTTACATCAACAGAAAAGGATTTTATGAAAATAATTGCTAGTACTGCGGGAACATCACTTGAAAACGCTAAGTTATATGACCAGTCATATCATGTTATAAAGGAACTTCAACTTGTTAATGAAACGTCTAGAAAACTAAATGATAATATGAAGTTTAGTGAGATGATAATTTACTTGAAACAACAGTTGATAAAAGCATTTAAACCTGATGAGATTGCCTTTGTTTTTTATGGTGAAGATGAAACGCAGACAATTTCAAGCGCGAGTTCAAGTTTTTTTAGAACTGTCTTAAGCACGTATTATGTTGAATATGCGTCAAACTATTTTAATAATGACAAAGAAGCACTTTTTGATGCAAGTTTTGGTGATACGTTGAAAGAACCCGTTCCTTTTGAATCTTTCATTGCATTACCGATTAGTAATCAAAAACAAATTATTGGGTTTGTTGCACTACTTCACACTGAAAATTATTACTTCTCTTTTGATAGCTTTAAACTTATGGGTTCCCTTATTAATCATTCGTCTTTAGCATTCTCTAATTCAATGTTACGGGATAGACTACAAGAAATAGTAGACAAAGATTATTTAACAAAACTTTTTACACGCAATTATTTAGATCGAACCATAAAGCAGGCGATGTCAACAGATAATACAGGCGTGTTTATGTTAATAGATGTTGATGATTTTAAAACGATTAACGACACATATGGTCATGTCATCGGTGATAAAGTATTACAAGATATCTCGGCTGGTGTTCTCCAAGAAATTACTGAAAAAGGAATTGCGGCAAGATGGGGTGGAGAGGAGATTGCAATCTATCTTCCTAATGCAAATGATTCAATTGGATTAGCACTTTCACAAAGTTTATTACAACTAGTGCCTAAAATAACGGATCCGAGTGTAACGGTTTCAATAGGGATGAAAAGTTGGAACGCTTTCAATCCAACAACGTATAAAGAGTTGTTTCATAATGCAGACAAGGCATTATATTCAGCGAAACAGAACGGTAAAAACCAAATTGTTATTTTTGGAGCAACGCCTACATTATCTTAATGGGGGGAGTTGCTCTTTTCCTTTGTCTTAAAAGAAGGTAGACTGAGAGATAAGATGGAAATGTTTCACAAACTTTTAAAGGGAGTGGTTGAAATGAAAGAACATCATTATCATCAGGATACACTTATGATTCACGAGGGGTATGTAGATAAGGAACATCAAGGTAGTCTTGCTGTTCCGCTGTATCAGACATCGACATACGCGTTTGAAACAGCAAGTCAAGGTGAGAAACGTTTTTCAGGGGTAGAGGAAGGCAATGTTTACTCGAGATTGGGGAATCCAACAGTTCGTGTATTAGAAGAAAGAATAACAGCCCTTGAAAAAGGAGGAGCAACGCTAGCATTTGCTTCGGGCATGGCTGCTGTTAGTGCAATTCTAGTTCATTTAACAAAGACAGGGGATCATATCCTTTGTTCTCGGGGAATTTACGGTTGTACATTCGGATTGTTAAGTCTTTTAGAAGACAAGTATTCAATTTCGCATGACTTAATTCGCATGGGGAGCGAAGAAGAAATTGAAAGCGCAGTTACGTCAAATACTGTTTGCATCTATATTGAAACACCGATTAATCCAACAATGGAACTTGTTGATTTACAGGCGGTTATGAACGTTGCAAAGCGTCATGGTCTAAAAGTAGTTGTTGACAATACTTTTTCATCACCATTTTTACAAAATCCAATTGAGTTTGGCGCGGATTTTGTACTGCATAGTGCAACGAAGTATATTAATGGACATGGAGATGTCATCGCTGGATTACTCACAGGAAAAGATGGAGAGGAAATCCAAAAAATCAGAGGATCTGTTCAAAAAGATTTTGGTGGCATCATTTCCCCTTTTGATGCGTGGTTATTATTACGAGGGTTAAAAACATTATCGATTAGAATGGAACGTCATACTGCAAACGCAGAAGTGTTATTGCGTTTTTTGAAGAAGCAGGACTTAGTTGATACTGTGTATTATCCATATGATGTAGATAATCCGCAGTACGAAATTGCCAAACGACAAATGCGAGCAGGTGGCGGGCTAATTTCTTTTACAATTAAAGGTGGTAAAAAGGAAGCGCAACAATTTTTGGACGCCCTTCGTTTAATTAAAATTGCTGTCAGTTTAGGTGACGCGGAGACTCTCATTCAACATCCCGCTACAATGACACATGCCGTAGTTCCAGAGCGACAGCGAGAGCAAATGGGAATCACCGATTCGCTATTACGGCTTTCTGTTGGACTTGAGCATGTCGATGATTTAATGAAGGATCTAGAAATCGCTTTTACTCAAGTCGGAAAAACGATACAACATCAATCCTGATTTAAAAGTTGCCTCAAAGATTAATGCGTAATCTTTGAGGCAACACGATTGTTTAAATATGCTTAATCAATACATCTACAAACTGTTCAAGTCCTACACGGTCATTTTCATTGAAACGATCTAATTCAGGGCTGTCGATGTCTAAGACGCCAATAATCTGTCCTTCTATTTTGAGTGGGACGACAATTTCTGAACGAGATGCCGCATCACAGGCGATATGACCAGGAAAAGCTTGGACATCTGGTACGATAAGTGAAGTTCCATTTTGGGCGACAGTACCACATACACCTTTGCCAAGTGGAATTCGAATGCAAGCAGGTAGTCCTTGGAATGGACCGAGCACTAAGTCGTTAATATCCATTAAATAAAAACCGACCCAATTGATACGATCGAAAAATTGGTTGAGTAGCGCAGACGCGTTGCTAAGGTTTGCATACCGATTTGACTCTCCGATTAGTAAGGCATCCAGTTGTGTAGCAAGTTGATTGTATTTATTTGTAACATCTGTAGAATAATCTATACCGACATACATATGAACACCTCATCTAATGGTTTTTTTAAAGTATAACTTTTCAGTTTGAATTATACAATATTTCACGTTTTTTCATATAAAAACAGATATTTAGCTATAATTCGTTCTTTTACGCGACCAAAAGAGTTTAAACGTGTTATTATATAGGATAATATCATTGGTAAGCGACTCGGAACAGGGGGACCACGATGAACTACGTCATCATTGCACTATTCATATTGATAACAGCTACTATAATCGCCTTTTTATTTAGGCGCAAACATATTCGTGAAATAGGAAAATTAGAATATGAAAAGCTACAAATTCAACATAAACCGATTTTAGAAGAAATGACAAAAGTGAAACAATTGAATATGACAGGTGAAACTGAAGAGAAGTTTGAGCGTTGGAGAAATGAATGGGCAGAAGTGATGGATATACATATGCCGAAAGTAGACTCATTACTATTTGATACGGAAGATATGGTAGACCGTTTCAGATTCGGTAAAGCAACAGCTATTGAAAAAGAAATTCAAGAGAAAATTCTGTTTTGTGATAAAAGAATGAATGCGATACTTCATGAACTCAATGAATTAGTAGGAAGCGAAGAAAAGAATCGTATTGAAATGGAAATGTTGAAAGAACAATACCGTTCTGCAAGGAAGACAGTTCTAGCGCATCATCATTCATTTGGTGTAACTGCAGAACCGCTTGAAAAAGAATTGGAATCATTCAATCCGCATTTTGAGAAATATGAAGAACTCACTATCCAAGGGAATTACTTACAAGCTAGAGAGATAGTCATATTACTTACTGAAAAAGGTGATCGTGTATATGATCTTATTCATGAAATTCCTTCATTGTTAACGGAAGTGCAAACAAAGATTCCGACTTCAATACGTGATTTACGTTTAGGGATTAAAGAAATGGAAGAGCAAGACTATTTCATCGAACATCTAAATTTACCTTCTCTTCTTGAAAATATCGAAGTTGAATTAGAGGAAATTCGTTCGAAAATTACTGATTTACTTATTGAAACCGCACAGCAACAAACAAATGAAATTAACGAACGAATTGATTCTTTTTATGATGCGTTAGAAAAAGAAGTTACATCGAAACACTATGTGGACGTTAATTTTGAAGTCATTTTAAACACATTTAATGAAATTAAAGCAACGGCTAATAAAACTTCGGACGAATCAGCTTACATACAACAAAGTTACCGTCTACCTGATGAAGAAGCCCAAGTTCCAAAACAAATTCTGAAAAAACTTGAATCGATTGAAAAGCGATTTGATGTTTTGATAAATCGAATTGAAGAAAATACATCAGCATATTCAAGTCTGCACGAAGATTTGTTTACAATGAGTGAAGAGTTTGAAGTGATAATCATCGAATTAGAAAACTTCTCAACGAGAATGGAAAACTTAAGAATTGACGAGAATAGTGTACGATTGAAACTTGAAGAGCTGTCCCGTAAATTACAAAACACTGAACGGAAATTACTAAAAGGTAATATCCCGGGTATTCCAGAAGACATGGATGCGCGCATAGAAGAAGCAGAAGAGCAAATATATATTGTTGGTCAAAGCTTAGAAGAAGTGCCATTAAACATGAAACTTGCCGATGGATATTTGGAAAACGCAGAGAAGTCTGTTCATGATGTTATCGGTAAAGTTGAAGAATTACTCGAAAATGTAATGTTAATTGAGTGGATAATTCAATACGGTAACAGATACCGTGCATCTAACCCTGAGATGCACAATAGACTTCTGGAAGCTGAGGACTCATTTAGACAATTCCGATATGCAAAAGCATTAGAGGAAGCGGCAACAGCTGTGGAAGATGTCGAGCCTGGTGCAATGAAGAAAATTGAGGAAATGGTTAAAGAAACATCGATCGTGTAATCGTAAACATTATTGCCACCGGCGCGATTTGTGCAGGTGGCTTTGTCACGTAAAAGATAAAACTCAAATTTTGAGAGGAAGTCCAAATATGATTTATTTTGATAATAGTGCTACTACTCAGCCGTCCGATACTGTGCTTTCATCTTTTGTAGAAGTGAATCAGCGTTACTTCGGGAACCCTGCTTCCTTGCATTCGGTTGGAAGAGAGGCTGAAGTGCTACTTGAGAAATCGAGGGAACAAATAACAAAACTCTTAGGTTCAGATAAGCTAGAAGTTATATTTACTTCTGGTGGCACAGAAGCAAATAATATAGCCATACTCGGTTTTGCACATGCACTTTCAAATAGAGGGAAACATATTATTACAACGAAAATTGAACATTCATCTGTTCTTAAATCAATACAAAGCCTCGAGAAACAAGGGTTTGAAGTAGATTATTTATCGGTGGATGAACAAGGGTTAATTTCATTAACAGAGCTTATAAAATTACTTAGAAAAGATACCATATTAGTTAGTATAATGCATGTAAATAATGAAATTGGTACAATTCAACCGTTAGAAAAATGTGCTGAAATAATTAAAAAAAATTCTAGAGCAATCTTTCACTCAGATACTGTTCAGAGCTTTGGCAAGTTACCAGTTCATTTAACAGAACTTGGACCTGATGTTATATCGATATCTGCCCATAAAATTCATGGCATAAAAGGTTCTGGCGTACTTGTCATGAAAAAAGGCGTTAAGCCAATTTCAACCAGTTTCGGTGGTGGTCAGGAAAATGGTTTACGTAGTGGAACTGTGTCGGTTGCAAATGCAGTTGCAATTGCGAAAGCAATGCGAATAAGTGTTGAGGAATCGAAAGTGGAATCATTTCAACGATGGAGAAATCGATTAATTGCCTCTTGCAGTCGTTCCTCAAAGGTTCTTATTTTAGCAAAGGATGCTGGCGCACCACATATTCTTTCAATTGCTTTTAAGGGTATTAAAGGTGAAGTCGCAGTGAATTATTTTCAAGAAAACGACATTCTGATTTCTACTTCGAGTGCTTGTTCTTCAAAAAGCGGGAAAGTAGGACACGTTATAGAAGCGATAGGAGTTCCAGTTGATTTCAAGGACGGAGTCGTACGGATTAGTTTTGGGAATAACAATAGTGAACAACAAATAGCTATTTTTGAAGAGGTTTTTGCTCAGTTTATAGAGCTACTTGAAAGGGGAACGAAATAATGGTGTGGAATGAATTGCTTATACGTTATGGCGAAATGTCGTTAAAAGGTAGAAATCGAAAGGAGTTTGTACAAAAACTCCGTTTTAATATAAAAGACGCATTATCAGATTTAAAAACGATCACTCTTAAATCCGAACGGGATAGAATGTTTCTTTTTGCTGATGATCCAAACGATATGAAAGAAGCGATTTTAAGACTTCCGAATGTATTTGGAATACAATCTTTTAGTCCAGTTGCAAAATGCGAAGCAACGATTGAATCGATACAAAACAAAGCAATTGAAGTTGTTGGTTCGATCGAAACGTCTGGGAAATCATTTAAAGTCGAAGTTAAACGTACTGATAAATCATTCCCAATGGAAACGAATGAACTCCAACAAGTAGTTGGGTCAACTGTCCTAAAAAATATCGAAGGTTTAACTGTGAAAATGAAAAAACCTGATATTCTTTTGAAAGTAGATATACGAAAGGAAGGAGCTTACTTAACAGCAAGAGTATATAGAGGTGCAGGTGGAATGCCAGTAGGCTCAAATGGTCATTCTTTACTCATGTTGTCAGGTGGTATCGACAGTCCAGTTGCAGGCTACTTAATGATGAAACGTGGTGTTTCAATTGAAGCAATCCATTTTGCAAGTCCACCATTTACGAGTGAACTCGCTAAAGAAAAAGTAATGGAATTGGCTGAAAAGTTAAGTACGTACGGTGCAGCTGTTAAACTACACGTAATACCGTTTACAGACATACAACAAGAAATTGTGAAACAAATTCCGGCGAATGTATCCATGACAACGACGCGTAGATTGATGCTGAAAATTGCCGATAAAGTCCGCCAAGAACAAGGAGCACTTGCAATTGTAACTGGAGAAAGTCTTGGGCAAGTTGCGAGTCAGACACTTGAAAGCCTTACAGCCATTAACTCAGTAACTACGACACCAATTTTACGTCCACTTATATCAACTGATAAATTAGATATCATTTCAATATCTCAAAGTATTGGCACATATGACATTTCTATAAGGCCATATGAAGATTGTTGTACAATATTTACGCCGTCGAGTCCGAAAACAAAGCCAAAACTTGAGAAAGTGGAGTATTATGAAAGCTTTACTGACTTTGAGTCGATGATTGAACTAGCGGTAGCGAATCGTAAAACTTATGTATTACCAAGAGAAGCTAAAGATGAATTCGAAAACCTGCTGTAATTGATGAAAATATTACCACGTAAATCTTCTGCATGGATTTCCTTAAACGGACCATTCTATATGCACAAGGAGGTGGTAATCATGGCGAACAACAACAGCGGAAATTCAAATCAGCTTCTAGTACCAGGCGTAAAACAAGCACTTGACCAAATGAAGTATGAAATTGCGACAGAATTTGGAGTACAGCTTGGACCGGATGCTTCATCGCGTGCCAACGGATCCGTCGGCGGAGAAATTACAAAGCGATTAGTGCAGCAGGCCCAATCACAAATGAACGGTTACCAAAAATAAAAAGTGTTGAGAAGTCGTTCCGGAAGTATATCCGGAACGGCTTTTTTATAGTGTAGACGAATAACTTCGAATTCATTCATGAACTTTCTAAATAAAAAACATCTTTTGAAAAATCAGATTACTTTGGTATAATGAGTTTAAATTATGAAGAAGGAGAGTTGCCTGATGAATCAAGACAATTTGCAAGCTCCAGAACATTATAATATCGTGAACGAATTCGAAAAATTTGCAACAGGTGAAAAGAAAAAAGCCTTAGTATATGTGAACGCTAAAGGTCATGAAAAAGAAATTACATATGATGAGTTAATTGAATCGGCAAACAGAGTCGCGAATGTATTCATTAAAAATGGTCTGCAAAAAGGGGATGTAATATTCGTAATGGTTCCGCGTTTAATGGAAGCCTATAGTACGTATATTGGTGCACTTAAAGCGGGTTTGGTTGTAATTCCGAGTTCAGAAATGCTAAGACCGAGTGATATTGAATATAGATTAGTTCATAGTGATGCTAAAGCGATAATAGCCCATGAAGATTATGCAGAACATTTTACTGCTGTCAATGATACAACAAACATTCAAATTTTCGTTGTAGGAAAAGCGGATAACGGACAAACGTCCTTAACCGATGAAATGAAAAAGTCTTCCAACGTATTCCAGCCGCCAGTAACGAGCAGCTCGGATATAGCATTCCTATCCTATACTTCGGGGACAACAGGAAAACCAAAAGGAGTTGTTCATACGCATGGTTGGGGATATGCACATTTACGTACCACAGGGGCCAGTTGGTTAGGGATTGAAGAACAAGATGTAGTTTGGGCTACAGCAGCACCTGGATGGCAAAAATGGATATGGACGCCGTTCCTTTCTGTACTTGGAAGTGGAGCAACAGGGCTTGTTTATGATGGGAAGTTTGATGTGAATACTTATTTTTCACTCATCAAAAAATATAACGTAAATGTGCTTTGCTGTACACCAACAGAATATCGTTTCATGGCGAAAGCGGAGCATTTAGATTCATTTGACCTTACATCAATTCGGAGTGCAGTCTCTGCAGGAGAACCTTTAAATCGTGAAGTGATAGAAACATTTAACGATGTATTTGGCCTTCAGGTTAGGGATGGCTACGGGCAAACTGAAAATACCTTGTTAGTTGGAACGATGTTAGGGATGAAGGCTAAACCAGGATCAATGGGCAAACCTACACCCGGTAATAGAGTAGATATTATTAATGGAGAGGGAAAGATATGTGCAGTAGATGAGGTTGGAGATATTGCAGTGCATATAGCAACACCCGCACTATTTAAAGGATACTTGAAGGATCCAGAAAGAACTAAAATGCAATTTAGAGGTGACTATTATATTACTGGGGATCGAGCAAAAATGGACGGAGAAGGCTATTTTTGGTTTGAGGGACGTGGAGACGATATTATTATTAGCTCTGGATATACGATAGGGCCATTTGAAGTAGAAGATGCTTTAACAAAACATCCAGCAGTACGAGAATGTGCAGTAGTGGCGAGTCCAGATGAGGTAAGAGGAAGTGTTGTAAAAGCATTTATCGTTCTTCGTAATACAACTATAAAAAAGGATGAAAAACTAGTTCAAGAGTTACAAGAACATGTAAAACAGCTAACTGCTCCGTATAAGTATCCACGTAAAATCGA
>JARIDO010000040.1 GCA_029263895.1 Sporosarcina sp.
TGAGGGGGTCGGAATAAGGAATATGAAAGGAAAAGACGCTATTTTGTTCGAAATCGAAAAAATAGCGTCTTTTTTAATTTACGCTTATCTATAGGATTTAAAAACGTAAGTTTTTCAGTGGCCTCGTCCCAACTGCGGTAGGACAACAGAAAAGATTCATGATTATCGCATGCAAAAAGTGAAACATTTAAAATGGTTTGAACGGTTAACTGTATTGTTCTGTAAACGCAGTCGCTATGCGTGTGATCATGGAAAGCGCTTTTCTGAAAGCAATCAATACATTTAATAATGGGTAAGTAGAAATTTTGAATCGTTTTAACTTTCCTTATTCAAATGGTTTCTTAGAAGGAATCAACAACAAAACTAAGGTGATGAAGCGTAATGCTTATGGTTTCAGACGTTTTGATCACTTTAAAGCCAAGATTTTATTGAATATGTAGTATAAAAATATAGGTATTCACTTAGGATAAGTGTTTTTTAAAATGTCTACTAACCAATTTAGAAGGCGTTCGTTGGTTGAAGTGCAAGACGACTCCTGCGGGAACAGTGAGGTGAAGACCCTGGACTGAGCAAAGCGAGGGAAAAAAGGCTGCCTTAATTTCTGGAAGTGCACAGAAATACGGCAAATCGAACACTTCCTGGTTCGATTGGCTGACGCCGTGCCCGCGGAAAGCGTTCGACTGAAACGTAAATCAACATTACTTTTAAGGTTGTATATAAAGAGGGGTGACGTGTAAATCACATCACCCCAACATTTGACTTAGAACCTTTTTTTAGCGATTGCAGCACTTCTAGCAATCCCTTTCTTAGTTTCTAAATATAATGCATCTAACTGGATAAATGAACGATGATTATGAATATTATCTTTAACAAATTGTAAGCGTTCCTGTCCATTCATTGGAGAAATTCTTAAAATACCTAAGCCACTTTGTAAACTCATCTCTGTCTCAGCTAACGCTAATAAATTTTCATAATTCACAATTACGTCATTCATCATTTCTATAGCTAAAGTATTATGTTCATCATACGCTTTTTCGATTAACAATCGCTTTTCAGACCAATAGGAAAAGAAAGCCTCAAACTTCTCTTTGTTGAAAGAATCTGCTGTTTCATTCATCGTTGCTTCATCCTCTTCTTCCCTTCCCTACATAAAGATAAAAGAGGACAACTTTCACAACCAGGATTTTGAGCTTTACAATGATATCTCCCAAAGAAAATCATTTGATGGTGCGTATTTGTCCATCTATCAATTGGTGTCCATCGCATGATTTTTTCCTCAACTATAAGCGGCGAGTCTTTCCATTTATTCATACCCAAACGTTTTGCTACACGTTCAACATGTGTATCAACAGCCAACGCTGGAACACCAAACGCATTAGATACCACAACATTAGCTGTTTTTCTACCAACACCAGGTAACGTCATCATAACGTCTCGATTTGGTGGCACTTGCCCATTAAACTCATCAATTAACATTCGACTTAATGATTGAATATTTTTAGCTTTATTTCTAAAAAGACCGATAGATCGGATATCATTTTGTAATTCTTCAACTTCTACCGCTAGATAATCCTCTGGAGTCTTATACTTTTTAAACAAAATTGCCGTTACCCGATTAACTAGAACATCTGTACATTGAGCGGATAAAAGAGTTGCAATTAATAATTCAAATGCATTTTCGTGCACCAGTTCACAATGCGCACCTGGAAACATTTCACCAAATTCGTCAATACAAAATTCCCACTGTTTTTTTGTTAACATATCATCACCTATTCTCGTTCTTCTAACCAATTGTAAAATGGAACTCGTTTAACAGGAACAACTTCACTTTGATTTGTCGATTTCATTGTCCCAATTGTTCGAAATGATTGGGTTTGTTTGTCAACATCTTGTAATGTTTTAACATTTTTCTTCTTCCATTCAAAAAGAATTCGATCAATATAACGTAGACTAACCTTTTGAGCGATGACAGCTTCTTTTAATGCTGCTTTAATAATTTCAGATGAATGTTTATCTTCATCAATCCACATCGTAATGGTTTCACATTCCATAGGTGATAACAGTCTCCCAAATTCCTGTTCAAACAATGAGAAGATTTCACCATCAGTTTCTATTTTCACAACTGACGTTTGCACTTCTGTCGCTACCATAATTTGTTCAAGTATTCGTCTCCACATTGGCACTAAAGAAAACGTTTCAAACAATACACCTTTAGAATCTTTACTTTGTTTGATTTTCAAAAATCCGCGTTGCATAAGGCGTTGCAAAATTTTAGATATTTCATTTTCAGTTAAATTCATACGTTTTGTGAAATCTGAAGGGGTTGGAAAGTTATTTCCTTCGGATTGATAAGCGATCATATGCATCACTAACATTGCTTCAACTTCATCAATATTAAGGTTCTTGTAATGTTGAAAAAAAAGCTGAGGAATGGTTACATTCCCCTGCTCAATCCAAATTTGGAGCTGTTCTTCAAAGTGCATGTCCGAACTCTCCTCCTATTATGGGTATAATCTGTTCAACAATCTTGGGAATGGAATCGTCTCACGAACATGTTCAGAACCTGATATCCAAGCAACTGTTCGTTCAAGGCCCAAACCAAAACCAGAATGTGGGACAGCTCCGTATTTACTTAAGTCTAAATACCATTCATAAGCTGACTCATCAAGACCATGTTCTTGAATGCGTTTCTTCATCAACTCATAATCATGTATTCTTTCTGAGCCACCAATTATCTCTCCATAACCTTCTGGTGCAATTAAGTCTGCACAAAGAACAACATCATCTCTATCCGGATGTGGTTGCATATAGAACGGTTTTATACCGATTGGGTAATGCGTTATGAATACTGGCATATCGTAGCTTTCTGCGATAGATGTCTCGTGTGGCGCTCCAAAGTCATCACCCCAAACAATATCATCGAATCCTTTTTCATGTAGTAACTTGATTGCATCGTCATACGTGATACGTGGAAATGGTGCTTGGATTTTTTCAAGTTTTGTAACATCACGCTCTAAACGTTCAAGCTCTAACTGGCAATTTTGAAGAACAGATTGCACGACATGTGTAACGTATTGCTCCTGTACTTCTAAACTTTCAGCATGTTCTATAAATGCCATCTCTGGTTCAATCATCCAAAACTCGATTAAGTGTCTTCTAGTTTTAGATTTCTCAGCACGGAATGTTGGACCGAATGAGAAGACTTTTCCTAGTGCCATTGCCGCCGCTTCCATATATAGTTGTCCAGATTGAGAAAGATAAGCATCTTCGTCAAAATATTTTGTTTGAAACAACTCGGAAGTTCCTTCTGGAGATGAACCCGTCAAAATAGGTGGGTCAACTTTTACAAAACCATTCATATGGAAAAATTCATAGGTTGCACGTATAACCTCGTCTCTAATTTTCATTATGGCGTGTTGTTTACGAGAGCGTAACCAAATATGACGATGATCCATTAAAAATTCTGTACCATGTTCCTTTGGTGTAATAGGATAATCAATTGCTTCGTTTATAATTTCAATCTCTTGAATTTGTAACTCATAGCCAAAACTTGAACGCTCATCCAAAGTTACTTCAGCAGTTACATAAAGTGAGCTTTCTTGAGAAATTGATTTTGCCTTTAAAAATATTTCTTCGCCCACATCTTCTTTTACGACAACTCCTTGAACAAAACCAGAGCCATCACGTAGTTGTAAGAATGCAATTTTACCGCTTGACCGTTTATTTGCTAACCAAGCACCGATTCGTACAGTTTCTCCTGCATGATCAGGCATTTCGTGAATCATAATAGTCTTCATAGTAACCTCCGGATAATTTCGGTATTTTTTATGCTTGCCAATTGTCTTCTACAAATTTATGAATACGTCGAACAGCTTCTTCTAACAATTCAATGGATGTAGCATATGATAATCGAATTGTATTTGGTGAGCCAAAACTAGATCCTGGTATTACTGCAACATTTGCTTTGGTTAAAAGCGCTTGTGCAAAGTCATCTACATTCTTAAATCCAGTTTTTTCACAAGCTTCCGATACATCTGGCAGTAAATAGAATGCACCTTGAGGCTTAAGCACTTCAAAGCCTGGAATTGCTTTCAATTGCGGATATATGCGAATTAATCTTGACTCAAAATCTTCACGCATTGATGTCACCGTTTCTTGAGAACCACTATACGCTTCAATCGCAGCATACTGAGAAGTCGTTGTAGGGTTAGAAGTTGAATGACTGGCTAAATCCGTCATTGCCCGTACGACTTTAGCATCGCCAGCTAAATAACCAATTCTCCATCCCGTCATCGAGTGGGATTTAGACACCCCATTAATGATAAATGTACGTTGTTTTGCATCTTCATTTAACTGTGCAATCGAAACATGCTTTTCATTTCCATAAATAAGCTTCTCATAAATTTCATCTGAAATAATCCATAGATCATACTCTTTACAAATCGCTGCGATTTCTTCAAGTTCACGAGCTGAGTATATCATCCCCGTCGGGTTACCAGGTGAATTTATGATGATCGCTTTCGTTTTCGGTGTAATCACTTGCCTAATCTGTTCAGCAGTTACTTTAAAGTCTGTTGCTGCTGTACCTTCAATATGTACAGGGAAACCTCCAGCTAGTTTAACTTGTTCAGGATAGCTAACCCAATATGGTGAAGGAATAATTACTTCGTCGTTTGGGTTAATCATTACTTGAAAAAGTGTATATAAGACATGTTTTGCACCAATTCCAATGATAATCTCATTTCTAGCATATTGTAAACCTTGATCAGTTTTAAGTTTGTCAATAACTGCATCCTTTAAAGCAGGTAACCCACCAGCAGGAGTATATTTTGTTTGGCCATCTTTCATGGATTGATAAGCTGCTTCGATAATATTGTTTGGTGTATTATAATCCGGTTCACCTGCCCCTAAACCGATTACGTCTATACCAGAATCCTTCATTTCTTTCGCCTTTGCTGTAATCGCAAGCGTCGTTGATGGTGACAAACTATTAATTCTTTGAGCTAATGTTCTCGTCATTAAAACCACTCCTTTACAAGTTCAAAATACGTTTCCACCAATCTCCGCTGTCGAAATATAAGTAAACATAATTTAATTTACCGTTATTGCTCTTAAATGCGATTTCCCAAACGGGTTTTTCTTCTTCCATCCCGAGAGTAACATGCAAAACCTTTTTCACTTCAAATTCGTTTTCAACATTTTCTAAAGCTTGTGATTTTGTAATTCCATCTGCTAAAGAGATTTCGTTGAAAACTTCATTAGTTTTACTATTAACGAACATTGCTTTCTCTTTGTTTTTCTTATCAACGCCGTAAACTGTTACGCAGGACTGACTACCATTAAAAACCTCTGCTGAAGTGACAGTTTCGAGTTTCCCTGATTTTATAACAGCTTCAATAGCATCCTCTTTTGCATTAGAATAAGGTTTCACTGCATTAACTAAAACAACAACAGTAATTATTGTCGTTAATACTAACAAGAATGCTACTATGAACTTCAACCAATTTAACATTTCTCTCACTTCCTGAACGTCTAAAAAAGTTTTTTATAATTACGACAATCATTTTTCCAATTCCTTATTTAGTATAACAATTTTCGAGTTCATTCACCAATTGTTCGAGTGATACATTTTTTCGTCTTACAGAAGGTAATGATTCAAGAAAGATCTCACCATAGGATTTCGTCTCTATTCTTCTGTCTAAAATAATAAAAAAACCTTTATCGTCACTTGTTCGAATTAGCCTTCCAAAGCCTTGACGAAGACGCATCACTGCTTCAGGTAAGGCATATTCCGTAAATGGATTCAACCCACTCGCAGCCAATTTTGCTGCTCTTGCTTTATAGATTGGTTCACTTGGTGCTGAAAATGGTAATCTAACGATAATAATTGCAGTTAAGGCTTTTCCGGGAACATCAACACCTTCCCAAAAGCTGTTTGTTCCAAAAAGTACAGAATTATCAAATTGCCTAAATGACTTTAGTAACTTCATGCGACTACCTGAACTAATTCCCTGTGCAAAGAGTGTATAATCTTCTAGTTGCTGACTCTCAATAATTAATTCATAAGTTTTTCGTAGCATATCCATTGATGTAAATAAAACAAACAGTCGGCCACCTGTAGCCATTACGCTTTGTATAACTGCATGCGCTACAGCCTCAATATAATCACTCTGAGTGACTTGTTGGATATCTGGCATATCATTTACGATGAATAGTTCCGCCCCTTTGTAAAAGTCTCCAGGCGCATCATATTTAATAAGTGGAATAGATTCTTTAATCCCTAGTTGGGTAGGAATAAATCGCTCATGTCCTTTGATTGAAAGTGTTGCAGATGTCCAAATAATACCTGCACATTCCATCTGTATACTATCTCGTAACTTTTCAATCACGCTTACTGCGTCAAATGATTGCTTGTTAATAACAATACTGCCTGGAATGCTTCGATTATCTCTCTCAAGCCAAACAACATTTTCTTCGTTGTTGTTACTAGTAAAGAGCTTAACCCATTCACCCGCTTTAATTTTCAGTTCACGTACCCAATAAACCCATTCTGATAAAAGTACTTCATCCGTTCTAGTTAAATTTTCGGCATGGATATTTACATCTTTTATAAAGTTTGAAGCAACTTCAATATAATTCGTCATTTTTTCTACAACGAACAATAATTCTTCACGATTAATAGCAATCTCTTCTAACGAAAAACGAACGCGATTCCCTTTAATAGTCGGAGTAGTAATTGGCATAAACGATGCTAATTGTTCAATTACTCGATCAAAACTTTGTAAAAACGCAGCATACGAATGCTCCAATCTTTTCAATTCCGTAAATGTGGGAACTCCCAAACGTTCCTTTAAGTCATTCACTTTTTGTAAGAGTTGACTTGGGTTATCTGAAATAATTTGACCCATTACATATTTCCAATTTGTATAAGAAAATACGATTTCGTTTGTTCTAGTCGCTGTTTGAAGGAATTGGTGTGCTTCGTCTATAATAACTCCAGCGAAATTTTCGAACAATTTTTGATCCCTATTTAAATCAGACAACAACATCGAGTGGTTTGTAACAATTAAGTTAGAATGGATTGATGATTCTATTAACCGACTGTGGAAATCAACACCTTCTTCATCACTCGTTAAACGATTCGTGCGTTTACGAACACGATCTATGAATAATTGACCACCACCTGAAACATTCAATTCATCTAGATCTCCTGTATTAGTTGTCGTCAACCAAACTAGAATCTGCATGATTGTAAAAGCTTCGTCATACGTTTCATCATACATATGAAGTAGTTCTTCAAATTTGTTTAATGATATATAGCGATCTCGCCCTTTTAAAACTGTAGTAGAAATGTTTGTACCTAACATCTTAGTTATTTTAATAAGTTCTTCTTGCATAATTTTATCTACTAGGTGATTTGTGTATGTGCTAATGATTATTGGCTTCTCTGTAGTCATGGAAAATAATACTGCAGGTAATAAATAAGCCATCGTTTTACCTACACCTGTAGGTACTTCTACAATTATTTCTTTACTATTGGTTAAAGAAGCCCATACTTCATCCATAAACTGAAACTGAGATTTTCGTGCTTCAAATTTTGGGAAAGCTAACTTCAACAGTTTCTCTTTTTCCTTTTCATCAAATGGATAGGTGTTTAAATCAGAATAAGCAGTTTCAACAATCGGCTCTTGATGATAAGGGATGCCTCGAAAATGATGAAAATCCTCTTTCTTTTGACTCGTACGCGCTATTTTTAATGCATCGTACAATATAAGAGACAGATCAGTCTTTAAACGAAATGATCTCTTATGTAACAACTTCAACGTTTCTTCAGGTAATGTGTATAACTTATTTACACAAGTTAAAAACAAATGCGCTGTTGCTTCTGCATCTTCGTCCGCACGATGAGCAGTTGCTAAAGGAATACCGAGTTGTTCTGTAATTTCTTGTAATCTGTAACTGTGCGCAGTCGGAAAAAGTATTTTCGAAAACTCAACTGTATCTATTTTCTTACCGCTCCATTTCGGAACACCACATCTAATAAACTCATTTTGTAAAAATGACAAGTCAAAATCCGTATTGTGTGCAACAAAAACAGAGCCCTGAAGAAGATTTGACACCTCATCCGCTATCTCCTCAAAATATGGAGCAGTGCTAACATCTTCATCTGATATTGAAGTTAACTGTTTGATGAATTCAGGGATTTTTTGACCTGGATTAACAAAACGAACATATTTTTCTCCCACTATTCCATCATTGATGAAAACAATGGCAATTTGAATGATACGGTCACCTTTAACTGGTGAATGTCCAGTCGTTTCCAAATCGACGACCGCAAATGTATTATTATTCATACGATCATCAACTTCCTGTTCTACTTACTACAAGAAATTGTATCACATTCATAGGTCTATGGAACAGAATGTATACTACATCTTTAATCTCTTTAATAAAAATTAGATATTTTAAATAAATCATCCTATCCATATGTAATGAAGTGGCTAATATTCCATACTTACCTATTTAAAATTCGGTTCTAATTCAAATGTTAGGGTGATGTGATTTACACGTCACATTTCTTTAAATACAACCTTAAAAGTAATGTTGATTTACGTTTTTGTCGAACGCTTTCCGGCGGGCACGACCTCAGTCTCCTCGTCGCGAAGAACGTGCTCCTGCGGGGCCTTCACCGCAGGAGTCGTCGACATCAACTCCAATCAACGAACACCGCCTAAATTGGTCAGTAGACAATTTATAAAACACTTTTCCTAAGTGAATAGCTATATTTATATACTTCATATTCAATAAAATCTTAGCTTTAAAGTGGTTAAAACATTTGAAACCGAAACTATGAGCATTCGTTATATTCAGTTGATAGGTTCCTGCTAACCTTTATATTCATTAATTGCAATCACCTCAGGTAAAATAGTACCCTACTGACTTTGTCAGCTAACATTTCTTCTTTAAACCGACGGATGACTGTCGAACTAGAGACTCCCTATAACTTCTCTAGCTTATTTAAAAGTTTTAGCTTTAATCGAACGAATCCATATCACTTTGTTCCATTCTTTTGTAAAGCGTTGATACCTATCGCAAAAAGGAGATGCTTCAGAAAAACGTTTTCCACAATCACCCGCAACGCGACAGCGTTTATAGAACAATACAGTTAACCCTTCAAACCTTTTTAAAAGTTTCACTTTTTGCATTCGATAGTCTCAATCTTTTCGAAGATTACAACTTTTAATCCAGGAATATTCATGTGCACAGGGCACCTTTCCTTTACTTGTTTAGTCTTTCATTCAAGTATAGAAGAATGGATGATTCGGTGCATTTTATTGTGTATTAATTACATACCCCAACAAATATTATAGATCCAAAAATCTACGTCAAACGCAGAAACCCCTCAAGCTTAAGATTACACTTGGGGGGTCAACATTATTCTTCATTGTTATTATAATGTACGTCTTATAGAATTATCCCATGTTTTTCTTGAATGATTTCTTTGACAGCATTTTTTTCATCCATTATTAAAACAGTTGGTTGATGTTCACTAGCTTCTTCATTTGTAACATAGACATAAGAAATAATAATAACAATGTCACCTTTTTGAACTAATCTAGCCGCAGCACCATTCACACAAATGACTCCACTTCCAGGTTCACCTGCAATGATATACGTTTCAAAACGAGCACCATTATTATTATTGACGATATGAACTTTTTCATTCGGTAAAAGACCAGCTGCATGTAAAAGATCGCTGTCAATCGTAATACTTCCAACATAATTGAGATCAGCTTCTGTTACTGTTGCTCTGTGTAACTTACTATTCATCATCATTCTAAACATATTTACCATCCTTTGTTTACATAATTATATTATCAATCAATCGAACATTTCCAAATTTCACTGCACAGGCTAATAGCACATCTTCATCCGTTTTCATTTCCGTTGATAAAGACGGATAACTCAATAACTGTACATAATCGATAACACCTGAGCTTTCGGACTCTATATAATTTGCAACTATTTTCTTAATTGTTGAATTTGAATTCTTCTTTTTATATGCAGATAAACCTAATTGAAGTGCTTTATAGATTACTGGCGCTTCTTCTCTTTGTATTAAAGTCAAATTAACGTTTCTTGAACTTTTGGCTAATCCATCCGATTCTCTACACGTTTGTACTCGAACAATGGTCGTTCTCAGGTTAAATTCCCTGACAAAGGTTTCAATAATCGCAAGTTGTTGTGCATCTTTTAATCCAAAGTACGAATGATCAGGATCAACTAAATTAAAAAGTTTCAATACAACTTTTAACACACCGTCAAAATGTCCTGGCCTAGAAGCACCACATAGAACATTTGCTATAGGACCCGGCTTAATAACCGTTTCAGAACGTTGCGGATACATTTCCTCGACACTTGGTATAAATAGAATGTCGACACCTACTGATGCGGCTAGCTTCGTATCATTATCCACATCCCTCGGATAGGCATCTAAATCCTCTCCCGGGCCAAATTGAGCTGGGTTAACAAAGATACTCATAACGACAATTTCATTTTCTTGTCGGGCTTGATTTACAAGGGATAAATGCCCTTCATGCAAATAACCCATTGTAGGTACAAAACCTACCTGTTTTCCATCACGCTGATTGCGGTCTAATAGAGCTGTCAACTTAGCAGTTGTTTTAACAACAATCATTCCGCTGTTTTCAATCTCCATCACTACTGCCTCCATATAACGTTTGCAACTCTTCTTCTTTCATTGTAAATCGATGTTGCTCTGCTGGAAATGTAAGGCTTTTTACTTCATCAATATAACTTTTCAATCCATCATGAATCGTTGTTCCACTGTCGGCAAACGTTTTAACAAACTTTGGAACATGGTGATTGCCATAGCTTATTGTATCGTGAAAGACTAGAACTTGACCATCTGTCTCGGAACCCGCTCCAATGCCAATGACAGGTATTGTTACTGATTGAGTCACTTGTTCTGCTAGTTGATAGGGGATGCACTCGAGTACAATCATAAATACTCCAGCCAGTTCACATGCTTTCGCATCATCAATTAGACGTTGTGCAGCTTCAGCAGTTTTCCCTTGTACTTTATAGCCCCCAACAACAGCTGCCGACTGTGGTAACAGCCCTAAATGGGCCACTATGGGTATTCCGGCCGCTGTTAAATGTTCAATTTTTTCAACAACTCGTCCTGCTCCTTCTAGTTTCAATGCATTCGCGCCAGTTTGTTGATAGATTTTTATAGCTTCAGCTAACGTCTGATCATTTGAACCGTGATAGGTTCCAAAAGGCATGTCAACCACAATGAATGTGTCTTTTGCACCGCGGCGTACAGCTTTACCATGGTGAATCATCTCTTGTGAAGTAACTTCAACTGTAGAGTTATAGCCTAAAACAACCATGCCAAGTGAATCTCCAACGAGTATAATGTCGACACCCGCTTGCTCAACTAATGTTGCAGATGGATAGTCATAGGCTGTCAGCATAGCTATTTTCTCTGAATTTTGTTTCATTTTCACAAAATCTAATGTACTTTTCAACTTGTTTTTCCTCCTTTATTAGGGGGAGTAACCGCAAACAAAAAACCCTAACTGTCATAAATGGACAGAAGGGTTGTATCATCAGTAGATGGTTTCCTCCGTCCCTGTCTCGTAAGATCAAGGCAGAACATTTGAAGCTTATAGGTATCGCCATTATTTCAGGTGCAGCTCATATTTGATACCGCCCTATGAAGTTACTATAGCAAATTGGTAGAACGTTGTAAATATTCAATTTCTAATATTGATATCTGCAGAATAGATACCCCTAACCGTTCCATCTTGAAGTTCTATTTCTAAAACACCTTCATCGGAAATGCCAAGTGCTTTACCAACAATCGTTTCGTTTAACATGACTGCTTCTATTCGTTTTCCCGTAGTATTTGAAAAACCTTCCCACAAAATTTTGATTGGAGCAAAGCCATGTTTTTCATACATCTTTGTGTAGAGCTCTAAAAATTTAAAAACTCTTGCAGCTAGCTCTGCTCGGTTTACAGTTTGTCCCGTTACTTGCTTTAAAGAAGTAGCAATACCTTGTATTTCAGTTGGAAAATCCTGACCATTTTGATTTACATTCATTCCAATTCCTAGAATAACTGCTTTAACTTGATCAGGATCGGATTGTAGTTCTGTTAAAATACCGGTTACCTTTTTACCTTTTATTAAAATATCATTCGGCCATTTGATATCAGCCTCTATTCCCGTCAATTCTTGAATCGCTCTTGTTACGGCAACAGCTGCAACAAGTGTCATTTGTGGTGCCTGTTGGGGTGTCAAATTAGGTCGAATAATAATACTCATCCAAATTCCTTTCCCCATTTGCGAGTTCCATTTACGAGTCAAACGACCTCTTCCAGCTGTCTGTTCTTCAGCAATAATGATTGTCCCACTATCAGCGCCATTTTGCGCTTCATCATGCGCGATTAATTGTGTAGAAAGACATGTATCAAAATGTTTGATTGTTTTACCAAATGATTCCGTCATTAAATACTTCTGTATATTTGCAGCATTTAGAATATCAGGTGAGCTAGTTAACAAATAACCTTTTTTTCTAATACTAGTTATTTCATAACCATCCATTTCAAATTCTTTGATATACTTCCAAATAGCTGTTCTTGACAATCCATACTCATCCGCAAATTCTTGACCAGAAATTGGTGTCTCTTTATTTAATAACAATCTTTTAAGTAACTCATCTTTCGCGCTTAAATTCATTTAAAAACCATTCCCTTATTGTAATGACAGTATTTTCACATTCCCCGTGTACAATCGCTCGTTCAATTTTGGATAGCCATTCACTTGTCCATCGCCCGCCTGATTCTCCGGTCCATTCAATTAAATCTTTTCCACTAATCGTTATATCATTATAAGACTGAATGGGTAACGACTTCTTTTGTCTTTCAATATTGATAGCTGTTAAATAGATACCATTTGGATTTATACAGTGATTGAGATTTTCAACAAGCAATAAAACGGACATATCAAAGCGATAATAATCGTCAATCGTAAATAGTTTTTCCCGACGGTTTTGATAAGCATCATACACTTCCAATAGAAAATGCTTTTCCGCATTTGAAAGTTTATAAGCGTTTACTACTGCAAACGGTGTGAAATCACCTGCAATCATTAAAGAAGCCCAGCCCACTTCAGGTTCTTGATAAGGAGCAGTTGCGATTAACTTCTTAGTGGAACTAGGGAAAAGTGGTAAGTACTTACATAAACCGGTTTCTTGAATATATGAAAACGCAGCGACAGGGTTTTTTCCAACAAATAATTTATCCATCTCCGTTTTAATTCTTTCTACCGAGACATACTGGATTTGAGTAGCGTTTTCAACGATTGCAGTCTTCGTCTTCGTTTCAATCGTAAAATCCAAAGTAGAAGAAAATCTAACCGCTCGAACCATACGAAGCGCGTCCTCTTTAAATCGCTCAGTTGGATTCCCAACAGCTCGAATCACCTTGTTAGATAGGTCCTTCTTGCCATCAAATAAGTCGATTAGTTCGCCATTAAGCGTTAATGCAAAAGCATTGATGGTGAAATCCCTTCTCAATAGATCTTCACGAAGATTCCTAACAAACGCTACTGCGTCTGGATGCCTAAAATCGGTATATTGTCCCTCTGTCCTATATGTAGTGACTTCAATTGACTCTTTTTTGAGCACAATAAGGACGGTTCCATGATCAATACCAACGTCAATTGTATGTGGGAATATTTCTTTTATTTCAGCCGGAAGAGCTGATGTTGCAATATCGATATCATTGGCAATTGTTCCTAACAAATAATCTCGAACAGCTCCACCGACATATACCGCCTCAAAGCCATTACGCTCTATAAGCGAGAGTACATCTCTGCTTGCTTTTGTACCAAAGTTTTCAATCATCTCTTCCCCGCCACTTCATAATAAAGCTTCTCATATTCAGAAACGATTTTGTTTGAGTTGAATTTCACTTGTGCAGTTTCTAAACCATTGCGACTTAAACGTTCACGCAACTCATCATTATTTAATATGTTCAGGGCATTTTCTACAACCGCATTAACGTCTCCAATTGGAACGATGAATCCATTGACTCCATTTTTTATCACTTCAGGTATTCCACCTGTATCAGTTGCGATGGAGGTAACGCCACAAGCAAGTGCTTCGAGTAAAACAAGTCCAAATGCTTCTTTTTCAGACAAATGGAGCATCAAATCACTAATTGACAATAGTTCCGGTAAATCATCACGTTTTCCTGTGAATATTACTTTATCTTGAAGTCCAAGTGAGTCAACAAGCTTTTTCATTTCATCTTCTTCTGGACCTTCTCCAGCAAGAATTAAAGTCGACTCAATTTTTGTATTGATCTTTTCAAAACTTTTTATGACATCTTGAATTCTTTTCACCTTACGAAAATTTGAGATATGAATGAGTACTTTATCATTATGCGGTATGCCCAATTCTTGTCTTAGGTTTCCTGTCTCAACGGTATGATAGCGTTCTTCATCAATAAAATTATAAATTGTAACAATTTCATTTGTGGGCTTTATTAGCTCCATCGTCTCTTTCCGTAATGACTCTGATACTGCTGTGGTCACAGTTGATTTATTGATGCCGTAACTTAACGTATTTTTCAAAGCTGGATCATACCCCAAAATGGTTACATCCGTTCCATGGAGCGTTGTAATAACGCCTATTGAAGATTGAGCCATATCTTTTGCAAGTGCTGCTGAAACAGCATGTGGCACTGCATAATGTACGTGAAGAAGATCTAATTTTTCTTCAACAATGACTTGAGCAATTCGATTGGCAAGCGCAATATCGTATGGCGGGTATTTAAATACAGCATAACCATCAATTGTGACTTCGTGAAAAAAAATATTAGAGTTACTCTCCGACAAACGAAATGGTTTGCTAGATGTAATATAGTGTATCTCATGACCTCTTTCTGCCATCTTAGTGCCTAGTTCCGTTGCTACAATTCCGGAACCTCCAAGAGAAGGATAACAAATGACACCAATTTTTAGTTTTTCCAATAAATCATCCCTCTCTACGTTTTCAATCTACTATATTTTCTAGTCCATAAATTAATTCATTTTTATCCATTACTTGTCGAATCGCTAGTTTGATACCTTCCATAAAGCAACTTCTATCAAACGAATCATGACGAATGGTTAGCAATTCACCTGTACCGCCTAATAGTACTTCTTGATGTGCCAATAAACCAGGCAAACGTATGCTATGTATTTTTAGCCCGTCCACATCTGCACCTCTAGCACCTGCCAATATCTCTTTTTCATCAACATGACCTTGATGATGTTTTTGCCGAACTTCTTGAATCATTTCTGCTGTTTTGACCGCAGTCCCTGATGGTGCATCTACTTTATTATTATGATGCATTTCAAGTATTTCAACGTCTCCTAGATAACGTGCAGCCATTGCAGAAAACTTCATCATTAGTACTGCTCCAATCGAAAAATTCGGAGCAATTATTGCACCAATTTGATGTACTTTAGCAAGTTCTGATAAGTGCTCGATGTTCTCTGAACTTAATCCAGAAGTCCCTATAACAGGCCTAATGCCTAATTTAAGTGCTTCGGCCGAATTTCTAAAAACGACTTTGGGATTTGTGACATCCAACAAGACATCCGGCTTATGTTGTTTACACATTTCTACCAATGATGTATAGATAGGAATACCATCTGTCTCTGTAGTTACTTCATTGTTATTCAGATACATATCGTCAAATTTATAATCCAATACTGCAATCACAGTCATTTCTTGATCATGTATTACCGTTTGTAAAGCTTCAGTACCCATTCGTCCACGCGCACCAGCTATCGCTACTTTAATCATAATGAGTGATTCTCCTTTTTTGTCCATCGGTTTGCATCACGCTTTTCAAACTTTTCAATTACCAAATCTAAAGCTTGGTGTAAATTGATTCCTTGTGAATTTGCAAAGCAAATCAAAACAAAAAATAAATCTCCTGTTTCTTCTTCTAAAGACCGCACAGTTTCTGTTGTCTTTTTCTTTTTTACGCCATAGACATGTTGAACTTCTCTAGACAATTCTCCGAGTTCTTCTGTAAGTCTAGCCAGTAATTCCATTGGCGGAAAGTAACCTTCTTTAAAACTATTTATGTAAGTGTCTACTTCGTTTTGTAATTGTTTTAACGTTTTTGCAGTTTCCAATAGTATCAACTCCTTTACTTATCGTATAAATTAATGTCGCTATTGTCAAAATATAATAAATGAACGATAATAACGTTATTGTTCTACATAGAAGGGTGTGCACGAGATGCTTGAAGGTATTAAAATTAAAAATATCATTTTCATTATTATAGGCGCTGCCATTTTTAGTTTCGGACTTGTTCATTTTAACATTCAAAATGAATTAGCTGAGGGTGGTTTTACCGGTATAACACTTATACTATTCTTTGCGTTTAAATGGGATCCTGCAGTCATGAATCTAATACTAAACATTCCAATGTTCGTAATTGGATGGAAGCTATTAGGTAGAAAAGTTTTCACCTATACCGTAATTGGTACCATTTCTGTTTCCGTATTCTTAAAGGTCTTTATGAAATATCAAATTGACATTCATCTTAAAGATGATATGTTCCTTGTTGCTCTATTCGCTGGATTATTTATAGGAATAGGACTTGGTATCATTTTCAGATATGGTGGTACAACAGGCGGTGTAGATATTATCGCACGCCTTGCTAATAAATACATCGGTTGGAGTATGGGCAAAACAATGTTTTTATTTGACGCATTTGTTATCCTCGTATCTTGGGCCGTCTATCTAGACCATCGCTCAATGATGTATACGCTTGTCGCTCTGTTTGTTGGCTCAAGGGTCATCGACTTCGTCCAAGAAGGTGCATACGCAGCCAGAGGAGCTTTCATCATCTCTGATGCACACGACGCAATTGCAGCGATGATCAATGCCGATATGGATCGTGGTGTGACTGTTTTTAGAGGATATGGTCATTTCGCAAAGACAGATAAAGAAATCCTTTATTGTGTAATCGGTAAAAATGAAATTGTTCGTCTCAAAAACATCATTATTTCTTGTGATCCACATGCATTCGTCTCTGTCACAGAAGTACACGATGTCCTTGGTGAAGGGTTTACTTTAGATGAGTTAAAAAGGCCGCTTGAATAATGACCGTATAAGAAAAAATCCGTTCCCTCTGCAAACGAGAGGAACGGATTTTTTCTACGCTTTAATCTCTATTGTTAAATATCAATAACAGTCGAGCTAGTTCCATTACAGCTACTGCTGCTGCTGCAACATATGTCATTGCCGCTGCACTCAATACTTTTCTTGCATGTGTTTCTTCTTCATTTCGAATAATGTTTAAAGCAACAATCTGATCTAACGCTCTTGAAGATGCGTTGAATTCAACTGGCAACGTAACGAGTTGGAATAAAACACCGACCGCTAACATCGCAATTCCAACACCAAGGAGCGTCTTTGAAAAACTTAAACTTGAGAATATGAAACCAATCATAATAAATACCCAAGATGCATTTGAAGTTATACTTGCTACCGGAGCTAGTCTATGTCGAAAACGTAGGAATGCATAAGCTTCTTTGTCTTGTATCGCATGACCAACTTCATGTGCCGCTACTGCTGTTCCCGCAACTGACGCCTCATGATAATTATGTGACGACAGCGCCACAATTTTCGTTAACGGATTATAGTGGTCACTCAAAAACCCTTTACTTTCAACTACTTTTACATCTTCTAATCCATTTGTATCTAAGATTAGTCTAGCTACTTGAGCACCCGTCATTCCAGAAGTTGAACGGACTTTCGAGTATTTCGTATACGTATTTTTAACTTTAAACTGCGCATATAGAGGCAATATAATGATTGCCGCTAAATAAAACCAAAACATTATCGATTTCCTCCCCTACTCTTTCTATACCTCTATAGTATAACGGCTTTATAACTACTGCAACTATTAGCGATCCATGGATATCAACCTTTTATTTCTCATCCAAATTATATATGCAATATATATACACGCTAACGATAACCAAAATGTAAAGTATCCAATCGTATCCATGTGCTTCATAAGGTCATGATAGATTGGCATTTGTCCGTACACATAATCTATCACATCATTATGGAGCGTCCAAACTGCAGCGATGATAATATGGATCATTCCAAACCTATACATACGACTGTATAGAATTGCTTGGACAGCCATCGCGAAATGAGAAGCAATTAGCATCCAACCTATCCAACCGATTGAACCATTCTCAAGAAGTGTTAGGATATTCATTACAACAGCCCATAACCCGTATTTAACGAGTGTGATAAGTGCTAATGCTTCAATTAATTTAAAATTCCTACCCAATAACCAGCCGATAATTGCTATCGTGAAGAATAGACTTGCAGTTGGACTATCAGGAACAAATAGGATAAATATCGGATCTGTAATTTCTATTTGCCACATATACCAGTAGTAACCGTAGACAGTCCCGATTAAGTTGACATATAGCAAAAACCATAAAAAAGATTTGTGCGTTATTATCAACCATATATTCGTAAAGAATGTACGCAAAGATTCCCCTCCTGCTCGTCTATATCTGAATATAAAAAAAGAGTCAGTTTCCTGACTCGATTTTTTTATTCACTTTTTAAAGTTGAAATAAACTCTGAAAGTTTTTCTAATTCTTCATCTGTACCTTGGAAAGTATCACCTGGCATACCGCCACGGCCTTCATGTGCAATCTGTAAGATTTCCTCTGGTGTTAAGCCTGTATCTACAAGCGGTAAACCAAGTCCACCTTCAAATGAGTCACCATGACAAGCAATACAAGAAGATCCTTGATAAATCTGATATCCCTCTGAATCTGGATCAAATTCAACGTTAACTTCCTCTTTAATTTCACCCTGTTTTGCAGCTGCTTCCCAGTCATGGTTTACGTAAGACTGCCATGTCAAGTAGAAGATTGATGCAAAAGCAAGTAGCATGAATGCAGTAGGAAGTGGACGTTTGAATGGACGTCTTTCTTTTGAAGTATCCATGAAAGGAACAAGCATAAGTGCTCCTATCGCCAATCCTGGCATGATGATAGCTCCAACAACGTTCCATGGTCCGGATGCGAACTCATACTTGAGTAATTGGTACATTGATAGGAAGTACCAGTCAGGAACTGGTATATAAGTCGTGTCCGTCGGATCGGCTTGACGCTCAAGCGGTGACGGGTGGGCGACTGTCAATATTAAGTAACCGATTAAAAAAACGGCACCAATCATCCACTCTTTCAATAGGAAGTTTGGCCAGAAAGCTTCCGTTTTACCCGGATATTCTGAGTAGTCTTTTGGGACGTTCGACATTTTGCCTTCAGCTTTAATGCGCGAATCGCCGACAAATTTCATCCCTTTACCGCGATGCATATTGTCCCCTCCTTATAAATATAGTTGGACGTTTTATAGTTCTAACTAAAAACCTGAACTTTTATAGTGGTCCTGAAATACCTTGTCTTCTAATCATAATAAAGTGTGCTGCAAGCAACCCAAGCAAAGCAGCTGGTAAGAAGAATACATGAATCGCAAAGAAGCGTGTTAATGTTTGTGCTCCAAGAATAGTGCTATCACCCGCTAAGAGAACTTTTATGGATTCTCCAATAAATGGAACAGAAGCAGCAATTTCAATACCAACTTTTGTAGCGAATAGCGCCTTCATATCCCATGGTAATAGGTATCCTGTGAAACCAAGTCCAAGCATAACACAGAAGATTAGTACACCCACGACCCAGTTAAGTTCACGTGGTTTTTTATAAGAGCCAGTAAAGAATACACGTAATGTATGTAGGAACATCATCACAATAACTAGTGAAGCTCCCCAATGGTGCATTCCTCGCACAATCTCACCGTAAGCAACCTCATTTTGTAGGTAATAAACGGATTTCCAAGCATTTTCGATGTCAGGCGTGTAATACATCGTAAGGAACATACCAGACAAAATTTGGATAACCGTGACGAAAAACGTCAAGCCACCGAAACAATAAATGAATGCGGAAAAGTGATGTGCAGGGTTTACGTGCTCAGGTACTTCATGGTCTGCGATATCGCGCCATATAGGGGTGATATCCAACCGTTCGTCAACCCAATCATAAATTTTATTTAGCACTTCGGTCGTACCCCCTTACATTTTTAAACTAATGTGTTTGCTGTTACTTTTCCAATGTAAACAAATCCATCTTGAACTTTGACTTCAAATTGGTCAAGTGGTCCAATTGGTGGTGTACCTTTTACATTGTTGCCATCTTTCGTATAACGGCCTCCGTGACACGGACAGAAGAATTGCTCAGGGTGTGCTTTATCAGCACCCCAGTTTACCGTACAACCTAAATGTTTACAAACAGGTGACAATGCAATAACATCATCGCCTTTTTTATAGACCCAAGCTGTATCGGATACGTCAGATTCATACCAAGCATCTTTACGATTCTCAATTGTAAAATCTACGCGCACTGGTACTTCTGTTAATTCATCCACTTTTTGTGCCGTGTGAATGAAATCTCCTCCATCACTTTTCTTCAAGACCGGATCAATAGCGAAGCGGACCATTGGCATCAGCATTCCGGAAGCCATGAAGCCACCTACACCCATCAGTGTATAACTCATGAATTGGCGTCTTGACACTTTATTGCTCATCAATTTCCCTCCTCTTACTTGAAGATAAGTCCAACGGACATACTTTATAAATTGTAATACTAGGACATATCTATAATATATCAATACTTACTTAAATTCAATGCCACTGTTAGTTGGTTACCTACTTTGTGAACAATTATTGAATTTTATTGCGCAGACCACTTTTCAGTTAATAAAGGGATTACTTGTCTTAGTTGATCCTCAATGATTGTTTGTCGTAAATGATTATCCATACTTTCAAGCGGAATTGAAGGTAACCAGATAACTTGTCCTTTTAATACGCTATTTGTCCATTTTGCATCTGTTGTAATATAAAAAATATGCTTAAATGGCATTTCTCTTAAGTCATTCGCTAACATTTCACCCATCGTATCCGTTTCAAAAGAAGCTGTATAGGAAAATGGCGGCATAAGCATTACTCTTCCTTTGAATTGAGTTTCAATAAAAGAAGTTAAATGCATTAAAAATTCAGAGCTAGAAGCACTAATTTTCATTGTTTCAATAGTCGTCTCAATCTTGAGGAGAGGTACAATAAGTGTATCAATATATTCTTTTTGTTGCGAGTATGTATCAATATCTTTTGCTTTCCAGTTCATTTTCTAATTCTCCTTTTATAATAGTAAATAACTCCACCTAGTTAGATGAAGTTATTTACTCCTTCGCATCTTCTAATTTATGAAGCATCATAGATAACTCGATAAAACGTTCTTTATCATTTGCATCCAACGCTTCGTCTACTCTCTTCATGAGCATTTCAGTTGTATTCGTAGATACGCTTTCTTCTAATAATCGTTCTGCAATTTTGCGATCACTTTCGCTCACTTGTAAATAGGAAGGGAGAAATGGATTCTCTTCCCTCACACTTGCGTAATTTGCGCAAGAATGGCTATTGGGGAAATTGAGTTGAATGTACATTTTATCTTGAGGGTGTAATCTTAAATCGTGAAATGACTTTTCAGCATCTGCTGTCATGAGATTACCTTTATAAAAACGAAAAGGGATACTTTCAGAACCAGTTGTAGACATCACCATTGCACGTGGACAGTAATGTGCTTCATCAGTAAAATGAACATTTTTCAGAAGGTGGTCATGGCTTAAAAGATAATTCAAGATCCATACACATTCACGGCGCTTTAATTTATACCGTTTTAAGAACCAGCGTACAAAGTCCTTTTTTGCGGTAACTGGTATCATTGCCGGCATGTTACACCTCCTCATTTGTTTGTAAATCTAAGAAACCTCTCCAATAATCATTTTCTCCATTTAGCAACAATAAATCTTCGATTATAGGTACAGCCTCTTTCGTTTTCCCTTCTTCTACTAAGAACTTTGCATAACTATCTAGAAATTCTTCATCCTCTTTCATTCCATTATATGCCTTACTATAGGATACGTATGCATTTTCAAATTGCTCTGTTCTTTCGAATGCATATGCTAAAAATGCATGTAAAATAGGGATATCGATCTGTTCTTCATCTGATATAAATAACAGATCCACGATTTCCTCGTCTTTCTCTAGTGAGTGATATAACGATACTAATGTGATAATAGCCTCGATATATTCAGGATCAAGTGCAATAGACTCTTGTAAATGCTGCTCAGCTTTATCGATATTACCTAACTTCAAAGCAGATTTACCAGCTGCCAATTGTAGTTCTTTATCAAATTCGTCACGCTGAATGCCATTTAGAAACAACTCGTAAGCTTTTTCATCATTATTAATGCTAGCATACGCTTGCCCTGCCAACATGTATGCCGAAAAATAATCAGGATCCATTTCGATCAAGTTTTCAAGTAGAGTTACCGCTCTTTCGGCATTACCACTTTGATAAAAGGCAAAACCAGCACCAAAAAGAAGATCTGGTGATGCATTGGATTGCAACAATTCTTCGTAATAAGGAATTGATTCTTCATAAGCTGCTCCAGCACTGTATGTTTCAGCCAATCTAGAAAGTAAACTAATTCCACCAATCGTATCCACTTCGTCATTTAGTTCAAGATAATAACGAATTGCCTCTCCATACTTACCAGCATCCAACAGTAATTCAGCATACGCAAATCGAATGATGGGCTCCGATGGGTCTAACTCATGGGCTTCTCTAATTTTCGACATCGCCGCTTCAGCCATGCCTGATAACTGATAATAATCTGCTAAAGCTAAAAGCGCTTGAATATACTCATCTTCATGTGCACCAATATCGCTTAATAATAATAGTGCTTCATCCTCTTCACCGAGTTCGAGTAGCGTACCAGCACGGTCAATCTTAAGTTGTGCTTCATCAGGTAAATGTAGACGTAATATCTCAAAAAGACGGTCTGCTTCCTTCATAAAACCATAATTAGCAAGTAAGTTAGCTGTTTCGTAAAGCATGTCAAAATCAGATGAATGCTCTATTCTATCAATTATTTGTTGGATAGCAGTTAAATCTCCATCCATAATACTTTTTTCAATTCCTTGTAGCTGTTCCATATTTTCACCTGTTCCTTCAAAATGTATACATGAACTTTATTATCCTTTTAAGTCGCTTGAAATTGCAAGTTTTTTGAGGTCATCAAAAAAGCTTGGATATGAAATTGCAATGCAAGAAGCATTTTCAATTTCAACTTTCTTCGAGGAAATCAATGATGCGATTGCAGCCATCATTCCTAACCGATGATCACCGTGAGAAGATAATGTACCACCTAACAAAGGAGTGGGTCCATTAATAATCATTCCATCTGAGGTTGCTTCAATGTTTGCACCTAATTTTTTAAGTTCTGTAGTCACTGCCATAATTCTGTCTGTTTCTTTAACACGTAACTCAGATGCATCTTTAATAATTGTCGTACCGGTAGCCTGTGTAGCTAACAGTGCGATGATAGGCAGTTCATCTATTAAAGTAGGAATTATGTCTCCACCAATTTCGATCGCTGTCAACGGTGCATTTGAGATGTCCACATGGCCGTATGGTTCACCGTTCAAATCTTCAACGTTATGAACGGTGACGTCAGCACCCATTCTAAACAATACGTCTAAAATCCCAGTTCTAGTTGCATTTAGTCCAATGTTTTTAATAGTAATTGAGCTACCCTTTGTTATCGCAGCACCCACCATTAAAAATGCAGCAGAAGAAATATCACCAGGAACATGTACATTCGTCCCAGTTAGCTTCTTGTTGCCTATTACCGTGACTCTATTACCCCGTCTTTCTATTGTTGCACCAAATTGCTCCAACATACGCTCTGTGTGATCACGCGAATGTACTTTTTCAATTACAACTGTTTCGCCATCAATGGAAAGTCCAGCAAATAAGATGGCAGACTTAACTTGAGCACTAGCGACTGGCATTTTATAATCAATAGGATTTAGTTGAACTCCTTCTATAGATAAAGGTAAATAATTTTGAGTTATAGCACTAGAAATTGAGGCGCCCATTGCACGTAACGGTTCGATCACTCTATTCATTGGTCGTTTGGAAAGAGAATCGTCACCTGTTAATATTGTAGTAATCGATGAACCTGCTAAAATTCCAGTTAGAAGTCTTGCCGTAGTTCCTGAATTCCCTGCATAAAGGGCGGATTTAGGAGTTTTCCAATTCGCTATACCAGGGCTCACTACAGTAACAGATTGGTTTTCCCTAACAATCTCTACTCCTAATTGTTGAAAGATTTCAATCGTACGCAAGCAGTCTTCACCATCTAGAAAACCTTCTATTTGTGTAGTACCTTCAGCAATAGCACCTAACATAACCGCTCGATGTGAAATTGACTTATCTCCCGGGACTGAAATCTCACCTGTTAGTCGTTGATTTGAAAGGTCCAATGTAACTACGTCCATATGATCCCCACCCTTTTTATAGTATTTGCATACTGTATTCTGTTTGTCGCCCTAACACATCTTTTGCCTTTTTGCGATCATCACTCGTTTGAAAGCTAATTACCAAAATGCCGTAGACATCAGTTCTCGTTTCAACAATTCGTATATTCGTTAAGCTAATTCGTTCATCTGCAAGTATCTTTGTCACTTCAGAAATTACGCCAGGATGATCAGGAATATCGACATGTAAATCAAACGTTGTGTATAGGGCGCCTTGTACCGCTCCCTTATACGTCGCTGGTAAATTATCTCTATACTCTTTAGCTTCAGCAAAAAAACGGTAAATTTCTAGTTCATCATGCGTTAGCAACATATCTCTTACCTCATTCATCGATTGTAGCCAACCGTCCAATTGTTTCAATAACTCATCACGATTTTGTATCGTAACATCACGCCACATAATCGGATCTGCTGACGCTATTCTAGTAATATCTCGAAATCCACCCGCTGCTAAGTTGGTTAAAAACGGATGCTTTTCTTGTTGTCTAGCAAGTCTAGTTACAAGTGATGATGCCACAATATGAGGGAAATGACTAATAATTGCTGTCATGCTATCATGTTCGTCTGCTTCTAATAGCATTAACTTACCCTTTGTAGTTGTCAATAAGTTGCGAATCTGTTCAATTTTTTTATCCTTAACTCCTTTTGAGGGCGTTAATATGTAATAAGCATTTTCAAATAAATGTGCTTGCGCTGCCGCTATTCCACTCTTATGAGAACCGGCCATTGGATGACCACCAATAACAACGACACCCTTTTCCACTAACTTTTGAGCAGCTTTCATTATGGGACGCTTCGTACTTCCTGTATCCGTTATAATTACATCTTCTTTTAACCCCCATGACAATGCTTCACTTAATAAATTCACAGTCGTATTAACGGGGGTGGCAAATATAATTACATCTGCCTGTTCAGCTGCGGATTTAGCAGTACATGCAATTGAATCGATAGCGCCCTTTTCAAAAGCTTCTTTTAGAGTAGTTTCTGAGTTATCAAAACCAATAATGCGGATAGCTTCATTTCTTTTTAATGCCAAACCAAGAGAACCACCAATAAGTCCAAGCCCTATAATTGCTACATTTCTTATCATTAATGACCCCTCACATTTTTCAAATACTGATTGAATGTAGCCATAAAACCTGTGTTTTGAACTTGGGTCCCAATCGTTACTCTTATATAGCCTGGAGTTCCTAGCGCATTTCCACTCCTAACAATATAGCCTCGTTGTAAAAGGTATTTCGCCGCATCATCAGCATCTCCATCTACTGCAATAAGAACAAAATTTGCCTCCGTATCAAATATATGAAGATCATGTTGTGCAGCAAAATTTTGTAGTCTGAGGGATTGTATGTGGTTGAGTTCACGACATTGTTGGATGAAACTCATATCATCTAAAGCTTTCTCAGCAATTAATAATGCGTTTGTATTCGCATTGAAGGGATTACGAACTTTATTAAGTTCAGAAATAACTGACGGATGACCGATACCATAGCCAATGCGCAAAGATGCTAAACCAAATGCTTTCGAAAAAGTACGTAATATGATAACATTCTGAAATTCTTGAAGTAAATGTACTGAATCAATATAGCTTTCATCTGAGATATATTCAAAATAAGCTTCATCAATAACCACAAGAATATCCAGTCGGATTTGTTCTAAGAAATTACGAAGTGCTTTTGAAGGGATGAGATTTCCCGTCGGATTATTTGGCGAACATAACCAAATGACTGATGTATTGGCATCTATTGCACATGACATACCATCTAAATCGTGCTGGCCATTGTGCAACGGTATCTCCCTTATTTCTGCACCTTGAATACGAGCATTATGAGCATACTGTGGGAAAGTTGGAATCGCCATAATGGTGTTTAAGTTTTCGTCTAATAGCGCTCTCGTGATTATAGATATAATTTCATCCGAACCATTACCAAACAAAATAGAGGACTCTTCTACATTATGTCTATCTGAGAGTTTTGCTCGCAATACGCTAGCGTGTCCATCAGGATAGATTTCAAACTCTGTGCGAAGCGTCTTCAAAAACGACTGTACTGTTGGTGAACAGCCGTATGGATTTTCATTAGATGCAAGTTTCACTACTTCATCAAGTCCATATAAGGTTTTAACTTCAGTCGTCGTTTTACCTGGTATATAAGGTTTCATATCCCGTAGCGCACGATTCCATTTCAATCCAATCCCCCCAAACGTTTTCTGTAGTCATTTACTTTTCTAAATCCAGACGCAAAGAAATTGCATCTTTTTGATAGACATGTCGCACATCTATCTGTTTGATGTCTGTATTAACATGCATCAAAATTCGAATGCAAAATGCCATTCCACCAGGTACATCCATTTCATGTGTACACATAACAGGAACGTACTTCCAACCTTCAATGGAACGAACTGCCTTGGCAGGAAAAGAAGATTTAACGTCTGTCGTTGTGGAAATAAGAACGGATACAATATCTGTTGGTTCGATAGAATTTGCAGCAGCCATCTCCACGACGAGGTGTTTAGTTGCTTCCAATACGTTCAACGGCTCATCAGATTCAACAGTTGTTGCTCCTCTAATTCCCCTCACTGTCATTCCCCCACCCCTTCTGTACGTGCGCGTAGTTGTTCAAATGCATCCCGACAATCATTTCTTGAAACCTGAGATACAACAGGTATGCCTAACTTCTCGAGTAAGACGAAATTCAAATGACCATGTGTTGCTTTTTTATCCTTCACCATAAAAGATAGAAAACTTTCAAATGAATGTTCTCGAATTGATTTAAACGAATAACTATTTTTTGTTAGAAATTCTATAAAATCGTTCGTAAAACGACGATCAATTCCACCAATTGATTCACTCAAAATTAGACTATAAGCCATTCCAATCATTATGGATTCACCATGACTCAAGCCTCCAAAACCACAAACGGCTTCTACAGCATGACCAAAAGTGTGACCAAAGTTTAAATACATCCGTGTAGACTGTTCAAATTCATCTTCTGCAACAATTGCTGCCTTGACTTGTATTCCCTTTAGTAATTCTTCTTCCAACCATTCCTTCGTTGGGTTCGTAAAGTCGCCAGTCATTAATAAGCGATATGACCAATCTGAGTTTGAAATAAAGGCATGTTTGAGTAGTTCTGCTAATCCTGACCTTATTTCTCTAGGCGGTAAGGTTTCAAATAGCATTGAGTTAAATATAACCGCAACAGGTTGATGAAATGCTCCGACCATGTTTTTCCCTTCGGGTAGGTTTATGGCCGTTTTTCCACCTACCGCACTATCGTGAGCGAGAATCGTAGATGGGCATTGGATATACGAAATCCCTCTCATATAAGTTGCTGCAACAAAGCCTGTTAAATCTCCACAAGCTCCACCACCGAAAGCAATAAGTAGGGAGTTTCTCGTAAAACCTTTCTGCAGTAGAAATGATTGACATTCCATATATACCGTAGACGTTTTACATTTTTCACCGGCAGGTACAGTTTTCACAACAACTTTAGATTTCAGTTCTTTAAGTGACTCAAGTAATTTTGGTAAATGAAGCTTTGCAACATATTCATCAGCTATAATAGCGATGCTGTCGGCACTTTCTAGTAATTCTACATAGTCGGTTTTAAATAACGTAAAAGAATCTTCACCAATATGCACATTGTATTGTTTACTCGAAGCTTTAACCATTAGCTGTTGCATATCAAAACTCCTTTACATATCGTCTGTAGTCTTCAATCTCCTTCTTCAGTCCATCCATTGTAGTTGCACGAAACTCATCCATAATCGCTTTTGCCATCTCTGTTGCAATGACATGCTCTGCAACAACTGACGCTGCAGGTACTGCGCAAGGATCAGAACGTTCAATCGTTGCAACAAAGGCCTCTTTTGTATCAATGTCTACACTCTCTAGTGGCTTATATAATGTTGGGATAGGTTTCATAATCCCTCTAACAACGATTGGCATACCTGTTGTCATACCACCTTCTAAGCCACCTAGTCGATTCGTTTTACGATAATAACCATTTTCTTCATTCCAAACAATTTCATCATGTACTTCACTACCAGGTCTTTTCGCCATTTCAAAACCTAATCCAAATTCAACACCTTTAAAGGCGTTAATACTCATCATAGCGCCAGCAAGTTTTCCATCCATTTTACGATCAAATTGAACATAGCTTCCGATTCCTGGTGGACATCCTTCTACAATCACTTCAACGACACCACCAAGCGTGTCACCACGTTCTTTTATTTCATCAATTGCATTGACCATTAATACGGACGCCTCATTGTCAGCACAATACACGGGATCATTACTAATTCGTTTTCTGATTTCGACGACAGAAAGCCCATTATAAGAAGAAGGCTTCGTTTTTATGCCGCCAATTTCAGCTACATGTGCGACTAGTTCAATTCCGATTTCTCGTAAAAGTTGTTTTGCCACCGCCCCAATCGCAACGCGCATTGTCGTTTCGCGTGCCGAGGAACGCTCTAGTACATTCCTCAGATCACGATGTCCATATTTCATACCGCCTACTAAATCGGCATGACCGGGACGGGGACGCGTGATTTTTCTTTTAATGTCCTCTGGTTTAATATCATCAGCTAAAGGTTCAACGCCCATTATAGAAGTCCAGTGCTTCCAATCATCATTAACGACAGTTAACGTAACAGGTGAGCCAAGTGTTTTACCATGTCTTACGCCAGAACTTATGACAACCTGATCTTTCTCAATTTGCATTCGACGACCACGACCGTGGCCACCTTGTCTTCGAGATAATTCTTTATTAATCATTTCGACTGTTAATTCCATTTGAGCAGGTAAACCTTCGATAATCGCTGTTAGCTGCGGACCATGTGATTCTCCCGCTGTAAAATACCTCATTGGTTTTCCTCCTCTGACGATAATTCAATTATCTATTTTATTGCACTCTATCAGAGTGTAACGAATTTGACTATCTCTTTATATGAAAAATATCCGGAAAAATATCCGGATACTCATATTTTTTTATAAAAGAAAGTATCTTCTGACTCAAAACCATATTTCGCAGGATTAAATATTTGTTCAGTGCTTCCAACAAAAAGTATCCCACCCGGCTTTAAAGCTTTAGAAAAGTTCATATAAATTTGATCTTTCGCTTCCTCTGTAAAATAGATCATTACGTTTCTACAAACAATTAAATCAAAACCGGAATCATACTTGTCTTCTAATAAGTTTTGCTGTTTAAAGTTCACTGTGCGTTTAACTTCATCTTTCACTTGATAAAAGTTGCCTTCGTTGATAAAATACTTATTTTTTATTGGTAGTGGAACTTCTTTTAACGCTCGCTCTGGATAGAGTCCAACTTTAGCACGGTCGATGACACCCATATCCAAATCTGTTGCATGAATCGTAATTTCATTCAATGGAAGGTACGTAGACAGTACCATTGCCAATGAATAAGGTTCTTCACCTGTTGAACACGCCGCACTCCAAACTTTTAGTTTTCTATTACGTTCAAGTAGTTGTGGGAAAATCTTTTTCTCAAGTACATCCCAACGCTGCGCATTTCGATAAAATTCGGAAACATTTATCGTCATTCGATCTAAAAACTCATCTAACAAACTTTTATCTTTGTTTATCGCATTATAATAATCATCAAAATTCTTAAACCCTCTCTTCTCATAATGAGAGGTTAGTCTTCTTTTCATTTGTGCTTCTTTGTATAAAGATAAATCGATACCTGTTTTCACTTTAATATTTTTAATAAATGTTTCATAGTTCGACAACATCAGCACCCCCGTTTTGCAATGTATCTAGTATAACGGATTATCAGCCTGTACGAAATAGCAAAAAACAGCCGCGCGAAAATCGCACGGCTGTTTGAGTAATTAGTTGATCCAGTTGTTCATGCTTTTATCATAAGAAACGAGCTCTTCTTCTTTGAAAAACAGACCAATTTCACGGACTGCAGATTCAGGAGCATCAGAACCATGAATAATATTCTTTCCAACAGTTACTGCAAAATCTCCACGAATAGTTCCTGGTGCTGACTCTTTCGGGTTTGTAGCACCAGTCATAAGACGTCCAACAGATATTACATTTTCGCCTTCCCATACCATAGCAAATACTGGCCCTGAAGTAATGAAGTCAACGAGCTCTCCAAAAAATGGACGTTCTTTATGTTCTCCATAATGTTGTTCTGCAAGTTCTTGTGAGATTGACATAAGTTTAGCCCCAACAAGTTGGAATCCTTTGCTTTCAAAACGCCCAACAATTTCACCAATTAAGTTTCGTTGTACACCGTCTGGTTTTACCATTAAAAATGTTCTTTCCATTTATAACACTCCTTCTTGTATGTATGGGTTTTTCCCTTAACGATCGTACCACCAGCAAGATAATCTTTCAACTGTAAGCTCATTAATATTGTCTTTTTCCTATGAAAGCAACGAATCGTTTTAATGATTTCTTTGCATCACATTCTGGTAAACCACGAAGTTCATTCAATGCTTTTTGTAAGTATAAATTACTTACAAATTGAGCTTTTTTGATGGCATCTGTACTTTTAATATACTTTAGCATCTTCAACCGATCCTGTTCTGAAATCGTCCCGTCCAAAGCAGCTCTTAAATACGGTTGAAACGCTACATCATTTTTTATAAACAATATTGGCAATGTCAAATGCCCATTGATCAAGTCGCTTCCTGCCGGCTTTCCTAACTTCTCATCAGTTGACGTAATATCAAGAATATCGTCAATGATTTGGAATGCCATTCCTGAAAAATAGCCAAAACGCTTGAGCTTTAAAACTGTGGCTTCATCAGTTCTTGAAACGAGTGCTCCAAGTTCGCAACTTGACGATAATAACAAAGCTGTCTTTCGCTTAATTCGACGTAAATAATCACGTATCGACTGATTAATTTTTCCTTGGTAGTCAATCTGAATAATTTCACCTTTGCAAATTTCAAGCATCGTATCTGCTAATAATTCATGAACAGCTGCAAGCTCAATTTCCCCCATCGTTGTAAGGGCGCGTGAAAAAATAAAATCTCCTGTGTACATTGCAACTCGATTGTCCCATCTAGACTTAACAGTTTCAAATCCCCTCCGCATATCGGAATCGTCTATAACATCGTCGTGCACAAGGGATGCCATGTGAACAAGTTCAAGTGAGACAGCAACCTTCGCAACTTCTTCCAATGAGCAGTTGCCAAATTGAGAAGATAAGATAACAAAGATAGGACGAATTCTTTTTCCGCCTGCCCTTAGAAGATGGAGCGAGGCTTCCTGAATAATCGGAGAAGAGGAGGTTACGGATTGCTCCAGTTTATTTTCAATATAATCGAGATCCTCACGGAATTCGGAATAAAGTGAGATTAACTTTAGTTTCTCCAAAACAATTACCTTCCCCTGCAATCTTTATTGTTTATAGCCAATATGTCCAGCTGCAGCTCCACCGCTGTATGTTTTATAGGTTACGCCAGTGAAATCAGCATCAATAAATAATTGTGCCAGTTGTTGTGCGCCTGGGAAGTCATTCGCGGATTCTTGAAGCCAAGAATATTCTTTATAACTTTTAGCAAATAGTTTTCCAAATAGAGGCATGATGTATTTAAAATAAAACCTAAAAATTTGTTTGAAAACTGGTATTTCGGATTGAGATGTTTCAAGGCAAGCAATCATTCCACCTGGTTTGAGTACACGATTCATTTCCTTTAGTACTGTTAAATAATCAGGCACATTTCTTAAACCGAAACCAATTGTCACATAGTCAAATGATTCATCTGCAAAAGGTAATTCCATTGCATTCCCTTGAATCAGTTCCACATTGGGATAGTCAGTTATTTTTTGTCTACCAGAAGCCAGCATTCCTTCACTGAAGTCAAGTCCTGTGACATGTCCTTCCATTCCAACAGCTTCACCAATTGCTATTGTCCAATCAGCGGTTCCACAACAAACATCTAAAGCACTCGCACCTTTTGTGACCTGCATACGGTTCATAATATCATCGCGCCATTTTATATGTTGCTTAAAACTAATTACAGAATTCATCTTGTCATAATCGGTTGAAATTTTCTCGAAAACATTATGGACTTTTTGTTCTTTAGACATTGCCACGTACTCTACCTCTTTTCGTTAAATGGACTTAGCATTTATCGGCATTATTGAACTTAAAACTTCCTCACGTAGAATCGGATTTAAATTTTCTACTTGCGTAATTTGTATATCCAATTCTGAACGAAGCAATTTGATGGGTTCAATTAGTTCATCAGTCGTTAACTGACGGAAAGAAATTGTTTTTTGGGCCATCTTTGTTAGAGGCAATGCTACATTGACAAGCGGAATATATCTTTCAAAGTCAAATGCATTGAAAAAGTTCACAATGCATCCTGCCTCAACTGCGCGTATCAAATTAATTGTTTCTTGGTCGTTATTTAATGGTTGTTTATGAAAGTTTGTCTTGATTTCATTAATGGAACCGATTGTCTCAGATAACGTCCTAATAAATCCGAAGTTCTTTTGTAGCGATAACAATCGGTAGTGTATACCGCTATAGTAATCTCCAGAGAGTACTGAAAGCTGTTGCTTTTTCGTTGTTGCATTCTCAAGTTCAATACTGTCATGTGCTTCTAACGCAGCATGAACGGCACCTACTGCTATCGCTGCATCATTCATCTTTTCCGTCCACACTTCACCATTTAATTTCGGTAAGAGTACAAAAAAGGCTTTTACACGATCTATACATATAGTACCAACATCTCTTTCAAGGACTGGTTCAAATAGGACTTTCTCCACTTCGTTTATATAGTTATCTAGTTGTAAGTTTATTTTTTGTCTATCCATTGTCGGATCTCCATTCAATGTCTTAACCGATAATGCGTTTACATCTATTTATTCTTTACCCTCACTTGTTACAATACCACTTGCAATATGAACGTCTGCCTTACCTCGTATTTTCATAGCCGAAGTATGTTCAGTGAACTGGGCAATCATCACTTCGCCTCGATCAAGTTTTTCTGTATGGTGAAACTTCGTATCATTGCCACGCGTTAACCCGATAACATTGACACCGTCTTCTTTAGCTTTAATGACGATATAATCGGTCTGTGCCATACACAACTCTCCAGTCCATTAAATATATGGTCTAATCATATCAAATAATACGATTAACCGCAAAACCTCACTTCATTCTCACTAACGATAATATTTCAGATCTCTTCACTTCATCATGTTCATAAATACCTCTTGCAACGGTTGTTATCGTTTTTGCACCTGGCTTTTTAATACCACGCATCGTCATACACATATGCTCAGCTTCGATGATGACATAGACACCTAATGGATTTAGCATTTCCATCATTGCATCAGCTACCGTCGAAGTAATTCGTTCTTGGAGTTGTGGTCTACGAGCGGTTGTCTCAACCGCCCTCGCCAACTTACTTAACCCAGCAACTACTCCGTCGCGTGGGATATATGCAACATGGGCGAGTCCAAAAAATGGTACGAGATGATGTTCACAAACAGAATGGAAGGGAATGTCCTTTACTAGGACTACTTCATTGTGATTTTCACGGAACACTGTTTTAAAATATTCTTTTGGATCTTTATGTAAACCTTCAAACACTTCTGCATACATTTTGGCTACTCTTGTAGGTGTATCTATCAATCCTTCACGTGTAGGATCTTCACCGATGGCCTCAAGAATCATTCCAACTGCTTTCTCTATTTTGTCATAATCGAATTCATTCATAACGTAAATCCTCCTTAGCAGGGAAAACTAGTTCAACAGAAATAGTAGCACATTCATTCAAATCCGTACAGTTGTCAGTGTTGAATTGATATTTATAAAAAGAAAGAAGTCCGTCAAGAGAATCTAACGTACAGATTCTAATGACGGACTTCTATGTAGAAGTTAAGATTACTTCACAGCATCTTTAAGCGCTTTACCAGCTTTAAAAGCAGGTACCTTGCTTGCAGCGATATCGATCTCTTTCCCTGTTTGAGGGTTGCGACCTTTACGTGCAGCACGTTCGCGAACTTCGAAGTTACCGAAACCGATTAGTTGTACCTTGTCGCCTTTCGCAAGAGTAGACTGGATCGTTTCGAAAACAGCTTCAACAGCTTTAGTTGCATCTTTTTTAGTCAATTCTGTTGCTTCAGCTACAGAGTTAATCAATTCTGTTTTATTCATACCATTCACCTCCCCTCAAAGGGACTTAATGAGTCTTCAATACAGTAAAAAGAGTATCACATCAAAAACATTGACGCAACACTATTTTCAGCAATTTGGCAAATTCATGCATATTCAGCCTTAAAAATAGAAAAAGACCCGATTAAAACGGATCTTTTTAGTATTTATATTCACCTATACGATAAATGTAATCATACCTTTATTACCGTCATTAACCATTTGCTCTATCGTTTCTCGTAGCCTTTTACGTGCACTTTGAGGAACAGATGCTGTTTTAAATCGAATACTTTCTTTCATTACTTCATGAAGAGGCGTACCAAATAATTGTGTTTGCCATAATGCATCTCGATCATGCAAATAGGCATTTTTCAATTCTTTTAACAAGTGATGGCTATGAAATTCCGAGCCAATTAGGGGCGAAAATTCGGCTTCCATGTCGACTCGAATAATATGCAATGAAGGAGCAGTTGCTTTCATACGCACACCAAAAAAATTGTTTTGTTTTATCAATTCTGGTGCTGTCGGATTAAAATCATCAATGACTGGTAAAGCAACACCATACCCTTGTTTTTTTGCAGTATCAATTGCTTCGGAATACATATTGTAGGACTTCTTCGCCTTCGCTGATTCCTTTACAAAAAGCAACCAATCTTTTTTAGTTCCAATTTCTTGACCCATAATTTCTTCACAAATTTCTCGAAAGGCTTGCTCATCCATTTCTATTTTCACGATGGCTTTTCCTTTACCTGAGTCCACTTCGACTACTTCCGCATGACGAACATATTTCTCATCTTTTAAACGCTCAGCAAGCTCTTGAACCTTCCTGATTTTAGATACTTCTAGAAAACCTTCATTTATTACTTTGTCTATAGAAGCATTTAATTCATGCTCACTTCCAAGAACATCCATCCAATCTGGTTTTTGAAGTTCAATATCCGAAATTGGAAATTCATAAAGAGCTTCTTTTAATATGAGTTGAATCTCTTGTGCGTTTAATTGGTCTGCACTAATTGCGATAACAGGTACGCCATATTTTTCGTGTAACTCCTGTTTAAGCGCTACTGTTTTTTCATTTGCTGGCATTTTTGAATTCAAAACGATTACAAAAGGTTTACCAATATCCTTTAACTTGTTAATAATTTCAACTTCAGCTACTTCTGCCGCTTGTCGCGGAATATTATTTACTGTTCCATCTGTCGTAACTAATATTCCAATTGTAGAGTGGTCTCTAATCACTTTATCCGTCCCTACACGTGCAGCTTCTTGGAACGGAACCGGTTCATTGTGCCAAGGAGTATGAACATATTTAGGTCCATCTTCGTCTTCATACCCCTTCACCCCATCGATTACATACCCTACACAGTCTGCCAATCGAATTTGAAACGTTAAGTCACCATCACCAACCGCTACGGATGTTCCTTGTGCTGGTACAAATTTCGGTTCGGATGTCATTATATTCGGTCCAGGTGAACTCTGTGGTAATTCATCTTGTGCCCTTATACGATCTGATGCCTCCGTCATATTTGGAATGACGACTTCCTCCATCACCCTTTTGACGAATGTAGATTTCCCAACACGTACTGGGCCCACAACACCGATGTAAATATCCCCATCCGTACGTCTAGCCAGATTCTCATATAATTCTTCTTTCATCCATCGCCCTCCTTTTCTGCGCATATTAGTTTATGTATAAAAAAAACGTTTCATGCGCAAAGCATGAAACGTTTTTTACTTATTCTTTTTCATAAATATAGGTTCATTCTTATCATTTACTGTATAAGGCAAAGAATACGCTGGTAACACAGGGTAATTATCTGTTAAAAGGAAGCGAATATCCTGCCCCTCTTCTACATTCACTTTTTGCTCCTTAAGGATTCTACTTAAATCTATCGTGTAGTCCACATAGAAGTTTCCATCACCACCAACGACGATTGGTAATTGCGTTTGTGAATATGGGCTCTCAATTGTAACAGGTTTATCAAAACCCATTTTCTTAAAATCAACTGCAAAAGCATTGATACCTACTGAATCACCGAACGGAACATAGCCATTAATATTTTTACGTATATTTAGTTCTCTCAACCGTTCTGCCGCTCGTAAATCTACTAGTTTAACAGTCGGTTGGTCTTCGACATCCATTAACACATATTGATAGATTCCACCTGTTTCAAAAGCATTCGATGGAATTTTCTCTGTATAAGTAGGTATTATCTTCGAAAACTCTATTGGGTATTTTATATACATATCAATAGTCATATCCCTTGTTTTAATAGGTAATAGACCACCTGTAGCTTCTTGGTATTGGTAAACAGCTTTTTGAATAGTTTCAAGTTGATCCGCATAAGGGACTTCTTGTGTATCATTAGTATCTCCCGGATACATACAACCGGATAAAACAAATACTATTAAAACAAGTGACAAGCACTTTAACTTTTGCATTCTCATCTTGATCCTCCAGTCGGTCCATTAAATACAAGATAGATCATTGCGAAAAAGGAAAATGTCAGTAACGAATATGCAATGATTGCAAACACTATTTTAAGAAAGCGGTTATTTAATTTATGTCTACTCACATAGATGAGACCCATTGAGATAACCATAAAACCCATAGCGTAAAACGAAAGCCACATTTTATCCATTGAAGACAATTAAAGTCCTCCTTTCTACCAACAAAAAATTAAAGCTTCCCAAATAGATCCTCAACTTCAAGCTTTTTCATGCGATTCATTAACTGATCGACCGCATACTTTGGTTGAACATCTTCAAACAACACACTATAAAGTGCTTCTGTGAGTGGCATAGAGACTTCGTAGCGAGCTGCTAACTGATGCGCGGCCTTTGTCGTACGTACGCCTTCTATGACCATTCCCATACCTGACACAACTTCATCCAACGTTTTTCCTTGTCCAAGCATATTTCCAGCTTTCCAGTTGCGGGAATGAACACTTGTACAAGTTACGATAAGGTCTCCTAAACCTGTTAAACCTGAAAATGTGAGTGGATTTGCTCCCATTTTAACCCCTAATCTAGATATTTCAGCTAATCCCCGGGTAATTAGAGCGGCTTTCGCATTATCACCATAACCAAGGCCATCCGTAATGCCTGCCGCTAATGCAATTACATTTTTTAAAGCGGCACCAATTTCAACACCAAGAATATCTGGATTTGTATACACTCTAAAATTATTATTCATAAATAAATCCTGAATTCTCTCAGCTGCTTCTAAGTCTTCTGAAGCAGCTGTAACCGTTGTTGGCTGATGTAGAACAACCTCTTCGGCATGACTCGGTCCAGATAGGACAACAATAGAGCTATATTTCGATGGTTCTAATTCCTCTTTTATCATTTCTGAAATTCTTAATAAAGAATCCGGTTCGATCCCTTTTGATACATGGACAATCAATTTAGAACTGATATCCATACGATTTAATTCATTACATACTTCGCGAATTGCCTTTGTTGGAACAGCTAAAATGATTACATCACCATGATTTGCAGCATCAGTTAGGTTGGATGTAGCTCGCAATGTTGTAGGTAAGGTAACTTTTGGTAGATAGGTTTGATTTGTATGATTTTCATTAATTTCAGTTGCTTGCTCAGAACGTCTAGTCCAAATTAGACAGTCATTTCCATTTTCAGCGAGGACAAATGAAATTGCAGTCCCCCAACTTCCAGCACCTATAATTGAGACTTTCTCCATTAAAATAAACCACCCTTTCTCGTAACTCGCAAATCAGCTTCTAGCACGAATAATTAGGCGGATAGGTGTTCCTTCAAAGCCAAATGATTCTCGAAGACGATTTTGTAAAAAACGTTCATAAGAAAAATGCATCAACTCCGGTTCATTAACAAAAACAACAAACGTAGGAGGTTTTACTGCAACTTGCGTGACATAGTATATACGTAATCTTCTGCCTTTGTCAGACGGTGCTGGGTTTCTTGCTACCGCATCTTCTATAACTTCATTTAACACACTGGATTGAATTCGAAGTGCATGATTTTCACTAATCATTACAATTTTCCCGAATAGACTTTGTACGCGTTGCTTCGTTTTAGCTGATACAAATGCGACTGGTGCATAATCTAAAAACAAGAAGTTTTCACGTATTTCTGTTGTGAATTTCATCATTGTTTTATCATCTTTAACGACAGCATCCCATTTATTAACAACGAAAAGTACACCCTTGCCCGCTTCCTCAGCATAACCAGCTATACGTTTGTCCTGCTCTCGAATGCCCTCTTCACCATTGATTACAATTAGCACAACGTCTGATCTATCAATCGCTTTTAAAGCACGCAAAACACTGTATTTTTCAGTGTTTTCATATACTTTCCCTTTTTTTCTCATCCCTGCTGTATCGATAATTTTATATTTCTGACCATCATGAACATATGCCGTATCAATCGCGTCGCGAGTTGTACCTGCAATATCACTCACAATAACTCTTTCTTCACCTAAAAATGCATTTACAAGGGACGACTTGCCAACGTTAGGGCGTCCGATTAAAGAAAAACGAATGACATCATCCTCAATTACTTCTTCTTCTGTTTCCGGGAAGCTTTTTGCTACTTGGTCCAGTAAATCCCCTAAACCTAATCCGTGCGAACCAGAAATTGGGAATGGGTCACCAAAACCTAATGAATAAAAATCGTAAATCATTTCACGCATATCCGGATTATCAATTTTATTGACAGCTAGAACAACTGGTTTTTTTGTTTTATAAAGGATTTTGGCAACTTGTTCGTCAGCGTCCGTTACGCCTTCTCTTCCATTTACAAGAAAGATAATTACATCTGCTTCGTCTATAGCAATTTCTGCTTGTGAGCGGATTTGTTCTAGAAATGGTTCATCTCCGATATCAATACCGCCTGTATCTATCAGATTGAAGTCATGGCTCAGCCAGTCTGCAGAGCTATAAATTCTATCTCGAGTAACTCCTGCCACATCTTCTACAATCGAAATTCTTTCACCAACGATTCGATTAAATATGGTCGATTTCCCGACGTTTGGTCTTCCGACAATCGCCACTGTTGGTTTCGTCATAATCTAACATCCTTCCACCTTATCTTCTGCATATTATACACAAAAAAGAAGATGATGCCTATAAAAGCATCATCTTCTTTTCTAGTCGAGACTTTTATTTCCAGCTTTTTTGTACGCTTTCAAAACATTTCACTTCATTTTTCTATTAACGTTATGTTTAACGCATCAAGAAAGGTTCAATAAACAATTGAATGTGACTACTACTTTATTTAGTAGTTCACGACTTTGACTTATTCAGAGAATTTCTTTAACTGGTCACCTATTACATCACTCATTGAGAAACCAGAAGTTTCTTCAGGCATTTCATAATCACCGTAAGTAGATTCTTCTTGATTCTCAATAAGGTCTTTAATACTCAATGATAGCCGTTTATCTTCTTTGTTAACCTCAAGGACTTTGACTTCAACCTTTTGTCCTTCTTGTAAAACGTCATGTGGTGTACCAATATGTTGATGTGAAATTCTTGATATATGAACGAGTCCCTCTATACCAGGTAATACTTCAACAAAAGCGCCATATGAAACAAGTCTCTTGACAGTACCTTCAAAGATACTACCTTTGGGAGCTTTTTCTTCAATATCTTCCCACGGACCAGGCAATGTGTCTTTAATCGAAAGCGAAATCCGTTCCGAATCCCGATCAACTGAAAGAACTTTCACTTTGACTTTGTCGCCTTCTTTTAGGAAATCCGAAACCTTTTCAATGTGCTTATAGGAAAGTTGTGAAATATGAACTAAACCGTCAATTCCACCGATATCAACGAAAGCACCAAATGATGCGAGTCTTTGAACGACTCCTTCAAGGATTTCCCCCTCTTTAATACCTTCAAGGATTTCACCTTTTTGTGCATCTTTTTGTTCTTGGATGACTGCTCGATGGGACAATATTAAACGATTTTTCTCTTTATCCATCTCCACAATTTTAAATGACATCGTGCGACCTTTATAATCATCAAACGTTTCTACAAAATGATCTTCTACGAGTGATGCGGGGATAAACCCTCGGACGCCTAGATCAACAACTAGACCGCCTTTTACAACATCCTTGACTTCTGTTTCAATTGTTTGTTTAGTGTTATATTTATCTACTAGTGAGTCCCAAGCGTCTTCAGCATCTACCTTACGCTTTGACAGAACGTAGTTTTCATCTTCAATTTTCATTATGGATAACTCAAGCTCGTCACCCTCGTTAACAGCATCTGAAGCTTTTTCGATATGCAGGCTTGACAGCTCGCTGATTGGAACAACTCCATCAAACGGCGCTGCCGCGATTTCAACTGTTACTGATTTCTCTTCAATTTTAGTCACTTTTCCGGTGACTCGGTCACCCTCATTGTAGCTATTGTTAGATTCAAAATTCATTTCTTCAGTCATATGTAGTCCTCCTTCATAAAGATTCCTACTTCTATAGTATTCGAATATTTCCATAAAAACAAAAGTTAACCCTTATTCCCGGAATTAATTTGCATCTAAAAGTTTTTGTATTTCAGCCATAATAACCTCAGTGACCTCTTCAGAAGAGGCTCTACGTTCTCTGTATGAGCTAATATCAATCGGTTTTCCGTAAACGACTTTTAACTTTTTAAACGCTTTATATGGACCAATGATTGCACATGGCACAATTGCCGCCTCACCTTTTAATGCAAAAAAACCTGCACCTGCAAGACCTTTACCTAGTTCATTGTTCTTGCTTCTTGTACCTTCTGGAAATAGACCGACGACTTTTCCAGCTTTTAATAGCTTAAGCGTATTTCTAAAAGCATCACGATCACTCATACCTCTCTTAACCGGGAACGCATTCACTCTTGGTAAAATTGATTTAAGTATAGGAGTATGAAACAACTCTTCCTTCGCCATAAAATGGACTGGACGTGGACATGTAATTCCGACAACAGGTGGATCTAAATTGTCAATATGATTAGCGCAAAGAAGCACTCCACCTTCTGTTGGAAAATTATTTTTTCCAATTATCTTAATACGATAAAGTGGATAGAAAATAATTGAAACGAGTGACTTCCCTAAAGGGTAAAGATTCATTCACCAAGTCTCCCTTCAGCTAGTTTACTAATTTCATCAGCAACTTCTTCAATTGTTTTTGAAGTTGTATCAATGTAAATTGCATCATCTGCCTGCCTAAGTGGAGATTCGATTCTTTCGCTATCTGCACGATCCCGATCACTAATTTCCTTTTCCAACTGTTCTAGTGATGTTGTGATTCCTCGTGCTTCGTCCTCCGTGTATCTACGCTTCGCTCTTTCTTGCACCGATGCCGTCATGAAGATTTTTAACTCTGCATCTGGTAAAACAGTCGTTCCAATATCTCGACCATCCATCACAACACCATTTACGAGAGTTGTTAAATCGCGTTGTTTTTGGACCATTAAACGTCTCACTTTAGCATGCTTCGCAACAGCAGACACATTGTTTGTTACACTTTTAGAGCGAATGGCATTTGTAATATCTTCACCATCAACAATTACAGATTGCCCTTCCGATGATGGCACAAGTAAAATTTCGATTTGATCTAGTAATTCGCTTAGCTTGTCTCCATCTTCCATATCTATGTTCGATGCGGATGCTTTATACGTTAACGCTCGGTACATTGCACCTGTATCGATATACGTATACCCTAATTTAAAACCAACTTTTTTCGCTATTGTGCTTTTCCCAGCAGCAGCAGGTCCGTCAATCGCTATTTTAATTCTTTTGCTCATTTCATCTACCCCCGTTATCAATTCGAAAATATTGTATCATATGGAAAAGGGAAAAGCCCCTGTATGAGACAATTCCCCTTTAATCAAATTATTCTAAATTCCTTTGTTGCAGTTGTCTTTCAAAACAAAAACGAACAATATATTGTCTTATTGTTTCCGGCAGCATTTCAAATTGCAAGGATGCGATATGTCTACCTTCTCTTTCCCAAACCCTCGTCACATTTGTCTCCACTTTAATGTATTTAATATCATTGTCCGCAAACGGTAAAACAATTGTTAACGACAAATTATCATTTTCTTTAACATCTATATCTGATTTGAGATTTAATGCAATGCCTCCTGCACTAATATCTTCAGCAACAAACTGATTAAAAATTCCATCTTTTTCGACTGCTACATCAATTGAACTATCGATACGCACAAATTCACGTCTTTGGATTTTAATTAATTTATCATCCCCAGGATACGTTAGTTTCAACATTGGAACACCTTTGTTAAGACGACCTACTACTTCCGTTCTAAAGGCATAAGAAACTTTAGAATCCGTAGTAAATGTGACGGCAATTTGAGTCCCATCAACAAAAAAAGCTGTACGCCCAGTCTGAATTTGTGTTGGGTAATCAATCATGATAAAGTCTTCACCAAAATCGATGACTTTACTTTTGAACTTTTCGCCGTCCACAGTATAGTCTTTATCCATGACAATGATAGTTCCAATTGAAAGAAGCATCCTTCACACCCACCATTCTTTAGTCTTAAGACTATTATCTCATGAAGCGAAAAAATAGCCAATGGTTTTTGTGTTGAAAGTTACTGTAACCTTTCAGTTTTAATTACTTCTAACGTTTCAGTATCAACGATTACTGCGTATGTTCCTATTACCCCATGTTCTTCTTTTGTTACTATAAGATAATGTGCTAACCGCTGATTTAAACGATCATCTTCTACATAAGCCAATTCTTCTTTAGTAATTTTAACTCCTTCATGAAAAAAAGACTGCCAATCTTTTTTTACAATTGCTTGTTCATCCGTTTTCTCTTTCCGTATATACTCTGAAGCATCTAAACCAATAATACTCCCGGTGTCTTTCGCTATTTTCAAGTGGATCGTATCCGAAAACACTTTTGCTTTATATCTCGGTTCTACTCTTACGAAAACCATATGCCAAGCTGTGTTGTTTTCACGTGATTCTTCAAAAACTAGATCCTGATAGTCAGCACTTTTCAAAAAAGATTCCGCTTTCTCTTTTAATATGTCAAATGGTAAAACTTCATTGCTGAAAGGCCTCTCCTCCAGATACGAAAGAATATGTCCCCCTTTTTCAGTAATGTCAATATAACCAATTGAATTTCTTTCTGAGAAACGTATGTGGAAAAATGGATACGGTGAACCCGGTTTACTTGATTCCACACCAATAATTTCGTTAGATACAGTTGGAAATATCTTTTTAAATCTTTCTACCGCTTGTTTTTTGGTTACCTTTCCATCTTCCATCTGCTGTAATTCTTTTTTCTTCATTGAGTCAGATTCACTTGCTGTTAGAGGAAAGTCACTTTCAGTATATTTTTTAACTGCTGTCCCCATACCCGACCAGTCATGTTGTGATTTCGTTCCATCTAATCTGTCACTCCAGTCTGACATTGATAATCGACCACTAACCATTCCCGCTGTTGCAACTTCCCATTCTTCGGACATCAAATCCAGATTTTTTGAGGCTTGTGTCATCACTTTATAATAATTTTCAATATCATTATTTCGATCGGCTTCCTTCGCAAAATTTCCAAGTCGACCTAAGTAATTCAGCCAAGAAGTTGAAAAGCTTTGATCTAACGGCAATGAGGAAACAGAATTTTTAATATCAGACGATAATCTCCAAATATCTTCACGCGCTTTAGAAGAACCATCTGACTCTTTAAATAATAATGTTTTTTTCACTGCATTGTTCAGCTCATCTAATTTCTCCGATGCATCTGTCATTTTTTTTGCGTATTGGCCACTTAATGCAATTGAAAGTTGATCATTTTTACTTGTTTCCCCAATCGAAAAAATCGTTAATGCGACTACGGCATACGCCAAAACAAATAGTGTTTTCTTCATAGCGTGGTAAACCATTGACAATCAAAAACCTTCTAGTGTCAACGTTCACCATTCCTCCTCTCTTAATAGATAAACATGAAACGACTAGCTACAAAAGATGTGTAAACCAATTTTTTTAATTTGTGGTCTTGACCATATCCATTTACTAGTTGCTGTTATTGGATTAAAGTAGTAAATTGCATTTTCAGAAGGATCCCATCCATTTATAGCGTCCAAAACTGCTTCTTTAGCACGTTCATTTGGCCTTAACCAGATTTGCCCATCCGAAACAGCCGTAAATGCTCCAGGTTGAAAGATTACACCACCTACAGAGTCAGGAAAGTCAGCATGTTCAATTCGATTGAGAATGACTGCGGCTACCGCAACCTGCCCTTCATAAGGTTCTCCTCTCGCTTCACCGTAAACAGCATTTGCAATTAATGTTAGATCTTGTTCTGAGTATTTAGATGGTAATTGCGCTGAATCTTTTTTACCTGCCCCTTTTTTAACTTGCGAAGCCAATGGTTTACCACCATAATGCGTAAAGCGATTCCCTTTATTTATGTTATCTTTGACAAATTTCTCATCATACTTCGACACGTTTCCAAGTTTTATTTTCGTCTTACTTCCAGCAATCCCATCTACCGGAAGTCCATATTTCTCTTGAAAGTTTCTTAAAGCCCAATACGTACCATATCCAAACTTGCCATCGATTGTACCGGTATAGTAACCAATATACTGAAGCCTCGCTTGCAATTCGATTACATCATCACCATTAGCTCCTCTCGCAATTTGTTGTGAACTAAATGCGTTTATTTCATTTGTTGTGAGGTTGTACGAACTGCCGATTAGAAAAAATGCAACAAAAACCTTTAGTAGAAGCTTTTTCAACCGAAATTCCTCCTTTTTAATTAGTTTGTCCAACTCGAAGAATTTTATAAAAAAAAAGATCTAGCAAACGCTAGACCTTTTCAATACTTTATATTTTTTTCTTCATTTGCTGCATCGTAAACGTATGCGCATATTTAACACGCGTTAGACCAAACCACCATAGAAATTGCATAAAAGGTATAATAAGATAGAGCCACAGATCTTGAATGGCGAGTATGCCATTATAAATTAAATGCAAAACAAAAGGTGCAAAAAGTGCAAAAAACAAAAAACCTTTCTGATTAGTTTTTGCAGCAAACTTTGCTCTCCCTATGTAATACCCCATCACTACACCAAAAAGTGCATGACTTGAGACTGGTAATAATGCTCGAATAAACGCTGTATCTGTTCCAAATGTTAATAAGTATATGATATTCTCGATTGTTGCAAATCCGAGTGAAATGCTTGCACCATATAGAATCCCATCGTAGGCATCTTCAAACTCAACATGACGGTAGATTGCAAGTATTAGAATGAACCACTTAAAGAACTCTTCAAGACCACTTGTGAAAATTACATTCGTAAAAAAGAAACTATTAAAGATCTCTTCCTCTTCAAAAACATGTTGTATAAATAGAATTGGGAATGTCATAATAGCACCGTATAAGAATGTGTGAAATAATGTACGAGATGGTTCTTTTGAAAACTGTTTACGTAAATATAAATAACTAAATAGTGCCAGACCTGGCGCTATTCCAACAGTTAGCAATATGAGCATAGACGATCCTCCAATCCGTCCCATTATAACATCATTCTCTTAACTAGGAGGCAACACATTGAAGAAAAATATTCTCCTCATCCATACCGGTGGAACCATTTCCATGCAAATGAATACACAAACGGGTGGTGTTATTTTAAGTCCAGCAAACCCTTTATCGTTAGAGATTGACAAAATACAACAATTTGCCAATATAACAGAGTTTGAAGTCTTTAATTTACCCTCTCCTCATGTAACGCCCGAAAAAATGAATCATTTAAAGAATGTTTTATTAAATCACACTGAGAACACAACTTTCGACGGTATCGTAATTACACATGGAACCGATACACTTGAAGAAACAGCTTATTTTCTTGAGTTATCAACAAATCTTTCAATTCCAGTTGTTATAACTGGAGCTATGCGTTCATCAAATGAAATTGGTGCAGACGGGGTTTACAATTTGATGTCTGCTGTCAGAGTAGCAGCATCTGAAGAAGCCGTTGACAAAGGTGTACTTGTCGTCTTAAACGATGAAATTCATACTGCTACGAATGTCACGAAGACACATAGTAGCAGTGTAGCCACATTTCAAAGTCCACAGTATGGACCTATCGGCATTGTTACAAAATCAGCTATTCACTTTCATCACGCCCCGATAACTCGCTTTCATTATCCTGTGAAACATATCGATAAAAAAGTAGCAATGTTTAAAATATATGCGGGAATGGAATCTGATTTGCTACACTCTATTATTAATCTCGGCTATCATGGTGTTGTATTAGAAGGGCTAGGTCAAGGTAATGTTCCACCTGCAATGATTCCAGGTATCCAAAATTTACTTGACGTAAATATTCCCGTTATATTAGTATCAAGATGTTTTAATGGAATTGCTCAAGATATATATGCATATGAGGGCGGCGGAAAAATGTTGAAAGATCTTGGTGTACGATTTGAGCATGGTTTAAGCGGACAAAAAGCCCGTCTGAAACTTTTGTTGGAATTATGTGCAATAAATTAAAAAAATGAGGCTCCGTATAATTCGGAGCCTCATTTTTATTCTCGCTTATCACGAATTGCATTCGCAATTTGTTTACCATGCAGTTTTCCATTTTCAATAAAAATTTCATTTGCATTATTCCCGGCAGCAATTACTCCAGCGATGTAAAGACCTGGAATATTCGATTCCATTGTTTCTTCATTGTAAGATGGTCTACCTGTAACCGGATCTATTTCAATCCCCACACCTTTTAGAAATGCATGGTCTGGATGATAGCCAATCATCGCAAAGACATAGTCACATTCTATTTGTGAACGAACAGCATTTTCTGAAATCGTAATATCTTTTTCCGTTATTTGAATGACTTCACTGTTAAAACGCATGTCAATATCGCCACTTTTAACAAGACTATCAAACCCCGGCAATATCCATGGCTTCACACTAGGCGAGTAGCTATCTCCCCTATAAACTACGGTAACAAAAGCTCCCGCCTTCTCTAATTCGAGCGCAGCGTCTATTGAAGAATTCTTACCTCCTATGATAACAACTCTTTTCCCATAATACGGATGTCCTTCTTTGAAGTAATGGAATACATGAGGTAAATTCTCTCCCTCAATATCCAACTTATTAGGGTTATCGTAATAACCAGTGGCAATAATTACATTTTTACATGTATATTCTGTTTTACTCGATATGATATGAAAACCTTCCTGCACTTTAATTATGCTTTCAACTTTCTCAAAACTATTAATAGGAATTTGTTTTATTTCTGCAACTTTACGGTAATAGACAAGCGCATCATTCCGTTTAGGCTTATCAGAAGCAGTAATGAACGGAATATCCCCTATAGACAATTTTAAGCTTGTGCTAAAAAAGGTTTGATGTGTTGGATAATTATAAATTGAGTTAACAATATTTTCTTTTTCAATAACGACAATGTCCTCACCGGCATTCTGCAATTCAATTGCAGCCGAAAGTCCACAAGGTCCACCGCCGATAATAATTGAATCTTTATAAATCATAATTCTTCTTAACTCTCCTTTACTCACTTTCACCATATATAATTTCAACAATATGACATTCTGGATCTGCACCTAGTCGAAGTGGCACGAGTGTTGTTCCAAAACCATTGCTAATTAGCGTAGCAGAATTGTCATCTTTGTAAAATCCACCTTTCTCTTGCATACCAAACAATCCAAATCGTATTTGCCCACCATGGGTATGACCAGCCAACATTAAATCTGGCTTTACAGTTGAGTCTAATTCCCTAAAAACGGCTGGATTATGTGACACAAATATAAGGTGTTCATATTTATTACTATAGCGAAGTGCAGATTGGATATCGACATTTAAGCTTGTGGGGTCATCCACACCACATATCCCCCAAACAGAGTGATTTGGAATCGCTACATTTTTATTATCAAGTATTTCGCAATGATAGTGTTCTAAAATCTTTCTTATTTCTTGTTCGCCAATTTCTCTATCGTTATTTCCCCAAACAAAAAACAATGGTCCAATCGTAGCAAGGTTCCTGACATTTTCTTTAATTATAGTAGTCGATACTCCCTTTTCAGCAAGGTCTCCACCAATAATAACTAAATCAATCGAAGAGTTCGATTGAACAGCCTTCACTATTTCTTTTGTTATTTTTCTTCTATGAATATCGGAGATGAAAAATAAAGTTACTTTTTGTTTCGTCTGACTTTTTGAAGCAACAAACAATTCGTGAATTACTACTCTCTGTTTTTTTGCATTAAAGTACATCCTTAAAGTGAAAGCACCCATTATCGCTATGAAAAACCAAAACATATTTTTAATCGTAAAAACACACCTCCATTATATATAAAAAAGACAAAGTAAAAAACTTTGTCTTTTTATGGAATAATTATTTTTTGCCCCACTTTAACTTCGTTAGAAGTAAGTTTATTTGCAACTTTTATTTTTTCTATTGATGCCTGTGAGCCATTACCGTAATATTTCAAAGCAATTCGATATAAATTCTCGCTTGTACCAACAGTATGTGTTTTCGGTGCTTCGTTTGGTTGTTCTGTTGTTTCTGGAGTGTTAGAACTACCTTCTGCAGAATCCTGTGAATCCTCAACCGGCGGTACTGTAGTCACATCTTCATTTTCAGGGGTCGTTTCTGATTCAGGCGTTGTATCCTCTTCCTCAATGTCTTCTTTGTCTTCTTTGTCTTCTTTTTCTTCTTTTTCTTCTTTTTCTTTCGATTTTTCCGCTTCTCCCTTTTTGTCCGTTTCAAATTGAACATTATCATTATCATTATCAATACCAGCAGTAGTTCCAGGTTTAGAAGAATACACATCTGAAATAACATATATCAAAATTATAATTGGGATAAGTGTAAAGATCGTAAGAATTATATTAATAGATCTATTCCCTGACTTCTTTTTAGGTTCTCTTTTTCTACCAAATTTTTCACTTCGCGATTGAAGAGTATCTTCTTCAACTAAATTTACTTCTTTTCTATTTTCTTCAAAATCATTTTTAAAGTCTTCCTGTTTCATATCAACATTCTCCTATCACATCGTGCTATACCATTATTATGACGAATATTGTCGGAAAAGTAAACGAGCAAAAGCAGAAGTTTGTGTAAATTTGATGTTATATTAACAGAGTCTAAAAAAACATCTCTAATTTTCACTAAGTAACAAATCTAGTCTTGTTTTCCAGTCAAGTTCAAATTCATTATCATTAATCATTTCTCTATTCTGTAACCATGCTTCATTTTCAAGCCCACATATCGAACAACAAATTTGAGGAGTTGTACTCAACTTTTCACCAAAAACACTTAATAACTCTTTTCTTATACAATTCCCACTATGCACTAATTGAAGCATCTTTTGTAATTGCTCTTCTTTATCCTTTTTTAATTGTTCAATTTGATGGATAACATCTTCTACTTTTTCGCTCTCTAGATAATAGTCAATCATACGTCTTCCAGTTTCACTTAAGCTTGATAACTCAGCAGCATCTATTGAAGTTGTACCAGTCTGCATCAAATTATAATAATGCAAGATTTCTAACTCTTGCGGCATCTCTTCTTGAGTAATAAAGCGAATTCTGCGATCATCTTCTGGACTATATAATAAGCAAGCAGTCGCTTGTAGCTGATCACGACCTGCCCGTCCGACTTCTTGACTGTAACTAGCAATAGACTGCGGCATATGCTCATGAATAATTTGACGTACATTATCCTTATGAATACCCATACCAAAAGCATTAGTAGCACAAATCCAATTTAACTCTCCTACAACGAATTGTTCTTGAATGAGCGCTCTGTCTTCTTGTTCCATTCCAGCATGGTAAGAAGCAATCTGAATGCCTTCTCGTCGTAAGTACTCTGATAATTCATCTGCCCTTTTTCGTGATGCGACATAAATAATTCCAGGACCTATCGTTGATTGAAGTCTGTCTTTAATCCATTCAGTCTTGTCTATTTGTGAATTAACCTTAATAATTGTATAACTAATATTTGTTCGGTCGATAGGTTGACGGTGCACAACCGCAGATTTCAGTTGAAGATAAAATCGAATGTCTTCAACAACCTTATCATCTGCTGTTGCAGTCAATGCCAGTATATTTGGACGCTGAACTTTCTCGAAAAAGTTACCAATCCGTAAATAATCGGGTCTGAAATCAAAACCCCATTGGGAAATACAATGAGCTTCATCTACGACTAGTAATCCAAGGTGCATTCTTTGTAACACTGAAACAATTGATTCTTGCGTTAACATTTCGGGTGATATAAAGATAAATTTATAGGATGCTAGACTTGATAGTATTCTATTCTTATCCGAAAAACTCAAAAATGAATTAAGAGCTACAACCCTTTTTTCTCCACTCTTTTTCATAACCGCTACTTGGTCTTCCATCAATGCTACCAATGGCGATATAATTAACACAGCCCCCTCTAAAGCATATGCAGGAAGCTGGTAACATAATGACTTGCCCATACCTGTTGGAAGTATGGCAAGTGTATCTTTACCCTTCAGTACATCTCTGACAATCGCTTCTTGACCAGGCCTAAATTGTTCAAAACCAAACTTTTTCTGCAACAGAGATTGCAAGTCCATTATGCTCTCCCCCCTGATTTGGAACCTAAAATTAATCGTAATTGAAAAAATGACAGTGTTTCAAATTCTGCTTTTAATAATCGAAGTCTCATTGTGCCAAGTTCTTCAGATTTATTTAATACAGCAATTAATTTGTCCTTAGAAATAAAATTGCTTATAGGAAAGTCAGGATCATTCAAAGACATCTCAACAAAATGATCTTCAATTGTACTAACTTTCAAACTTCGTTTTTTCGCAATTTCCTCAATAGAAAAATTCTTTTCAAATAGATCTTTTGTTTTTAAACAAGATTGAGTTAAATAAGTATTCACTTTTACTCCTTCAGCTAACTTTTTTAGAAGTGGAAAACCATCGCTCATTTCTATTACATCGAGCAACCGATGCAATCCTTCAATCAGTAACAAACGAACACTCATTGGTTCAATTTTTAAGTGATCTGCTAACTGCCCCCATGTTAAACCAGTTAGCTGAAATCCAGTAAGTCTGTATACAAAAATCTTTTTTTGCACCTCACTCATTGAACTTTTCTCAAAAGCTAATTGGAGTTCTAAATTGAGTCGTCCGATTAAGTCACTCTCAAGATTTACATATTTCAATAAAAATGCTTTTACAAATGTTTGAATTTCATATTCTTTTTGAATCGGTAAAAAAGACTTATTTTGTGCAAGTAGATTAGAATACGTTTGAATAAGAAGTGAAAGTCTAGCGTAAAATACTTTTTCACTTCCACGATAATCCCATCCTCTAAAATAGAATTCATCCATTTTTGAAAGTTCATTTTTGCCGATATATGTTAGTCTTACAATAGAATCAGCAGTAATCTCTATGTGCTTTGCAGTTATTAACCTATTGACATTGAGATCGAATTCTTCTTTAGATAGTTTAGGGAGTATTCCAAAATAATCTTTTAGTTGATAGTACTCAACATCTTGTAGCGTTTGCCCAGAACGTTTACCACGCAATAAATGATAGCTTGCATAGATTGAACGTTCACCATCCAACTTATTTATAATTTTTAGTAGTATTGAAGGTAGGTTCATGATTTCCCCTCCGTTAAAAAGATGTTTTTTGTTGAAAACTACGTCCAACATCATTAGAATGGAATGTGAACTATATTGTTTGTACGGAGAAAAGAGGAGAGATTTAGAATGCCTAAATATACAATCGTTGATCAGGATACATGTATCGCATGTGGCGCCTGTGGAGCAGCCGCTCCAGATATATATGATTATGATGATGAGGGAATCGCTTACGTTATTCTCGATGATAACACGGGAACTGTTGAAGTTCCAGAGGAACTCATGGAAGATCTTGAAGATGCTTTTGATGGCTGCCCAACCGATTCAATCAAAACTGCTGATGCGCCTTTTGATGGAGACGCATTAAAATATGAAGATTAACGACTAAAAAACCCGTTCGATTTAAAAATCGAACGGTTTTTTTAGGTTCTTTGTCAAATAACGTTGATGAAGAATTTTAGTCGATAATAATTGACTTGTATTAAGGCTGTTTAGAATGTCAGGAAACTGATTTTCTAAACAGTCTTACTATATAGTGAGTAGTTATCCTGTTTCTTTCCGTTCCAGATGGTGCTTTCCGCGGCACAACTTCAGCACACCTCACGGAACGCGTACGCTTGGAACTGAAATCAGTAGATTTCAGAATTCTTTAGGCCAATATATTCATAAAAATAACGTTGGTGAATTCCAATCCTCTTCTCTTGTTTTTGAGAAGAGGACTTTCTTTCACCAACGTTATAAATTATGGTACCGTTTTTTATGCGCATATTATAGATTTTATTCTTTAAGTCATCAACTGCATACGTTGCTGTGAAATCCACTTGTTCATACTCTTGAAAAGAAGCAAAGTAATAACCATCAATATTGCTCCCTTAATAATATTAAACGGTAGTATACCAGCTACAATCATTGCATAAAGTGCATCACCACTTACAGCTGGAGCGTTTAAAAAGTACGTGTACATCGGAAGGAATACAGCATAGTTTAACAAGCTCATACCGATAGCCATAGTTACAGTGCCCGCTATTAAACCAGACGCAAGTCCTTTTGATGTACGGAATTTATTGAAGATAACATAAATAGGTAAAATAAAGAGAATACCTGTCGTAAAGTTGGCAATTTCGCCTACAGGAACACCAGTTGGACTGCCTGATAAGAACCAATACAAAACATTCTTTAACAGTTCTACTGAAATTCCTGCTACTGGTCCCATCGTCATAATAGCCAATACTGCTGGAATTTCACTGAAATCGATTTTCAGAAAACCCGGTAGTGCCGGCAATGGGAAATTGAACTGCATTAAAACAGTTGAAATACTCCCAAGTATTGCGATGAGAATCATCTTTCGCAACTTTTTGTTGTTCATGTTGTTTCCCTCTCCTTTTGCGATTCACTTCAAAAGAGGAAAGGACGAACCGAAATCGTTGTTAATCCAACAAAAAATCCCCAAAGCTAAAAAGCTCAAGGGAGTTGAAAGGCATAGTTAAATATGGTTTTGAACAGCGTAAAAAGCTATTCACTCCACACCTAAACAGGCACTCTCTTTGTGGACAACACAAAAAGACGGCCGTACCTCCACCTTCTCCCATCCAGACTATACTGTCGGCTCTGGAATCTAACCAGAATCTGCTGTTAAGCTCGCGGGCTCGGAATCGAAATTCCATTACCGCCGGTCGGGAATCACACCCTGCCCCGAAGATGAATCAATATTGTATTACAGTACTAGTGTATACAAAAAAATAGACTTTGTAAACAAAACTGTCTACAAAGTCTATTTTTCATCTAAGAATGAATGGAAGTGGATTTGCCCCAATCGGAATTGGTAATTTACTTGTAAAGTCAAAACCGTTCCACTCTGTTTGCACAGTGTTCTCAAACTTTATTTGAGTATTAAAACTGGCAGCAGTTAAAAGAATTCCTTCAATGAGTTGCATAGCTTCAGCTCCATTAAGTGATTCCAAGTCCAATGAATGCGTAAATTGAATCGTTGTATATTCTTTTGAAGGAAGCACTTCAAAATCAACACCTTCTGGAATAACTGTAGTATATACATCATTTGGTGTTTCTTTCATTTTCTCCAGTGCGATTGCTAGCGTCTCAAATTTCTCACCAAAATTCGAAGCAAGATATTCATCCGAGTTACTTTGCTTAAACTTGTAATAGCCTTGTTGATTTTTTCCATTCGTTAATTTTAACGGTTGACTCGGTTTACCTACCTGATTAAATTCGATTCTCTGTTGTTTATTATTTTCAAAAAGAACCTCGTCAAAGTCATAGAAAGTATCTAAGATAGATTGTTTAAAAGTATCTAATGAGGAAGATGATCTATCATAAGCGTGATTTGGTAATAGTTGTTGAATAATGGTCTGGCCGTTAGTGCTGAAAGTTCCTCTATAAGGATGATAATCTACAAAACCAAGAGCTTCTTCATCTAGACGGTTTGCATAAATATTATAAAGGTCAACTGTCGTTGGTTTACGGTTTCCAAAATCATGCTTAATATGTGCTTCTGGTATGAGAAATGTGACGGGAACACTCATCCCTGCATCGCCTACAAGACCGATATGCCACAGCGTTTCATTTGTTAAATCTGACGGATAGATTGCATAATGGCTTAAGTTATCATCTTCAACTGAAGTTGCACGGTTCGTTTCATTGCTTATGGAACGATCTTTGTTCATATCCATATTAGCTGTATCTAACTTTGCTTTTTCCGTTACAGCCATCTCTTGTTCTTCATTTTGAAATACAGGGATAACGATAATACTTAGAATAAAAAGAGCAGCAACTGCGACAAAAGCCGGCAGCCATTTCACTACTTTTTTATTTATATTATTTGAATTCATCTTTAATCTATCGTCACTTTGTAATCGCAATAAAATATCTTCTTTCGATCGATTGTCTTTAATGTCAGGGACTTGTTGGAGTAACTTCTCTATTTCACTGTCATCCCATTTTTTTTCAGACATCAAATTTCCTCCCTTCTAGCGGATGGAAGAGTGTTCATTTTCATTCGAAGTGTTTTTATGGCACGGTGCTGAGTTGTTTTCACTTTACCTTCAGTCCAACTAAGTATGGTTGCGGTCTCAGATATTGATAAGTCTTGAAAATAACGCATAATAATTACCATTTTTTGATCTCCACTGCAAGAATCCAAAGCGAACAATAATTCTTTCATCTCTTCACTTAATGTTACTACTTCTTCTGGTAACTTCCCTGTAGAAGTTAGTTCACTTTGTTCCCAATCAAACTTATCAAAAAGATGTCTTTTTCTAACAGTATTTTTTCTGAAATGATCAACGGCTACATTTTTCGCAATCGAAAACAGCCATGTTTTCTCTGAACTTTTCCCTTCAAAACCGGCATACGCTTTAAATACTTTAACGTATACTTCATGCGTCAGATCTTCGGCGTGTTCTCGATCTCCCGTTAAATATATAAGAAATGCAAACACATCCTGATGATACTGTTCATAGAGCCGGTGGAAAATGGAGTCATCCATTCGATCCCCCCGTTCAAGTTATTAGTCGTTTCTCAAGCTTAAAAGTTACAATTTTTTAGCTGGTACTGAACAACTAAATATAGTACCTGCCTTTGGACTTCTAGCAGCACATATCGTACCACCATGCGCATCAATAATGTTTTTAGCAATTGATAGACCTAAACCCGTACCACCCTTGCCTCTAGTTCTAGCCTTATCGGCTTTGTAGAAACGTTCAAAGATGAATGGTAAATCTTGCTCCGGTATACCAATTCCTGTATCTACAACATTCATAACAACCGACCCGTTAGTTACTTCAACAACAAGAGACACTTTTCCATCATCAGGTGTGTGTCGTATTGCATTATCGATAAGATTTGTAAACACTTGCTCGATACGATCTTCATCAATGCTTGCAATAACTTGTATATCATCCGGGTGCGTAAATTCTAATTCAACATTTGCGTCTCGTGCAACTTGCGTGAATTTAGTCAGGATACGAGATAGTAATGGAATGATTAGGACATCTTCTTTATAAAGTCTCATATGACCCGATTCCATTCTTGCTAAATCAAGTAAATCTGTAACTAGACGTCCCATCCGTTTTGACTCATCATGAATGATTTGTACCATTTCAAGACGTTCTTCATCACTAGTAGTGACACCATCAATAATTGCTTCACTATAGCCCTGCAACATCGCAATAGGTGTTCTCAATTCATGAGAAACGTTCGCAATAAAATCTGAGCGTAATTTATCAAGCTTATGTTGTTCTGTTTTATCTCTTAAAACTGCAACGGCACCGCGTATACTATCACTACTATAAAGTGGGCTAATTGAAATTGCATAGAATTGACCATCTAATTCCAACTCATCTTTAACTTCTTCTGCAAACGCAATAACGTGTTCAAGCATATGAAAAATTTCTTTCGGAAGATCTCCACGCTCCCCTTCACTGCCCATTTTAGAGTACCAATTTTGTAATAATCTTTCTGCAGGTGGGTTACTCAAAAGGATTGTGGCATCTCGGTTAAATGTGATGACTGCATCAGTCATCGACGTAAGAATACTGGATAGTTGTTCCTTCTCTTGATTCGTTAGTTCGACATTGTATTTAAGTTGCCTACCCATTTGATTAAATGCAGTAGCCAATTGGCCAATCTCATCATTTTGAAGTACAGGTAATCGCGTATCAAAATTACCTTTTGATAATTCTAAAGCTGCTTGCTTCATCGCCCGTAATGGTGACGTAATCCGTGTCGATAGAAAGAAAGCGAATATAGTAGTTAATATGAAAGCAATAAATGCGGAAAGAAAGACAATATTAGTCGTACTCTTCGTTGTACGGTGAACAGCATCAAGACTTTGATAAATGATGACGGCCCCAACCATCTCACCATTCATGTCAAAGGGATAGCCAAGTACCAAGTACTGTTCCATAACATTCTCTTCTTTAACTGAAGGTAGAATCATTTCTTTAACAACTTGGCCTTTATCTGTCACTTTTGTATAGAGAGATGATTCTTTAAGGATTTTCTTTTCAAGACGTGGACCATTCAAGCCTTCGTGAAATGAATGAATAACGTTGCCGTCTTTTCCTACAATAATTGCATTTGTTTCTTTATCTAAAATGTCTTCGATGATCATTTGTTTAAAAGAATCTGCTTCATCATCTCGTGCAATTTTACTAATTGTAGTGGCATCTCTTATCAAAGATATTTCAGCTTGCTTTGTATGGAAATCATCAAGGAATTCAAGTAGTAAAGCGGTAATAATAAAGAGGACAAAGGAAACGAGAAGCAATATGGTTGCCCATAGCTTCCCGACGATTGAATTCCATATCTTATTCATTCGGAACCTCAAACTTGTATCCTACTCCCCATACAGTTACAATCATTTTTGCAGCTCGTTCAGAAACACGACTTAGTTTCTCTCTTAACCGTTTCACATGTGTATCAACCGTTCGCAAATCCCCAAAGAATTCATAATGCCATACTTCTTTTAACAACTGTTCACGATCAAATACCTTATCTGGTGCTTTTGCTAAAAAATACAGTAACTCATACTCTTTAGGAGTCAAACTAACCTCTTCTCCATCAGCAGTAACTCGATGTGCATCATGGTCAATCGTCAACTGTGGAAAAACAACTAAGTCTTTTGATGCGGAAGTTGAAGTAGCCCCATGAAAAGAAACAGACCTTCTTAAAATTGCTTTCACTCGAAGTACAACCTCACGTGGACTAAATGGCTTCACTATGTAATCGTCTGCTCCAAATTCAAACCCCGCCACTCGGTCCGCCTCTTCGCCTTTCGCAGTTAACATGATAACTGGTGTCATCACTTTCTTTTCACGTAACTCTTCTATTACTTGTAGTCCATCTTTTTCTGGCATCATGACATCAAGTAAAATACAATCATAATTCGTTAGTTGAGCTTTTTCTAATGCATCCGCTCCATCGACTGCCTCATGTATCTCGTATCCTTCACGAGTAAGGTACATATTCAATAAACGACGAATCCGTTCTTCATCATCTACAACCAACAAAGTTACTGTTTCTTCCATAACAATTAACCCCTTTCAACACAATACTATTCTTATTGTACAAGTCGTACTAAAAAAAAGAAACAATTAACATGCGGCCTATGTATTTAATACAGATTTTTGAAACAGCATTATCGCACAATATACAAATAGGACTACTAAGAATCCGCAATCCTTCTTAGTAGTCCCTTCTGTTAGCATTTCACACATCGACACATCATTATGCGTATGAGTGAAGTCCTGCAATAATTAAGTTTACAGCAATCAAATTGAACATAATGATAATAAAGCCTATTACAGCTAGCCATGCAGATTTTTTACCGTCCCAACCACGAGACAATCGCACATGTAAAAATGCTGCATAGAATAACCATGTAATAAGAGCCCAAACTTCTTTTGGATCCCAGCCCCAAAATCGAGCCCATGCTTCATGTGCCCAGATCATGGCAAAAATGAGCGCACCCAATGTGAATACTGGGAATCCAATAAGCACTGCACGATACCCAATTTCATCCATTAGTTGCGAATTTGCTTTTCTAGCAAATGGTTCGAATAGTGTAACAAGAGGTCTTCTGAAAATTAAACGTAAAAGTAAATAAAGTACTAATCCCATTGCAATGGACCATACGAAGGTTGTTAACGTTTTCGCATTAACGATCGTAGGCATTTCAACCAATGGTTCCATTGCACCAGGAGTCATTGCCTCATATTGATGCATACCGAATAGTGGCGGATAATTATATTCAATTTTAGCTTGTTTTTCATCTTTATCGATATACGTAAATTCCGCTTCATAACCTGAAACTTTAAACGCTGTTGAAGAGAGTACGAATCCTAGAACAAGTACTAACGATAAGATAACCGCTTCTAACCAAAAGCGTTCTCTAGATGGTTTCTTTAAGTCAACGTTTTTCAATAAAAATATTAAGCCAGCAACAGCACTTATCGCTAGAATAGACTCACCTAACGCTGCGGTAATTACGTGCACCGTAAGCCAGTAACTCTTAAGTGCCGGAATTAATGGTGTAATCTCTCTTGGGAACATCGCAGCATAAGCGATGATAATAACCGCAATCGGTAATGCGAACAATCCCAGTGATGGAGTTCTATATATGAAGAACAATAGAATGAAAGCCCCAACGAGCATCATTCCGAATGCAGTCGTAAATTCAAACATATTACTTACTGGTGCATGTCCAGATGCCATCCATCTTGTAGCGAAATAACCAATATGTGTGATAAAACCTAGAATTGTAATACCAATCGCAATTTTACCCCATTGATTATTTCTATAGGACGCCTCTGATTTTGCCCCCTTAACTGCTCCTCCAAAAAAAGCAGTAGCTATAAGGTAAGCTACGAACGAAATGAGAAGTAAATACCCACTTAATTTAGCAAGTTCCATTAACTTTGTCCCCTTTCTTTCTCGTCAGCGACACTTTCTTTATCTTGTCTATCTTCATACGTTGGTAGACCTGCTGTTTCTTTTACTTTATCCAAGTCTTTCTTTAAAGAAAACCAGTTCTTGTTTGTATGACCTGCAATGATTAATTCATTAGAAGATCCTTTTTGAATCCAAATCCGACGGTGATGCCAATAAGAACCTTGTACAACACCAATCATAAAGATAATGCCTCCTAATAGGAGTATATATAATGTCCGATCTTTCCGTACGGTTAAACCGGAAATGTCTCTCGTTTCAGCACTTAAAAAATTAACTTTATAGTCATTTTCTTCTGACTCTAATGTTTTTTGAATCGCAACAAAACTGTTTTCGCCGTCAGGCTTGTTCGGTGTTATCATTTTGAAAATAAACGCTGGATTATTTGGAATGCGCGATTTAGATTTCGGTTCGCCATCTTCCATACCATCAAAATCTGGATAGTAATCTAACAGTTTTACACTAGCTCCATTATCCAATTTATAATCTCTTTGTGGATCAACTAAGTCCACTGTGAATTCACCAAACGATTGATCAGTCGCTTTTTCAGTTAACTGAAATGTCATTGATTTTAATTCATCCAGGCGGAAGTCCATTTGAAAAACATTATAGCCATCGAACTTTAAAGGTTTATTAACAATAATAGAATAATCCTTCACATGTTCTAGCTCTGTTGAACCTGGTAGCGCATTATCTTTTTCTTTATAAAGTGCAACATCGGTTTGATAATTACTAGCAATCATCCCGACACGATCAAGAGCTTCACCAAATACTTCGCCAGCTTCATCTTTGGAGTATGTTTCCATGATGAATTTTTTACTTTCAAGATAATAACCATTCGCTCCAGGTATTGCTATTTTATCCCCTTCACGAATCCACATCTGATCGTCAACGTAAAACCCTGGAATTCCTCGTAATAAAACACCAAGTAAGAAAATAATAATACCCGCATGATTTATATATGGACCCCAACGAGAAAATCGGTTTTTCTCTGCTAGTAAAGCGCCTTCTTCAACTTTAACACTGTATTTTAAATGTTTGAGTTGTTCAGCTGCTCTATCTAGCGAATCATCCGGGTTTTCCGTAGTCCCTTCACCATAAATGCGCTGCTTTCTCATGAATGAAATATGTCTTTTAGTCCGTTGCTTCTTTAATGACTTGTACAATGGAACAACGCGGTCTACACTCGCAATGATAATAGAAGTACCTAACATTCCTATCAATGTAATGAACCACCAACTATTGTACATATCATGAAAGCCCAGATTGTAATATATTTTTCCAGCGAACCCGTAAATTCTTTCATAATAAGCGCCAAGCTCTGCTTCTGTACCAGCAGGAACGTAAAATTTCTGTGGAAAAATCGTTCCTATTGCAGCAGTTACTAGAACGGCAACAATGATTCCTATACCAATTTTAACACTTGAGAAAAAGTTCCAAATTCTATCTATAATTGACTTATTATAGGTTTGCGAACGTCTGGCAGCTCCCTCATAACGCATATCAACAAGTTCGCTTTCCTTCGCTTCAGAGGTTTGTGGTCGACCACATTTCTCACAAAGTACTGTGCCAAATGGATTTTCATGACCACACTGGCATTTAATTTTGCTCATATTAGTCATACTCCTTACTTGGGTTGAATGCTTTCCATGTGAGAGCGGATTTCTTCCTCAGACATTTCCCTTGTTATAATTTTTTCAATCTTTCCATCCTCATTAATTAAAAATGTTGTTGGAAGAGGTGAAATATTGTAAAGACCTTTCACACTATCCGTTTGATCAATGGCAATTGGAAAAGTTAACTTATAACGTTCTCGGAAGGACTCGACCTTCAATTTTGCATCTTTTACACTGACTGCTAGAATGTGAACACCTTTATCTTCAAATTCAGTGTGCATCTTTTCCATATGCGGCATTTCTCTTTTACATGGACCGCACCATGTTCCCCAAAAGTTCAGAAAAACACCTTGTCCTTTATAGTCAGATAACCGGTGTGTGTTTCCGTCCAAATCGACGAGTTCAAAATCAGGCGCACTATCTCCAACAGATAACACTTTTACTTTATCTTTAAACGCAATCGTATAGATGACTGCTGAGACCATAAGTAACAGAACGATTCCTCTAACAATAAGACGATTTCTCTTTTTGTTCGACTTTGTCATATGTATACAGCCCCTTATCATAAATAAGTTCTACACATTATTATAACAATAGAAATTGTCTATATCGGCATTACAAACAAGTTGATTGTGAACATTACATGAATTATCCGATTTTACCCGTTTCCGCTAGGACACGTAATTGCTTAACTTCATGTTTTGTCAATTCTCTAGCTTCGCCAGCATTAAGTCCATATGTCGTTAAGATTGCAAATGATTCTCTACGCAACTTTTGCACAGGACAATCAATCGCCTCGAACATCCGACGAACTTGTCGGTTTTTCCCTTCAGAAATCGTAATTTCTATAATTGCCGTGTTTGTTTTTTTGTCAACTGTTTGCATTTTCACATGAGCTGGGGCAGTTTTCCCATCCTCTAACTCAATACCACGCTCAAGTTTTTTTAATGCCTCTCGTTGTGGAATCCCTTTCACTTTCGCAACATACTTTTTCTTAATGCCGAATTTCGGATGAGTCATCAAATAAGAAAAATCGCCGTCATTCGTTAAAATAATTATTCCAGAAGTATCATAATCGAGTCTTCCTACCGGAAAAATCCGTTCATCCACTTGAGGTATTAAGTCCATAACTGTCTTTCTGCCTTTATCATCGTCTACTGTAGAAATAACACCTCTAGGTTTATAAAGAAGATAATACACGTATCCTTCTTTAACTAATTCGACGCCCTCTACTTCCACTCGATCTGAATTTGAAACCTTCGTTCCAAGTTCAGTCACAACAACTCCATTTACTTTTACCTTGCCATCAACAATTAGAACTTCTGCTTTTCTTCTTGATGCAATTCCTGCTTGTGCTATTACTTTTTGTAATCTTTCCATTGTTTCACCCCGCCACTCTTTCTGTGAAAAATTATGTCATACTTCGCTTCAAATGAAAAGAAGTCCGACCTATTTTTAGGACAGACTTCAAAAAGTCAATTGTTTATAATCGTAATTATAACAGGTTCATGTCAAATCTACGCTAACTATAGTACAATCTTATCTAGAAATCGTTATCGTTTTTGTAACAAGTGGTTTGTTTTCATACGAAACTATCCACTGTCCTTTCGTTCCCCCCGTATGTTTTCGGGGTATTGTTACAACTGAGGTTAAGTTTTTTTTCTCACCATTTTTCAATAACATATAAATGGGTGATACTAATTTCGTTTCAATGCCGGGTAATAATGTATAGCGTCCCTTATCAGCTACTTTTTCAAGCTTGTATGCTGAGAAAGTTTTGTCAGCTAAATTTCTATGCGTCCGCCAATCATTACCATCGTTCAGTGTTACAACAATGATTTTTTTCTTATTACGCTCAAAATAAGTAACAAGCGTTCTACCTGCCGCTTTTGTGAAACCTGTTTTACCGGCAATCGCTTCTGGATCCGAATGGAGCAAACGATGTTTGTTTCGCCAATTAGCTCGTTCTCCATCTTTTTCATAAGTATAATTCTTCGATGTAGCAATTGCTCTAAATTCGTCATTTTTCATTGCATGATGCATCATAAGACCCGTTTCATATGCCGTGGACAAGTGTTTTTCATCATGTAGTCCAGAAGGGTTTGTGAAAACAGTGTCTACTAAACCGTAATATAGTGCTTTCTCGTTCATCATATCTACAAAGCCATTAACAGAGCCGCCTGCAAATTCTGCCAATGCTTGTGCAGCGTCATTCCCCGAACGTAACATTAAACCATGTAATAATACATTACTATTAACCTTTGACCCTTGTTTAAGATAGAGAGATGAGCCCTCAACTGAAGCAATCGAAGGTGAAATCACAATATCTCTTGAAGGGGTCCCACTTTCTATACACGTTAACGCTGTCCAGATTTTTGTTAAACTGGCTATTGGTAATCTAACATTTTCGTTTGAACCTTCTAAAAGTCTTCCTGTTTCAGCATCAATTACAGCCCAAGCACTACTAGCAGCATATGACTCTCTAGGATTTACACCCAATGTTAATGAGAATAAGAGAATAACGATTAGCAATCGTTTCAAACTTCCTAGCCTCCTTATTCGTTTTCTAATGAAAATGTTTCTTGGAATTTCGTCATAAACAAATCGGTATCTTCAACATCACTTTCATCTTCGATTTGCAAGTCTGGTAAAGTGTCTAATGATTGCAAACCAAAACGGTCTAAAAACAGTTCTGTTGTACCGTATAAAATGGCTCGTCCACTTCCTTCTAATCTACCTTTTTCCATTATCAATCCCTTAGAAATCAATGTACTTATGGCGCCTTCAGACTTTACACCTCGCAGATCATCAATTTCGACTCGCGTAACAGGTTGTTTATATGCAATAATCGCCAATACTTCAAGAGAGGCTTGCGACATACTCTTTGGTGATGGGTTTTCTAATAAGCGTTTCACATCATCAGCAAATTCAGCTTTAGTTACAAGTCGATAAGCACCGCCAAAGACGCGCAATGTAATACCACCATTTTCCCGATTTTCATAATCACTAGTTAATTGATCAAGTGCAGCTTGCACTTGATCTTGCTTACACTCTGTTAACACAATAAGTTGCGACATTGTAAGTCCCTCATCACCCGTTACAAAAAGATAACATTCAATCGTTCCAATCAATCTATTCAACTTACTTATCCTCCTTACAAAGCATAATCATCAACTCATCAAAGTTACCATTCTGTGAAACTGTTATATCCGTACGTTTCATTAATTCTAGCAACGATAGAAAAGTGACGACCATATCTGATAAATCCCCTGCTTTAAACAAGCTATCAAAACTACACGATGCACCATCTCTGTCCAACAAAGACATAATATCATCCATTTTATCACTTACAGACAGTTCCGATTTTGTAATATTCGCCATAACAGGTGCTTTTAATCGTTTCCGATCTAACATTCTTTGAAACGCACCTATTAAATCAAATACATTCATGTCATCTGGAATATCTGGTACTACCAATTCACCATAAAATGATAAGTCATCAGGTGTTTTCGTAAAATGATAAGCTCTTTCATCTGCAGACTCTTTCAAACTATTTGCAGCTTCTTTATATTTTCTATATTCTATAAGTCTCGCAACCAATTCATCACGAGGGTCAACTTCCATTTCAAAATCAACATCATCAACGAATTCTTCATCTTCATTAATTGGTAAAAGCATTTTACTTTTAATTTCTAATAAAGTTGCAGCAAGTACAAGGTATTCACTTAGCTCATCCAACTGTAAAATACGCATCGCTTGTAAGTGCTGAATATATTGATGTGTTAGTTCGGCCATCGGTATATCATAGATATCAATTTCAAGTCGGTTGATTAAATGCAATAATAGGTCAAGAGGACCTTCAAAAACCTCAAGCTTTACTTTGTATGACATATCTTATAACCACCTTTTCATTCCAATAAAAGTGCAGAAAGGACTAATAATATGCATCCTTATCATCACCCACTATTTGTAAAGTTTATTGTTTATTTCAATCAAAATCAAGATTATTTTGAATGTCACGAAGTGTTAGAGGAATATTGGAAGTCACTTCCTGAAAGTCGAAAGGAACATCCTTTAACTGCATTTATTTTGCTAGCTACTGGTATGTACCATTGGCGAAGAGAAAATTTCATAGGCGCACTACGAACACTTCGAAAAGCAGAGATTAAATTCTCGACTTTTCTACACATGAATCCCATATTCACAAAAGATATTGATTTCGTTCAATTACAAAGCAACTTACGTCTAAGTCTATCCTATTTAGAACATCAAAAGACATTTACGTCTTTTGAAATATGTATGACATCTTCTGAGCTAGTAGAACTAGTTACAAATGTAGAATCTTCAATGAACTTATTGCCTATTCATAGTAATGATATCATTCATAAACATATGCTTCGTGATCGGACGGATATTCTAAAAGAACGTGAAGAAAAGAAGAAGGGCAGACATCAATAATCTGCTCCTTCTTCTAATTCAGCACATTTCGTTAAGAACAAATCCGTGCTTTCTGTACTCTTACAGTGTTTATCTGGAAAGAGTGAGGTTATTTTAGAAACAAGTTCTCGGCCAATTCCTTCACCTCTAAATGAGGGATTTACAGCCAAGTGATGAATTGTATAGTCATCTTCATCCATTTCTATGCCGATTAAACCAATGAAGTCTTCTTCCTTTTTCCAAAGAAACAACTGCCATTGTTCTTCATTTTCATAAAGATGAATCAACTCTTGCAATTTTTTCACATTCTTATCGCCAGGCATATACGACAGTAAACCCATCGCAATCTTTTCATACGTTTTTTTATAGCGTAAAAGCATTTGTTTAATCCCTTCTTTTCTGAAAACCCTTGTCAATCATAGTTGACGTTGAGTTATTTTTCAATAGGAATAGATAATCATATCATCTCGGATCTATAATTGGAACTACAAAAAACCAGTATATCGCTCCCCACATTATAGCAGCAAGTACAATAAAGCCGAATAGCAGGAGATTCCGTTTCCTCATATCGATTCCTCCTGTTTTACATTTAGAAGCGGGACATCAAGCCGAATGACATCCTCATACGTTTCTCTTCTTACCACAAGTTGGTGTTGTCCACTTTTACAAAAAACAATTGCTGGTCTAGGCAAACGATTATAATTACTTGCCATCGAATAACCATACGCTCCTGTACAGAATATCGCAATGATATCCCCCTCTTTAGCTGGAGCAACATATGCCTCTTCCACTAGCTTATCTCCCGATTCACAACACTTCCCTGCAATTGTTACCTTTTCATCATGCTTCTCATTCATTCGACTTGCAGTAACGGCAGTATACTTTGCATCATATAATGCGGGACGAATATTATCTGACATTCCGCCATCCACTGCTAAGTATTTTCGTAAACTAGGAATGATTTTGGAGCTACCCGCAGTATATAAAGTTGTACCAGCATCTCCGACAATCGATCTGCCCGGCTCAATCCAAATCTCAGGTAAAGGGTAATGATTGCTCTTTGTTATCTCCATAACAACTTTTGTCATTTCCTTTACATAAGTCGCTACCGGTAACGGTGCATCTTCTTCAGTATACCGAATCCCAAATCCACCACCTAGATTTAATACTGAGCAGATGAAATTATTTTGTTCCCTCCATGCTATCATTTTCTCCATAAGCACCTCGGCTGCAAAGCGGAATGCATCTGTCTCAAAGATTTGTGAACCGATATGACAATGTAATCCTAGTAATTTTAAATACGGATGTTTAACGAGCAATTTAAAAGCTTCATCTGTTTGACCGTTTTTTAAATCGAAACCAAATTTAGAATCCACTTGACCCGTTGTAATATAATCATGCGTATGCGCTTCAACTCCAGGCGTTACCCTAAGCAAGACGTTCATTTCTTGTTTACGTGTTTTCGAAATCTCATTTAACATATCAATTTCCGAAAAATTATCGATGACGATACATCCGACTTTTTCATCGAATGCATATTGTAATTCCGTATAACTTTTGTTGTTACCGTGGAAATGAATTTTTTCACGAGGATAATCCGCTGCAATAGCTGTAAATAATTCTCCTCCAGAAACTACATCTAAAGAAAGGCCTTCTTGCTTTGCAATTTCATACATTGCTATACAAGAAAATGCCTTACTCGCGTATGCAACTTGAGCATGTACACCCAAATCTTGAAAGGTTTCTTGAAATATCGCCGCTCTCTCACGTATAAGGGAAACATCATAGACCATTAGCGGTGTACCGTATATATGAGATAAATCGACAACATCTACATTTCCAATCGTTAGATGACCTTTCGCATTAACTTTCTGAGTGCCGTAAAGATACATAGACTCTCCCCCTTATAAATGACTATAGCTAGAACTTTATCATAAAGGGAACTTAACTAGCAATAACCTATGAGATACGGTTTCGGTTCGGTGATTCTGTAATATATGGTCTTGGTGCATCTGCAGTCATTGGAAAACGCACAATGACTCGGAGCATCGCTTTCGGAAAAAAAGGAACAGCAGGCCACAAATATGGAATCCCCATTGGTCTTAGTGCACACAAGTAATAAAAGAGAATACCAATTGAAATGAAGAAACCGGTTGCCCCAAATATGGCTGTTGTTAGTAATATGCATATTCTAAATATTTTAGTTGTAATACTTAGTTCGTAAGAAGGAATCGCAAAAGTCAATATAGCACTAATTGCAACATAGAGAACGACTTCTGGAGAAAACAAACCAACATCAATCGCAACTTGGCCGATAACAATTGCTGCAACTAGTCCCATTGCTGTAGACATGGGAGTAGGTGTGTGAATTGCAGCCATTCTCAATACTTCAATACCCCCATCAGCAATGAGCAACTGTGCCAGTAATGGTACTTCCCCAATCTTGTCTGGCCCAATATAATATAGAAGCTGTGGTAAATATTGCTGCTTAGTGGCCAGAAGATACCAAAAAGGGAGTAGGACAAGACTAAGGAAGGTTCCGGTGAATCGAATTAACCTCACAGCCGTACCAATTAGAGGTGCTTGCCTATATTCCTCAGCATGTTGAAGATGATAAAATAATGTAATTGGTACTAATATAACAGATGGTGATGTATCCACAATGATCGCAATATGCCCTTCCAAAAGATGAGCTGCACAAATATCTGGTCTTTCTGTAAATCGCACAAACGGCATAGGATGGAACCCTTGTTTAAAAAGCCATTCTTCTAAAGACTTATCCGTCATCGTCAACCCATCATGTTTTATTTCATTTAATCTCGTTCGTATATATTTCAGATGATCTTTACTAGCCGCCCCTTCCATAAACGCTATAACAACATCTGTTTTTCCTTTTACAGTCGTTTGATGCATTTCAAATCGAAGATCAGGTGTACGGATTCTTCTACGAATTAAAGCAGTATTCGTGAGAATATTTTCAGTAAAGCCATCTCGTGAACCACGAATAACTTTTTCGTTGTCCGGTTCTTCTGGTTGCCTTCCAGGATATGATCTAACATCTATTAAAAAGACGTATCCTTCGGGAGTGATAAATCCGGCTTGTCCACTTAAAATGCTTTTCAGCAATTCGCTTTCATCTGTCACAGGTGTTACTGCATGATATGGAAAAAAGGAGAGGAACCGTTCTGCTCCATCTCCTTCCATTTGATCTTCATTATTCCCTTGCATCTCAGTAAGCAACGTAGTAAGCGTTGCTCCATCAACTAATCCGTTAATATAGAGTAGTAACGCAGGCATATCCCATAAGTGGACCTTTCTCGCCGTCACATCAAAAGAAGCGCCATCATCAAAATACCCTTGAAACCATTTTTCTCCGTCCATCATCGAATTGAATAACTTGTCCATTCCTTTATTCCATCCTCACTTTTTGAATGCTTTCTTCAAAGTCCACTCCCATCCAGCTTTTTAGCTGCGCCAAAATCTTCTTTTCTAGACGAGAAACTTGAACTTGAGAAATCCCTATTCTTTCAGCTATGTCACTTTGTGTACAATCTAGATAATAACGCATATAAATGATTGTTTGATCACGTTTATTTAACTTTGTAATGACATCACGCAAAGGAATATGATCAAACACCTTTTCAGATCTATCATCACGAAGCTGATCCATAAGAGTTAGACTATCTCCTTCACTCTCATATAATTGCTCATGAAGTGAAGCTGGATCACGAAGAGCATCCGAAGCAAGTATTATGTCATCGACAGATACTTCTAACGCTTCTGCAACTTCCGAAATAGAAGGTGATTTTCCGTGTTTTTTAATATAGTCATCTGTTGCATGGCGGATTTTAAAACTTAACTCCCGAATCGAGCGACTCACTTTAACCATTCCATCATCTCTTAAGAATCGTTGAATCTCTCCAACAATCATAGGTACAGCATAGGTAGAAAATTTAACATCATATGATAAATCAAATTTATCAATGGATTTCATTAAACCGATACAACCTATTTGAAAAAGATCCTCAGGGTCTGCACCTCGCGAAGCAAAACGTTGAACAATTGACCATACGAGGCGGGTATTCCCTTCCACCATCATTCTTCTTGCTTCCTTATCACCGTTTTGGGAAGTATAAATCAGTTCCCTCATCTTCTCTTGAGTCAACAAAGCATGTTGTTTTTCAATGGATGTGTCCATAGGTCACCTCATTCTACTTACTTCCGTGACCGGAGAAAACGTTTTCTCAAACTTTACGACAGTTCCATTTCCGATAACAGATTCTACAGTCAAATTATCTGCAAAGCTCTCCATTATAGTGAATCCCATACCTGATCGTTCCATAAAAGGACGCGTCGTAAACATCGGTTCCATTGCTTGATTCACATCAAAAATACCTGCACCGTCATCAGCAATTGTCATTACAATTTTTTGTCCAACTATTTGCGCTTTAACTGTGACCATACTTTTTCCGTCACATTCATAACCGTGAATGATTGCATTCGTCACTGCCTCAGATACAATTGTTTTAAATTCCGATATTTCTTCTAACGTCGGATCTAAAGGCGTTATAAAACACGTCATCGCCATCCTAGCCAAAGCCTCATTCTCTTCAATTGCTACAAATGATAACGTCATCTCATTGTTCATGAAGTACCCCTCCAATTTCCCCAATTACTAAGTCGACTGAACTATGTCTAATATTTGGTCCAAGACCAGAGAAATTGAATATTTTCTCCATCGTTGAGGTTGGATTTAAAATAATCGTTTCTCCGTCAATAGGTGCTAAATCTCTCATCCTCCCTAGTATTAATCCAATTCCGGCACTGTCCATAAAGCCTAAAGCTGTGAGATCCCAAATAATCGCTTGTACTTGTCCTGTGAAAATCGATGAAGAGATAACACTTCTGATTTGATTTGCTTCATGATTATCTAATTCACCTCTAAGTGTTGCGACAAGTATTCCACTTTCTGTTATTTCAATATTGGCCATGCTAAACCCCTCCTTCATGCGGATTATTCCACATTTGGAAGCACGATTCCTTCCACATGACAAAACTAGTCATTGAACGCGTGAAGTTCCCACTTTTCGACAGTAAGTCCTTATGTCGGAAGTATGTACATTCAAACTTAAATTTACACACAAAAAAAGAAAACTTCTTATCCCACTACTCACTAATGTAGGATAGAAGTTTTCTTTTTAAAAATTAATGCCCCGTAATCATTTCACAGATTAGTGCTGGACTTTCCACTGCATTTTCACCAATAATAATATGGTTTTGAATCAATGCAATTGAACGGTCAACATTTTTGTTATTTGAGTGAATGACCGCTAGTGTGTCACCCTCAGCTATATACTCACCGATTTTTTTAGTTAATACAATCCCTACGGCGAGATCGATGGTATCTTCTTTTGTCGCCCTTCCTGCCCCAAGAAGCATAGCAGCAATTCCAATATCGTCTGCATCCATTTTCGTTACATAACCAGATGATGTCGCTGGTACGTTAATTTGATATGAAGCTGTTGGTAAGAGAGTTGGCTCATGGACAATTTGTCCATTTCCACCCTGTGCTTCAATGAGTTTACCGAACAGGTCAAGTGCAGAACCATCTGCAATGACCGCTTTTAACATCTCGCGAGCATCCTCTATTGAATCGGCTTTTCCACCAACAACAATCATTTTACTACCCAGTACTAAACAAAGTTCAGTTAAATCCTCTGGACCTACACCATTTAATGTATCAATCGCTTCTTTTACTTCTAGCGCATTGCCGATTGCATAGCCTAATGGTTGACTCATATCTGAAATAACAGCCATTGTATCTCTGCCAACTTGCTTGCCGATAGCGACCATCGACTCAGCGAGCGCTTTTGCATCTTCATGCGTCTTCATAAATGCACCTTCACCTGTTTTAACATCAAGTACAATAGCATCTGCTCCAGCAGCAATCTTTTTACTCATGATAGAACTTGCGATTAAAGGAATACTATCCACAGTTGCTGTTACATCACGTAATGCATACAGTTTTTTATCGGCAGGAGTTAAGTTTCCACTTTGACCAATGACCGCAAGTTTCAAGTCATTCACTTGTTTTACAAATTGTTGTTCAGTTAACTCGATATGAAAACCTTCAATCGCTTCTAACTTATCAAGCGTGCCACCAGTATGACCTAAGCCCCGACCACTCATCTTAGCCACTGGTACACCACAAGCTGCGACAAGCGGAACTAAAATCAATGTAGTTGTATCTCCAACACCACCTGTTGAGTGTTTATCGACTTTCACGCCTTCAATTGCGGAAAGATCTATCTGATCACCTGATTGAACCATTGCCATCGTTAGAAAGCCCTGTTCCTCCGTTGTCATACCTTTAAAATAAATGGACATGAGAAATGCACTTGCTTGATAGTCAGGAATGGAACCATCTGTATATCCATTAACAAAAAAGGTTATTTCTTCATTTGTAAGTACCTCACCATTTCGTTTCTTCTCAATAATATCAACCATTCTGAACATATCAATCACACCTTTTCTTTTAATAAATCCAAGAAACTTGTACCAAATTCAGGACTTTTCACGTTGAAATTTTCCGCTATTGTTGCACCGATATCAGAAAACGTCTCTGTTTGCGGTAACGCACCACCCTGTTTAAGTAATGGAGAATAAATAAGTAGAGGAACATACTCTCTTGTATGATCCGTACCTTCATGAACTGGATCATTTCCATGATCTGCTGTAATAATTAATAAATCATCTTGTCTTAATACAGCCATAATTTCATCTAACCTTGCATCGAATTCTTCTAAAGCTTTACCGTAACCAATTGGATCTCTACGATGACCAAACAACGCATCAAAATCTACTAAATTCGTGAAACTTAGACCATGGAAGTCTTTTTTCATTACATCAATTAACTTGTCTACACCATCCATATTACTAATTGTTCTAACTGATTTTGTGATACCTTCACCATTGAAAATATCTGAAATTTTACCAATTGCAACGACATCAAAACCACTATCTGCAAGCTCATTCATTACTGTTCGATTAAAAGGTTTTAAAGCATAATCATGACGATTGGTTGTGCGTGTGAAATTCCCAGGTTCACCTATAAATGGTCTAGCAATCACTCGTCCAACAAGATATTCTGGTTCTAATGTTAATTCACGTGCAATTTCACAGATGCGGTATTGTTCCTCAATCGGAATAATCCCTTCATGTGCTGCAATCTGTAACACAGGATCAGCGGACGTATAAACGATTAGAGCACCCGTTTTCATATGCTCTTCACCTAACTCATCAATTATCCCAATGCCACTAGCCGGTTTATTGCCTATTATTTTACGTCCTGTACGTTTCTCCAGCTCATCCAGTAGTTCTTTCGGGAAACCGTTAGGATAAACTTTAAAAGGCTTATCAATATTAAGACCCATCATTTCCCAGTGTCCAGTCATTGTATCTTTCCCAACTGAAGCCTCTTGCATTTTTGTGTAATATGCAGTTGGTTCTTCAACAACTTTAATTCCCTTAAGTTTGCTAATATTCGAGAGACCAAAGCTCTCCATATTTGGCATATGTAAACCTTTCATTTCTTCTGCGATATGCCCAAGTGTATTTGCCCCAACATCACCGAATAGATGAGCATCAGGTGATTCACCGATACCGACCGAATCGAGTACGACAAGATGTATACGTTTAAATTTTTCTTTTTCCATGTTCTACTTCCTCCTAGGATGACTATGTTTTTTTGATGCAGCACGGAATTGAACAAGACCATACTTCCTCCTATGCTCTCGGATGAAATTGTACATAAACCTCTTTTAACCTAGTGCGACTAACATGTGTATAAATTTGTGTAGTGGAGATATCAGCATGACCAAGCATCTCTTGCACAGCCCGCAAATCTGCACCATTTTCAATTAGGTGAGTTGCAAATGAATGTCGTAATATATGCGGTGTTAACTCTTTTTCGATACCCGCAAAACTGGCATGTGCTTTTAACAACTTCCAACACCCCTGTCGAGTTAACCTGGCACCGCGCATATTGACAAATAATGCATCTGCACTCTTTAGCTTTTCTATGAAGATAGGTCTTGCCTCATTAATATAACGCTTACACGATTGAATTGCACGTCCACCGAGTGGAATAATTCTTTCTTTCCCCCCTTTACCAAAGACACGTACAAATCCCATTGACAAGTGAATATCATCCATATCAAGTCCTATCAATTCGCTAACACGCATTCCCGTACCATACAAAATTTCAAGCAATGCCTCATCTCTGATTCCTTGCGGTTTAGAATCATCAGGCGCAGCAATGAGTTGTTCTACTTCTTGCATAGATAATACTCGTGGTAGCTTTTGTTCTAATTTCGGTAATTCTAGATGGACAGTTGGATCTTGTGAGGCAACTTTCTCTCGTAACATAAATTGATGAAATGATCGTATGGAAGAAATATGACGAGAAATCGTGCGAGAAGACTTACCACTGTCTTTTAACGCTTGAAGATGACTTAAAATCACTTGACGATCTACATCGTCAATGACCTCATGGCCACTTATTTGCAAAAAGTTTAAATACTCCTCTAAATCTCTTCGGTATGAAGTAGTCGTATTCGCAGATAGTTGTCTTTCTACTTTTAAAAAATGTATATAATCTTCTAAAGCAAACTGAGCGTCTTTCATAATTTACAGGTATAAGCATATTGTATTTGGATTTGCATTTCCCTACTTCCTTTCATACGACACTAATTGATTCAGTTAAATAACAAAAGGGATAGCTTATCGCTACCCCTTCTGTCATTTTTCGCAATCATCCGCTTTAGATTTGCATCTTTTGCAAACTCCGTGAAATGTTAACCAATGGTCTTTTATCGCAAAATCAAAGCGACTCTCGACGATTTTCTCTACATCTCCTAGAAGATCGTCTTGAATTTCATCCACTGTGCCACATTCAATACAAATGAGATGATGGTGAAAATGGGCAGCACCTTCTTGTCGTAAATCATAGCGTGAAACACCGTCGCCAAAATTGATTTTATCAACTACTTTAAGGTCCGTAAGTAATTCAAGAGTACGATAGACAGTTGCTAAACCGATTTCTGGAGCTTTCTCTTTAACGAGTAAAAATACATCTTCAGCACTTAAATGGTCTTCCTCATGCTCAAGGAGGACCAAAACCGTCGCTTCACGCTGAGGCGTTAGCTTATAACTTGCCCCATGCAATTGTTTCTTAATCCGATCGATTCGGCTCTCCATAAGACGCCCCCCTCAAACTGTCTCCATTATATCAAAAGGGGATTCGCTATGACAACAGAAAGAGAACTTATAAATGAATTATGTCTACTATTCTTAAATTGCAAACCAATAGAATAGTATCATTTCAATTATAAAAACGATCGTTGATATGACTAAAACCATTATCAACCCACGCGTATTAAGCTTTTGCGAAAATGTTTTTCGAGTATAAAACGGTGGGTGTAATAATGCACAAAAAGCAATAAACAAAAAACAAGAAAGTAATTGAAATGGAAACCACCAGATTGAATACGTAATCATCTTCATCCCAGTAATGAGTAGATAGGATGAAGATAGTCCAAATAGGACTGCTTTTATAGCTCCTAGCAATAATAATAGAAATCTAGTTTTTTTAGAAAGCGCTAAACCAATAGCAGATGCGAAAAAAAGTAGAAATGAAAGTATTGGCCAAAGCACATTCGCTTCCTGACCACTAATGATTCGTGCATCATAAATTTTCAGTACAATACCGACTGTTTCCATATTCATTTCTCTTAATAAGAGGATCCCACCAATATAACCAACTGCAAGTATTACGAATAAATGAATCAATGGTAGCGAACGTGACATAGGATGAACCTCCACAAAATTTACTTTCTGATACTTAAAAGTGTAAATTTGATATTTTCCAACTAAAGGAAATTGTTCTTCCGTTCAAATCGACTTATGCCTGTCAGAGTTAAACGGCACCTTCAGCTTTTGTTTTCATCTAGTCTTACGGTGCCAACTCCTCGGGTCATATGACGATTTGTTTCAGGGCTGTGATTCGCCCTTTCTCAAATCACTATATGCCTGTCGGAGCTAAACGGCACCTTCAGCTTTTGTTACATCCTATGCTTGTCCTTTGTTAAATAGAGCTATCTTTTAAAAGATTTTTTGTATATAGAATCGCGTATGCTGTTTTCGCATCATAAATTTGCTCTGTTGTTACCATTTTTTCCGCTTCTTCAATTGTAACTTCCAGGACAGTTATGAATTCATCTTCGTCTCCATCTGATGGATTTTCAATTTTATATAAATCCTGTGCCAAATATAGATGAATCACTTCATTTGCAAATCCTGGTGATGTAGCAAACGATTGAACAAACGTTACAGACGAAGCACCAAAACCTGTTTCTTCTTCTAACTCACGTATCGCTGTAAGCTTTGGCGCTTCACTTGCTTCAATTTTCCCTGCCGGAATCTCAATAATCGATCGATTCAACGCTTTTCGATATTGTTCTACCATTACAAGCTTATTTTCTTTCGTTATCGCTATGACTGCAACTGCCCCTGGATGATTCACTAATTCCCTCTTGGCTATTTTACCGTCTGGTAGTTCCACTTCTTCCAAGCGTAAATCAATTACTTTTCCCTCATAGATTGTTTCACTACTAATCGTTTTCTCTTCAAAGCTGTTCAATGTATTCATCCTTTCGTTTGCATAGTTCTTTCAATTCTTCTATGCGCATTGTACCATGTAGAAAACAGGAGGTGCGTGTATGAAAAATAGACAGATCGGTAATAGTGGTATCTACATTTCTGAAATCGGACTTGGTTGCATGTCACTACCAGATGATTTAATGGAATCTAAAAAAATTGTTAATACAGCCCTTGATGCAGGCATCAATTATTTTGACACTGCTGATCTTTACAACGGTGGTAAAAATGAAGCGATTCTAGGAGAATTATTAAAAGACAAACGATCACAAATCATTCTCGCTACTAAAGTTGGCAATAAATTAAATGATTCTGGTGAAGGCTGGACTTGGGATAGTTCTAAAGAACATATTATGAATGCAGTCAAAAAAAGTTTATCACGATTAAAAACAGACTATATAGATGTTTATCAACTACACGGTGGAACAATGGATGATGCGTTTATGGAATCCATTGAAGCATTTGAAACATTAAAAAAGGAAGGGATTATTCGACAATTCGGTATTTCATCCATACGACCAAATGTTATCAAACGCTTCTTACAAAATAGCTCAGCTATTTCAGTAATGATGCAATATAGTTTATTAGACAGAAGACCTGAAGAGTGGTTACCTATGATACAAGAAAATGACGCCTCAGTAATTTCACGAGGAACGCTAGCTAAAGGGCTGCTAACTAAACAAGGATTTAATCGTGTGCGCACTACGAAAGGATTTGTCGATTATAGTTCCGAAGAATTGATCGAAACAATTGAATTGTTAAATGAAAGGACAGATAACTTGCACGCTGCTGCTATTGCTTATACGCTACAAAATCCAACCATTGCAAGTGCAGTCATTGGAGCGAGTTCAAGCTTACAATTGTTAGATTCTATTGGTGCATACGATACTAAAGTCTCTGTAGATACCCTCAAAGAGATATCGATGATAGTTAAACCAAATAAATACGATGAACACCGACAATAATCTACACCTCAAAAGTTAGCGCTAAAAAACTAACTCTCGAGGTGCTTTTTTATACAGTAAAATTACGTAATCTATATGTAATCAAATTGTAATGGTTAATCTTTTTAAAACGGGTATTTAACTACTAGCAACAATTACTACAAAAAAAATTAGTAACGGAGGAATTTACAATGAAAACAGAAATCCTTAAAAACAAGAAATGGTTAAAAGTCGGAGCAGCAGCATTTATGTCAGTAACTATGTTAGCAGCATGTGGTGATGGAGAGGACGATGATGTAGATCTAATTACTCCACCTGAAGATGTGAATGAAAATGATGGTACAGAATCAGATGTAGATGTTGACATGGAAGTACCAAATGAAGATGAACAAAATCAAGATACTGAACAAGACCCAAAACAAGACACAGAACAAGACAGTTCTAAATAATTGTCTATAATAGTTTTCTCTTCATAAATTCAAAACGCGAAGGAAATGAAAATTCATTTCCTTCGCGTTTTATTTGCTATCAGATAGCATTATATGCAACCAATAAATTGCATAGTTCAAAGTTGTTGATCAATACTTTCTACTGCGATACGACTCTTTTTTGTTGGCAACATATTAAAGATAATATTTAACAATATAGCTGTTAAGCTACCCGCCACAATGCCGTTACTCGTTAAAATTTGAAGTCCATTTGGCAATTGTCCAAAAAGATCTGGTACAACTGACACACCGAGACCAAGACCAACTGAACATGCGATAATCATCGCATTATCTTGGGAATCCGCCACAACTGTACTTAACATTTTAATACCTTGTGAGACAACCATTCCAAACATCGCGACCATCGCTCCACCTAACACTGCTGGTGGAATAATGGTGGCTAATGCAGCTATTTTCGGCATGAATCCTAAAGAGATAAGCATTATAGCCGTAACAGCAATTACTTTACGTGATTTCACACCCGTCATTTGCATTAAACCAACATTTTGAGAGAATGTTGTATACGGAAAAGCGTTGAATATACCACCTACTACTGACGCTAACCCTTCAGCACGGTAACCTCTCTCCAAATCCTTCTCCTCTAAATCCTTTTTGCAAATATCGCCTAAAGCAAAGTAAACACCAGTAGATTCTACTAACGACACCATCGCTACTAACGTCATCGTTACGATAGGTGACAAATGAAATGTGGGCGCTCCTAGGAAAAATGGTTCTACCATATGGAACATCGATGCGTTATGAAGATTTGTAAAGTCGACTACACCCAACACGATTGCAGCGATTGTGCCTACCATTAAGCCCAGAAGAATTGAGATTGCTTGAAGAAAACCATTCGTAAAGCGATAGAACAAAACAATCACTGCAAGGGTTCCAAATGACAGCGCAATATTCATGAGTGATCCAAAGTCAGGAGCATCATGCCCACCTGCCATATTCGTAACAGCTACTGGGATTAACGTAATACCGATAATTGTTACGACAGAGCCCGTTACAACTGGCGGGAAAAACTTAATCATTTTCCCAAAATAACCGCTAATGAAAACGATGATAATACCAGATGAGATGACAGATCCGTATATAGCAGAAACCCCGAAATTTTCACCGATTGCAATCATCGGGCCTACCGCTGTAAACGTACAACCTAGGACAACAGGTAAACCGATACCGAAATATCGATTGCTCCAAATTTGAAATAAGGTCGCTACTCCACACATCATAATATCTACGGAAACAAGATAAGTGAGTTGAGTTGCGTCAAGTCCTATTGCCTTCCCTACAATCAGCGGTACAAGAACCGCACCCGCATACATCGCTAAAAGATGTTGAACACCTAATAGGGTTGTTTTCATTGCTCAACACTCTCTTCAACAAATGTCATTTCTCCATCATTTAAAGATGAGATTTCCGCTAAAGATTCTAATTTAATACCTTTTTCACGAACCATCTCACCACCAGGTTGAAATGCCTTTTCAATTACAATTCCAACACCCGCTACTTTGGCATTCGCTTGTTCAATAATTGCTAGAAGTCCTAATACCGCTTGCCCATTTGCTAAAAAGTCATCGATTATAAGAACAGTGTCATCGGATGTTATAAAGTCCTTTGATATTGAAATGTCATTTGTTTCATTTTTCGTAAAAGAATGTACAGGAGCAGTATATAAATGTTCAACTAACGTCAAAGACTTTTTCTTTCTAGCAAATATGACTGGAACATCTAAAATAAGTGCGGTCATAACAGCTGGTGCTATGCCAGACGATTCAATGGTTACTATTTTAGTGATACCTAAATTTTTAAATCGACTTGCAAATTCTTCCCCTATTGCTTTCATTAATTGAGCATCGATTTGATGATTTAGAAATGAATCTACTTTTAGAACATTGCCAGAAAGTACTTTACCCTCAGTTTTAATCTTATCTTGTAAACGTCTCATTTATTGTTCCTCCTTATATGATTACGGTCAAAGGAACATAAAAGAAGCCCGATGACCGTGCATCCAATCAAATCCATGAGTGGAGCAAAGTCATCCGGGCTTTTCGTCCGAAATAAATTAAAAGAGTTCATACATATTTTATGTATGATGCTTTTACTACAATGCTACCCATAGTCGATTCATTTACGGTGAATCGGTAGAAACTTGTGGGCCATATCCCCACCTTTATATGAGTGAATGCTATTAGAATATTACAAGTATAGCACGCGTAAATGATTCTACAATAGAAAATAGTTATCATTTTGTGAACATCCACCGTTCGAACTATGCTTGTGTGTGAATCGATAAAATTATACCAACACTAGCTTTTCGTTTCCAATTCTTAAAATACTCTCATTAATTCCAATTTCATTTCTAACGAATACAATTGTGTTATTATTTATGAATAACTAAATCTATGCTAAGTAAATTGGAGGCATTTCGTTGAAAGATCTACAACCTATACACACAACACGCAATTTAAGATTCAAAAAAGAAACATGGATTCTCCTTCTCGGAATCATTTTTATGGCCTCAACTCTACGCTCACCTCTAACAGGTGTCGGCCCTATCGTTTCAACCATTCGTAGTGATTTAGCCATTTCAAATGTGTTAGCGGGTTTTATCACAACTATTCCTTTACTCGCTTTTGCAATCTTGTCTCCATTCGCACCTAAAATCTCACGTAAATTGGGATTACAGTCTACAATATTTTACTCTCTCATTTTATTAACAGCTGGTATATTGATTCGTTCATTTGGCAATACGCCAAGCCTATTCATCGGAACTTTTTTATTAGGTCTTGCGATTGCATTTGGTAATGTATTATTACCAAGCATCATCAAACTTAACTTCCCACTACAAATTGGATTGATGACTGGCATATACACAGTTTCTATGAACTTATCTTCTGCAATCTCTGCTGGTATTACGGCTCCATTATCCAACACTGCTACATTAGGTTGGCAAGGCGCTTTAGGTATCTGGGCGGCTTTATCATTCATCGCACTACTTGTTTGGTTACCGCAACTTAAAAATGGTCGTGGAGCCATTAAATCATCAACTACCCATAAAACCGCTTCATCAAAACAAGTCATTTGGAAGTCACCTTTGGCTTGGAGTATTACGTTCTTTATGGGATTACAATCGTTAATATTTTATACAACCGCTGCTTGGATTCCAGAAGTACTAAAATCTCAAGGGATGTCTGGTGAAAGTGCGGGCTGGTCGCTTTCACTTCTTCAACTGGCTCAGTTACCAATGACATTTATTATTCCAATTATCGCAGATAAAATGAAAAACCAACGTATAATTGTAATCGTGGTAACACTCTTTTATCTTGCAGGTTTTACAGGTATCCTATCCGGAAGTACCGCTTTAATTCCCTTATCAATGATTCTTATGGGAATTGCAGGTGGCGCTAGCTTCGGTCTTGCGATGATGTTCTTTGCATTACGGACGCATACACCACAAGAATCAGCAGAGCTTTCGGGTCTTGCACAATCATTTGGCTACTTATTCGCGGCAATTGGTCCAGTACTCTTTGGATTTTTACACGACGTTTCACTAGGATGGAAAGTCCCAATGGGCATTCTCTTCACATCAGCAATTCTCTTATTCCTCGCTGGAATGAAAGCAGGAAAAAGAGAATACATTTTCCCTAAATTAGACTAAAATGTAAAATACGCTACCGTTCCTTTTAAAAAGGATGGTAGCGTATTTTCTACTATGTCGTACATTCAAGATAATGTATTCAAGCCAGCTAGTTACGACTCAACTCGATTGCCAATACAATCGGACAATGATCACTACCTAAAATATGTGCATCGATTTCTGCGCTTATTAAATACGGTTCCAAAGCTTTAGACGTAAGAAAATAATCGATTCGCCAACCAATATTGCGTTCACGTACGTTGGACATATAGGACCACCATGTAAAAGCACCTTCCTGATTAGGCGAAAAGTGACGATAGGTATCTATAAAACCCATCTCTAATAATGCTGACATTTTTCCTCGTTCCTCTATAGTAAAACCTGAATTCCCTCTATTTGACTTTGCATTTCGTATATCAATGTCTTGATGTGCGACATTCATATCGCCACAAAAAATAACTGGTTTTATTTTCTCCAATTGATTTAAATAAATAAACATCTCTTGTTCCCATTCAAGTCGGAAAGTCAGTCGAGCCAGATCCCTTTGTGAATTAGGAGAATAAACATTCACAACATAAAATTCAGGATATTCTAATGTTAGAATACGACCTTCATCCTCAGCATCCTTATCTCCAACCCCATATTTAACAGTTAAAGGTTTTTCTTTTGTAAATACTGCTGTTCCCGAATACCCTTTTTTCAGAGCATAATTCCAATATTGATAATACCCCTTTAAAGCTAAGTCAATCTGTCCATCTTGTAATTTTGTCTCTTGAATACAAAAAATATCCGCATCTACCTCTTCAAAATAGTCCAAAAAACCTTTTTTCACACATGCACGTAACCCATTAACATTCCAAGAAACAAGTTTCATTTATATAATTTCCTTTCATTGTGTGATCCACTAGTTACTCAATGCTAATAGTTAGCAGTTAGTAACAACCCTCATAAAATTGCTTGTGTCACATCGTAAAGAGCTAAATCAATGTCTACTTCTTGTTTTAAAGCAAGCTTTGCCAATTGTAGACCTAGAAAAGGCCCTACCGTCAAACCTGAAGCTCCTAATCCATTCGCCAACACAATACCTTCAAGTGTAGGTACTCTCCCTATAACAGGCAAAAAACCCGGAGTGTATGGACGATAACCAACACGAAACTCACTAACTGCAGCATCACTTAATCCTGGCGCAACATCCAACGCCTTATCTAATAGTTCGTGCATACCACTTGCAGTCACGCGTTGGTCAAACTCCATATTATCTTCATGGGTTGCCCCCGCTACTATCCGCCCTTCATCAAAAGCTAACACGTATTGATCTGACGGTGGCATAATAACAGGCCAATTCCCTGTCTCTTCATTACTTAGCTTCAAGTGTAAAATTTGCGCTTTCTGTCCTTTCACTTGAAAATCAACGCCGATTTCACGAAGTAATTCACCCGCCCAAGCACCTGCCGTCACAATTACCGTATTCGCTTCATATTTTACATCGCCCACTTTTACACCAGTTACAACATTTGCTTGTTTTTGAATCTCAGCAGAGCCTTTTATGAATACAGCACCATGTTGTTGCGCTGCATGAGAGAGTGCATTCCTTAATGCTCTACCATCTACCCTTGCAGCACCGCCTATCCAAACCGAAGAGAAATCTTGCGCCAAAGGTTTAAACAAATTAGACGTTTGTTTTGCATCTAATGAATAAATATCTCCCATCTCAGGCGCATCTTCCCGTCTTGCTATCGCCCGCTCCATAATTTTTTCTAATTTTTGCTTATCAGTATGTATTGCTAATGCCCCTACCTTACGATAACCTGTTTCTTTTTGTCCATCTTGCTCTAATTGACTTATCAACGAATCATAGTAAGCAGCGCCTGATTTAGCTAAGCTATACCACGCTTTGTTTCTGCGTTGCGAAATCCAAGGACATATAATTCCTGCTGCTGCATCAGTTGCTTGTCCTTCATCTTGACGATCAATAACAATTACATTGGCTCCACTCTTAGCTAGATGATAAGCTGTCGAGCTACCTAAAATCCCTGCACCAATAACAATGTACTTATCCAATTCCCTTCACACTCACTTACGCTTTTTTTCTATCATACCAGTATTTTGTTACCGTGAAAAAGACTATGCATACCTGCTCCCCAGGTAAAGGTGTTCCGGTATAATTTTAGACACAAAGTAAAATGGTATCATTCGTTAACTTTTTCATATTTTCAGCTTCAACATCAACAATTCCTTTTCATTAGCTATTAATCTAAAATAATCATCAATCATCATTCAAAATACGGATACATGCACTCATTTCCAATAAATTAAAAAACCAACCTTCATATAGACAGGTTGGCTCATTTAGCTCTATAATTTTAAAACAGTTTTAGCTTGCATTAGGTATTCCTTGATACTGATTAATCAGTTGATCTAAATCTTGGCTACATGCAACGACACATGGATGTGTATATCCGTGCATTGAAGCAACATAATACATTTCACTTTGTTTAACTTTTATTAATTGTTCCAAAGACTCTTTATTTAATGCCTGACCCACTTTAGCTCCTCCAGTTCTTCATATAATTAGCAAATGAATTTCAACGTTCATAATTGCAAGCAACTTTTAAAGTCTACCTTACTTGATATGAAAATTATGTCGGTTTATGGCAAAAATGCGACTTGTCATCAAATTGTCACATATGCAACCTTTTTTTTGGTTCTAATTAGAAAAACGGATTGCGCATCCTCCTAATTTGGATGCGCAATCCGCTACTATCAAGTTACTTATTTGTTGTTGGAAATACCCTTTCCATCGCCTCTGAAAACTCTTCAAAAAAACCTTCTATCGGTTCACCCGAATCAACCTTTTCTCTGTAGCCCTGTAGTCTTTCAACAAAATCAGGGTTAACTGAGACATACACGTTTTCAACTGATGCATCCGTTGATTTAACTTTTTCAGTAACTTGATTTTCAAGTTCCGTTGTTGTTTCTGTAACCGCCTTATCGCTCATAACTACAGCAACATAGGCATTTTCATCTGTAACTAATACCGTTGCACTTTCGACATCTGGTAATTCTGCAATCTTATCTGCTGCTTCATCAGCCGCTTCAACTTTTGTATCTGCAGATGTTCCTTCCGGTTTACCCTTATCGGTATTTCCTTCAGGAGTTGCTTCATTTGAATTTTCAATTGGCGTATTGTCCTTCGGCGTCTCGGTAACTTTCTTTGAACCACAGCCCATTGTAAAAATTGCAACTACAAAAATAAGCATTATAAGCGTTGTCTTTTTCATTATGTTCCTCCTTCTTGGTGTATTCACAACAAGTGTGCCCAAAAAGAATAGATTTAATAAAAAAATTTAGCCAAACAAAAAACCAAGATTGATGAGTAATAGACATGAGATTACAATACCCATGCTAGAATATATTAAGTAATGACTCGTTTTCATACCAATAGCTCCCGACAAGTAACACGTAATATGTCGCATTCCGGGTATAAAAAAACCAATCATAACAGTCCAAGCACCGTATTTTTCGAACCAATTCTCCACTATTGTTAAACGTTTTTGTGACAAACTAATCCACTTTCCATATTTCCTAAGTAAAACTCTTCCGAACTTCTTACCTAACAAATGTGTAAAAAATGTACCTGCAAGAACACCAGACATCACAAATATAATTGTTGCGAAATAGTTCAATAAACCATCTGAAGCTAAGTGACCAATAAAAAGTATGACTGGTTCATCCGGTACTGGTAAGCCAAATAATCCGAGTGCAAATATTATGAAAACCGCAGCATACTTATAATTCATAAGCAATTCTGAAAGTGTATCCATTTCTCAAACCCACCCTACGCTAGATTTTAAAGGTGTGTAATGTTTTACACTTTTGTTATTCGAATCGTACTTACCATAAGTAAACCCAATATGAACATTAAAATTGCATAAACAAATGATGGAATAAAACTCACAAAAAAGAAACTAATTACTAAAATAACACCTGCTGCTGTAATTGGTAAACCACAGAAAACTCCGTCGAAGTCAGTAATATTATACCGAGCTAACCTCACTGCACCTGCAAGAATATAAAAAATTGTCACAGCTGCCCCTAGAAATGATAAATCATGAAAAACAGATTGGTATAATAACAATGAAGGTGCAATACCGAATGATACAATATCAGATAATGAATCCAATTCCTTACCAAATGCTGATTCAACATTTAAATGTCTTGCAACCATTCCGTCAAACCGATCGAACAAAGCTGCAATTAATAGAAAAACGATACTCCAATGGAAAAAACCTTTTAAAATAAGCATTAACGCCATAATACTGAAACTTAAATTTAATAATGTGAGCACATTCGCCATTTGGGCTCGAATTTTAGTATAATCAAAATGTCGGGATAGAAACATGACAAAACTCCTTACTCGCTTTTTAGTATTATTTTGGACAAAGGAATGAGAATATGAGAAAAACTTTACTGAAATATTTTGTTGAACTAACAGGACACCCTATTTCTTCTTCACTACTTAAAAAGTTTGCTACTTCAAATATTAGTAAACCATTAGTGAAACCATTTTCAAAAACATTTCACATTAATGAAAGTGAAATGAAACTACCTATAACAGCGTATCCAAGTCTACATTCATTTTTCACTAGAGAATTAAACGAACAAGCTAGAAAAATTGACGAGCGTTCTACAATGTTAACATCTCCAGTTGATGGAATTATTAATGGCTTTGGGAAAATTAGTAAAGATCAGACTTTTTTAATTAAAAACCATCTCTATGATTTAAACAGTGTAATTGGTAACCCAACAATTGCTAATTTATATCTTGATGGTTACTATTTCATTCTATACTTATCACCTAGCCATTATCACCGAATTCACGCACCAATAAACGGAAAACTGGTTACGCAATATACGTTAGGTGGAAAGTCTTATCCAGTAAATAATACAGGATTAAAATGGGGAAATCAACCGTTCTCGACGAATTTCCGTTCAATTTCTAACTATGAAACGGATCACGGTAAAGTCGCAGTTGTTAAGGTTGGTGCATTAAATATAAATAGTATTGTCACACATCAACACGTTGGAGATCAGTGTCTTAAAGGTCAGGAACTTGGTTACTTCTCTTTTGGTTCGACTGTAATACTGTTTGTAGAGAAATCACCTACCTTCAAAACATTAGTTAGAGATCAAACAGAAGTTAAAATGGGCGAACCCATTGGAACCTGGGTTTAATAGTTGTTAGATTGTCAGTACTATTAAAATTCACATAAAACGCAAAAACCTAATGAACAGGTTTTTGCGTTTTATTTCTTAAAATTATATTTACTTTTTAAAATTAAATGATTTTCTCAATCGTGTCAGTTACATGAATTGCAGCCAGTTTTTTTCCGGATGCAAATTCAACACCGCCTGGCCCACCTAAATAAAATTGAATTTCATTGTTTTCCATTGCAAAAGAGTCCAGTTCATCTAAGAGCTGCGGATTTTTCTTGAATGGCATTTCGGTAACGGCAGATAGCAAAACTTTTTCAGGTTTTAATTTCGTTACTAGTGCTTCAATCGAACCTGCTGCTGGAGATGCACCAATTAAGATAGTTCTCCAACCTTTCATCATAAATTGAAGAAGAATAATATGTAATGGTATCTCATGTCTTTCATAAGGTAAACAAGCGCCTAAAATAAGTGGAGCGTCTGGACTTGATTGATGTGAGCGACGAAGTTGGACTAAAAAATCACGAACAATTAGGCTCGCCACTGATTCTTGAAATTCATCCCAACGACCACTTCCCCATAAGTATCCAACTTCTAGCATAAATGGTTGAACAACAATTTTTAAAAATCGTGCTAATCCATATTCGAGATGTGCTTGTTGAAGGATAGCATTCATTTCTAATTCATCACATTGCTCGCCTTCAACGAGCAACTTCAAAACGTATGAATCCAAATCTTTTGTTTGTCTTAAATCAGAATTATGAACTACTTTTTCAATTACTATATTTTCTTGTTTTACTATTTCAGCCGCCTGTTTAATTGAATAGCCTTGCTCTGTCAACGTCAAAGCACTTAAAATGAGATTAATATCTCTGTCATCATATCTTCTATATCCATTTGCTAATCTAATTGGTTGAACCAGTTTGTATCGTTCTTCCCATTTTCGAATAACCTGTTTGGACAAATTGGTCATCTCTGAAACTTGTTGAATAGAATAGAAACTGCGAGTCCCTAAACTTGTCATCTTCGTCATCCTTTCAGCAATCAGTCAAAGCTTCTTATTTATCGGTAATCTTTTACAGTTAGACATACATTATACAATAGTTTTTCATAAATAAATAGAACTTTAAAGTTGAGGTTCTTTTTCAATACACACAGTACAAAATGAAGGAGCTGAGACAATTGCCAATGCAAAAGTTAACACTTTACAAAACGATTATAATACAAGGCATAATCGCTGGAATGATTAGTGGTCTTTTTTTAGCTCTTATAATGAAGTTCATTGAGCATTTCACAGCTGTTAAAGTATATACATTACTACTTAATATTGATTACATCCCTGTTTTGAAAAACTATTCGTTCAGCGAGTCAGTTGAAGTGATTTTACATTTAATTGTTTCTATTTGCTTGGCGATTATACTTTATTTCTTAATTGTAAAACTTCAGTTAAAAAAAGCCAAAGTCATCATATTTTTTTCTGTCATTTGTTGTTTCTTTGTCGGGGTTCTGCTTTATCCAACTACAGCTTTTTCTAACCGTACGCCACCCTTGAATAGTTTAATTGCAATTAGTTATTGGATTACATGTCATACTTTATACGGTTATGTAGTTGGATTTGTTTTTACACGTTGTACAAAAAAACAAGGACGTCTCTAAATTTCGTACAACATTCCAGCAATTATGCTCTTTTAAACTTCAATACAACCTTTTACAAACCTTTGACAATACGTATTATTTCTGTTATTAATAAAGTACTAAATTGAATTTAATTTACTAAAGAAAGAAGTGATTCGAATGTTTCTTGCTTGGAATGAAATCAAAAAAAACAAATTACGTTTCACATTAATTATAGGCGTCTTAATGCTAGTTTCATATTTAGTATTCTTTTTGTCCGGCTTAGCCAATGGTTTGCAACAAATGAATCGGGAGTCTGTTGATAAGTGGGATTCAGATGCAATCATACTCACTGACGACTCCGACAAAAGCTTATACCAATCTTCAATGGACGTTAGTGAAGTCGATGAAATCGACACCGATAAAATTGCTGTGATCGGTCAAATGAGTACAATCGCCCGTTTAGATGACATGAAAATAAACGTATCTATATTCGGCATAAACGATGATGAATTTTTAATGCCAAACATTACTGATGGAAAATCATTCACGGAAATTAATGAAGTCATCGCAAGTGATACACTCAAAGATGAAGGATTTAAATTGGGGGATATTCTCAAATTATCTTCTAGTGACGACAGCCTAACCATCGTCGGATTCACAAGCAACGCGCGCTTTAATGCTTCACCAGTTCTTTATACTAATTTAGAAACATTAAATGCAGTGAAATTCGGTGACTATGCTGAAGTAAATAAAGACCAGATAAATGCAATCGTTATTCAATCAACTGATTTATCAACTATTAAAACGAATGAAGCACTTGAAATTGTCGATACTGAAACATTCATTCAAAATTTACCAGGATATACAGAACAGAGTTTATCGTTAAACTTCATGATTTACTTTTTATTTATAATCTCAGCAGTCATAGTCGCTATTTTCTTGTATGTGTTAACTGTACAAAAAATTAGTATGTTTGGAATTATGAAGGCACAGGGTATCTCTAATGCTTACCTTTCCAAATCAATCGTCGCACAAACGTTTATACTAGCTGCAGTTGGAGTAACTATCGGTTTCGCTTTAACATTATTGACAGGCGCATTTCTTCCAAGTGCTGTACCGGTATCATTTGATCTCGTTAAAATGCTTCTCAACGGATTAGTACTCGTAATTGTAGCAATTGCAGGCGCTGTTTTCTCAGTGCTAACAATTGTCAAAATCGATCCATTAAAAGCGATAGGAGGATAATATATGACTGTTCTTGAATTGAATAGCGTCCAAAAATCCTTTGGTACGGGACATAAAAAAGTGGATGCATTAAAGGAAACGAACTTTAAAGCTGACCGCGGTGAATTAATAGCAATTATCGGACCTTCTGGTTCTGGAAAAAGCACATTATTGACAATCATTGGAGGTTTACTATCCCCTACTTCAGGGGATGTTACTATCAATAAACAAAACATAACTTCACTGAATGAAAAAAGTAGATCTAAAATCAGATTGAAGGAAATCGGCTTTATTTTACAAGCATCTAATCTCATCCCATTTCTTACTGTTCATAATCAATTTAAATTATTAGATAAAGTAAAGAAAGACAATATGACTGATAGTGAACTAAAACAATTGTGTAAAGATCTAGGAATCGAAGATTTACAAAATAAATACCCGGCAGATTTATCTGGGGGGGAACGACAACGCGTTGCAATTGCCAAAGCATTGTATAGTAATCCATCAATCATTTTGGCTGACGAACCAACAGCTTCCCTTGATTCGGACAAAGCTTACGAAGTGATGGATATATTAAAAAACGAGACAAAAAATAAAAACACCACAACAATTGTTGTAACACATGACATTAGGTTAACTAGTTATTGCGACAAAGTATTTAAAATGACAGATGGCGTATTAGCACTAGACAATACCCTCATTTAAAATTAGTTTCAATCATTTATGGAGGGCGATTTCTAGTGAAAAAAATCATTGTTTGGTTTAGAAAAGATTTACGAGTACATGATAATCCCGCCCTTTGGGAAGCAGTACTTCAAGGTACTGTTCTCCCCCTATACATTTGGTCGGAAGAAGAAGAGTTTGAATATAAAGATTCTGCCGCTTCTAAATGTTGGCTACACCATTCTCTACATTCATTAAAACAACGATTAGCGGAACATGGCCTTAATCTTACTGTTCGTTCCGGTAGAAGTTTTGAAGTTTTAACCGAATTTATTAGTGAAACAGAAGCTGATGCAGTTTTCTTCAATTCACGATACGAGCCTTCAATTGCTTATAGAGACAACGAGATAGCAAAACGGTTAACACAGCAAGGCTTCGACATACGCAGTTACAATAGCCATCTCCTATTTCCATCTGAATTCATTTTAAATCAGAAAGCCGAACCTTATAAAGTTTTTACTTCCTTTTGGAAAAGGGTACAACAAGAAGTTGTAAATCCACCACTGCCAATCCCTTTAGACATGGTTGGAAGCGATACAAAATATCGTTCCCTACATATTGATGAATTAAAATTAGTTCCTTCTGGAAATTGGACCACTAAATTAAATGGTCACATGATGCCTGGTGAACAAAACGGTATAAATCAATGGTTAGCGTTCTCAACATTCGAACCTGAAAGATACGTTAAGGATCGCGATATTCCATTCGCCTTGGGCACCTCCTTACTGTCGCCCTATTTCGCAAGCGGCGATCTTAGTGTAAAAGCGGTTTGGCATGCTGCAAAAACATTATCAGAAGCTTCAGATGAGCCCCTAGTCCACGAATCCCTTCTAGCATTTATGAGACAACTTGTCTGGCGTGAATTTGCATACCATCAGCTTATCCACTTTCCAAAAATTGATCAATTACCATTACGAAATCGATTTATGTCTTTTCCATGGAGAACTTCGACCGAGGATTTTAATCGATGGAAAAAAGGACTTACCGGTTATCCCCTTGTAGATGCAGGAATGCGAGAATTATGGGAAACCGGCACAATTCACAATCGAGTTCGAATGGTTGTTGCATCATTTTTGGTTAAACACTTACTTATTTCTTGGAAAGATGGACATGACTGGTTCAAGGAAACGCTTGTAGATTTAGATATCGCAGTAAATGCAATGGGATGGCAGTGGGTAACAGGAAGTGGTATCGATTCTGCACCATATTTCAGGATTTTCAATCCGATCATACAGAGTGAAAAATTCGATTCCAAAGGGGACTATATCCGAAAATGGATACCCGAATTACAAGCCCTTCCCAACAAACATATCCACCGTCCTTGGGAAGCACCAATCGAAATTCTTGAACAAGCAGACATACAACTTGGATCTACTTATCCTTTGCCTATGGTAGAGCATTCTTTTGCTAGAAATCGTGCATTGGAAGCATACGCAACAATTAAAAACATTTAAAACCACTTGCATTGCTGTAAAATGCGTGATATTGTTAACTGTATGAATTATCAAACAATTTAATATTCTTTTCTTATTAAGAGAGACGGAGGGATTTGGCCCTACGAAGTCTCAGCAACCAGCATGTATCATGTAATGGTGCTAACTCCAAAAGGTGACGATTTCACCTTAGAGATAAGAAGATAATGTGTTCGATTTCAGGGACCCTCTTCTTAGCGAGAGGGTCTTTTTTGATTACTATAATATGAGGAGTTGTCATAATGTCAAATGAAAAACTTGCTACAACACTAGTACAAATAGGAAATCGAAGTGATGAAAAAACGGGTGCTGTCAATCCGCCAATCTATCTATCTACGGCATACGAGCATAGCGGCTTAGGTCTTTCCACCGGTTATGACTATTCACGCACAAAAAATCCAACACGTTCACTGCTTGAAGAAGGAATTGCAAAATTAGAAAAAGGCCATGCTGGCTTTGCTTGTAGCTCAGGCATGGCAGCCATACAATTAGTGCTATCCCTCTTCTCTTCTGAAGATGAAATCATTGTACCTGAAGATATATATGGCGGTACCTACCGTTTATTTGCTCAATACGCAAAAGCTTATTCTATTAAACCGATATATACGGACTTCACACATAGTAATGTTGTGACATCAAAAATTTCATCTAAAACAAAAGCTATTTTCATTGAAACACCAACAAATCCACTTATGCATGAAATCGATATTTCTAATTATGCAACGATTGCTCGAGATTACAACCTATTATTAATTATTGATAATACTTTTTATACCCCCTACTTCCAACGTCCAATCGAATTAGGTGCAGACATCGTTGTCCACAGCGCGACTAAATATATTGGTGGACATAATGATGTACTCGCGGGATTAGTTATAACGAAAGATCCAGAAGTAAGCAGCATATTGGCGACTAACCACAATTCTACTGGAGCCGTCCTATCCCCCTTTGACTCTTGGTTAATCATTCGTGGGTTAAAGACTCTACACATACGCATGAAGCAACATGACGAGAACGCAAAAGTGATCATACCTTTTCTCGAAAACCATCCACTTATTACAGATGTACTCTATCCTGGCGCAGGTGGTATGTTATCCTTTAGACTTCAAGAAGCTTCTTATGTACCTTCATTTTTAAAATCATTACAGCTCATTGCATTTGCCGAGAGTCTAGGTGGAGTCGAAAGCTTCATTACATATCCAACAGTTCAAACACATGCAGATATACCAATTGAAGAACGAAATCGTCGTGGAATTTGTGACCGGCTACTACGTTTTTCAGTCGGCATTGAAGACGTAGATGATTTACTAGCCGATTTAAATCAAGCATTAGACTCACTTCTACTTCAACAAAACGAAGCCTGTTTAGTACGCGATTGAGTTAATAGATCATTTGAATCGAAGGGTGTTTTCGGGCGATATCACCCATTTACGGGCGCGCGACGTTTGCTTTCGGGCGATATCACTCTTTTACGGGCGCGCGACGTTTGCTTTCGGGCGATTTCCTCGATTTACGGGCGCGCGACGTTTGGTTTCGGGCGATTTCATCAATTTACGGGCGCGCGGCGTTTGCTTTCGGGCGATATCAACCATTTACGTGCGCGCGCCTGTTAGTGTGTGATACCGCCCGTACGCAAACGCCGCGCGCCCGTAAATGGTTGACATCGCCCGAAAGCGAACGCCGCGCGTCCGTAAATCGAAGAAATCGCCCGAAAGCAAACGTCGCGCGCCCGTAAAAGAGTGATATCGCCCGAAAGCAAGAGCCGCGCGCCCGTAAATCGAAGATATCGCCCGAAAGCAAATGTCGCGCGCCCGTAAATCGAAGAAATCGCCCGAAAGCAATAGCCGCGCGCCCGTAAATGGGTGATATCGCCCGAAAGCAAGAGCCGCGCGCCCGTAAATGGGTGATATCGCCCGAAAGCAAACGCCGCGCGCCCGTAAAT
>JARIDO010000024.1 GCA_029263895.1 Sporosarcina sp.
TTGCATGTCCATCCATATACGGTGAATGACCCACAAACAATCTACACTATGCTTATGCTTGGAGCAGATGGAATATTTACAGACAAACCAGATCTCGCTAGTCAAATCAAAAAGGAAGTAGTAGGGAAATGAATTTCCTTACTACTTCCTTTTAAATGGATTACTACTATTGTAATTAGGTAAGGTTAGAGACATAGCGGACTTAAATGAATACTACAAGAAATTAAAGTAAGTGTAGTCACTTTGAATACACTTACTTTTTGATTTGTGATGAATATAAAAGCTATGCGTGTGAAAACAGTACATTTCCTTTGTCAATTGAAATCGATGGTGAGATAAAGAATGTAAGTTTTATTTTCCTCACAAAAACAGTTGCAAATTCACCTTCGCGAAGTCTTTTTAATAATGGGGAAAGTCCTAATGACGAAGAGTATTCCTTCAAGCTTTAAGAAAGTGAAAAAACGGATGCCGTGTATTATGTTGATTTTGATACAGAAAAAATCACTGCCGGTACAGACTTTTGGGAAGATATCGTTAAACGCGCTGTATTAATTTGAGAGAAATAGCAGACTTCTAAAGGAAAGTTATATAAATGCTTTTAAAAACCGCTATTCATAAGAATAGCGGTTTTTTATTGACATTAAATTGAAGGCTCACTGTATTGCTCATAAAGCTCTACTACAATTTATTCTTCATTCGTTCCAATACAACGCTCACATTCAAATAGTGGAGATTCGACTTGCTCAATAATTTCACAGCCACACTCGCGGCAGATTTTTTTAGGTTTCTCATTCATTGTCGTCTGTTTCATAATGGATCTCCTCCGTTTTCATTTTAGTTTTTTCACTTGGCTGTGGCAGACATCAAAATGACTAAACTGCTGAAGTAAGTGATGAAAACACTCCACCCTCCCTTCGTTGTATGAGATCCAGTCATCTTTCATTTCAAACAAATTGCGCGGTTTCTGTTGAACCTTTCATTGCTGTTGTAGATGATTGACCACCCGAGATAACTTGAGATACTTCATCAAAGTAACCAGTACCTACTTCACGTTGGTGACGAGTTGCTGTGTATCCTTTATCTTCAATCGCAAACTCAGCTTGCTGTAATTTAGAATATGCAGCCATACCATTGTCTTTATAGTCATGTGCCAGTTCAAACATGCTGTGATTTAATGAATGGAATCCAGCAAGCGTTACGAATTGGAACTTATAGCCCATCTTACCAAGCTCTACTTGATACTTCGCAATCGTCTCTTCATCCAGATTCGCTTTCCAGTTAAATGAAGGTGAACAGTTATATGCAAGCATTTTCCCAGGGAATTTAGCATGAATTGCATCTGCAAACTGCTGTGCTTCTTCTAATGATGGATGTGAAGTTTCACACCAAACTAAATCTGCATAAGGCGCATACGCTAACCCACGTGCAATTGCTTGCTCAATGCCAGGCTTTGTTCTGAAAAAACCTTCTGGTGTGCGATCTCCTGTAATGAATGCATGATCTCTTTTATCGATATCAGTCGTAATCAAATCAGCTGCATCTGCATCAGTTCTTGCAATTAGAAGCGTTGGTACTCCAAGAACATCCGCTGCCAAACGTGCTGAAATTAAATTACGAACCGCATTTTGTGTAGGTAGTAACACTTTACCACCTAAGTGACCACATTTTTTCTCAGATGCGAGCTGGTCTTCTAAGTGAACACCTGCTGCTCCTGCTTCAATCATGCCCTTCATTAACTCATAAACATTCAACGGACCACCGAAACCTGCTTCTGCATCCGCAACAATTGGTGCGAACCAGTCAAAACCGTCTTCACGACCTTCAGCATGGTCAATCTGATCTGCGCGTTGCAACGCTTGGTTAATGCGCTTTACTACAGAGGGTACACTATTTGCTGGATATAAACTTTGGTCAGGATACATTTGACCTGAAAGGTTTGCATCAGCCGCGACTTGCCAACCACTCAAATAGATTGCTTTTAAACCCGCTTTTACTTGTTGTACTGCCTGATTTCCCGTGAGAGCACCTAACGCATTAATGAAATCTTCTTCTTGCAGAGACTTATACAAGCGATCTGCTCCACGCTTTGCAAGAGTGTGTTCAATCTGTACTGACCCGCGAAGCTTTACAACTTCCTCCGCTGAATAACCTCGTTCAATCCCTTGCCATCTTTTATCTTCGGCCCAACTTTTCTCCAATTGTTCAATCTGTTCTTGTCTAGTCAATATTCATTCACACCTTCCAATTTTAGTAGATAATAGCTCCGCTGTTAGCATAAAAAACAATAAGCTGTTTCATAACAGTAGGAGTTGTTATATAGTAATATATAACAGAGAATTTAAATTGTCACAATAATTCGATGAAAGTATCTTTTTTTAGGATAAAACCAAAAAGAGAGCGACGAAATCAGAAAGTTTATTTTATTCGAAATAAAAGTTTCATATGGAGGGGAATTGTGAGTGGAGAAAAAAGAACTTCAACAGTATGCTTCATTAATAGAAGACTGGATTCCAAAAGACGCTTCAATGGCTATAGCAGTAGACGACCGCTACATTTACTACCACACAGGTTTACACGACATTCGATTACGCGAAGGTCAAAATGTGCGCCCTGGTAGTTTAGCAGAACGCGTAATTACTGACCGTTCAAAAATAGATGTCTTAATGGATGAAACACTTTACGGTGTTCCTTACTATGGCATCGGATATCCCATTGTACTGGCTGGTAAACCCGCTGCTCTAATTGTCATTCTCCCTGCTAACTATCACGTATTGCGAAATGAACCCTTCCAATACTTAACTGGAAAAAACGACGACGATTGGATACCGGTTGCAATTGACGAAGTCACCTACATCGAAAGCTTACAAAAAAAGACATGGTTCTATGCTGAAGGACAACAATACAGTACAAACCACACATTAAAAGACCTACATTTACGATTACCAAAGTCATTTATCCGCATCCATCGTTCATACATTGTCAATATCCAATCAATCCAACGAATTTCACGTGACATTACATCCAATCTTCTACTATTACTAAAAGACGGCACCGAATTACCCGTCAGCCAAACATATATGCCAGAATTACGAAGAGTACTAGGTTTTTGATACGAAAAAGGATCGAGCATTGGCTCGATCCTTTTCCTGTGTAATTGTATTTTGGCTGGTAACTCTACGCGCGTGGTCGTAGATCGGGTTTTGCGACCGCAAGTGAGTTGTAGCGCCCGTAAATTTTGTTTTGCGCCCGCAAAGTGAGTCGCATCGCCCGTAAATCTTATTTTACGACCGCAAAGTGAGTCACATCACCCGTAAATTTTATTTTACGACCGCAAACTGAGTCACATCGCCCGTAAATCTTATTTCGCGACCGCAAAGTAAGTCACATCGTCCGTAAATTTTACTTTGCGACCGCAAAGTGAGTCACTTCGCCCGTAAATTTTGTTTCGCGCCCGCTAAGTGAGTCACATCGCCTGTAAATCTTATTTTTCGCCCGCAAAGTGAGTTACATCGCCCGTAAATTTTGTTTTCCGCCCGCAAAGTGAGTCACTTCGCCCGTAAATATCGATTTGCGCCCATATACACAAAACCTCCAAGGAAATATCCTTGGAGGTTTGCTTATCTGTATTATTATTTAATTAATTCCAATTCAACTGGAATTGAAGCTTCTACTTTTTCACCTTTTAGTGAGTTTACTGCTGCTTCTATAGCTTTTTTACCGATTAGTTCTGGTTTTTGTGCAACTGTACCAGCTAGTTTTCCGTCTTTAACTGATTTCACAGCATCGTCTGTTGCGTCAAATCCGATAACTTGTATGTCTTTACCTGCTGCTTCAATTGCTTCAAGAGCGCCAAGTGCCATTTCGTCGTTATGTGCGAATACACCTTTAATATCAGGGTTTCCTTGAAGGATATTTTCCATAACTGTTAGCCCTTCAGCACGGTTAAAGTTTGCTGTTTGTTTAGCAACAATGTCTAATTTATCTTTAGCAACTGTGTTAAATCCGTCTCCGCGGTCACGAGCTGCTGAAGATCCTGCGATTCCTTCTAGTTCAACAACTTTTGCATTGTCGCCAACGAGTTCAAGTAAATATTCACCTGCTAATTCGCCGCCTGCTTTGTTGTCGGATGCAATATGTGAAACAACTTCTCCACCTTCAGAACTACGGTCAACAGTGATGACTGGAATGCCAGCGTCGTTTGCTGATTGTACTGTTGAAACAACTGCTTCAGAATCTGTTGGGTTGATCAAAATAAGATCCACGCCTTGTTGAATTAAGTCTTCTACGTCACTTGCTTGTTTTGAAGCATCATCTTGTGCGTCAACAACTGTAATTGTTGCGCCCATTTCTTTTGCTTGAGCTTTTGCGCCTTCACTCAATGTAACGAAAAACGGGTTATTTAATGTAGAAACAGAGAATCCAATTTTAAAGTCTTTTCCTTCCCCTTTAGAGCCTGTTTCCTTTTTGCTTCCTGGAGCGTCTGTTGAACATGCTGCAAGTATTAGTACGATGGACATTACTAGTGCCAATGTGATTTTCTTCATTACCAATCATCTCCTTATGCTGTTTTTTTACGATCCAATAGAACTGCTACTAATATAACTGCACCCTTCACCACTTGTTGGAAGAAGGAGGATACACCAATAAGATTCAAACCGTTGTTTAGTACGCCAATAATGAGCGCACCAATTAATGTGCCTACAATCCAACCACGACCACCAGTTAAACTAGTTCCACCTAGCACAACGGCTGCGATGGCATCTAATTCAAACATACTTCCTGCTGTAGGTTGTGCTGAATTTAATCTAGAAGTTAAAATTAAAGCCGATAAAGCCGCTAGTAAACCTGTCAACGAGTATACGTATATCTTAATGCGATCTACGTTTATTCCTGATAATCTAGAAGCTTCTTCATTGCCACCAACTGCATAGACACGTCTACCAAATGTTGTTTTCTTCAAGATGAAATACAAAATACCGAATGCAATTGCCATTGTGATCACTGGAACCGGTATCCCTAAGAAATATCCTTTTCCTAGCATTTGAAATGTTTGAGAATCACCAAGACCTGATATCGGTCTACCTTCTGTATAAACGAGCGTCAATCCACGGAAGATAGTCATTGTTGCTAACGTCGCAATAAACGGTGCAACTTTTCCTTTTGCAATGATGATTCCATTGATTGCACCTAAAAATGCACCTAACAATAAACCAAGGAACATTGCTAGCATTGGATCGGTTCCACCTGCCATTAATCCTGCAGTTACAGCACCTGTGAGTGCTAGTATTGAACCTACCGATAAATCAATACCTCCTGTTAAAATGACAAACGTCATTCCGAACGCAATCAATGCGTTGATGGATACTTGTCTAAAAACATTTAACAAGTTATTTAATGTTAAGAAGTTCGGGCTCATAATTGAAATAATAATGACAATTAAAAGCAAACCGATAAATGGACCAATTTTCTGAAGCAATGATTGAGAATTAGTTTTTAGCAATTTTGTCACCTCCGGTTGCATAATGCATAATACGTTCCTGTGTCATTTCTTCTTTTTTAATATTTGCTGTCAGTTTTCCTTCGTGCATCACGAGAACACGATCTGCCATACCTAGAATCTCTGGAAGTTCTGATGAAATCATCAGGATCGCTACGCCACGCTCCGCTAGTTCGTTGATAATTGTATATATTTCTTTTTTGGCACCAACGTCTACACCGCGTGTCGGTTCATCTAATATTAAGACGTCCGGCTCAATGCCTAGCCACTTCGCAATAACTACTTTTTGCTGATTACCACCGCTTAGCGACTTAACGGCTTGTTCGGGTCCTGATGTTCTTACGCCAAGCCTTTGAACCATTGAACTGTATAGTTTTTGTTCATTGGAATGCTTAATGATTCCTTTTGCAGAGACACGCTCTAAATTAGACAAACTCATGTTTTCGCGAACCGTGAATTCTGTAATTAACCCTTCTGATTTGCGATCTTCCGTCACATAGCCGATGCCTAATTTCTTTGCTTGTAACGGTGTTTTAATCGATACAGCTTTTCCGTCAAAAAGGATTTCACCCGCACTCAATTTTTTATAACCAAAAAGCGATTGAACAACTTCTGTTCGCCCTGCTCCCATTAAACCAGCAATGGCTAGAACTTCGCCCTTGTGCAATTGGAATGACACATTGTTGAAATGCTCATTTCTTGCTAAGTTTTTAACTTCTAATTTGACATCACCTATGATTGCTTTTCGTTCTGGAAACCGTTCACCAAGTTCACGACCAACCATTAGCTGCACGATTTCGTCAAATGAAGTCGATTGAATGTCACGAACGCCGACATAGTTTCCATCTCTTAAAATTGTGATTCGATCACATATGGAGAAGATTTCTTCCATTCGATGTGAGATATAGACAAATGAAACACCTGTTGCTTGTAGAGCACGTATCGTTTCAAATAATGTTTCGATTTCTCGATCCGTCAATGCCGCTGTTGGTTCATCCATAATAATGACTTCAGCATTTGAAGACATCGCCTTTGCAATTTCAATAATTTGTTGTTTTCCAACTGAGAGCTCTCGAGTTACTGTCTTAACATCAATGGACAAACCAAGTTCAGCTAGAATCTTTTTAGCTTCACGATTCATCTCTTTTGTCTTTAAGATGCCAGTTTTCCCAAAAGTCTTTTCATTCCCTAGGAATAAATTCTCTGCAACCGTTAAATCAGGAAGAATATTAAGCTCCTGATGAATGACAGCTATTCCATCACGCTCAGCTTCTTTCGGATTTTTGAAATCAACGAGTTCGCCTCTTACTTTGATTTCGCCCGCATCACGTGTGTAGATTCCTGTAAGAATTTTCATCAATGTAGATTTCCCCGCACCATTTTCACCCATTAATGCGTGAATCTCTCCTTTTTTAACCGAAAACTCAACGTCCGTCAGTACTTTGTTGCCGTTGAATGCTTTTGAAATTCCTGTCATTTCGATCATTCTTCTTCACCCACTTTCAGAATATAACGCCTGATTGCAAGATGATATTTGCAAAAGGAGTCGCCTCACCGGTTCGGATGATCACTTTCGAATTGCTCGTCATGTGTTTAAATGCTTCATGCGTAACGGTGGTGATTGAAGGAACTTTTTCACTAATGTATTTATGAAGCGAAGGATTCGCGTCCAATAGTTCATCTGCAACGATAGCATTTTCTACTTCCAAATCTTCAAGGACCGCATCTAGAATTTCTATGAACGAAGGTTTTCCAATTCGAAATGACAAGTCAATACATGTCACACCTTGCGGAATTGGAAGTCCACAATCAGCAATTGTTATTTGATCAGTATGTCCGAGTTTCGCAAACACTGCAGCTAGTTCTCGATTTAATATCCCTCGTTTTTTCACTCCACAACACTTCCTAAACGTTGATTCACTGCAGCTACTGTCGGCATTCCACCTTGCGCACCTAACTTTTCAACAGACAGTGATGCTGCCACATTTGCAAATTGAACTGCTTTTTCTATGCTGTAGTCATTGACGATGGCATAGGCGAACGCGCCATTAAAAGTGTCTCCAGCGCCTGTCGTATCTACAACAGTCGTTGCGTAACCAGCGACAAAAACATGTTTTTCACCATCATAATAACGAGCACCATCACTGCCTAATGTAACAATGAGTTTATTCGGATAAAGCTCAAGCGCTTGTTCTAAATTATCCCCGAACAACTGCTGACACTCTGTCTCATTCGGCGTTAAGTACGATACGTATGGCATAAATTCAGCTTTAAATCCTCCAGCAGGTGCAGGGTTTAGTAACACTGGGACTCCTAACTCCTTACACATTTCCAATGTTCGAAGAATCGTAGGAATCGGTATTTCCAACTGCATCATAACGAGCGAGCTATTTTGAATCGTGCCACGCATGTCGTCGATAACCGTAGGAGCCAAATCATGATTCGCACCAGGCACAACGATAATACGGTTATCTCCATCGGATATCAATATATTGGCAATCCCTGAAGCAGATTCCGCACTTACTTTAACACCTGAGACGTCAATTTTATTTGCCTCTAAATTAGTAATCAGTTCTATACCAAAACTATCACTACCAACACAACCAATCATCTCAACTTGGCCACCAAGACGTGCTGCAGCTACAGCTTGATTTGCCCCCTTGCCTCCGGGAGCAGTTTTATACAGCGTGCCTAATACAGTCTCACCTAGTTTCGGGAAGTCATCTGTTTGCACAACCAAATCCATATTGATACTACCTACGACCGTTATCATCATCACTCACTCCTCGTAGTTCCGCGTTTAACCAACTTAACAGGAACTTGAATGTCTCTTTCTTCAAGCGCAATACCTTCAATCATTTTGATAAGCATACGAGTAACCAATGCACCCATCCGATAAATATCTTGTGCAACAGTTGTTAACCCCGGTGTTAGCATTTCACCTAGCGAGATGCCATCAAAACCAACAATTTTCAAATCATCTGGCACTCGTAACCCAAGCGCATGTGCAGCTTTTAATGCCCCAGCAGCAGATACATCACTACTCGCAAAAACACCATCTACCTCTGGATGCTCTTGTAAAAATTCCATTGCTACTTTTTCAGACTTCCCAAAATCAAAAGGACTCTCAATGATATGACTCGTAATCTTTTTACCGCCTATCGCTTCAAGATAACCCGCGAGTCGATCATCCGCTGGACCAAGCCCATCTGGACCACGCATGAACACAATGTGCTCACAACCCTGTTCCAATAAATGCGCAGTGCCTAGACGAGCACCTTCTTTATTGTCTGATGAAACAACAGGAATTTCGTCATCAATCGTCCGGTCCAATGCAACAACAGGCACATCCAAGTTTTGATAATGATCCAGTTGTAATTGATTTGTCGTCACAATAAACCCTGCTACATAGTTCTGTTTTAATGTATTAATATATCGAATTTCTTTCTCAACGTCTCCATCTGAATTGCAAAGAACAACCGTATAATCATACGTCAGCGCTATATCTTCCACCGCACGAGCGAGTTCAGGGAAAAATGGATTCATAATATCTGGAACAATTAACCCAATTAAATTCGTCTGTTTCGTGCTCAACGATCGCGCCACAAGATTGGGCGTATAATTCAACTGCTTAATCGCCACTTTAATAGTTTCTCCAGCTTCAGCACTAACATAACCTTTCTTATTTAAAAAGCGTGAAACAGTTGCAACAGAAACACCTGCCTCTTTTGCAACATCGCGTATATTAGCCATCGCTTTCACCCTTTCAACTATCGTATGGTGATTTCAATCTAAGTATGTGTAACCGGTTACACATACTATACCAATTGTTCGATTTCCTTGTCAATGGGATATTATTTAAAATTAAAAGATCGAGTGATTTTTTTGCGCGACCGGTAACATCGCTCATTCGCCCGTAAATGAAAAATAGCGCACGTAAAGCGAATCACTCCGCCCGAAAACCCCTCTCATTCGCCCGTATATCTCGCAGCGCGACCGGTAACATCGCTCAAGCGACCGTAAATGAAAAATAGCGCCCGTAAAGCGAATCACTCCGCCCGATAAACCCTCTCATTCGCCCGTATATCTCGCATCGCGCCCGGTAACATCGCTCAAGCGTCCATAAAAGTGAAATAGCGCCCATAAAGTGAACGAGCGCGCCCGATAAACTCTCTCATTCGCCCGTATATCACGCAGCGCGCCCGGTAACATCGCTCAAGCGCCCGTAAATGAAAAATAGCGCCCGTAAAGTAACTCACTCCGCCCGATAACCCCTCTCATTTGACCGTATATCTCGCAGCGCGACCGATAACATCGCTCAAGCGACCGTATAAGTAAAATATCGCCCGTAAAGTAACTCACTCCGCCCGAAAACCCCTCTCATTCGCCCGTATATCTCGCAGCGCGCCCGATAACATCGCTCAAGCGACCGTAAAACTGAAATATCGCCCGTAAAGTAACTCACTCCGCCCGATAACCCCTCTCATTCGCTCGTATATCTCGCATCGCGCCTGATAACATCGCTCATTCGCCCGTAAATGAAAAATAGCGCCCGTAAAGCGAATCATTCCGCCCGAAAAACCCTCTCATTCGCCCGTATATCTCGCAGCGCGACCGATAACATCGCTCAAGCGACCATAAAAGTAAAATAGCGCCCGTAAAGTAACTCACTCCGCCCGAAACCCCCACCCCACAAAAAAATCCTACTTCGCACAATTGCGAAACAGGATCTAATCAATCTTTATATATGTTGTTCTTCATACTTCTTAATATGTGATTCATATTGGAACGTTAACGAGATTTCATCCCATCCATTCAACAACATTTGTTTATAATAGGAATCGATGCTGAAGAAGTAAGCAACACCGTCTTCTCCTGTAACCGTCTCACTTTCAAGGTTAACGGTTACGGTGTATGCAGCGTTTTGTCCTTTTAATAACAACTCCTCAACTTCTTCAACTTCTAATGTAATTGGGAGGAGACCATTTTTCAGACAGTTGTTATAGAAAATATCTGCAAAACTTGGAGCTATGATTACGTTAAAACCGTAATCAAGGATAGACCATGGGGCATGCTCACGCGACGAGCCGCAACCGAAGTTTTCATGTGCCACTAGAATTTGAGATGTTGAATAACGTTTATCGGCCAGAACAAAGTCTTCTTGTTCATTGCCATCCTCATCGAAACGCCAATGGTAAAAGAGAAATTCACCGAATCCAGTGCGTTCAATTCGTTTTAAAAATTCTTTTGAGATAATTTGGTCTGTATCTACGTTTTTTCTGTCTAAAGGTGTAATAACACTTGTAACTTTATTGATAGGTTTCATCGGTTTAATCCACCTCCGACTGACTGCAACTCCCGCACGTCTATGAAGTGACCAGCGATTGCTGCTGCTGCCGCCATTGCTGGACTCATTAGATGTGTTCGTGCACCCGTTCCTTGCCGACCTTCAAAGTTCCGATTAGAAGTAGATGCACAACGCTCGCCAGCAGGAACTACATCGTCATTCATCGCTAGACACATGCTACAGCCAGATTCACGCCATTCAAAACCAGCATCAAGGAATACACGATCCAAGCCCTCGTCTTCTGCTATTTTCTTGACTGAACGTGAGCCTGGCACAACGATTGCTGTAACATTGCGATGCACTCTTTTACCCTCAACTACCTTTGCGGCTGCTCTTAAATCACTTAAGCGTGCATTTGTGCAAGAGCCAATGAATACATGTTGAATAGCGATACCAGTCAACGGCTCACCTTCGTTTAAGTCCATATATTGAAGTGCTTTTCGCAATGCTTCTTTATCTGATTCTGAATTGAAATCTGCAGCAACTGGTACATTAGATGAAATGCCAGAACCCATCGATGGATTTGTTCCCCAAGTAACGAATGGCTCTATTTCCGTCGCATCAATTTCAATAACTCGGTCATACGTTGCATCCTCATCAGTGGCAAGAGATAACCACTCACTCGCTACTTGGCCAAACGTCTTATCATCTTTTGGCACATGCCGCCTGCCTTTTAAATAAGCGACTGTGGTCCCATCCGGACTGATCAAACCTGCTTTCGCTCCCGCTTCAATGGACATATTACAAATGGTCATCCGTTCTTCCATTGTTAAATTACGAATCGCTTCACCTGTAAATTCAGCGATATGTCCCGTTCCGATATCGATACCGAATTTAGCTATAATTGCCAATATGATATCTTTTGCTGTTACACCGAAACCGACTGTGCCATTAACCCGAATTTCCATCGTTTTAGGTTTTGCTTGCCATAATGTTTGTGTGGAGAGTACATGCTCAACTTCACTTGTTCCGATTCCAAACGCAATTGCACCAAACGCACCATGTGTTGACGTATGACTATCACCGCAAACGATTGTCTTTCCAGGTTGTGTTAAACCAAGTTCGGGGCCAATAATATGGACAATGCCTTGATCTGGATGTTCTATATTCGCTAACGGAATCCCAAATTCATCACAATTAACTTGTAATGTTGAAATTTGTTTTCGCGCAATTGGGTCATTAATCGTTGTTCGATCACGCGTTGGAACATTGTGATCCATCGTAGCAAAACATAGATCCGGTCGACGAACAGTCCGATTTGCTAGACGAAGCCCTTCGAATGCTTGAGGAGAAGTTACTTCGTGCAATAAATGAAGGTCAATATAGAGTAAATCAGGTTTCCCCTTTTCTTCATAGACAATATGACGTTCCCAAATCTTTTCAATTATATTTTGCGCCATCAGCACTTCTCCCCTCATTCAAAGTTACTGTTTTTTTAATCAAACATAAGAAAACATAATACTGTTTGAAACAGATTGCACATCCAATTCATCCAACACTTTAGATGTCCACTCTCGAGTCGATAAAACGCGTTGACCTGGTTCTACAAGATCTGCTGTGTAAAATCCGTCTTCAAATACAGTATTCACTGCTTCTTCAATTGCAGCTGCTTCAGCTTTCATGTTAAAAGAATAATGCAACATCATCGCAACCGATAAAATAGCTGCCGCTGGATTCGCTAATCCTAAACCAGCAATTTCTGGTGCTGAACCATGTACTGGTTCGTAAAGGCCGAAGCCATCATGCCCCATACTCGCCGAAGGTAAAACGCCCAATGAACCCGTTATAACAGAGGCTTCATCACTTAAAATATCACCGAACATATTCTCTGTTACAATGACGTCAAATTGCGCAGGATTCGTAATCAGTTTCATGGCAGTGGAGTCAACGAGCATATGCTCGACTTCAACATCTGGATACGCTTTTTTCTTTTCTTCTACGATTTGGCGCCATAACTTGCTCGATTCAAGAACATTTGCTTTATCGACAGAAGCAACTTTACCACTACGTAATCGGGCAATTTCAAATGACCGTTCCACGATTCGTTCAATTTCTTCACGCGTATAAACAAGTGAATCCACTGCTGATTTGTCCGTCCTACGACTTGGCTCTCCAAAATATAAACCGCCTGTTAATTCTCGAACAATTAGCATATCTACATCTTTTGCCACTTCTTCTTTTAAAGGGGAAGCATGAAGTAGAGATGGGACAGCTTTTACTGGTCTAAGATTTGCGAATAAATCGAAGTGCTTACGAATCGCTAACAGCCCTTTTTCGGGACGTAACTCAGATGAGTTGTTATCCCATTTAGGCCCTCCGACTGCTCCGAGAAGCACAGCATCACTACTTTCACAAAGTGTTACAGTTTCTGCGGGTAAAGGATTGCTAAACAAATCAACTGCTGCACCACCAATGGAACCATACGATACGTGAAATGTATGACTGAAACGACGTCCAATCACTTCCAACACCTTTACTGCTGCTTCAGTTACTTCTGGACCAATTCCATCTCCAGGTAAAACTGCTACTCTCTTTTCCATTGAACTTCTCCTCCTTATTCATTTTAATGTAGCTGCTTTTCTATTAATTAACACTTTCTTGTAGACCTACACGACTCGCAATAAGTTGACGATTAATGGCATTTAAATATGCTTTTGCAGAAGCTTCCAACACATCTTGGGCAACGTCACGTCCAATGGATACTTGACCGTTAATGCTTAAATTTACGACTGCCTCACCTAATGCATCTCGACCTTTACTAATCGATGTAACGCGATAATCACGGATGTGAACTTCATCATTCACAAGTAATTCCAGCGTATTGAAAATTGCTTCCACTGACCCTGAACCTGCTGCTGAAACCGTAACAGAATGCCCATTAGGTACAAGCACGGAAACCGTCGCGGTAGGAGTGTTGTCGGTTGTGTATTGTAGCTGAACACTTTCTAACTTATAAATCGGAACATCTTTATATTCAATCTGCCGTTCAGTGAAGAGGACAAACAAATCATCTTCTGAAATTTCTTTTTTCCGATCTGCTAACTTCTTAAATTCGATGAAGGCCTCGTTTAGCTTTTCTTCAGTTAACGCAAAGCCCATCGAAATTGCGCGATCTTTAAATGCATGGCGACCAGAATGTTTACCTAAAGCTAACGGTTCAGTCTTTTCGCCAATTAACTCTGGTGTAATAATTTCATAGGTTTGCCTATTTTTCAGCATTCCATCTTGGTGGATTCCTGATTCATGAGCAAAAGCATTTTTACCGACAATCGCTTTATTCGGTTGAATAACAACCCCGGTCAATTGGCTAACCAATTGGCTAGTACGCTTAATTTCGTTTAAATTAATTCCTGTTTCTAAATGATAGAAGTCTTTTCGTATATGCAGTGCTACAGCAATCTCTTCTAATGCAGCATTTCCTGCACGCTCGCCGATGCCATTTATCGTACCCTCAATTTGGTCTGCGCCGTTTTCAATAGCTGCAATGGAGTTGGACACCGCCATCCCTAAATCATCATGGCAATGTGCTGACAGTTTCACACGTTCAATTCCTGTGACATTTTCTTTTAAGTACTTAAACAATGCACCATATTCTTGAGGTGTAGAATAACCAACAGTGTCAGGAATATTGATCGTAGTCGCTCCTGCTTGAATAACTTGATTAATTATTCTGACTAAGAAGTCCGGATCTGAGCGTGAACCATCTTCTGCTGACCACTGAACTAAAGGGAAAAATTTACGAGCATACTTAACTGCTTCTACAGCAATCTCAACTACCTGTTCAGGAGACTTTTGAAGTTTGTACTGCATATGAATCGGCGATGTCGCCAAAAACAAATGTAGATGGGGCTCTTCTGCACCTTTTAATGCATTCCACGATGTGTCAATATCACTCTTCATGGCACGGGCCAACCCTGTAACCGTCGAAGACTTTACTAAATTCGCAATTTGTTGAACCGCTTCAAAATCTCCTGGTGATGAAGCCGGAAATCCCGCTTCGATTATGGACGCTCCAAACTTTTCAAGTTGACGCGCAATTTCTAGTTTCTCGGCGGTGTTGAGATTAATGCCTGCAGATTGTTCGCCATCTCGAAGCGTTGTGTCAAAGATGTCAATTTTGCGCACTCCCCACCACTTCCTCTTCTTTTGTCTTCGCACCTTCATTAACAAACGGCATCATCGCACGAAGTTGTTGACCTACTTTTTCAATCGGGTGTTGCGCTTCTTGTTCTTCAATGCGATTAAAGTTCGGTCGCCCGTTTTCATCTTCTTCAATCCATTCTCTTGCGAACTTACCGCTTTGAATATCCGTTAAAATGTCTTTCATGCGTGCTTTTGTATCCGCATCTACTACGCGTGGACCCGATACAAAATCACCCCATTCTGCTGTATCAGAAATTGAATAACGCATTCCCGCCATTCCACCTTCATACATCAAATCCACAATTAGTTTTGTTTCATGCAATGTTTCAAAATACGCGAGTTCCGGTTGGTAACCAGCTTCTACTAATGTTTCAAAACCAGCCTTTACAAGAGATGTTAGCCCACCACATAATACAGCCTGTTCACCAAATAGATCCGTTTCTGTTTCTTCTTTAAACGTCGTTTCCAATACACCGCCACGTGCGGAACCAATGGCTTTTGCATAAGCGAGTGCCACATCTTTCGCTTGACCAGATACATCTTGATAGACAGCGAATAGTGCCGGAACACCAGCGCCAGCTTCAAATGTTCGACGAACGAGATGTCCTGGTCCTTTTGGTGCGACAAGGAATACATCGACATCTGTTGGTGGTTTAATTTGACCAAAGTGAACGTTAAATCCATGTGCAAAAACAAGTGATTTCCCTGCAGTTAAAGCTGGCTTGATATCGTTTTCGTACACTTGTTTTTGTCTCTCATCCGGTAAAAGAATCATAATGACATCTGCCAATTTAGAAGCTTCTCCTACAGTTTTCACTTGCAGTCCATCACGTTTTGCTTGCTCAAATGATTTCCCTTCACGCACACCAACCACAACTTTAAATCCTGAGTCTTGAAGATTTTGTGCGTGTGCGTGGCCTTGAGATCCATATCCGATGATTGCGATTGTTTTATCTTGAAGAAGTCCCTCATTGATATCTTGGTTATAATACATTTTAGCCATTTGTTAGTTCCTCCTTTTAATTTTGGTTTTATTTTAAAATTGACAGTTGTGGTGATTGAAGTTTTTGAGTTTCCCGAACAAATGCCGTTGCACCTGTTCTTGATAATTCTTTAATGCCATACGGTCTAACTAAGTCAATAAACGCTTCAATTTTATCTGGATTTCCTGCAATTTGATAGGTGACAACATTTTTACTCGTATCGATGACGGTTGCGCGAAAAGGTTCAACAACACTATTAATTTCACTGCGTGTGTGTGGAGGGGATATAACTTTCACCAGTGCCAGTTCACGCATTACAATTGCTTTGTCAGTGATGTCCGTTACTTTAATGACATCGATTTGTTTTTGAAGCTGCTTCACAAGCTGTTCGATTTTGCGTTCTTCTTCTACGTTGACGATAAATGTCATTTTTGACATACCCGGTTGTTCTAGATGTCCGACTGAAATACTTTCAATGTTAAACTGCCTTTTCATCAGCAAGCCGGTCACACGATTCAGCACGCCACTCTGGTTGATAACCGTTACAGTAATCACACGTTTCATTCACGACTCACCCCAATCATTTCGTGTAAACCTTTACCAGGCGCAATCATTGGATACACCTTTTCATGTTTCTTCACGCGACAATCAATCAGAACAGGCTCATCTGATAATAATGCTTCTTTGAAAACCGTTTCCGCTTCTTCCAATGTTTGAATTCGATAACCTTTAATATCATAGGCTTCAGCCAATTTAACAAAATCAGGTTGAATAGGTATTAACGATTGGGAATAGCGTCCTTCATAAAATGACTCTTGCCACTGCCGAACCATTCCAAGTACTTCATTGTTCAAAATGACAATTTTCACTGGAATACGCATCTCTTGGAGAAGGGATAATTCTTGCGTCGTCATTTGAAAACCACCATCTCCTACAATGGCAACGACTCTAGCGTTCGGTTTTGCTAACTGTGCACCAATCGCCGCTGGAAAACCAAAGCCCATCGTGCCTAAACCGCCTGATGTTACCCAATGATCTGGATTGTTTAACGAGTAATATTGCGCAGCCCACATCTGGTGTTGCCCAACATCTGTTGTAACAATCGCATTTCCTTCCGTTATGCGATGGATTATTTCAATTGCCTGCTGCGGTAATACACAGCTAGGATCCTCGTCATACCAAAGTGGATAGGATGCTTGCATCTCACGCAAATGAACTAACCATGCAGTCGTTTCAGGTGACTTGCTTTGCTTTTTCACTAATGTTTGCAACGCGATTTTTGCATCTGCCACAATGGGAATTTCAGTTTGAACATTTTTCCCGATTTCCGCAGGATCTATATCGATATGGATAACCTTCGCATGGGGTGCAAATGTCGCTAGATTTCCTGTTAGTCGATCATCGAATCGAGCACCAATATTGAGAAGAACATCACATTCACTAAGAGCCATGTTCGCTGCATACGTACCATGCATACCTGCCATTCCTAGAAATAATTCATGATCTCCTTTAATACTTCCGAGCCCTAGCAACGTGTTTGTCACTGGAATTTGATGTGTTTCTACAAACTCTTTCAATTCTTCCATTGCTTGCGCATGGAGAATACCTGCGCCGGCAAGTATGAGCGGTTTCTTTCCTTCAGCTATTGCTAAACACGCCTTCTGTATTTGTAAGTAATTTGGAGTCGTTGTCGGTTGGTAACCTGGTAAATTCACTTCGACTTCTTCGTCTGTTGGTGTGAAAATCGCTGTCGAGATGTTCTTAGGAATGTCTACTACAACAGGTCCTCGTCGACCGGTAGACGCAATATGGAATGCTTCTTTAATGATGCGTGGAAAGTCTGCTACATCATTCACTTGGTAATTATGCTTTGTTATTGGTTGCGTAATACCGATGATATCCGCTTCTTGAAAAGCATCCGTACCAATTACTGTACTAGCAACTTGACCAGTAAAAATAACAAGCGGTAACGAATCCATCATCGCGTCTGTAATTCCCGTTACCAAGTTCGTTGCACCGGGTCCAGATGTCGCCAGCACAACACCTGGTTTACCAGATACTCTGGCGTAACCTTCTGCTGCATGGATTGCTCCTTGTTCATGACGCGCAAGAACATGTCTCAACGGATTTTTATACAGAGCATCATAGATTGGAAGCACTGCTCCGCCTGGATAGCCAAATATCACGTCAACGCCTTGATCTTTTAACGCTTGAATTAGTAAATCCGCCCCATCTTTCTGTTTAACGACTAGCTCCATATCTTCCTCTGACTCCACATTGTTCTCGACTTGCTTTACTTGAACACCAGCATTCATCAACGAACTCCTCCTTACTAGTCATTTTTGATTGTAATAAAAAAGCCCTTCCCTCCCCACGCAAAGAATCCTGTTCTTTACATAGGGATGAAAAAGCTTTCATGGTACCACCCTTGTTTACGGCAAATAAGCCGCCTCGTGAATAGACAATGTCTATTCGATGCTAACGAGCATGTTATGTAACACACGCCCGAGATTGCCTACTCTGACTCCATTTCAACAATCCACTCCGGAGTGATATCGTAAACAGTGGTATTGCCGGCTTCCAGCACGACCGGCTCTCTGGGAATACTCGAATCTGTTTACTTTTGCCCCATCATTGATTTTCACTATTAAATTTTCATAACGCCACCCGTGCTTGCAGATGTCACTAGTTTTGAATATCTTGCGAGATATCCTTTTTTAATCTTCGGTTCAAAAGGCTTTAGTGTTGAACGTCTTACAGTTAAATCTTTTTCAGAAACTTCTAAAGCAATCGTTCGCTCTGTTAAATTAATCGAAATGATATCATCATTTTTCACTAAAGCGATCGGCCCACCTTCTGCTGCTTCCGGTGAAATATGTCCAATGGAGATACCACGAGAAGCACCTGAGAATCGACCATCTGTTATTAAAGCTACTTTTGTTCCTAAGCCACGGCCCGCAATCGCAGCTGTTGGCCCTAGCATTTCTGGCATTCCAGGACCACCTTTTGGACCTTCATAGCGGATGACAACAACATGACCTGCTTGAACTGTTCCATCATCGATTCCCTCTTGCGCTTCTTCCTGAGATTCAAAAACAATGGCTTTTCCTCTAAATTCTTTTATAGATGCGTCAACTGCACCGACTTTTATAACACCGCCATCGGGAGCGATATTACCGAATAATACGGACAAGCCGCCTACTGGACTGTATGCATTTTCTTTACGTCGAATGACTTGATCGTTCAAAATCGGAGAGTCTTTCACATTATCGTACAGCGTTTTACCTGTAATCGTTAGACGATCAGGATGCACCGCACCTTCAATTTCACATAACTCTTTTATAATGGCACTGACACCACCAGCAAGATGTACATCATGCATCGTGTAATCAGATGCTGGACTAATTTTTGATAAATACGGAATTCGTTTAGCAACTTCATTAATTTCACGGACATCATAGTCTATTTCAGCTTCATGTGCGATGGCTAGTGTATGTAAAACCGTATTTGTGGAACCACCCATTGCCATATCAAGTGCAAAAGCATCATCGATTGTTTCCTTCGTAATGAGGTCGCGTGGTTTCACATCCTCTTTTACCATTCTTACTAAATGTTCAGCAGCCTCTTTAATGAGTCGATGACGTTCATCTGAGGTTGCAACAATCGTACCGTTACCTGGAATCGTAACACCGAGCATTTCCATTAATGAATTCATGGAGTTCGCAGTGAACATTCCTGAACAAGAACCACAAGTCGGACAAGCACTTTGTTCAATATCTAGTAATTCTTCCGCCGTCATCGTTCCTTGTTTATAAGAACCAACGCCTTCAAACACAGACACTAACGAAAGCGGTTTACCAGTAGCCGAAACACCACCTTCCATAGGTCCCCCTGAAACGAAAACAGAAGGTACATTCGTCCGAACCGCAGCCATTAACATGCCGGGGGTTATCTTGTCACAGTTTGGAATGTAAAACACACCATCAAACCAGTGAGCGTTAATAACTGTTTCAGCGGCATCGGCAATAAGTTCACGACTTGGTAGCGAGTAACGCATTCCTATATGCCCCATCGCAATGCCATCATCTACTCCAATCGTATTAAACTCGAATGGAATACCTCCCGCTTCACGAATCGCGTCTTTTACGACCTCTGCAAATTTATTTAAATGCATATGACCCGGGATTATATCGATATAAGAGTTGCATACACCTATGAACGGCTTATGCATATCTTTCATTCGGACACCCGTTGCATAAAGCAAACTTCGGTGCGGTGCCCGATCCACTCCCTTTTTGATCATGTCACTTCTCATAGCAATCTCCCCTAATCAAGTCACTCACATTGATGTCCATTTACTATCATAAGAATGTGAAAAAAATCACGTACTCATTTGGATTGTTGCTATCATATCGTGGATAAATCGAAGAGTCAACAGTGTTTTTTAAATAGTCTAGCAATTTAAAATGTTCTATTAAAGTTGGAAACGCTTACATATGCAATATATCGCCATTCTTAAAAACTGCTCAAGTTGAAAATAAATTTTATCTTTTATTAATTGTGTTGAACCGTTTACTACATAAAAAAATCAACATTAAAAATGGAGTCCACTAAGAAACTCAACTAATTTAGGTTTTCCTATCATTGTTGATTTCCGTTCCAGGCGGACGCGTTCAGCCGGGCGAGCGGTGAGCCTCCTCGGTCGCATTCGCTCCACTGCGGGATCTCACCTGTCCCGCTATTCCCGCCTAAGTCGCCGCCTTGCACTTCAATCAACGGGAAAGTCTAGATAAAGTCTGAAATAATGAATGAGTGGTGTCCCGATGATTCAAATCAAGAAACCTTAACACTCAGCCCAAATATGGCGATTTCTACTGCATGAACGAATAAGAAAGATATCGTAAAAAGCCAAACGAAAAAGAGTCAATTCATCCAAATTGAACGAATTGACTCTTTTTAAACGCTTCATACTTTTACAGTACTAATAACGCAATTTTTCTTTCGTTTCAAAAATGCAAAAGTGATTTTATGTTTAAAACTGCGTCAGCCAACTTATTAACTTTGTCATATTCGCATTCAATACAATATTCATATATAGAAAAAAGAATGAATGGAATAATACCAAGTACGACATATAACTATAAATTGGCATTAAGTTGTTGGACTGCTGGACAAGTAGTCGAATCAATATATAAATAGGAAGAAATAACACCGCATACAGAAATGAGATCGTTAGCAATACAACCACAATTGAAAACAAATTCAGTATACTTAGGAGTGCTGCCATAACCGTCATCAACATCACTGGCAACAAATACGTCCCATATATACTGACAACTAATTTCCCTTCTAATGGTGGCCCAAAGAGTGTACTTATTAAATAAAGTGAAGCAGCTGCAAGCAAAATATTCATCCCTACAAAAAGAAATGCCTCTCCTATGGATGTTATAAAACCAACATCCGTTGGTTTTATTTTATAGTTTGCAACCCCTAGAAATAAAATAATAAGAAGAAATGTCGTAACCCCGAATCCAAACTTCTGATTGTCACTTTTCAAAATCTCATCTGGATACTTTACGTAGTGGAAACAAAAATCTCTATACGCCTTCACTTTGCTCTTTACCGATATCATAGAACTCTTTTTTCGACTTCTAACAACTCTCGATTGTGGAATTTCTTCACCGAATCTTGCTCCACACTGCATACAAAACATACCTAACCCTTGTTCCGTGCCACAATTCGCGCAAAAAATTGGTTTTCCTCCTTAACTAATTTTTAAAATTCTTTACCTTACATTATGTCAATTAACATTTATAGTTATTTCAGAGTAGCTAAAATCCACATTATCCCAAAAAACTTTTCGACAAAATTTTCACTTTAGCGGATTGTGGATAACTTTGCTAACATTATACCGCCTTTCAAATCTAAGATAAATCATGATATACACATTTTAACCACAAGTTATCAACTGTTAACTGTGGATAAACGAACGGTTGTTCCAAACAACTTTTTCTGTTAAATTAAAGACACAACTAAGACACCTACCAGTGTATGTTCACTGGCACATAATAGAACAAACTAACTCAAGGAGGTGTAATGGAATGAAGAAGTTGCCCGATGACCTGTTAATGGAATCCTACGCAATTGCAATAGATTTACAGTTAAATCCCGAATTTATTTTGTTGCTGGAAACCGAGATACGCAGACGTTCATTGGCTATTTGACTTCCATTGTAGAACCTATTGACATTGAGTAGTTATTATAATTAGATTACTACTGTACGTAGTATACTTGCGGATTCAAAGTCATCATTCTTTTCTTGAAACAGTCTAAAGTAATGACCAAATAGATAAATACAGTGTCAGATCTTTCACTGCTGTTAGTAACAGAAAGGGAATACTAACTATATGTCTACGTTTGATAGTGAAATGAGTCAAATTAGTAAAGCTAGTCAATTAAGCTAACCGCTTTGTTGACCGGCTTTTTTTATTATGACTTTATAAATCATTCACCATGTTTTTAGAAATCGCTTTGTACTATTGCGCCCACTTTGCATGAGCGCCTCTTTTTTTTCGTCATCCATATTAAAATCAGTTGCACTGGCATCCTCCACAGGTATAAAAATAATGTTCTTCTCGTGCTTACGTGAGATATACCTTTCGTCGTGCGCATCCTTCATCGTTGAAAATAATGCACCAAATAAATCCAACGCATTGTTAATCTGATTTGCAGGCATGTCTTCTTGTGGATGACTTAATTTAATGCCTAATACAGGTCGTTCCCTTTTCCCCGCATCATCATCGAACAGCCATAAAGGAAAGTTACTCAAAACACCACCGTCCACAATGATTTTCTCACCCGTTTTTGCCTTTAGTTGAACAGGTTCAAAGAAAAACGGTATGCCACAACTCATTCGTAACGCATGGGCAACCGAAAAAGAATCTCCCGACAAGCCATACGTTTCTAAGTCATCAGGTAACACCATCATTTTGCCATTTGTTAAATCTGACGCAACAATCTTTAAACTACCTTTAGGCAAATCTCCAAAAGTGTACACGTCTTTCGCAGCCAATTTCTCCATAAACCATTTTTCCAATGCCTTTCCTTGGTATAAACCAAGTTGCCAGTAAAGTCTCAACCATTTAACAAAGACAAATGGAAGAATTGTTTTGCGAGGGTCCAATAAAGATTGAAAATCCTGTTCATCTAACAATTGTTCAATTTCTTTACCCGTATATCCAGCCGCTATGAAACTTGCTAAAATCGCCCCTGCACTCGTACCAGCAACCCGTCGAAATGAGTAACCTTTCTCTTCTAACAGTTGGTAAGCACCTACTAAAGCGAATCCTTTCAGCCCTCCACCTGAAAAAACACCATCGATTAGCAAAGCGATCTCCCCTTTACTCTTTCGCATTACTACTAATGTAAGAGCCATTTACAAAGTTTAGAACTAGAAGTGCTTGCTGCTTCGGAATACCTTTTAACAAATCAAATACTATGGCATAAAAAATACACTTTGAACAATCTTAGTTCAAAGTGTATTTCTATTTATCTTATATGTTTACATAGTTGACGACAGCCATTTCCTCGCTAAAACGATCACCATTATCCACAAAACCTAAACGTGCATATAAATGATGTGCTCCTCTGTTTTTCGAATGATAGCCTACTCAACTTTGTTCATATCGGGTAATCTGCTCTTCTCTGTAAGCATTAACTGAGTTGTTGCCTTCCCAATACCTTTACCATGATACTTTTCATCCACCATTATTCGATATACTCAGTAGGCATCTAGTTCTACTATCACCGAATGATACATAAGAAAACCAACCACTTTATCTTTAAAATCAATAACAAAGCGAAAAATGATTTCCAGCGTGCTCAATACCTAAAACAGCTAAATCTCAAGTAAAAAACCACAAACGACTGAAGCGGATTCAAATTTGAGTCGAAGGAGGAACACTGACAGTAGACTTCATACGTTAAGCCATCACAAAGCGATTTCTAGTACAAAACCCAAAAATGAGCATCATTACTAAAAGTGACGACACTCATACAAAAACTATTATTTTATGCGCAACTCTGTTTCACAATCGAAAAAGTGTGCTTTATTCAAATCAAACGACAACTCAACGCTCTCGCCTGCTTCCACATTAAAGCGCGCATCGACACGTGCAACAAAATCCTGATTATTTACTTTAGAATACAAAATAATTTCTGCACCGATTAATTCCGCCACTTCAATCGACGCCTTAATCACTGTATCAGGAGAAAAATTGATGAACAACGGCTCATCATGGATGTCTTCTGGACGAATGCCAAGAATAACTTCTTTCCCAACATAATTTTGTTCACGAAGCATTTTCAACTTTCCTTCAGGCACGAGTACTTTCACATCCCCCATGACAAAGTGATCGCCTTCTAACTTCCCATTTATAAAGTTCATGGCAAGTGAGCCTATGAAACCACCTACAAAAACATTATTCAGCTCATCTTATACTTCTTTCGGAGCGCCGACTTGTTGAAAGCCCGTCCTTCATAACAACTAACCGAGTTGCCATCGTCATTGCTTCCGTCTGTTCATGCGTAACATATATCGTTGTTGTTTGTAATCGACGATGTAACTTTTGAATCTCCGCACGCATTTGCACACGTAACTTTGCATCTAAATTCGATAGTGGCTCATCCATTAGGAATACCTCAGCATCACGAACGATTGCACGTCCTAATGCTACTCGCTGACGTTGACCACCTGATAATGCTTTTGGTTTACGCGTTAATAATTCTTCAAGCCCTAAAATTTCTGCCGCATTATCAACTCGCTTTTTAATTTCATCCTTTTTAAACTTACGTAATTTCAAACCAAACGCCATATTATCAAACACATTCATATGCGGATATAATGCATAGTTTTGGAATACCATTGCGATATTTCGATCCTTTGGCTGCACATCATTCATTCTTTTATCGCCAATGAATAGATCCCCTTCTGAGATTTCCTCTAACCCCGCAATCATTCGAAGTGTTGTTGTTTTACCACACCCTGATGGACCTACTAATACTAAAAAGTCTTTATCTCTAATCTCTAATTTCTAAATTAAAGTCATGAACTGAAACGACATTTTTATCGTACACTTTTTTTGATTCCTACTAATTTCAAGCCTGTCATAGTAATTCCCCCAATTTTATGTAAACGCTTTCTTTCTTTGTTATAAGCATACGGTAATCGGCCGTAATTCGTAATGACAATAGTGCACAAAGTTCCTTTTAAACTTTGTGCATGTTGACGAAATCTATCTATTTAGCTTTCCTTCAGTGACAAAATCGCTAAGTAAACCGTTAACGCCTGTTGGAATTCGCGCACGTCTATGCCTGTTTTTTCAACAAATCGATCCAATCGATACTGTAAACTATTGCGATGCAAATGTAATACTTTAGCTGTTTCAGAACTATTTAAATTACAGTAAAAAAAAGTCTCGAGCATCGACAATGTTTCCTTGTCTTCCAAAAATTCTTGTGGAACTGATTCCACCATTTCGTTGCTTTGCTGTTGTGCAAGCTGACTAATGAGTAAAAAAGGAATGGCATCTACATACGTGACAACCCTTTTGTCAGAAATAGAAAACACATGCGCAGCGTCACGAATAACTGAATGGTAATAAGGGTTGACCTCTTCACGTCTATGTTTAAAAGGTCCAACGAACAATTTAATTGTGACGTATAGATCACTCATTAATATGTCTATTAGCTCTTCAAACGAAATATCTTCACGTTCGTTTACTTGCTCGTCAATTTTCAGACCTTCATGATCATTCAGCCATACAATAGGGACAGGTTTACCGAAAAAATCATGCAACACATCTTTCAACAACATTGCATCAAATTGTGTTTGCTTAATAGAGAAGTAGACAAATCGAAAAGGACTATTCAATGAAACATCTTCAGTCGAATGAATTAGCCGTCTCCATCTTCTTTCTTGTTCTGAAGGTATAGGCGTATGAATTGTATACGGTGTTAGGAAAGCCGTTAACAACGATATATCTTTCTCAGTTAGCTCTTCTTCGAGTATGCCTACAATGTTGTTTTTCCCATAACAAACGAGCGATAGGCACGATTAGAATCATCGAAACCATCTGTATAGAGCCGTAGTGTAGAATAGATTTCACGTAACTGATTGATCACAAAATCCCTTCTTTCCACTTCTGTAAGGACTACAACTTTAAATACTTTCTACGATTGACATAACCGCTTTCTTCAATTCAATCAATCGTTCTTCGCTTTGCGCTTTCGTTGTGCCTTTCACTCCGAAATAGAACTTAATTTTAGGTTCTGTTCCAGAGGGGCGAATGGCAAACCAACTATCGTTAGTTAGCTTGAATTTAAGCGCATTTGCAGGCGGTAGTTGAATAGGGTTCTGTTGTCCTGTAGCAACACAAGTCGATTGTCTAGATGCGTAATCTTCGACTAAGATATGTGGCAACGTAGACGCTTTCACAAATGCCGTTGAGCGGAAGTAGTTGACGATTTTTTCAATCATCGCCATGCCCTTTTGGCCTTTTAGTGTAATAGATTCTAAACCTTCTTCATAAAAACCATGTTCTTCATATAATTGTTGCAAGCCTTCCAATACCGTTTGGCCTTTTTCTTTATATCGTGCAACTACTTCAGCAATGAGCACAGATGCTTGCACAGCGTCTTTGTCACGCACAAAGTCGCCAATTAAATAACCGTAACTTTCTTCATATCCAAACAAAAATGCGTGGCTTTCATCTCTTTCAAATTCCCCGATCTTTTCACCAATATATTTAAATCCTGTTAACACATCCATCGTTTGAACATTGTATTTGCTAGCAATTGCTCTCCCCAGCTCTGATGTAACAATTGTTTTAAGTACGACACTGTTTCGCGGTAACTCATGGCGATTCGACTTATTTTCAAGTAGAGCATTTAACAGTAGGGCTCCAATTTGATTTCCTGTTAAAAACACATATTCCCCGTCCACATCTCGAACAGCCATCCCCATCCGATCTGCGTCGGGATCCGTCGCAATTAGCAAGTCGGCATTTACTCTTTCACCATATTGTAAAGCCATATCAAATGCTTGCTGCTCCTCTGGGTTGGGGTACGGTACAGTTGAAAAGTCGGGATCTGCTAACGCTTGTTCAGCAACAAGCGTCACGTTCGTAAAACCACATAATGCCAATCCTTTAGTGACTAATTTCCCTCCTGCACCATGAAGTGGCGAGTAAACAATGGATAATTCCTTATCAAACTCTCCACCCAATCGAATCCCTTGCAACATCTTTATATAACGCTCGCTCATTTCATCGTCCAAATAAGTAAGTAATCCTGCTTGAAGTAACGTTTCTTCATCCGCCACTTCCATTGAAAGTAAATCTTCTATGCTTTCCATATAGCCAGTAATTGCATTTGCAGCTTCTGATGTTATTTGACCGCCATCTTCACCATAAACTTTTAGTCCATTGTATTCTGACGGATTATGACTTGCCGTTATAACAATTCCCGAAAATGCGCCCAATTGACGAACAGCAAATGACAATAGAGGAGTAGGTTGTAACTCATTAAACAAATAACTCCGAATACCATGATGCCCAAGCACCTTTGTAACTTCAAGTCCAAACTGCGAAGACTGATGTCTGGAATCATAAGCAATCACAACGCCTCTGTCTTTTGCCTGCTCACCACAACTTGATATGAATTGAGCAAGTCCAAGTGCTGCCTTTCTAACGGTATAAATGTTCATTCGATTCGTCCCAAATCCAAGTTCTCCACGTAAACCTGCTGTCCCAAATGATAAATCCCGATAGAAACTATCTTCTAATAGCACTTCATTCCCCGACTCAGTAAGGAGTTGTTGCTTAAGGGTTTCATCTAACTTTTCATACAACCGCCACTTTTCTGCTTCAATTTTCCAATTCATATAGACAACCTCCTCAAATTCTTATGTCAATGAATCATTGCGTTCATAAGCAATTGTGCCGCGACAAATTGTTACGTCTACTTCCCCATCTGTACCGATTACAACAATATCTGCATCTTTACCTTCCGCTAACGACCCTTTTCCATCAGCTACACCTAACCCGTTTGCTTGATTTGTCGATGTGATTTGAAGTTGTTCATGGATTGATAAGTGAAGCCGTCTCGCCAAATTCAATCTTGCTTGATTCATCGTTACGATACTTCCCGCCAAGGAACCCGTCGATAGAACACATTTACCGTTTGCAACTTTCACTTGTTGCCCACCAAGATCGTATGCACTAAAAAAGGGTGCGTTCGAAACAAAAATGAGTGGATGCATGATTTTCTATACCATAAATAATGCTAAAGAGCTTAATAAATAAAATAACTTACTCAACACGCGTTGGTCCAAATAAATTTACTAAATGTAATGCGATGGCACCCATCAGCGTTGCATCGTCACCAAATTTAGTGATGACGACTTCCGTTTTCTTAGCAAGAGGTGTCAATCCACGCTGTTCTATCGTTTGACGAATGACCGGTAAAAGTACTTTTTCAGCTTTCGTTACGCCACCACCAAGAACAATTTTTTGCGGATTCATTACATGAATAAGATTCGTTAATCCAATGCCGATAATCGTAGCTGTTTCTTCTAATAATGTTGTATATTCACGATTCCCTTTAACTGCTAACGCATAAACCTCTTCCGCTGAAATCTCCTGTCGGTTTGATAGCTCCCTCGCACGTTTCGCAATTGCAGGACCTGTCGTAAATGTTTGCAAGCAACCTCGGTTTCCACATTCACAAACTTCGCCATGTAAATCGATTGTCATATGCCCTACTTCTCCTGCGATATGTTGAGCACCATGATATAACTCTCCATCAATAATCATTCCAGCACCGACGCCTAGACCCAAATTCATCACTAACATATTTTCGATTTGACCGTGATCACCAAACCAAGATTCTCCTAATGCCATCGCCCGTGCATCGTTTTCAACTTCCACTTCTAAATCAAACTCATTTTCAAGTTGTTCTTTAATAGAAATATTTGTTAACCCTAAGTTAGGTGCATAAAGAGATGTTCCTGTTTCAACATCTACCACACCATGCATCGCTACACCAATTCCAATAATATTTTTACTGTTAGATGAACTAGCAGCTAAACAACTATGAATGCACTCTTTTAAAATGCTTACAAATACTTCATTTGTAATTGGCATGATTAAATCCCTTGTAACTCGATTACAAATCGTTCCTGATAAATCAGCCAATACACATTCAATTGCATCCGGTCCAGAGTCGACTCCAATAATGTAAAATTCATGATTATTAATCTGAAGCATCGTCGGTTTTCTCCCACCTTGAGATTCACCCAACTGACTTTCTATAACAATTCCCTGATCAATTAATTCCTTCACATTACTACTAACCGTAGGAGGGGTTAAATTTGTCTCTTTCGCGATTTGCGCCCGTGATATCGGGGCACTCGTTCGAATTTTATTTAAAATAATTGATTTGTTAACTGATTTCATCCACTGGAATGTACCTTTGCGCAATGGTTTGCCCTCCCTTCGTTTTCTTTATAATTGGTTGAATTTCATAATTTCTTATTTAAATTTGAAAGCGGCAGGTGGATAGCGCCCGAAAAACTGGTCGTCCGCCCGCAAAACCAAAATAGCGACCGAAAACATACCGATTTCGCCCGTAAAAGAACTCACTCCGTCTATAGTCACATGTACCGATGACAAAGAATCATTACATTAAAATAAAATTGAATAATTAATTACAGTATAGTACAGTTAACTTAATTAAGTTAATTTATTAACTTTCGGGAGGCTATTTATTTTGAGGAATCAACAATTACTCAATACTTTCCAAACCATTTTTTCAACAACTGAGACACCACGTATATTTTTTGCGCCAGGTAGGATCAACTTGATTGGAGAGCATACAGATTACAATGGTGGTCATGTTTTCCCTGCTTCCATCTCTTATGGTACGTATGCACTTGTTCAAAAGCGGAACGATCAAAAATTACGTTTCTACTCACAAAACTTTTCTCATACAGGTATCATCGAATGCAATCTTGCCGAGCTCGACTATCTACAACGAGACGGGTGGGCAAACTTCCCTAAAGGCATGATAAAATTTATGCAAGAACGTGGTTACAACATAGCTACTGGTATGGACATTTTATATTACGGTGTCATTCCAAATGGCGCTGGTCTTTCTTCGTCCGCCTCAATTGAAATGCTCACAGGTGTTGTATTAGAAGGATTATATAATCTTACGATAGATCGCGTTGACATGATTTTACTTGGACAGAAGGTTGAAAATGATTATATTGGTGTCAACAGTGGAATTATGGACCAATTTGCAATCGGTAAAGGTAAGAAAGATCATGCTTTATTACTAAATTGTGAAACGTTGGAGTATACATACACTCCCCTTGAGCTGAAAATCCATCAAATTATTATTATGAATACAAATAAGCAACGAACATTGTCGAGTTCAAAATACAATGAACGTCGCGCACAATGCGAACACGCATTAGCCAATTTACAAACAGAACTACCCATTAAGAGCTTAGGTGATCTGACAGTTGAACAGTTTGAACAATGGAAACATCTTATAAAAGATAAAACCCATCAAAAGCGTGCAAAACATGCCGTCTATGAAAATGTTCGAACAATCGAAGCGCTTCAAAAGCTTAACGACGGTAAGCTTGCTGATTTTGGAAAACTGATGAATGAATCGCATGCTTCACTTCAAAATGATTATGAAGTTACAGGTCTTGAACTGGATACACTTGTAAGTGCAGCGCAGCAACAATCTGGTGTTATTGGTGCGCGCATGACTGGAGCTGGATTTGGTGGCTGTGCCATCGCAATTGTTGAAAAGGAACATGTCGATCGTTTCAAAATAATTGTCAATGACTATTACACAAAAATTGTCGGCTATCCAGCTACGTTTTACTTGGCAACAATCGGAGATGGTGCAAAAGAAATTACAGAGGAGTGGAGAGTATGAGTGTATTAGTTTTAGGTGGTGCGGGATACATTGGTTCGCACGCTGTCTATCAGTTGATCGATCAACAATCGGATGTCGTTGTGATTGATAATTTACAAACTGGTCATCCAGAAGCAATTCACCCTCTTGCAAAATTTTATGAAGGCGATATTCGGGACATTGACTTTATGCGTTCTGTTTTCAATAAGGAATCCATTGATGCTGTCATGCATTTCGCAGCGAATTCTTTAGTTGGAGAGTCAATGGAAAAACCTCTTGAATACTTTGATAATAACGTTTATGGTACGCAAGTATTGTTGAAAGTTATGACAGAATTCAATGTAAAGAAAATCGTATTTTCATCTACTGCAGCAACCTATGGCGAACCTGAATTTGTACCGATTACTGAAGAAATGACTACAAACCCAACAAATACATACGGCGAAACGAAGCTCATGATGGAAAAAATGATGAAATGGTGTGAACGAGCATATGGCATTCAATATGTAGCATTACGTTATTTCAATGTTGCTGGCGCAAGAGAATCAGGTGAAATCGGCGAAGACCATACTCCTGAAACACATCTTGTTCCCATTATTTTAGAAGCAGCTCTAGGCAAACGTTCTCACATTACCATCTTCGGTGAAGATTATAATACGTCAGATGGCACGTGCATTCGCGATTATGTTCATGTTGAAGATCTCATACAAGCACATCTTCTAGCACTATCCTATTTACAAGATGGTGGTAGCAGTGATGTCTTCAATCTTGGTAGCAGTCAAGGCTTTTCAGTAAAGGAAATGATTAATGCCGCAAGAACTGTAACAGGTAAAGATATTTCAGTTAAAATGGGCGAACGTCGTGCAGGTGATCCGAGTGTACTCATTGCAAGTTCCACGAAAGCAAACACCATTTTAGGATGGGCGCCAAAGCGGACATCTATCGACAAAATCATTCAAGATGCTTGGAACTGGCATGTTTCAAATCCGAATGGTTATGACAAGGTCGTGACAAACGAATGATTGAAAACATAATACGAAGCCTTGTTCAAAAAGCAGCAGACGCTCAGTTAATTGATGAGTTAGATAAAGTATATGCAACAAACCGTGTGCTTGCGCTGTTACAACTTGAATCTCTATCAACACAGCCAGAACAACTATTAGATGATTCCATCCCTAATTTACTTAATAAATTAGTACAGTTTGCAATTGAAACGAAAGTCATCGACGATGTGTTCGACGATAAAGAGATACTGTCAGCTACAATTATGAATTGTTTTGTCGCAAGACCGTCTGCCGTTAATAAAAAATTTCAACTACATTATCAAAATTCACCTAAAGAAGCGACTGATTACTTTTATGCGTTAAGTAAGAACAGTAATTACATTCAAATGAACCGCATTGCCAAGAACATTCAATTTAAGTCGACAACCGTGTATGGAGAAATGGACATTACAATTAATATGTCTAAACCTGAAAAAGACCCTGAACAAATTAAGCGTGAAAGTCAGTTGACGCGTAAAGTTGACTATCCTAACTGTGTTCTCTGTATTGAAAACGAAGGTTATGCCGGACGTACGGGTTATGCAGCAAGAGCAAATCATCGCATGATCGAAGTCCCTTTAGGGAATGAAAAATGGTATTTACAATATTCGCCGTATGTTTACTACAATGAACACAGTATTTTACTTGCAAAAGAACATCGCGATATGAAAATAAGTCAACACACATTCGAACGGTTACTGCTATTCATCGAGAAATTCCCACATTACTTTATTGGCTCAAATGCAGATTTACCTATCGTAGGTGGCTCCATATTAAATCATGACCATTACCAAGCAGGACGGTATGACTTTTCAATGACACATGCAGCAAGCGCTTGTTCTTTCTCACTTGAACAGTTTCCTACTATTTCTGCATCAATTCTAGATTGGCCTGTCACAACAATTCGACTGCAATGCGACGAAATCGAACCACTCGTTACTGCTGCAACACATATTCTTTCAACTTGGCAACAATACCGTGATGAACAAGGCGATATTGTACCGTTTAGCGGCGACATCCCTCATAACACTATTACGCCGATTGCACGTATGCGGGATTCGAAATTCGAATTAGATCTTGTGTTAAGAAACAATCGAACAACTGATGAGCATCCACTAGGAATCTTTCACCCTCATGCGGATGTCCATCACATTAAAAAAGAAAATATCGGCCTCATTGAAGTGATGGGATTAGCCGTTTTACCTGCTCGTCTAAAAGAAGAATTACAAGACATAAAACAATTTTTACTCGGTAAAGAGAATACCGTAGCACCATACCATATGGAATGGGCTCAACAATTAAAACACAGTTATGGGACGCTATCAAATCGCGAACAAGTTGACGGGATTGTCGAAAAAGAACTGGGCAATAAATTCGCGAAAGTGCTAGGAGATACGGGCGTTTTCAAATCACTAGAGGATGGTCAACGCTTCATTCACGCATTAAACAAATAGGTGGTTGAGAATATGAACATCGAAACGGAAACGATTGTCAATGACTGGACACTATTTACATTGACAAACTCAACGAATATGCGCGTTTGTTTACTAGACTTTGGCGCAACATTAACAGACATAACTGTTTCAAATCGAAATCATCAATTCGAAAATGTCGTCCTTAGTTATGAAGATTATAATGATTATGCAACGAAGGGCAATTATTTTGGCTCTGTTATTGGTCGAGTGGCAGGCAGGATACAAAACGCATCCTTTACAATTGGGAACGAAGCTTATTCCTTAGAAAAAAACAAAGGACAACATCATATTCACGGTGGTTCACAAGGGTTCCATCAAGCCATTTGGCAAGCTCGCACTTTTCAAACAACCGACACAGTTGGCGTAACATTTACGCATACAAGCCCAGATGGAGAAGGCGGCTATCCTGGTACAGTAGCTGTTTCAGTAAGCTATACATTAACCGACAATAACGAACTAACAATTGACTACTCAGCTACTTCAGATAAAACAACTGCATTGTCGCTTACGAATCATTGTTATTTCAACTTAAGTGGAATAGGTACAACGACGATTCACAATCATCACGTCACAATGAATGCCGATGAATTTGTTGAGCTTGGTAAAGAGCTTATCCCCACGGGTAGAAAAATAACTGTAGACGGATCACCCTTTGACTTTCGGAACGGCCGAAATCTAGCTGATGGCATTCATTCTTCATCATCTCAAAATGCGATTGCCAGTCACGGCTATGATCACTACTTTATATTCAAAGACAATGAAAATGGAGAAATTATCGTCAACGATGAAAAGAGCGGACGAAAAATGACTGTCCATACAAATCAGCCGGGGGTAGTCATGTACACGTCCAATACCCTTAAAGATTATTTTCAATTAAATGGTGGAGCATCAAAGCCCTATCTAGGCGTTTGCTTTGAGACACAAGGTTCCCCTGCCTCACTACATCACGAAGGATTTCCAACAGTGCTATTACAAGCGAATGAAACGTATGAAAAACAAACGATGTTTGCATTTGACTATGAAAATTAGATTAAAAAAGTGTGTTGAATGCGCACAATACGCAACCAACACACTATCCAATCATTCCCGTTAGATAGAAGGAACATTATCAAACAATAACACTCGTGCAGGCGCTGCGTCCGTACCCGTTAGTTTTAAAGGTGCAGCAACCATGAAATAATCGCCTTGCTCAACATCTTTTAAGCGCAGCCCTTCGATAATAATAATATTGTTATCAAATAATGTTTTGTGCGTTGGGTGTCCTTCTTGGCTTCTTTCTACGCCTAGTGCATCTATTCCAACGCCCCGAACGCCAATTTCACTCAGATAGGATGCGCCGTCTTTTGCGAGGTAAATAAAGTCATAGTTAAAATGTTCGTCGAACGAATTCTTCGTTTTGAATAAAACAAAATCATTTTTATGAATATCAAATTGTTGTAAATCTTTTTCAGAAATGCCATCGTTCACAGTCATTAGGTCAAGCACCTTACATTGACCAACTAAACTTTCAAGGCTAACTGATTCGAACGTTTCGCCATCTGTTACCATATGCAAAGGTGCATCAATATGCGTACCTGTATGGACATCTAACTCGAGTCTAGTTTCTGTTACATAACCGTTTGTTACACGATTTAATGTCGGTTGTTTTTCTGGTTTGTCTTTGTAAACCGTCATACCTTCATAAATTGTACTTGTCACATCATACATCTTCATTTTGGCAACCCGTCCTTTGTTTGCATATTCTGTATCTATCTAACCATCCTTGTATCACACTTTGCAAGCCGTCTAGCAAAATCCTTTAAAATCGATGTTCTCAAGTCACGTTTAACGTATCACACTGTATCGGAGGTAATGAGCCATGTCGAACACCAACAATCAAAATGCTAGTCATGAATGGCAAACCGAAAACATGACATTTGTTTTATTTGGCGCAACAGGAGATCTAGCAAAACGTAAGTTATTCCCAGCGCTCTACAATCTCTATGTAGACAACAAGCTTCCAACAACACTTTCAATTGTTTGTTTGGGCAGGGGCGATTATTGTGACACTGACTTTCTAACAAAGGTTGAAGATGCCCTTACTCGATTTTCAAGACGAACGATTGAACCGCAAACATTACAAAAGTTCTTATCCGCATTTCGGTATTGCAAGTTTGACGCTACAAACGAAGATTCCTACAGACATTTGAATGAATTAATTCAATCCCGTGAGCAACAATTGTCTCTACCAGAAAACCGACTTTTCTACTTATCTGTCGCACCTACTTTAATCGAAAGAATTGCTACAGGTCTTGATGCTAGCGGAATTAATCATACAGCAGGATGGAAACGATTAATCGTCGAAAAGCCATTTGGCAATGATCTGAAGTCAGCGCAGCAGTTAAATAAAACATTAAGCCAGTTCTTCCATGATGATGAAGTCTATCGAATCGATCACTTTTTAGGAAAACCGATTGTTCAAAACTTGACGTCACTAGTGTCTCGTAATCCTGTTTTCAACTCACTGTTAACACATGAAAACATTGCCAATGTCCAAATTACCGCTTTTGAAACAGTTGGGGTTGAGACACGGGCTGAATTTTACGACGAAGTAGGGGCACTCCTTGATATGGTTCAGAATCATCTTTTGCAACTCGTCATGATGACAGCATTACATTTACCTGAACAAGCGACAGCACAGGAAATTAGAGCAAAAAAAGTAGCCATTATGAAAGCCATTCGAAGCATCTCAAAAGAAGATGTCGCACGCGAAGTTGTTCGAGGACAATATGAAGCTGGCACAATTTCCAATGAATCTGTCTTAGGCTACAAAGAAGAACCAGGAGTAAGTACAATTTCAACAACTGATACTTATTTTGCTGCTCGACTGTATATTGACAATGCACATTGGAAAGACATTCCTTTCTACATACGTACCGGAAAAAGGACGACTTCTAAATCGACGAAAATTGTTATCGAATTCAAAACAGAAACGGATACGCCAAATTTACTTGTGATTGACATCGGACCGCATCAAGGACTGTCTTTAACGATCAATGTCAAAAATCCGACAACGAAACAATTTGAGCCTGCTACACTCACATTCCAAAGTTCTACAGAGAACGAACCCGAAGCCTATGAACTACTGTTATTCGATGCTTGTGTTGGGAATGCTACATTTTTCGCGAATTGGCAAGAGCTTGAATTATCATGGCAATGGATTCAACCCATTTTAGAAACATTCCAACAAAACACAGTTCCACTAGCCCCATACATTGCCGGCTCAAATGGACCAATAGAAGCAACTGAACTGATACAGCAACAGCAATTCACATGGTGGTAGACAAAAACGGTGCTAGAAGTGAAGATGATATGAGGAAATGAGGGAGTAAAATGACTAAACAACAAATGGGTGTCATTGGCTTAGGCGTAATGGGCAAGAATTTAGCGCTCAATATAGAAAGCAAAGGATATTCAATCGCTGTTTATGATTATTGGACAGATCGTACGGAACAATTTTGCGCAAAAGAAGATGCGACGAAAAACATTTTGGGTGCCGGTAGGCTTGAAGAGTTTGTCTCTTCACTAGCTACTCCGCGCAAAATATTACTGATGGTTCAAGCAGGCGAAATAACCGATAACGTTATCAATGACCTAGTCCCCCTCCTACAACAAGGAGATATTGTAATCGATGGCGGAAACACATTATATACAGACACGAATAGACGTTCAGAAGCGTTAAAAGAATCAGGTATTTACTTTATTGGAACGGGGGTTTCTGGCGGTGAAGAAGGTGCACGTTTCGGTCCTTCGATTATGCCAGGTGGTTCAAAAGAAGCCTATGAACAAGTGAAGCCTATACTCGATGCAATCGCCGCAAAGGTTGATGGCAGCCCATGTAGCACATATATCGGTCCAGAAGGAGCCGGTCATTATGTAAAAATGGTTCACAACGGTATCGAATACGGAGATATGCAACTCATCTCTGAGGCATACTTTATGATGAAACATGCCCTTGGCTTTGACGCGCAAAAATTGCATAGTACTTTTAGCGAATGGAACAAAGGTGAACTAAACAGTTATCTCATCGAAATCACTGCTGACATTTTCACAAAAATGGATGACGAAACAGGTGAACCCCTTATCGACAAAATCCTTGATGTAGCCGGTCAAAAAGGGACAGGTAAATGGACAAGTCAAAATGCATTAGATCTTGGCGTTTCCCTACCAATCATTACAGAATCCGTTTTCGCACGATTTATCTCTTCGCTTAAAGAAGAACGTAGCCAGGCGAGTGAAAAACTTCAAGGACCTAAACTTACGCGTCATACCGACAATGAAGTTGATGTAGTGGAAGCGATTCGCAAAGCGCTTTATATGAGTAAAATTTGCTCATATGCACAAGGATTTGCTCAAATGCGTGCAGCGTCTAAAAAATACGGTTGGCATATTCCCTATGGGGATGTCGCCATGATTTTTCGTGGTGGTTGTATTATTCGTGCACAATTTCTACAAAACATCAAAAATGCTTTTGACGAAAATAACGAATTGCCTAATTTATTACTAGATCCTTATTTCCAATCCATCGTAGTTGAATACCAACAAGCGCTGCGGGACGTTGTCATTTTAGCGATTCAACATGGTATTCCTACGCCAGCATTCTCGAGTGCTTTAGCCTATTACGATAGCTACCGTACCGAAACATTGCCTGCCAACCTCATTCAGGCACAACGTGATTATTTTGGTGCACATACGTACGAACGCATTGACAAAGAAGGTACATTCCATACTGAATGGACAAAGAAATAATGACGCTTTGATGCATTCATTACTGACAAAAAGAACGATACAACCTTGTATCGTTCTTTTTGTGCTTCTATAAACAAACTCTGAAATTCTCATATTTACAAATCACTATATTTCTTCCAAAAAATTCTTTAATTTTCTTACTTCAATGGTATGATAGACTTATGTCTTTTTTCACACTTTTTATCTAGAGAAGGACTTAAGATACATAGAACGGAGGAGTATGATTGGCAAAGTTTTGTATAGAGTGTGGATCCGCCTTATCTGAAGAACAGGCTTTTTGTGAGAAATGTGGAACTAAGTATAATCCTGCAACAACTTCTGAACATCAAAAGCAAGAATCAGTTACAACAATCTCACCACTTCCAAAAGAACCATCTAAAAACATGACTCGTAAACAAAAAGTGCTTTTAGTGACTATTGTTGCTGTCGTCATCTGTGGTGCAATTGGACACACAATCATTAAAGGGTTAACAGCAAGCGAAAAGAAAACAGTTGCATTTTTAAATGGTTTAACAGATGTAGATGAAGCTGTTGTTTACAATAACTTATCTATTCCAGATGGTATTAGTTACGACAAAAAACAGTACATATCCTATTTAAAAGAACAAGACATGTATGCCTTTAAAGAAAACGTAACAGAAACAGTTCGCTCAGTTGAATTAGACGGTATCACAAGAATCGTTAAACATGAAAATGGTTCTGATCTTTTACTAATAAAAGAAAAAAAGTGGCTATCACTCTATCCAACAATTGATATTATTCCAGTTTCAACGGAAGTAATGATCGCAACGGATATAAAAGATGCAAAGATTCAATTCAATGGAAAAAAGTATGATTTAAAAGGGAAAGATATCTCCCTCAAAAAATTCCTACCTGGTTCTTATAAAATTAAAGCAACAACAGAAAACGCTATTATTCCACATACCGCAAAATGGAATGTCGATGTTACAACAAATAAAGAGAAGAATACAATTATACTTTTACAGGAATACTTAATGGTTACATTAGATAATGAGTATTCTGATAGTGTCTTGTTCGTTAATGGAAAGTCTACAAATAAAACCATTTCTGAGTTAAAGGAAATTGGACCCTTCTTTGGTGAGACAACAGCCAAACTTACGATACAAAAAGAAAATGAAGATGGTGCAGTTGCGATTAGTGATGAAGAAATAGTCTACGCTGGTCAACTTGCAGATTTTTCGTACCCGAGCGAGTATAGCTTTATTTTAAAATCAAAAGCTGAAATTGCTGAAGAGTATTTTAATGAAGACGTCGTAAATAGGTTTATTGATCAGTTTAGATATGCATATGAGTCTGCTTTAAATAACAAAGATTATGAGTTAATCACAGACTTTTTTGCACCGAATGCCGTTGCTGGGAAAGAAATAAAAGATGTAATTAGCGGTATTGGTGACGAATACTATCATTATAATTTCACATCAAATGAGCTGAGGGACCTGAAGGTTGACTCAAATAATGGGACCGCAAAAACATATGAAGAGTTTTACTTTACTGATGATCAATCGAAAACTACTTTGTATCAAAGAGATAAGACATATAATATCGCTTTAGACAATGAAGGTAATTTAAAAATCGACACGATTTCAATTGATAATACAAGAAGAACACCAGCTAATTAATAGCGGTTAACATCGGAGGACATACTTATGAAATGTACAAACTGTGGAAATATACAAGATTCAGGAGTATTTTGTGGGCAATGCGGAAACAAACTTACTGCAACAATAGCAGAAGAAGTAATTATCACTGAACACGCAGCAACAAGTGAGTCTATTCAACAAACATCCGAGCATGCAGACACAGCTCAACCAAACAAACATGTTGAAACAATTAAAGTACAATCTAAAATGTATGGTTATTATTTCTTGCGTCAACTAAAAAAACCTTCTAGTACACTAAACTCGCTTACAGCGGACTTTACAAATGCACTCATAAACATTGCTATTTTAAGTGTACTTTTTTGTTTATCTTTCTACTCATTTGGTCACGGATACATTGAATTTTCAACTGTTTTCACCTCTGTTTTAATTAGCATACTAGTTGTAATCGTTATCGTAATACTATCTCTTTTCACAATCAATCACTTCTTCGGCCAGGCACTAACGTTTAAAGAAATATGTAGCTTATATGGTGGTTATTTAACACCATTTATAACTGTAGCAGCTCTAACATACTTATTAATGATTATTGAGTCATATGATAATGGTGGAGCTTTTCTACTAGTCAACATGTTCTTTATTATTTTC
>JARIDO010000002.1 GCA_029263895.1 Sporosarcina sp.
TGAAAATCCTTGTGTCGGCGGTTCGATTCCGTCCTGAGCCACCATTTATATGCCGGTGTAGCTCAATTGGTAGAGCAACTGACTTGTAATCAGTAGGTTGAGGGTTCAAGTCCTTTCTCCGGCACCATATACACATTTGTATTTAAGTAAGAATAATTAACTTGGTGGGGTAGCGAAGTGGCTAAACGCGGCGGACTGTAAATCCGCTCCCTATGGGTTCGGCAGTTCGAATCTGCCCCCCACCACCAGTTTATAGGGGCATAGTTTAAGGGTAGAATAAAGGTCTCCAACACCTTTGGTGTGGGTTCGAATCCTACTGCCCCTGTTTTTTTAGAAAAAAATAAGATAGTGGCGGTTGTGGCGAAGTGGTTAACGCATCGGGTTGTGATCCCGACATTCGAGGGTTCAATCCCCTTCAGTCGCCCCATTTTCTTTAAAAATATTATAGTGGCGATTGTGGCGAAGTGGTTAACGCATCGGGTTGTGATCCCGACATCCGAGGGTTCGATTCCCTTCAGTCGCCCCATTATCTATTGGGGTATAGCCAAGCGGTAAGGCAACGGACTTTGACTCCGTTATTCGTTGGTTCGAATCCAGCTACCCCAGTTTTTTTGCGGAAGTAGTTCAGCGGTAGAATACGACCTTGCCAAGGTCGGGGTCGCGGGTTCGAATCCCGTCTTCCGCTCCAACTTTTACTGGCGGCATAGCCAAGCGGTAAGGCAAGGGTCTGCAACACCCTTATCACCGGTTCGATTCCGGTTGCCGCCTCCAATTTTTTAATATAGAATTTAAATAGATTATATAAAGCTTCGCCCGAGTGGTGGAATGGCAGACACGTCGCACTCAAAATGCGATGCCGCGAGGCGTGCCGGTTCAAGTCCGGCCTCGGGTATCATTAGATACTTTTCTAGTTAAATTAGAAAGCTCTAAAGCATCAACAATCGTTGTTAAAACGACGTTTGTTGATGCTTTTTTTGTTCGAAAACCTCCTTTTCTACTTGGTGTTCCTTTTATTCTATTTCTACAATTGAAGAAGGACTTGATGCACCGGGAAATACGCTGCACGATTGGATTATAAAAGAAGGTTTAACAATGATAGCTGATTTAGATAGCGAAAATGCACCCATTGGAACAGACAATAATGCTATTAGGTTAAATAAACATTGGGCCACGAATATAACGACGCTGGTCGCTTCCTGTATTAAATGGCTTAACAATTACTAGCCCATTGTATACACCCTATTCGCGGCGATGTAAGACTACATGTAGGTTTAGATCTAGCTTATACAAATGGTGATCCAATACTTTCAGCCCGAAGTTGGAATGAAATTTTTGCCTCTGAAAAAGGATGGTCAAATGGATTTGGACTACATGTAATGGTTAAGCAAAGGTAAGTGTCTACAATGAACACACATCTAAATGCTACGAATGTAAAGTTAAATGATGTGGTTGCCTAGGGAGTTGTACTCAGCACCTCTTTTCAACGGGAGAATCAACAGGTAACCAACTGCATTTTAAAATTAATTGTGTTGGAAGAAAAGAAAAGCCAATGCATATTTAACTCAATATATGGCTGTTGAAGAAGTGATTATACAAAAATAGAGTTGCCCGACGTTAATGTGAGGTCAAAATGTTGAAGGAACAATGATACAATTTAATAATGTTGTAATTGTAGGTGTTGAAAGATGAGTTGTCTCAGCGGTTTGTTCCATCATGAGGTAACCTTAATAAAAGATGCGTTATCACAGGAAGAGAGGATTTTTGGATAGGCTATAATATTTGACGAAAAAGAAATACAATTTTTTGAAAAGTCATATAACAGTATATCGACAGCGAAAGAAATTTTGCAATTATATTTTGAACAAGTGAAGGGTGAAGAGAACCTTACTAAAATGGTGTATTTGGCTTGCATCTTTGGTTGGTAAATGATACTTTATTGAAAGCAGACAAGATGAGTATGACCTCTTCTCTTGATGTGCGAATACCATTTTTCGAACAAAAAATTATGAAAATCCGAATAGTTTTATGATTGCTTTTATAGTACTTGATAATCTATTTACAAGTACTTCCTAATTATAATTGGTTAATAAAGTAAATTAATTTAAGAGTCAAGTATGTGATTAATTTGTTAGTTAGTACAGGAGGAAGAAAAAATGAATACCCACGACTTTATACCAATTATTATTGGAACTGATATCAATGCTTATAACATGGCTATCTCTTTTCATGAAGCATACAATATTAAACCGATTATAATTGGAAAAGGACAGTTGCCGATTACAAACTTTAGTTCAATAATTGGAAAACAACATATAAATTCCAATTTGGCTGATCCCGAACAATTTGCAACGATAGTAATGCAAGTAGCGGCTGACTATCAATCTGTTAATAAAAAGCTTCTATTAGTTGGTACAAGTGATTTATATGTTCGGTTAATTATTGAGAATGAAGAAGTATTAAAAGAACGCTATGTATTTAATTACATGCCAGAAAAATTATTGAATCAGCTTCAACATAAATCAAATTTTTATGAGCTTTGTGATGAGTATGGAATCGATATACCTGTTACTTACTTCTATAATTGCGGGGGAAGTGAAGATTTACCTGAGCCAGAAAATTATCCAGTCATAGTAAAACCAAGCAATGGAATTTCCTATAATAAAAACAAGTTTATTGGGCAGCAGAAAGTGTATAAAGTAAAATCATCTGAAGAGCTACAAAATATAATACATACTATAAGTGAAAGTGGCTATCAAGATGAACTAATTATCCAGGACTATATTCCGGGTGATGACACCTATATGTGGGATTCTGTTATTTATGTGAATTCATTGAAGAAGACACAACTCGTCACATTCGCACAAGTAGTTCTTCAAGAACATACGGTTACCGCTATTGGAAATTACACAGCTTTGATAACACGCTATAATGAAGAAATGATGATGAAATTACAGAAATTATTAACTGCAATAGACTACGTTGGATTTGCAAATTTCGATTTAAAGTATGACGTACGTGACGGGAAATTTAAAGTGTTTGAAGTGAATATTAGACAAGGAAGATCTAGTTATTACATAACAGCACTTGGACATAATATGGCTGAATATATCGTAGATGATGTAATTTATAAAAAAGAAAAGCCGTTAACTCTTCTTGATAAAGACTTCTTGTTTACTGTTGTTCCTAAAATTGTACTTCGTAAGTTTGTTGAAAATAAAGACATTCGCGCTGAAGTGAACTGTTTAATCAAAGAAGGAAAATACGGAAATCCATTATTCTATAAAAATGACCATTCTATTAAAAGGAAATTGTATTTATTTGCACGTCAGCTGAATTATTATCGTAAATACAGAAATAATAAGTGGTAGATTATATTGACTAAAACAGCAACAAGAAACAAAGTACTCAATCTCCTCAAAGTTATTAGTACTTAAAACATGCCTGTCTCAGAACTAATGAAAATAGAAGAAAAGTAACCGGTACTTTGTCAAATAACGTTGTTGAAGAATTTTAGTCGATAAAGATTGACTAAAATTAAGGCTGTTTAGAATGTCAGGAAACTGATTTTCTAAACAGTCTTTTTATATAGTGAGTGGTTATCCTGTTTCTTTCCGTTTCAGAAGGCGCTTTCGGCGGGCAGAACTTCAGCCTCCTCGTCACGAAAAGCACGCTCCGGTGGGGTATTCAGTTTGTGCTGTGAGGTGAACCCTAAAGTTGGACACGTATTTATGCTGACTTTTGTTCAATTTCATATTGATATCTAAACTCAACTGGACTATTGCCATTAAGTTTCAACTTAATTCGTTTTTATAATAATAATTAATGTAACGATTAACTTGATTGATGGAATTATCGACAGAAGTGAAATTTGTACCGAAGATACATGCGTTCTTCAGGATTCCAAAGAAACTTTCCATCAGTCCGTTGTCTAGACAGTTTCCTTTTCGAGACATACTTTGTCGCATTTGATAAGGCTCAAGTAATCGTTCAAAACTTTTGATTTGATATAAGCAACCTTGATCTGAGTGGACAATGGTTTGTAGTCCACCTTATCTGCTGGTATTTGTTTGAAGGCGATTTCAATAGAATCTAGATCGTGTTGGAAATTAGGACTGCGTGAGATGGAATGTCCAATAATCTCACGATTAAATACATCTAAAACGGCAGAGACGTACACAGCTACCTTAAACTCTGTAACATCTGTTAACCACATTTCATTCGATTCAGACGCTTCAAATTAACGCTTCTCTAGGCTATCGGCAACTAAACCAACCTCGCCTTTGTAGGAACGATATTTTTTCGTCCGTGATTTACTTTTAAGGCCCAGCTCATTCATTAACTTTAGTACCGTTTTATGGTTGATAACCATACCCTTATTCCGTAACTCCAAGTAAATACGGTGATACCCGTAATTTCCGCTGTGCTCCAAAAATATCTCTTTAAGTTTTATTTTTATCTCATGATATTTATCTTGTTTCTTGTTATTTAAATGATAATAATAAACTGAGCATGCCAATCCAGAAACTTTTAATAGAATATTTAATGTAATTGTATGCCTTAATTCCGATATAACTTGTACTTTATCGATCGTTTTTATTTCTATTCCTTTTCTTGAATTAAGGCTTTCAACTTTTTTAAGTATACAATTTCTGCTTTTAACAGCTCGCTTTCCTTTTTCAACTTCTCTAATTCAGAAAGTTGTGTTGGTTTTTCTTTTCGCATCTAATCACGGCGCTCTCTATTTAAATAATACAGAGACCAGTCTGATTCAGACATGTATTTTTCATCCTTTTCCAGAATGTGGATCTGCTAGGGGTATTAAACATACCCGCTATTTCAAACATGGCATCCGCTGTCTCGAAAGTGTATTCAATTCCCTTCATTTTAAACGATTCTGCATACGGAGTACAGGGTGGATATAAAAGTGCTTTTATCCCATGATATTGATAAATAGCGAGCCATGTTTTAATTGCGCCACGATCAACTTCTAATCTTCTACTGATTTCGTGAAGTGAAAAATTACCTAATTCAAATAATTGAATTAGTTGCATTTTTCTTTTTATAGTTTCCATAAGGTGAACCCCAGTTAAGTGTCTAACTATTGGGGTTCACCTTACTGTTCCCTCAGGAGTCGCCATCTTGCACTCCAAGAAACTTAATGTGTCCTTAAATTGACTGAGAACTTATAAATAAAATGGACGACTAGACTGCACTCAAGTTTTGTTTTCTTAAAATAAATTTAACTGGTTTAAATTTAAAGTGAATTAAAATACGCTTCTTATAATTCATGAAATTTCAATAGCCATAAGCGATGCGATTCAGAACCTTAATCTTGGTGTTAATGCCTTCAATACGTCCATTATTGTAAGGATAGATAAAGCTATCTTGGATGTAAGGTAAATGTTTCCTTAGCGTCTTTAAGCTCGTTTTCATATATCCAGAAATTAGCTAATCGACTGGCTCTTCTAAGTGATGTTAAAGTGTTTCAAAATCTTTCGTTGTCATCGCTTTTAATAGTGATTGATACATTTCGTAATTGTCCTTTAAACAAGAGCCATATGTTAACATTTCCTCTATAATTCCAGCTTCAGTTCGTTGACCAAACAAAGAGGAGTGTTTATATTCTGATGTCGAAATATCCGTTTCATTTTTAAGTATTAATCTCCAGAAACATTTTAATCTACGATGTTTTTTTAGACCTTGTCAATTCGATTTACTTAATTGATTCATCACTTGAATCCGAAATTTGTTCATAGAACGATTAATGAGTTGAACTAAATGAAACGGTCAATGACAATTTTTGCATTGGGAAAGAATTCTTTTATGACAGTCGCATAACCTGCATTCATATCATTCATATGAATCGTAACGGTCTTTACGCATTTTCTGTCAGCAAAGCTATAATTCGCAATGAAATGATTTTTAATTGCGAATTGATTACGTTGATCCAATATATCTAAAATGTCTCCCGTCATTGCATTGATATATTCAAATGTCATTTCACCTTTTGCATATTTGAATTCATCAAAAGAAAGATTTGCAGTCAACGCCTGACGATGGGGCTTGAATAGTTGAGTTGCTTCATTAATATACCTTTGAACAGTTTGAGACGAAACTGAACAGTCTCTAGCAATCGACTTAATAGAACGCGCTTCTGTCGCCTTAATCGCGATTAAAGATTTCACATTTTGTGAAATATAACAGTTCTTTTTAACCACTGATGTTTGTGCAGTAATTGAGTGCTGACAAGACTTACACATAAAGCGTTGTTTTCCAACTGTAAATAAGCAGGATACATCCTAAGGAATGGGAGCGTAATACGTGAATTTTGTATCAAATTTTTATAGATGATAAAGTTTTGATTTTCGATGCCACAGGCATCACAATGTGTAGGCTTAAAACTCAGTTTTTTTATAAAAATACATTTATTCCCTTTTAAAGTACCCATTTGAAAAAAACATGTTCAAAAATAACATTTGATTCTTGAATATCAATGAGCATTCTAATATCATTAGTAATTGATAAGTGAGTTCCCTCCTAGATGATGGCTTTCGACGACTTTAATTCTACAGGGAGCTTCACTTGTTTTCTATTAAAAACAAAAATAACGTGAGTGAAATTCCATTACCTTCTCCTGATAATAGGAGAAGGTAATTTTCTTTCACCAACGTTATAAATTATAGAACCAAATAACCGGTATTCCAGCGTTGGAGTACCAGTTATTTTTGGTTCTTTGTACATCAAAAATTTGAGACTTATAAGTTCTGATTTTATTTCGAAAGGAAAATAGAGTAGAGTATTTCTTTTCTAAAATGGAACGTTGAAACTGAACTCACTATAATTGTTAATATATACCTATTCTTTTTTGGTAATGATAGACAATTATTTCTATTTAATGTATTATAAAAAAAGTAGGAATATTTCGAATATACGAATGGAGGTTTTAGTTTTGAGAAGATATAAAAAAGGTTTACTTACAACGATAGCACTTTTAATGTTTATTATCACATCAAGTGTTGCTAGTGCAGCTGCGGTGCCGAATACCGATTTATTTTATGACGGTGGACAAACTGGAACACATGTTTATTCAAATATTTATGATACGAACACGAAAAATAATAAAAAGTGGAAAGTTAATGCTATTGTAAAAGTTTGTAACAGTAAAAAACAAAGCGGATTTTTGAATGATAGTGCGTCCGTAAGAGATAATAGAAGTTTCTGGTGTAATGAGACATCTAGCTATGATTATTACGCGAGACCATAGAGAAATCTATCTATACAACCAATAAATACAATTAAAGTGTCTTTAATTCGAAATATTCCTACTGTATTACATAAATATTGTAAATGTATCTATTGGAGGGATTATGAAAAAATTATTATTTATATTTTTAACAGGTCAATTGTTAATTCTAACTTATATATTTAATCAATCAATCTATCAAATTTACGAATTAAATAATATTGGAGATAATTCTCTAGAAATGTATGTAGTAGAAGACTCGACAAGCGATAAATTACAGCAATTGTATCAGTTAATTAATGATGACTGTTTAGCTACAGAGGGATGTAAAATTCAACTGGTTAAAACTCCAATATCGGAAGAACAGAAGATGATCTATGATATATACCATAGCCAATTAGAAGATATAAAAAAAACACCATCAATACGATCAAACTACGTATTTAATTATCTCAATTTAATGCAGGAAGACTTTGTGGATAGTAATGGTATTTTCTATACCGACCTTTCAATTGAAAAGCTTTCATTATTCGAAAAGCAATTACATCTTGATATCTCATCCTATAATAACGCAATTAATTACAAGCAAATTATTAAATTTAATCTGTTTAATCTTTTTGTATTTTTAATTATTACTCAACTGATTTTATTTATCTACACGTTTACTAGAATAAAAATAAATGCAATTAAAAAGGTGCTTGGTTACTCAGAAAGTAAAATGGTTATTTCTTCGTTAAGAAGTTTTCTTTTAATGGAAATAATTATTGCAAGCGGTATTTATTTACTTCATTTCATCTATTACTCCATTATGGGAGCAATAGTTGGCCGTTATTTTTATTTATTGCTAGTATTTTTGGTACTAGTTATTATCGTAAATATTATATTGTTGATGTTTACTCAAATTAGCCTAAAGTTCATTGATATTCCAATGATGATGAAGAATAAAGTTTATTCGAATAAACTTAACTATGGATTGTATACAATAAAAATATTGTTGATTTTAGCAATAACAGTATCTGCTTCAATTTTTATTACAAATTATAAAGATTATAAAGACAAGCTTGGGAATCTAAGTGAATACAAAAAATTAGAAAACTACTTTACAGCAACAGGATTTAATTCTGACGAATTTGATAAAGCAAGTAATGATAAAAAGTTATCTGAAGTATATGGTAAGTCGATTAAAGATTTGTATGAGCATTTCGACGATAGAGAGGAATTATATATTGTTGATGCTTCAGAAGTTATAGGCTCTCTATCTTCTTTTTGGCTTGAGATGAATGGTAAGAGGAGAGCGGATATTTATTCTGATTTACAAAGTAATTATATAATTGCAAATGCAAACTTTTTGAAAGACTTTATGGGTATTAAGATTAATAAAGGTAAATTAATAAAAGAATGCAATTGTAAAGAGCCCACAATTTTGGTTCCTGCTTTATATAAATCGAAAGAAGCAGAAATTAAAGAAATCTATGTTGATAAGTACAACGAATTATTAAACTCTGATGAAATGTTTGAATTTGAAAGTTTTGAACCTAGACTAATCAAGGACGTAAATATAATGTACATGGGTAATAATCAGGATATAGAATTACTAGGTAAAAATTTGGATGATGATTCCACAGAAATTAATCTAAAAAACACGATTATTATGTTGGATCAGGGGGATTTTGGGAATCAATATTATTACACTCAATTGAATCAAGGAGATATCATTTTCAACCTAGAAGAAAGAAAAAACTTTTCACAAGCCTTAGAAAAGTTCAATTTAAAGAAGCTGGTGATCGCTGGATCTCTTTTGACACCATTTATGGATTCTATTCATAATGCTGAATTCTTAATGCGTAATTCGCTCGTTTTTTTGACCCTCTTTTTATGCACATTGATTTTTATCATATTTATTTCTAATTATGTAGATATGATATCCAATGGTAAAAAGTATGCGATGCAGTATATTTTCGGCTATGGATTGCTGAAAACTTTTAAATCTAGTATCGTCGTATATATATTACTTGTAAGTATTATAGGATTAGACTTCTATTGGGATTTTAATATTTTGTTTTATATATTAACTTTAATTGCTGACTTTCTAATCGTAATAGTTTTATATATTAAATTTGTGAAGCAGGATATTCATAAACTAATTAAAGGTGGATAAGTATGTCTATCATAAAACTTGCTGGAGTTTCCAAGAAATATGACGGTAATGAGATATTCTCAGATATTCACTTATCAATAGAGCTAGGCGAAATGGTAGCAATCATTGGTGAGAGCGGTAAAGGAAAAACAACGTTATTAAATATAATGGGGCTGATCACAAAAAAGGATGAAGGTGATCTAACGATTTGTGGGGTTAAAAATCCTACTATTCATTCTAAATCTTCTATGTTATTAAGAAGAGAAAAAATCGGGTACTTATTCCAAAATTACGGATTAGTCGACGATGAAACTGTATTGTGGAATTTAATGCTAGCTTTAGAATATAAAAAAGACAATAAAAAAACTAAAAAGGAAAAAGTTAACCGTCTACTTCAAGAATTTGATCTAATATATTTAAAGGATAAAATGGTGTACCAATTAAGTGGAGGAGAGCAACAACGTATAGCCATTGTTAGATTAATTTTGCAAGAAAGTGAACTAATATTTGCGGATGAACCGACTGCTAGTTTAGATGCTGATAATGAAAAGAAGATAATGGAGTATTTGAAGCGGTTAAATGCTGAAGGCAAAACGATAGTTGTAGTGACGCACAACAAAAATATTTTACATTATTTTCATCGTATAATTAACTTAAAAGACTTACTTAATCGAAGTATTGATGATCTTGACGCAAAAGAAAATGTGAAAAACATTTAATGATTTTGTAAATATTTAACTAAAGTTAACGAATAAGGCTATTGTCGGTGAGAAATGATGTAAAATATGCTTAGGGCAAAAGCTAATAATGGAAAGAAGGTTGGATACTCAGAAGGTATCCGGTCTTCTTTTCTATTTCTATGAAAAATGAAATCTACTATTCATTTTTTATAGTATTGCCGAGAGTGTAAAATATCTTGTGTAAATGAATAAATGCAAAAAGGAAGACCTTTTCTTGGTAGAATTAAGTCACCATAACCAATCCTAGAAAAGAGGCCTTCCCTATGACCCATTTTACAACAGATATTGTTCAAGCACTAGTCCCAAAACAAGATATTTCCGAGGTATTTCGATCGCATTTAGAAACAGCAGTTAATACATTACTGACTACTGAGCTTACAGCCTTTTTAGATTATGAGAAATATGATCGTATTGGTTTTAACTCAGGGAATTCACGGAATGGCTCATACGATCGAACACTACATACGGAGTACGGTGACCTTTTCGTCACGATTCCTCGTGATCGTAACGGTGAGTTTAAGCAGCAGACAGTAGCCCCTTAAAAGCGATCGAACGATACACTTGAATCCTTTGTCATTCATATGTTTCAAAAAGGTGTAACAATGGCTGAAATTGCGGATTTGATTGAGAAAATGTATGGCCATCATTACACGCGTCAAACTATTTCTAATATGGTGCAAGTTATGGGAGAGCAAGTAGAAGCATTTAAGAAGAGAGAACTCAGCCCTCGCTACGTCTGTATTTATTTAGACGCAACGTATATCTAAGTAAGACGTGAAACCGTTTTCTAAAGAATCGATTTACATAGCTGGCTGCATACGAGAAGATGGTTCAAAAGAAGTGATTGCCTATATAATAGCGCCAACAGAATCTGCTTTCAATTGGAAAGAGCTTCTACTCGAAATAAAAGAACGCGGTGTAGAAGAAGTTCTTCTTTTCTTGTCAGACGACCTAACTGACATGGTAGATACAATTACGAGTGTATTGCAAAAAGAAAAAATCCAAACATGTCTAGTTCATGTAGCCCGCACGATTTCCCACAAAGTACGTGTGGAAGACTGAGCTGAGATTCGCGAGGATTTCAAAACCGTTTACCGCGCCGATGATCAGGTAAAAGGGCAAGCAGAGTTAGATAAGTTTTGTTCCAAATGGACGCTTGGAATGGAAATTGGCGGTTAATAGGATTACCTTTTCAAATTTAGTCATAAAAATTGACGTTAGAGAAGATCCTCCTCATCTCCTTCTAAAGAGATGGGGATTTTCTTTCACCAACGTCATTTATTGTACAATCAAAAATTTTTATTTTGACAACTAGTTTGAGTAAGACGTAATTCTTCCAAAATAATGAGCTGAAAATGCGAAAGTAGTGTAGACTTCGTAAAAAAGAGGCTGGTGCTCGGACTGCGGGAAGATTCTTCAGGAACTTTTCTATACGGTGTCAAACGGAAAAACGAATAATCGTTTCTCCGAGTATAAATGATTTTAAAAAGATTTTTTTCAGTAACTTTTTGGTTTTATCTAGACTAACTAGATAAAAGTTGTTTTGATGTACCTAACGGATTTTAAATGATGATCTTTTTAGTACCCCGAGGTTTGAGGTAATTAGAGACGACTGTCATTTTGAAAGTTGAGGTCGAAATGATTCGCTTCATCATAAACGACAAACTGATATCCTTGTTCTTTAAAAAATTTAATAATCCCTGGCAGTGCGAGCAAAGTTTGTGGTCTTTCATGCATCAGTACAACTTCTTTGTTAGATTTTGTACCACTTTTAATATTTTCTATTATTTGAGTTGGATTATCTTTCAACGACCAGTCATTTGAGTCAATTGTCCAATCCCATACTTTAATGTCTGCTTCTACAATTTGATTGCGAATTTGTTCACTTTTCAATCCAGGAGCTGAACCATAAGGAGGACGAACCAAATTGGGGTTTGTACCTGTAATCTCGTGAATTAGTGCTAACGTTTCATTCATCTCAGGCACAAACTGCTTTTCATTATATAATTTTATGAATTCATGCGTCATACTATGACCACCGACATAATGACCTTCTGTTGTTGCGCGTCTTACACTAGCTTGTAGATATTCTTTTTTGAGGTGATCTCCTTGCATGAAAAATGTTGCTTTCACATCTTGTTCTTTTAAGAGATCTAAAAATTGGTCTGTTAGTTTACTAGGCCCATCATCAAAGGTTAGATAAACTACTTTACCTAAGTTATTTTCTTCTGAGTTTGTTTGCATTTCAGTTTGTACTTTGTCGTGAGTAATGGGAACTTCAGTATTTTCAATTGAATTTTGATTGTTAATGTTTGTGTTGGAACTAGAATGTTCTATGGAGGGTTCTACTACATCTTTTTGTTCTTCTAGGTTAGGAAGAGTGGGGGTCTGAACTATTATAGCTCCATCGTGCTGCATGATTTTTTCACCGGCAGCATATGATTTCCCTACAATTAAACCTGTTAAAAAAGTTATGATTAATGCGCCTAATACCAACATTGCGACTCGTGATTTTATTATTTTTCTCCCTTTGAAATCGTCATTTTGTAGGGCTTTCATGATTACTTAATCCTCCTGTTGTTATTTTGAGTCTTTAGGTATGTTCGTTTTTGTATAATATTCAGAAGTAGCAGACACGTGATTGTTTCTGCTACTTGAAATATTATTAGGTTATTTAATATATGTCTCACTTACCAATAAATCACTCAGGATATGCGTTGGTATTTCGAACTTTACAACACCCATGTAGCCTGGTGTGACTTCATATTTGTCAAATGAGATAACAAGTTTATGATCCGATGTAATATAGAAGTTTTGATTTGCTTTAATTCCTTCAAAATTTCCTGAAAAGTCATCATCTGTGAAATAAGAAACTTCTTCATTTGCTGCCATCTGTCGTTTCATTTCATCTTTTATATAAGAACTAATTGCATCGATATATCGATCATCTTTAAATAGGCTTGGCAGAGTAATTAATAGATTGTTCTGTTTGTCAATTGTGTCGTATTTCATAACTGTAGAAGAAGACCCAATCGTCTCTACTTCATATCGAGCAATCGATAGAATGAGTGCAGTATCTGTTATTACTTCGTAACCAGTGTCAATCCCAAGGTGGCCATTTTTAAGTTTCTTCATTTCTGAAATTTCTTTTTTGAACTGTTCGAAGCGTGCTTTATTTTCCTTGAGGTACTTTTCATTTAATAAATTTTGTACTCCTTCATTCTCTAGACCACTAATTGCTGGAATGTCTAGATTGGCTTGATATGTCTTTTCGTTCAAAGTCAATTTTTGAACAGTGAAAACTTCTACGAAGGCTCCTAACACTGGAATGTTTGTCATTGATTGTGCTAAGGCTGGGCTTATATTGATACTACTAACAAACAAAGCAGCAGCTGCAGCGACTCCAATAGACCATTGTTTCAGAAATGGACGCTTCTTTTGCGCTACTTTCGTCTGCAGAATTGAATTCTTCACGAGATCTTCCAATTCGGGTGGAATGTCTATATTCTCATACTCTTCTTTCAACTTCTTCATTTTTTTCATAATCTAAAATCCTCTCCAATTTCAATGCGTAGTGTTTTTAATGCACTATACAGCCTGGTTTTAACCGTATTAATATTGAGGTCTGTTATTGCTGCAATCTCGTCTATTTTTAAATCCTCAAAAAAACGTAGAATGATTAGCGTCTTATATTTTTTAGGGAGCTGATCAATCGCTTCTTGTAAATCCATATCGGTTATTTCATCTTCTAATCGTGGCAAATGGACACTAAGAACATCATTATCCATTACTGTAACTCGTTTATGTTTTCTGATGAAGTCAATGGATGTGTTAATGAGGATTCGATAGAACCACGTTTTCAAATAGGTTATTTCTTCAAGTCGATCAATGGATTTGAGTGCTTTTAAAATGGAGTCTTGTACAATATCCAGAGCGTTTTCTTTATTTCTAACATAGCTATAAGCAAGGCGATAATGTGCTTTCTGATTTTCTATTATGAATTTCTCCACAAGTTCATATTTTTCTTTTTTCGTCATGACAAAATATTCACCTTTTCTAATTTTCAACATGTCGCGAGCACGTTATAATTATTTGACGGACTAGGTACTTAAATAGTTTTGAATAATGACCAACGAAAAGATGAGTCAACTATTTTCAACTTTTATTATACGCTTATGGTAAAGAGAATGAGTGGTAAATGAGAGGTGAAATGAAGTCCTAAGTATAAGTTTTCACAAAAATATTATATGAATGGATTGACCATATGAAAGCAGCTCGTTTCGATACTTCTGGTTATGTGAATCGATTTTTCTTTGAATCTTTATATGCACGAGTCGCACAAGGAATTCTTTTTGAATGGGCAATGGATGGCCCCTGGGTTTATAGCAGCCGAAACTTACGATACTGTAGTTAAAATCGTATCATTACCGCCATTCCACGAAGGGAATCGCGAACAAATTGAGGCGGAAGTGAGACCAATCGATACAATACGAAGCAACATTAAAATTGAAAAGAGTATTTGTAAGTAATTGAAGTGGAGAGAATGACTTATGGAAATAAGTTATTAGGAGCAAAACACTAAGGTGCAAAATCTTAATAAGTTACCGTGTAATTTGAATAGTAACAACAGGATGAATATAAATCTTTACGTATCACAAGGAGAGTGTCGATATTTATGTGTAAATGGAAATCAAACCTTTTCATAGTATCTGATCACTTTGGAAAATAAATGTATGGAGTTATTTGTGTTACTTATCTTTGTTTATTTCAAACATCTCGGACAGCTCTGCGCGAGCTTGATTGAAACCGATGTGACATCGTGTAAAGAAACGTTGGTTATAGTCTTCGAACTGAGATACTAAGAAGCGCTCAAGAGATTTTTCATTTGGAAACTGTTCTTTGCGCTTTGTATATTACTTGATTTGTTTATTAAAGGATTCGATTAAATTCGTTAAGTAAATGTTACGCCAAATCGATCTTGGGAAATTATAAAAATTAATAGAAGATTATTTGAAGCCGATGATTTCGTCACTTTCGGGTACGAGTTATTCCATTTGGAACAAAACTTATCTAACTCAGCTTGCCCTTCTACCTGGTCATCGGCGCGGTAAACGGTTTTAAAATCCTCGCAAATCTCAGCTTTTGTAGATCGAAAATTGCATAGTGAATTTATCACAGAAGTATTACCGCCTAAGAAAACTTCAAAATAATAACGTTTAACCATTAATAAGAAATATGCTCACAGGTTAAAAGTAAAGTGACTATATCTGTGTGGAATGAAGTTACAATAGACATTAAGCCTAGAAAGTTTGTCAAAAAAACGAACCGGAAATTAGTCCAAACTAATTTCCGGTTCGTTGGCATGTAGAATATAGGACTGGACATCTCCACCGCTAATGCTTGTAAACATATTGCCGCAAGCTTTCGTTAATTCGAAAGCTTTATTTGAATCCATAGTAGGCTGCAAGTAAAATAGTTGTATAGCTTCTGTCGTTTCTTCGGTTACCGCAGTTCGTATGGAATCTACAAATGGACTTCCAAAAGGGCTATAATTATCTTTTAGGAATGGCATGTTATGCATGGAGTTAAAGCGACCATTCAATCCGTCGTATCCATCTTCTTCATTCCCAACAGAGAAATTCATATTGCCGACAATACTATTGGCGTCATAAATACCTATTGGGAGTTCGTATTGAAGGGAAAAGAAATTGTTTAAATCAACTGCAGAATGAAAAGGTTGTATATAATTTTGTTTTTTGATGCGTCTAAAAAGGGATTCAACAGAGTTTCGATAGCGATTAGGATCAGCCCCAAGTGTTCTCCAAATTGTTCGCCACGCTTGTATGCCTGCATAATCGGTTAGCTCTTTTTCTTCAAGTTCGAAAAAAAGTTGTTCTTGAAAAAGTTGTAGTCGTCCTTTTAGCATTTGAGGAGATTCTGACACTGTAATTTTGGTATAATGGTTAATGCCCAATTTTATATTGGGTATTGCTTGAATGAGTGTATGATCTAATTTGATTTTCAATGACATCACCCTTTATCTAATTTTGGTTTCTACAATAGTTCATACGACCTTAACGATAGATTTAGTATTGATGCAATTCTACCATAGAGGGGGTGAAACAGTGTGAATGCTGTTCAACTGCAAGAAGAAGTAAGGAAATACGCTGAGGCTATTGGTATTGATAAAATTGGATTTACGACAGCGGCTCCGTTTAGAGAATTGAAAAACCGATTGAAACGTCAACAGGAATTAGGCTATCAGTCGGGTTTTGAAGAAAAGGATTTAGATAAGCGGACGGAACCAGCTTTACTGCTTGAACAGGCAGAAAGTATTATTGCTATTGCAGTTGCTTATCCAAGTAAGATGGAAGGGGCGCCGAAAGGTAAAAAAGGCGATCGCCGTGGAATGTTCTGCAGAGCTTCTTGGGGAATGGATTATCACACTGTATTGCGAGAGAAACTTCACCTTCTTGAGCAGTTCATCTTTCAACACGCACCAGATGCGAGACTGCGCTCGATGGTCGATACAGGTGAACTATCGGATCGAGCAGTTGCAGAAAGAGCTGGTATTGGTTGGTCTGCTAAAAATTGTTCGATTATTACGCCTGAATTTGGTTCTTACGTCTATTTAGGTGAAATGATTACGAATATCCCATTCGCGCCCGATGAACCGATGGAGGACGAGTGTGGAGACTGCACACTATGCTTGGATGCGTGTCCGACAGGTGCACTAATACAAGGCGGACAGTTGAACGCCCAACGCTGTATTGCTTTCCTTACACAGACGAAGACGCCAATCCCGGAAGAGTTTAGGGTTGAGATAGGTAATCGTGTTTACGGTTGTGACACTTGTCAAACCGTTTGTCCAAAAAATAAAAAGAAACATAACCTCCATCAACAAGCTTTTTTGCCTGAACACGAACTCGCAAAACCGAGACTTCAGCCTTTGCTAAAGTTATCAAATCGGCAGTTTAAAGAGGAGTTTGGTCATATCTCTGGCTCCTGGCGTGGGAAAAATCCTATCCAACGAAATGCAATCATTGCATTAGCGCATTTTAAAGAAGTGGATGCTGTACCCGATTTAATCGTTATGTTGAATGAAGATCCACGACCCGTAATTCGTGGAACGATTGCGTGGGCACTTGGGCAAATTGGAACAGCAGAAGGGCAGCATGCAATACAAGCAGCTTTAACGAAGGAAGAAGACCCGCAAGTGCAACTAGAGCTAGAAGCAGCATTAGCTATATCTTCAACAACAGACTACTAGAGGAAGTGTTTAAATGGCAATTCACGTAGCATTATTTGAACCATTAATTCCGGCGAATACGGGAAACATCGCACGAACGTGTGCAGGTACTGGAGCAAAGTTACATTTAGTTAAGCCGCTTGGATTTTCGACGGATGATAAAATGTTAAAACGGGCTGGACTCGATTATTGGGAGCATGTTGATATTTCGTACCACGATGGGTTAAATGAATTATTTGAAGGCTATCCAAAAGCTGAATTCTATTTCATCACGAAGTTTGGTGAAAAGACGTATTCTACTTTCGATTTTTCAGATGAAAAGAAAGATTACTTTTTTGTGTTTGGGAAAGAAACAACAGGATTACCTGATGAAGTAGTTCAGAACAACTTAGAACGTTGTTTGCGTATTCCGATGAATGATCATATTCGATCATTGAACCTATCGAATACCGCAGCGATACTTGTATTTGAAGCACTTAAGCAACAGTCATTTCCAGGATTACATTAAAAAACGGGACAGCCAATTGGCTATCCCGTTTTTGCTTACTTATTTTCTACCTGGTGTTTTAACTTGGCCAGGCTTGTCTTCATATCCGCCTGTAAAAATTGCAGCTAGAAATGCGAAACAAACTGCACCTATAAGAAGTAAAGTCATCGGATATACCTCCTGTAAAATCAATAGTATTGTCTTAGTATACCCTATATTCTTGTAAATTGAAATGAATGTCGGGAAATTATGTGACGGAACTTAGAACGATTCATTAACGCAAATTAATGTGGTAAGAATAGTAACTGATAGGTAAACAATATAGCAAATACATATAGCAACAACGGAACTTTTCTCCATTGTCCTTTTACGACTTTTAACAAAGGATATGTGATGAAACCAAGGGCGATACCTGTAGCGATACTTGATGTTAATGGCATCGTTAAGATAACAAGAAAAGCAGGAAATGCCTCATCAAAAGAATCCCAATCAATTTGTTTAACAACACCGATCATTAAGCTACCGACAATAATAAGTGCAGGTGCTGTTATTGCGGATACGCCTGATAACGCACTAACAAATGGTCCGAAAAATGCAGCAATCATAAAAAGAATTGATACTGTGAGTGTTGTTAAACCCGTTCTACCTCCGACGGCAACGCCTGATGACGATTCTACGAATGCCGATGTAGGGCTTGTTCCAAACATTGCACCAGCTGTCGTCGCAACTGAATCTGCAAGTAGTGCTTGTCGTGCTCGCGGTAGTGTATTGCCCTTCATAAGACCAGCTTGTTTAGCAACACCAATCATGGTGCCTGTTGTGTCAAACAGGGTGACAATTAGAAACGCGAATACGACGCCATACAACCCATGAGAAATCACTTCACTAGCAGCGTTAATGGGATTCCAGACGATAATGCCGTCAGGTAAATGTGGTAGCTTCCATAGTTGTCCATCGAATTTTAATTGTCCCGTAAAGAATGCTACAATTCCAGTCGCGATCATACCGATGAAAATGGAGCCATAGACATTCAACGTCATTAAAACAATTGTAATTAGAAGACCAAATAGTGCGAGTAACACAGGTGCTGAGGTTAAGTCGCCTAGCTTAACAAGATTCGTTTCATGCGAAGCGACAATTCCTGATAATTTAAGACCAATGAAGGCGATGAACAAACCAATTCCAGCAGTAATGCCGTGTTTAAGGTTTTCTGGAATAGCTAGAATTAATTTCTCTCTAAATGAAGTCATTGACAATAGAACAAATAATATACCCGCAATAAATACAGCAGAGAAGGCAGAAATATAGTCAAGTTGCCCATCAGATGCCAAAATAATAGAAGTGAAATAAGCGTTTAAACCCATACCAGGTGCAATAGCAATTGGATAATTTGCGAATAGCGCCATCCATAATGTGCCGATAACAGCCCCTATAATCGTAGCAAGGAATACTTGGTCGAAAGGCACGCCCGCATCAGATAAAATAATCGGGTTGACGATGACGATATATGCCATTGTTAGAAAAGTGGTCATGCCCGCGATAATTTCTGTTTTAACCGTAGTGTTATGCTTTTTTAGATGAAACACAGAATTCCCCTTCCTGAATACGAACAATAGTCAGTGCAAATACAATAATATTCGTTTTTTGATGAAAAATCAATAGATAATTAAAACTTTATATTCGTAAAAGATATTTTTACCTTGTACAATTAATTGAACGACATTATATGGAGGGATTCGTATGACGAAATTATTCTTCGATACAGTTCGATTAGCAAATGGAGTAGAGATGCCACAGCTTGGGCTAGGTGTTTATAAGATGACAGAGCCGAAACAGACGATAGAAGCGATTACGTATGCGATTGAGATTGGCTATCGAGCAATTGATACGGCTGCGATTTATGAAAACGAAAGCGAAACAGGTGAGGCGATACGACACAGTGGAACTCCACGTGAAAACCTCTTCATCACGTCAAAAGTTTGGAATGACGAACAAGGATATGATTCCACACTTCGAGCATTTGAAACATCTTTACGTAAACTGGACTTAGATTATTTAGATCTCTATTTAACACACTGGCCGATTACTGGAAAATATGAAGAAACCTATAAAGCGATTGAACGATTGTACGATGAAAAGTTGATTCGTGCCACAGGCGTTTCCAATCACCACCAAAACCATTTAGAAAAAATATTGGTAAAAGCGAACATTGCTCCTATGGTGAATCAAATTGAATTACATCCACGTCTAACACAAGAGCCGTTAAGACAGTTTTGCTTAGACAATGAAATAGCAGTAACATCGTGGTCGCCTCTAGCAAGAGGGGGATTGTTAACTGAACCTACATTGTTAGCTATTGGTGAAAAATATCATAAAACGGCTACACAAATTATTATCCGTTGGCACTTACAAAATGGCTTAATCGTAATCCCTAAGTCAATAACACCTTCAAGAATTAAGGAAAACAGTGAAGTAGGAGATTTTGAATTATCTTCTGAAGATATGCAACTGATTAACGCGCTTAATAAAAATGAACGTACTGGTACAAATCCAGATAAGTTTTAAAGATTCTATTGTAGTAAAAAAACGTTTGGGAGGAATTGGAGTGTTCGACAGTAAACGACGGACTGTGATCGATGATAGTTTACAAGCAGAATTGGAGCTACTAGAAACAACATATGCTGAAAAGAATACCCATGACATCGAACGTTTAGCATGTTTGAAATCCTTAATCAATGCAGCGGTTCATCAGCATGAAATAGTAAATGCACAACAAAATGTGCTAGCTGGTGCGGACAATCAAATTGAAAATAAGTTTGAGGAAATCAGGGTGCCGGAAGAACAAAAACAACTAACAGAAGAAGTTAAAGCACAATTACAAGATACCAAATCATTATTTGCAGAAGCATAAGATTTAATTGTCGAGCATAATGAAGATGCGGAAGAAGCTGACGTACGGTTAGAAAAGAGAATTCGACAGCTTACATACTAACTAAAAAAGATTCACAGGAGAAAATGGTTTCTCCTGTGAATCTTTTATTTTTCGTTTACATCAATTGTAATTCGTTCTGTTGTTATAGGATGTACAAAAGACAATGAAGTAGCGGTTAAACGATAGTTGCGATCTTCTGTTTCTGTACCTTCATACAACGTATCGCCTGTCACTGGATGACCTAAATGTGCTAAATGAACACGGATTTGATGTGTTCTACCTGTTTCAAGTTCAGCCTCAACGATTGAAGTGTGCTCTTTTCGTTCAATTACTTTGAAGTGAGTGACAGCGGATTGACCTGTTAAGGATATTCGGCGTCTCGTTGGATGATGGCGATCACGACCAATAGGAAGTTTAATCGTTCCTTTTGGTCGTTTAACATAGCCATCCACTTCTGCCATGTACTTTCGCGTAATTGCATTTTGTTCAATCAATCTGTCAAACATCGCTTTTGCAATCGGATGTTTTGCAACTAATATTGCACCAGCAGTCCCTTTATCCAAACGGTGAATATGCTCTGCATAATCGCCACCACTTTCCTTTACATACCCCAACACTTGGTTGATAAGCGTACCCGTCTCACCAGGGCCGTCTGGGTGTGTCGCTATGCCTCTAGGTTTCAAAACAGCAATGATATGTTCATCTTCAAATAGAATGGACAAATTAGTGGAAGATACAACTGCATAAGCGGATGCAGTATGAGGAACTTCGAACACTAACTCGGTCCCTTGTGGAAGTGGCGTGCGCCAGTCTAAGGGTTGTCCTGTCACATCTTTTACGCTTTTCGTCATTCGCATTTCATGGACCGTTTTTTTGCCAGCCTGCCAGTGATCACGAAGGAGTTGTTCAACAGTTACATTTTCATCTTTTATTTGATAGTGAAATACTGCCATTTTGCACACTCCTCTTTAAGGTGAAGTCATTTACGTGATTACTTTTTTGTTTCATTGAAAAAGGCGCGGATATCCTCTGCTGGATGTCCGCCAACCATGCGGAATTGCTCTTTTCCATCTTTAAAATAAACTAGCGTTGGCCATTGATCGATACGATACTTCTTTAAAGCAGCATCTTTAAATTCCAACATATTATATTGCTTTACATCGACACTCATCTCTTTAGCTATTGGCATCATAATGGGTGTCATTTCCATACAATAAGAACACTCAGGACTAAAGAAATAGGCAACTACAGGCTCGCCTGACTCAACTTTCTTAGAAAGCGCCTCAGGTAAAATAATGTTGTTGTAGTTTTCATTGCCGATTAAGTTGATTGTCGACTTTTCTAAATTATTCGTACCGTAAGGGTTATCTTTTAGCTTACCTTCTTCAGATTTAGTTGAAAGAATAGCAATTAAAGCAAATATTACAATGATAATACCGCCGATAATAAATAGTTTTTTCATTTCAATTAGACTCCTTTTGCCATTTCAATATGAAAAGGCTTGTTAGTAAAATCATTAAAAATACTGTTAAAGCTAAAAAGGGAATAGTTATAAATCCTAACCAATTGATGTATTGCCCCGTACAAGAAACATTTCCGCAAGCGGGCACATTATCGCTAAGGAATTGAAGCTTTTGGATACCATAGTGATAAAGCGAAATCGATCCGCCTAGTAAAGCGAAGATGGCTGTTGTAAGTGCGATGAGCGCATTTTTTTGGAATAATGCAATCGCTGATATGAGCACGATTGGATACATGAAAATACGTTGATACCAACACAGTGTACAAGGCTCATAGCCGCGTATATCAGAAAAGTATAATGAACCAAGTGTCGCAACAAGTGAAACGGTAAATAGAAAGATTAAACCGTTTTCTATACGCTTATCCATAGACCGACTTCCTTTCAATAAGCTTCATATTTGATTATAAAGATAGCAGGTTGCCAAGTAAAATATTATTCACTAGCGAAAGGGTGGTATATAATGAAGGCAGATATGTATGGGAGAGGTGTTATTAAGTGAGTGAAGAATTTGATTTATCTTCATTTGAGACGAAAATGGAGATTCGTCAGTTGAAAGCGGAAGATATTGATCGACTATTAAGTATGCAGGAACTCTGTTTTCCTGGAATGGATCCTTGGGAAAAAGAGCAACTTAAAAGTCATTTAGCAATTTTTCCGGAAGGACAACTCGTTGCGGAACTGGACGGACAGCTAATTGGGTCTTGCTCAAGTCTCATTATTAACTTTGATGAATACGATGATCGACATACATGGGATGATGTAACGGATGAAGGCTATATTACAAATCATAATCCCGATGGCTACAATATGTATGGCATTGAAGTGATGGTACATCCAAACTTCCGCCGCATGAAAGTTGGACAACGATTGTATGAAGCACGTAAGGAGTTAGCCCGTGAACTGAATTTAAAATCGATTATTATTGGTGGAAGAATTCCTAATTATCACAAGCACGCCGATGAGATGTCGCCACGTGAATATGTGGACTCTGTCGCGCGCCATAAAATATATGACCCAGTCCTAACATTTCAGCTAATGAATGATTTTACATTAATGCGCGTAAATCCAAATTACTTACCAGATGACAAGGCTTCTAAGAAATACGCTTCTTTAATGGAGTGGAATAATATTGATTATAAGCCGTTAACGAAACGTCACTTTAAAACGAGCTACCCCGTTCGGATTTGTGTCGTTCAGTATTTGATGCGCAAGATTACTTCATTCGAAGAGATGGCCAATCAATGTGAGTATTTCGTAGATGTTGCATCAGATGCCAATTCAGACTTTGTAGTGTTCCCAGAAATCTTTACAACACAATTAATGTCTTTCTTGGATGAACGTACACCTAGTTTGGCGATTCGTAAGATGACAGAATATACACCGCAGTATATTGATATGTTTATGAACTTAGCGTTACGTTACAATGTGAATATTATTGGTGGCTCACATTTCGTTGAAGAAGAAAATGAGGAGATTTACAATATTTCTTATTTATTTAGAAGAGATGGGACCATTGAGAAGCAATATAAAATTCATATCACACCGAATGAACGTAAATGGTGGGGAATTAGTGCTGGAGATGCAGTCAGGGTTTTCGATACAGACTGTGGAAAAATAGCGATTCAAATCTGTTATGATATCGAGTTTCCAGAACTAGCACGTATTGCAACGGATATGGGTGCGAATATTATTTTCACGCCGTTCTGTACAGAAGATCGACAAGCCTATTTACGTGTACGCTATTGTTCACAAGCACGTGCGGTGGAAAACCAAATTTACACGGTTATTTCAGGTACGGTCGGTAACTTACCGCAAGCTGAAAATATGGACATCCAATATGCCCAGTCAGCCATTTTTGCGCCATCGGACTTCGAATTTGCAAGAGATGGAATTGTTGGCGAGACAAACGCAAATTTAGAAATGGTTCTCATTGGTGATGTAGATCTTGAAATCTTACGTCGTCAACGACAGGACGGAACCGTTAAACAACTAAAAGATCGACGTCACGACGTTTATCATATTGAGTATAAGAAAAGTTAAGTGTTAAATAAGCCATATCCACCTTAATTGTTGGTGGATATGGCTTTCGTTATTAGTTAACTGAAAAACATCTATTTCTTTTTCGAAGGATGCTTGCGCATTGTTTTTGTGACCTTTTTCCACTTGTTTCTTTCGGCGGATTGAGCGGCGCGATCCATTTTACGATTTAGATATGCCAACTCTTTTTGTAGTTTTTTATAACTGGTATAGCGCTCCAGAGGTAAAGTACCGTCATCGAGTGCTTGCTGGATGGCACATCCAGGTTCATTTTGATGTTGGCAATCATTGAATTTACAAAGACTCATTAATGATTCGATATCTTTAAATCCCGACTCTAAACTATCGTTATTTTCCCAAAGCTGAAACTCCCGCATGCCGGGTGTATCGATTAAGACGCCGCCAGTAGGGATGACGACTAACTCTCGATGCGTAGTTGTATGTCGTCCTTTGGCATCGTTTTCTCGAATCGTTTGAACTGCCATTGTCGCTGTTCCACAAATGGAATTCGTTAAAGAGGATTTACCTACACCAGATGAACCAAGCAATGTCGCTGTCTTACCGTTTTCTATTAAAGGAGTTAGCTCATCGATTCCTTCACCTGTCACACTGCTAACTGCTATTACATCTGCGCCCAAAGCAATTGCTTTGGCTGCATCTACATATGTAGATGGGTTTTCACAAACATCGCTTTTTGTTAACACGACTACTGGAGTAGCCCCAGAGTCATACGTTGCAACAAGATATCTTTCTAAGCGTCTTTCATTAAAATCTTGATTCATAGACATCACAAGAAAGACAATATCGACATTGACAGCAATAATTTGTTCTGTAATCGATGTCCCTGCTGCTTTTCTTGAAAAAATCGAGGTGCGAGGTAGCAATGAGTGAATGATGCCACGATCTTCTCCAGGCATTTTTTCAACTGCAACCCAATCTCCGATAGCAGGGAAATCTTTTCTATCGACTGCTTCATGTTGCAATGCTCCTGAGCAAACCGATAGCCACTCGCCAGTTTCAGTAATAACTCGGTACATTCTTTTGTGCTCAAGAGTAATTCGTCCTGGCACGCAGTTAAGCAGCTTTGGTTCAGTATTACGCACTTTCCAATCCTCTTCATATATCGTATTCCAACCGTATGTTTGTAAATTTGTCAATGAAGTAACCTCCTGTTATTTGCATAAAAATACCGTGGCTCCTAATCGGACACCACGGTTTCACACGCATAACAGAAGAGACATGCTTCGTTACGAAAGCATGGCAGGTGAAAGTATGGGTCCAATTAAAGTGACAATCAATCTATTTACAATCACCATAAAACTTCACCTGCTTTCTGTAAGTTAGACTTAGCTTATCAAATGTTAAAAAAGTTGTCAATAAGATTTCTGAATAGTTGAAATGACAGCGAAACGGTCTCCCGTTAGGAAGACCGTTGTAATTATGATTCGTATGTTAGTTGTTGAAACTCTTCTTCTTCCTCTAGCTGTATAACTTCTAAATAGAGGATATGATGACCGTCCACATCTTTAACCATAAACTCGAAGCCTTGCTCAATAATTTTCTCACCTTGTATTGCTTCGAATCTTTGAGACATGAACCAGCCGCCGATTGTATCAATATCTTCCTCATCAATGGATATGCCGAGGATGTCATTCACGCTTTCAATAAGCATTTTAGCATCTAATATATAATGACCTTCTCCAATGACTTGTACTTCTGGTACTTCATCCATATCAAATTCATCTTGAATATCGCCAACAATTTCTTCCAATATGTCTTCGATAGTGACAAGACCAGATGTTCCGCCGTATTCGTCCATTAACACGGCCATATGAATACGTTCGCGTTGGATTTTTAAGAGTAAATCTCCAATAGGAATTGTTTCGATTACTCGAATAATCGGTTGCATATACTCGATAACAGGAAGATCACCCGTTGTAGGGTCCTTTATATAAGCCGTTAATAGATTTTTCATATTAACAAGACCTAAAATATGATCCTTGTCGCCATCGGAAATTGGATAGCGAGTGTATTGTTCTACACCAATTAAGTCGAAAATTTCCTTAAGTGTCATGTCTTTTTCAATTGTCATCATTTCAGTACGAGGTGCCATGATTTCTTTGGCAATTCGATCATCAAATTCAAAGATTTTATTAACATACTTATATTCTGATTGATTGATTTCTCCACTTTTAAGACTATCCGACAATATTAAACGAAGTTCTTCTTCAGTCATTGCAACTTCCGACTCGGAAATTGATTTGAACCCGAGAAGTCCAATGAAAAACCGTGCTGAACCATTCATACCTTTAATAACGGGGTACATCAGGCGATAGAAAAAGATTAGCGGTTTTGCAGAACTCATAGTAATGGCTTCTGCTTTTTGTATCGCGATTGTTTTAGGAGCCAATTCACCTACAACAACGTGCAAAAATGTTACGAACGTGAAAGCGATGATGAATGAAAGGAAGCTAGAAACATTGGGTGCCAACTCAAAATATGAAAAGACTGGTTTCAAAATTAGTTTGACAGTAGGCTCACCTAGCATACCGAGTCCTAATGCGGTAATGGTGATTCCTAATTGGCATGCTGACAAGTATTCATCTAAATTTCCGATGACTTTACGAGCAGCGACTGCTTTCTTGTTTCCTTCTGCGACAAGTTGTTCAATTCGTGTCGCTCTTACTTTCACTATAGCAAATTCACTCGCAACGAAAAATGCGGTGAGGGCGATCAAGACAGCAAATGCTGTCAATCGTATGGCAATCTCCAAGTAAATCCTTTGTTCCTCACCCGGATGAGGGATAGAACAAAGTGTACACCTCCTGTGATGGTAAAAATGTTAGTTAAACTAATAATAAATTATTTATAAAAAAAAAACAAATTCTATTACTTTGATTGAGGTATATTTTAAGGATTTATTACAAATAAAAAAGCTAGCTACGCGCCCATACTTTTATGGGAACGTTGCTAGCTTAGTTTTATGAAGATTAACCTAACATAGGGAAAATAAATTTAATAAGGAACCATAAAATGCCGAAAAAGATGATGAGATATGCCGCGTATTTAATAAAAGTGGCACCAACTAAACTATTATCCGTTTTCTCTTCGCGTTTAATTTCAATATTTTTGTGCTCATCCATGTAATCTCCAACTCCTTGGTTAGTTTAGTAGTAATAATTGATTACTAGTTATTTACCCGAGTGAGAGACAGTTAAACATATTGTTAGAAAAGTGTTGACATTCGGAAAATTGGAATGGTAATCTAGAATAGTTAGATACTCGAAATAGAAAGGGAGGTACGGAAAATGAAAAAGCAACATCTTGCTCTAAAAAACTTTATATGTATGCCGTGCCTAGCCAATCTTAACTAAACCTATCCGTATATAAATTGGGATGCACATACTGCCTTTCCATCTATACAAGCACACGCTTATGGAAAGTAGCGTGTGCTTTTTTATATCTAATTTTAGGGAGAATGTTGTTTTCACGCTTTGCGTGTTGCATAAATACAAAGAAAAGGAGTGCTTGGTATGTCTACGACTAAACTGCAATTAGAACTATTGAAAAAGGAATCTTTAGAAGGTGAATAGCTGAAAAGCTGTTAGTGAAAAAGAAAGAGGGTCGAATCGAATATGTTCTCGGTTTTATTTAAATTAAAATGGTTTTTCAAAGAAAATTGGAAGCGATATACAATAGCACTTGTACTGTTAATAATAAGTAATGTGCTCGTTATCATTCCACCTTGGTTAATTGGGCAAGCGATAGACCTTATTTATAATCAAACATTAACATCGAAATTATTAGCATTAATTATCGCAGCAATGTTCTTAATTATGGGTTTTGCATATGTCGGAAACTACATTTGGCAATATCAACTATTTGGTGGTGCAAATGTAATTGAACGACAACTGCGAACAAAGTTGATGCGCCAGTTTTTAAAGATGACGCCTACGTTTTATGAAAAAAATAAAACAGGTGATTTAATGGCTCGTTCAACTAATGATTTACGTGCTTTGTCAGAAACAGCTGGATTTGGAATCATGACACTGATGGATTCGACGATTTACTTAGGAATGTTAATCATTACTATGGGGGCTTTCATCTCGTGGAAATTAACATTGGTTGCTATCATTCCATTGCCAATTTTGGCATATATTTTGCAATACCTTGGGAAGAAAATTCATGAGAGATATATGACGGCACAACAAGCATTTGGGGATTTAAATGATAACGTATTAGAAGCTGTGGCAGGCGTACGTGTTGTTCGTGCTTATGTGCAAGAACGTTCATCTGAGCAAGAGTTTGCAAAGATGACTGAAGACGTTTACGAGAAAAATATGCATGTTGAAAAAATCGATGCTTTATTCATGCCTTTCTCTAAAACGTTTACAAGTTTGACGTACATGATAGGGCTTGGCTACGGTGCATTTCTAGTTAGTGCACAGGAAATGTCGCTCGGAAATCTCGTTACATTTAATGTCTATTTAGGGATGATTGTTTGGCCAATGTTCGCAATAGGTGAACTCATTAACGTTTTGCAAAGAGGGAATGCGTCTTTGGATCGTGTAATGGAGACACTTAACTATGAAGAAGATGTAAAGGATCCTGATATTCCGAACGATATGTTGCAACCAGATAACATTGGTTTCTCGAATGTGACATTCCAATACCCTACTTCACAAACCGCTAACTTGGACTCTATTAAACTCCATTTAGAACGTGGAGAAACACTAGGGATTGTTGGGAAAACAGGTAGTGGTAAGACGACATTTGTCAAGCAACTACTAAGAGAGTACCCAGCTGGCGATGGAGAAATTGCTTTTTCGGGTATTGGATTGGAAACGTTAACGAAAGGGCAAGTACGAGATTGGATTGGCTATGTCCCTCAAGACCATGTGTTATTTTCAAGAACTGTTCGAGAAAACATTTTATTTGGTCGTCCTGAAGCGACAGCAGCAGACATTGCTGAAACCATTCGTCTCTCTTATTTTGAGAAAGATCTTGAAATGCTACCTGAGGGCCTCAATACATTAGTTGGGGAAAAAGGTGTTGCATTATCAGGGGGACAGAAACAAAGAATTTCTATTGCGCGTGCGCTTGTGAAAAATCCGGAAATACTTATTTTAGATGATTCACTTTCTGCTGTTGACGCAAAAACAGAATCTAAAATCATCGAAAACATTCAGGCGGAACGTTCTGGAAAAACAACAATCATCACAACACATCGACTTTCTGCGATACAACATGCAGATTGGATCATTGTATTGGATGATGGGCGTGTGATTGAAGAAGGAACACATGATGATTTACTAGAAACAGAAGGCTGGTACAAACAACAATTCGACCGCCAACAAATTGGGGAGGTTGAATAATATGGGAACGGGAAAACGATTAGTTCAGTATGCAATGGTCTATAAAAAACTGTTGACAGTAGGTATGATTTTACTTGCGTTTGCAGTAATGGCCGATTTAATGGGACCAATGATTGCAAAAAACATTATTGATAATCACATCGCAGTTGCGAATGAAGGGGCAATTAACTTTAGACCGATTGCTGCCCTTCTTGCACTGTTTTTCGGTTTAGGAATTGTAACAGCTATTTTACGATACTTCCAGTACTTGTTGCTCCAAAAAGCAGCAAATCGAATCGTTCAAAAGATGCGGAATGATTTGTATGAGCACATACAAACACTACCGATTCGCTATTTTGATAATTTACCTGCTGGAAAAGTAGTTGCACGAATTACAAATGATACAGAAGCAATTCGTAATCTATATGTGACTGTCGTATCGCAATTCGCAATTAGTGGTATGTATATGTTAGGTATTTTCATCGCTCTATTTTATTTAGATCCTAAAATGGGTGCGATTACACTCTTCGTGTTACCGATTCTGTATATTTGGATGAAATCGTATCGGAAATTCGCTTCCAAAGTGAATCATATCATTCGTGGAAAAGTGAGTGATATGAATGCCATGATTAATGAATCCATTAATGGGATGACGATTATTCAAGCATTTAGACGCGAAAAGCAAATGGATCAAGAATTTAATGAGTTAAATGATGAGCATTACAAATACCAAACGAAATTGTTAAAAGTAGAGGCGGCCACATCACATAATTTAGTGGATGTGATTCGTTCATTAGCATTTGTGTTTTTCATTTGGTATTTTGGCGGCGCATCACTGACAACTGAAAGTGTTGTTTCAGTAGGTATGCTCTATGCATTCGTAGATTATATTACACGCCTCTTTAATCCGGTAACAGGCGTAGTCAATCAGTTTGCACGTTTGGAACATTCACTAGTAGCAGCTGAACGTGTATTCAAGTTGCTAGACAAAAAAGGGGAACCTGTTAACGATGACAAGATAGCACGTTATAGAGGAAACGTTCGTTTTGAAAATGTTTGGTTTGCTTATAATGAAGAAGACTATGTATTAAAAGATATCTCCTTCGAAGCCAAACAAGGAGAAACAGTCGCGCTCGTTGGGCATACAGGCTCTGGTAAAAGTTCAATTATGAACTTATTATTCCGTTTCTATGATGTCTCCAAAGGTGAAATTTCGATTGACGGAAAGAAGATTAGTGATATGTCCCGTCAAACCGTTCGCGACCATATGGGTATTGTCCTGCAAGACCCGTACCTCTTTAGTGGAACAATAGAATCTAACGTTAGTTTAGGAGATGCGCGAATTACGCGTGAAAAAGTCCAACAATCTTTGAATGCAGTAGGTGGAGAAAGAGTACTCAAACATTTGCGCAATGGAATTGACGAAGAAGTTATCGAAAAGGGAAGTACACTCTCTTCTGGACAACGACAGCTCATTTCATTTGCACGTGCATTAGCATTCGACCCGGCCATACTCATCTTGGATGAAGCGACGTCTAATATTGATACTGAAACAGAAGAAATTATCCAACACGCGATGGATGTCCTGAAAAGAGGACGTACAACGTTCATTATTGCACATAGACTTTCAACGATTAAGAACGCAGATCGCATCTTAGTATTAGAGCGTGGTGAAATCGTAGAAAGCGGATCGCATGATGAACTGCTCAAACTGGATGGACAATATGCACAAATGTACAAATTACAAGCAGGAACAAATGGTAAACCAAAAGTTGGTTAATCGAAAAAAGAAAGCTTCCGAATTACTTCGGAAGCTTTTTTAGTGTGCAAATAGGGTTGAAACGCCTGAAACCCACTCGCGCGCGCCCGCAAGAGAGTTGAAACGCCCGAAAACCACTCGCTCGCGCCCGCAAGAGAGTTGAAACGCCCGAAAAACACTCGCTCGCGCCCGCAAGAGAGTTGAAACGCCCGAAAAGCACTCTCTCTCGCCCGCAAGAGAGTTGAAACGCCCGAAAAGCCCTCGCGCGCGCCCGCAAGAGAGTTGAAACGCCCGAAAAGCCCTCGCGCGCGCCCGTAAAAAAGTTGAAACGCCCGAAAACCACTTCTAAAACACACATATTAATATACGCACGAATATAATCAAAAAAATTGCAAGAAGACATGTTTTTTAACATGTCTTCTTGCAAATTCGCTTATACTCTCAGAATATATTTATTCACCACGCTGGTATTGCGTTTCTTTAAATGCATTTTGTTCGTTTGGAACTTTGCTTTTATCTTCAAATACGTTCTCAGTCTTTTGATTTTGAACGCGCTGCTGTTCTTTTTCTTGCTGCAGTTCATCTGGTGATTTTCCTTTATCCATACGTATCCCTCCTCAGTTTTGTTAGAGGTAGTATGGTCGTTCGGATTGAGAATCAGTCGTAGACATGAAAAATCATTAGCTCGTGAACCATTTTTTTGACGTTTTCTTCATCGGAAGGAGCATCTGTATGCCAAACAATTTCACCTTCTGGCAAGTAGTCTCCCGTATATCTTTTATTGTCATAGAAGAAGGCGAAAGTCCATCCAGGTAATTGCGTATTTTCGAACATTGATTTGTAGCTGAAGTGTTGTAACATGTTAGAACTCCTCTCATAAGCAGTCCCTATTTCGCATAAAATTGAAAAAAAGAAGCGAAAGGGTGCTGTATTGTTTACTGATCAATTGAAACAAGCAATTGAAGATGAATATAAAGCTTACCATTTTTACAAGTCTATGTATGCGTTGACGACTGATCCTTATTGGCAGGACTTCATCCAACATATTTATGAAGATGAAAAAAGTCATTATGAAATGTTTCAACAACTCTATTATATGATGACGGGGACATTTGTACAAAATCCTAAAAAACCGTTGCCTTGTTATAATTTAAAGGAGTGTGTTAAAAAATCATTAGCAGATGAATTGGAATCGGTAGAAACATATAAAGAAATGTTATTAACGATACCTTTTCAACAAGCTTATAATCCACTGTTCATTGCTATGCATGATGAAATGGAGCATGCGATTCGTTTCTCAACGATGTACAATGCTTTATAAAATAAAAATCCTCTCAATTGTTGAGCGACACTCGTGTTGTTCAAAGTGAGAGGTTTTTTAATATAAGAAAATAGATAATTCTGTTGATTTATGAATCTATTATAGTATATCATTGTATATATTGTTCTGTACTAAAACAGGTTTAGGAATAATAAAAGGAATGGGGTAAATGAAATGACGAAATATGTAGCAAGTGGAAACATTCAAGTAGCACAGCAGTTATACGATTTTGTGAATAACGAAGTATTAGCTGGGTTAAATGTCAGTGAAGAAAATTTCTGGGCAGGCTTTGATGACTTAATCCATACGTTTATGCCTGAAAATGAACGTTTACTTGCTGAACGTGCTCGATTACAAAAAGCGCTTAATCAATGGCATATTGAGCATAAAAATAATTTTGATATGGAAAGCTACAAAAGCTTCTTGCAAGAGATTGGTTATCTGGAACCTAAAGTTGAAGACTTTAGTGTGACAACAGCGAATGTAGATGAAGAAATTACTTCACAAGCTGGTCCTCAATTAGTCGTCCCATTAAGCAACGCTCGATATGCATTAAATGCAGCGAATGCAAGGTGGGGCAGTTTGTACGATGCATTATACGGAACGGATGTAATTGGCGACGAGGATGGCGCGCAAGCAGGCAGAGAGTATAACCCCAAAAGAGGCGCGAAAGTGATTGCTTTTGCGAAAAAGTTTTTGGATGATGCAGTCCCTCTTTCCAATGCTTCCCATGCAGTTGTGACGAAATATGAAATTGTGAATGATGTTTTACAAGTCACTTTAGTAAATGGACAGAAAACGGAGTTGGTAGAACCATTAAAATTAAAAGCATTTGTAGGTGAAAAATCATCTCCGACTGCTATTTTACTCGTCAATAATGGCATGCATATTGAAATACAAATCGATGGACAGCATCCAATTGGCAAAGACGATCCAGCGAATGTTAAAGATGTCTATTTAGAATCTGCATTATCGACAATAATGGATTGTGAAGATTCAGTTGCTGCCGTAGATGCTGAAGATAAAGTAGAAATCTATCGAAATTGGCTTGGTCTCATGAAAGGGGATCTATCAACTGTTATTCAAAAAGCTGGAAAAACCATTACCCGATCATTGAATGCTGATCGAAAATATACGACAGTGGATGGTTCAGAACTAGTCGTACCCGCAAGATCACTTATGTTTATCCGAAATGTCGGGCATCTAATGACGAATAGTGCTATCTTGACTGCTGACGGAAAAGAAGTACCAGAAGGCATTATTGATGGTGTGATTACGAGTTTAATAGCCATCCACAATAATGCATCAAATGTAACTTATCGGAATTCGAATTACGGTTCCGTTTATATTGTTAAACCGAAGATGCATGGGTCTGAGGAAGCTGCGTTCGCAAATCGTCTATTTAATGCAATTGAAGACTTACTTGGTCTTGACCGTTATACATTAAAAATCGGTTTGATGGATGAAGAACGACGTACTTCTTTGAACTTAAAAGCATGTATTTACCAATTAAGAGAGCGGATAGGGTTTATTAATACAGGATTTTTGGACCGTACGGGTGATGAAATGCATACGTCTATGGAAGCAGGAGTGATGATTCGTAAAAATGAGATGAAGCAAACGACATGGCTTGCAGCTTATGAAGCATCGAATGTAGCTGTAGGTATTGACTGTGGGTTACCAGGTCATGCGCAAATTGGGAAAGGGATGTGGGCGATGCCAGATCGTATGGCAGATATGTTGGAGCAAAAGATTGCGCATCCAAGAGCGGGTGCGAATACTGCGTGGGTTCCATCGCCAACTGCCGCTACATTGCACGCGACACATTATCATCAGCTCAATGTGGAAGAAGTACAAAAGAAAGTTGATGCTAAAAAAGAGTACCGCGATGCGATTTTACAAATTCCAATTACGAAAACGGTTGACTGGACTGCAGAGGAAATCCAACAAGAGCTTGATAATAATGCTCAAGGTATCCTTGGTTATGTTGTACGTTGGATTGACCAAAGTGTAGGGTGTTCTAAAGTGCCGGATATTAATGATGTTGGGTTGATGGAAGATCGAGCGACGTTGCGTATTTCTAGCCAACATATTACAAACTGGTTGCATCACGGCGTTTGTTCGAAGGAGCAGGTGATGGAAACGATGAAGCGGATGGCTAAAGTCGTTGATGAACAAAATGCGGGTGACGGACTATATCGTCCGATGGCAACGGATTATAATGATTCGATTGCATTTGCAGCTGCGTGTGATCTTGTATTCAAAGGGATTGACCAACCGAACGGTTATACTGAACCGATTCTTCATGAAAGACGTCTTGAGGCGAAGAAAAAGTATAAATCAGCAGTAGGCGCTGGGAATTAATGATGAGAAACTAACTTTACCGATAGATTTGCGGTAAAGTGAGTTTTTCTTGTGAATGTTGATATATGTCGGAGTTGGTAAAAACCGCTTGTTCGCTCAGTGATGGCCTTACGTAAGAAGCTCTCCAGAAGTTCGCTGACGGTCTTCTCATTCCGGCTCACACTTGACGCTCCTGCGCTAATTTTGGATGTTGGAGCATGGGGGGAGTTCGAAACGGGGAGTTATGAATTTGGAGAAATGGTGTAGGCTTTTCAACTGGCTTAGATGTTAGAAGTCGCTTTGTCGCTCTGTGATGGCCTTACGTAAGAAGCTCGCCAGAAGTTCGCTGACGGTCTTCTCACTTCGGCTCACACTTGACGCTCCTGCGCTTGGTATTGGTGTTGGAGGATGGACTTTATGAAGCTTAGATTTCAAGGCGGATGGAATGTTCCATCACCTCCCCAAATTGCTAGGAATTAATTATCTAGAATCTAGCGAAGGTGACAACTGGGGTAGCCGAAGCGGTAAGACTGACAGTGCTTTTCTGTCCGGCTTATCGCGAGAGGCATCCCCATGCACCGAGCGGTGAAGAAAGGCTATTCAACTTCCTGAGATACTAACAATCGCATATCGCTTGAACAGTAAGATTCTGCTAGTATTCATTACATGTTACAAATCATCAAATTTCGTTTTGAAATAATGAATGGATTCGAGCATTTTGGCGCCGTACCAAAACATTTCACCATCCACAATGAGTGGAACCGTTTTGGGCATTATCTTTTGAAATTCTTCTTTATGTTTGTCTTTATAAGGATACGGTTCGGAAGCGAGAAAGACGTAATCCAATTGAGCATTTTTAAAATCGTCCTCCGTTACAACAGGATATCTTCCTTCAAACGATGCGAAAGGGTTAATAAAACCCATGCGTGACAACAGGGATTGAATATATGTATCATTGCCGACAACCATATACGGTTTTCTCCAAATCACATATGAGATTCTCTTATTTGCGTATGAGGGTAATGAATTAAATTGTCCTTTAATATCGTTAACTAGGGCATTTGCCTGTTGCAGACGATCAGTTAATTGGCCCATATCTTGAATCATACGATATGCTTCATCGACAGATTGAACCTCGGCAACAAAAACAGGGTAATGTTTCTCTAATACATCAACGATTTCCTTCGTATTTTCTTCTTTTTCCACGATAATTAAATCGGGGTGAACAGCATGAATTGCATCAAGTTGAATATCTTTTGTCCCAGCAACGGCAGGAACTTTCTCTACTGTACCTTTAGGGAAAATACAGAAACGCGTTCTGCCGACAATTTCATTTTCTAAATTAAGTGCAAAGAGTGTTTCAGTAATACCTGGACAAAGGGAAACAATCCTTTTCGGTGGAAAAGAGTATGTTACAGTCCTCCCTATGTGATCGATGATTTCTTTTTGCACAGATTTCACTCCTTCAATACGCTAAATAAACTCGGTAATAACAGTTGCTTTACCGTCTGCCACACGTACTTTTCCAACAGCACCGTTAACGAATGTAATCTGTGGCGGGACATGGCCGATATCAGCATTATATATAATGGGTAATTGTGTAAGCTCTTTTATGCGTTGCATTGAATCAACAAGCGTAAATCCATCAACGGCTTGCCCGGCAGGTGTCCGACCGAAAATAATGCCTGATGCATTATCAAACCATCCTGCATAGTGCATTTGCAAAAGAGTTCTATGGAAATCTGGTGCGGAAAATTCACAGTTTTCTAGATACCAAAGAATGGGTTCATGATTTAAATAGTCTTTTTGGAATGATGGAATATCACCAAATGGTGTGCCGACTAAATTGCCAATCGTATCAACGCAGCCCCCTAGCAAACGTCCAGCAATCGTAACATCACCACCACCAATTACTTCCCATTTCGTATTGCTATCTAACTTAAATACATAGGGATTAGATGGAGCTGTATGTTGCCATTTAGACTGATAGTGCTCAGAAGAGTATTGTTCTACAATTGAACCGTTTGATGAACGGAGCACTTCAAGGAATTTACTCGTCGTTGGATCCCATGCGTCACTTCGTAAATCAATGAAGTTCGTACCATGTGCAGTTGCAATTCCTGTTTTTACGGTCATTGCAAATAATAGCGTGCTTGTGTCTGAATAGCCGAGTATCCATTTAGGTTCGATAGCATCCCAATCAAGTAGAGGTAAAATCTCCATTAAGATTTCGCCACCCCAAGGTGGAATAATGACAGCGATGTCTGGATCCCGTAACATCGTCATCAATTCAGCTGCGCGAACTTCCTTTGGTGCAGAAGCAGACTTTACTTGTGTCCACGCAGTTGCACCGATTTCGACAGCGAAACCTCGATTGTTAAATTGCTGTTTCGATTCATGAAGTAAATGATGATGCTCCTCTGCTACGCCAGAAGAAGTGGCAGTCACACCAATTGTCTGTCCTGCTTGTAAAGGTTTTGGATATCGAATCATTTCAAACACCTCTCATCCCGTTTATTGAAACTTCTAACTTGTAAAATATCTTATCATTGAGAGGAATGAATGTCATTAGTCGTTTTGCATGAAACGCAAGAGTGTCGGACGATGATGCTGAAGTTAAGTTGGCGGAAAGCGATTTTCTTACATTTCAGTCAACGTTGTTTAGGTTACATGGTTGCTCACTTTATTATGAAATCGAGTCAATGACATACAGCTAATACTGATTGTTTTTCTGGGTTCTGCTGTTCTGCTATAATAGGAACGAAACAAACAGGAGAGAGTGAAGCAATTGAATCTAATGCTAACATTACTATTTATGATGCTCATTGGAGCGTTGATTGGTGGTTTTACAAATCATCTAGCCATTAAGATGCTGTTTAGACCACATGAGGCTAAATATATTGGGAAATGGCGATTGCCATTCACACCAGGATTAATACCAAAAAGACGGGCAGAATTGGCTGCTCAATTAGGAAAGACGGTAACTAATTATTTATTGACACCGGAGACGTTCCGCAAAAAGTTACTCACACCTGAGATGGAGAAAAAAGCTGAGTCCTTCCTTCAAAATAAGATCAATGCGCATATTTTTGAATCTGATAAAACCCTCACTGATTGGCTAGGAGTGGCGGGGGCAGTTGAAGTGCCAGCGAAAGTCGAAAGTAAAATCATGACTGTTATTGATGCCCGAATGCGTGCAATGAAACTTAAGTTAACAGCGGGAACTGTTCGTGAAGTTGTACCTGAGAACTGGATAGCACAAGCGGAAGGACGAATTCCAAAGGTGACAGCCTATATACTTGAGAATGCAGAACATTATTTTTCATCAGAAGAAGGAAAGTTAATGTTGCGCAAGTTAATCGATGACTTTTTAGCATCCAAAGGAACGCTAGGCAATATGATTAATATGTTTTTAGGGGATTCGGAATCACTTGTTGGAAAAGTGCAAAGAGAGGTTCAGAAATTTATCGTCGCACCTGGCACATTCGACATGCTGAATTCAATCATATACAATGAATGGGTAAAACTTCAGGAGCGTCCGGTCAATGAATTGCTTGGTGATTTTGATTGGGATGGGTTGTACAATTCCATTCAGAAATATGCCAAACAACAACTGGCACTTGAAGCAAGAATGGATAAAACAATTAGCGACTATTGGCCAAATGGTGCAGAATGGACGGCTAATAATATCACGCCAACATTAATTAGCTTTGCGTTTACACAGGCAGAGAAGCAACTTGAGCAATCGATGCAAAAGTTAAAAATTGATGAAATGGTAAAAGAGCAAGTCGATTCGTTTCCAGTATCCATTTTGGAAGATCTCGTGTTAGGAATTTCAAAACGCGAATTTAAAATGATCACTGTGCTCGGTGCATTATTAGGTGGTTTAATTGGAATTGTCCAAGGTGTAATCGTCTTGGTTTTAAATTAAATGTAGGGGGAATTATTCATGACAGTAAATATTTATGATGACGTAAACAAGTTGGAAGCAACATTTCGTAAAACAGCAGAATTTTTAGAAGTACAACAGGCTGTGGAAGAAGTAAAACAAGATGAGGTTGCGCTCGAGCTATTTAAAAGCTTCCGCAAAATTCAAGTTAGCTTACAAGAAAAGCAAATGCAAGGTGAAGAAGTGCTACCAGAAGAGTTAGAGTATGCACAGAAGACAGCGCAGTTAGCACAACAAAATCCTAAAATTATGACGATGCTTGAAGCGGAAATGAAGTTAAGTTCGATTATTGATGAAGTGAACAGAGTGCTTATGAAGCCTGTTCAAGAAATATATGAAACAATATGAAAAAGATCCGGCCTAGGCCGGATCTTTATTTAATTTCTCATTTGAGATAATGCTTCTGCAGAGGCAGTTATTTCTTCTGCACTTTCATGAAGCGATTGGATGTTGGTAGCGATGCTCTCCACATCACTTTGCAATTCACTATTGCGTTGTTGTAATTGCTCCATGGATTGAACAATTGTTGCAAAAGATGAACTCGATGAAACAATTTGGCTATTTTCCAAACCAATTTGTTTTTGGAGATTCTCAACTTCAGACATAATCGTTTTTGTTTTTTGTTCTGTTTCTAACAAAATTGAGTCAATCTCTTCGATGGAAGACTTCGTATGCGTCGCAAGATTGCCGACTTCGCCTGCTACTACTGCAAAACCTTTGCCGTGTTCGCCAGCACGTGCTGCTTCAATGGAAGCGTTCAATGCAAGTAAATTTGTTTGGTTTGCAATTCCAGTTACGATTTGAGCAATGGAAGAGATTTTATCCGTCAATTCTTGAAGTTCTTTAGAACGGACTTGAATTGAATCCATGTTAGTTTGAATGACTTCACTTTGACTTTCCGTTTCTTGTAAAGACTTTTGCTCGGTTGCAGACGCTGTAGATATTTCATGAGCTAAAGTTGTATTATCGCCTGCGAGTACGCGAAGGTTTTCTAATACTTGTGTCATTTCTGAAATGTCGCTTTCTGTTTTACCAATAACTTCGTAAAGTGCTGATGTACTTTGAGTGATTTCTTCCATGAGTATATTCTTTTGTTCGTTCTCAGCTTCCATTTGTTTTAAATGTTCTTTTTCGTACACTTCAAGAACAAGTTGTTGTTCAAAGTTTAATATTTTTGAAATGGAATGAATGGCTGAAAATTTATCGTTACCACTGTAATTGGACGTTTCAATAATCGTGAAGAAACTATTTAATAAATCTTGGAATGCAGACAAATACCATTTAGGTTCAAGGCCGATTCTAGCGTGTATAATCGCGATTTTTTTACGCTTTTCAACGAATACATTATCAATTTTGCCGTCAAACATTTCTGAAATGTGACGCTCCAGTGTTTCACGTAAGCGAGCTACTGTTGAATTAGAACTAATGATTACAGAAAGAGAAGATTCATTTTCGAGATTTGTATAGAATTTTGCTACAATGGATTTCACATTGTCGTTTAAAATAGGTATGAGGGCGCGCAATCTTGCTAGGTCATCTTCAGTAAGGTCAGACATTGTTAACTGTGTTCGGATATCTCGATCGATATTTTTTGCAATACTGACATGTCTTCTCTCAGCTAGTGCTTGAGTTATTAAAGATAATTCAGATGTCTTGCTTTTCTTAGTGAATATAGCCAATGTGAATTCCTCCTTGACCCGATATTAAGTGGGTCATTTTAAATAGTTTGTTTACAGAAAGTTGGGTTAACAAATGCAGAAAATTATTTTGAAAAATAATTTTGAGCAAGATTGGATTCGAATGTTTACACATCTCGCAAATCTCTTTTTTGAACAAACGGAAATATGTAGTGAGACGGATGAGGAAGCATTTGAAATAAGTCTTGCTATGAAACTTCTTGAAAAAGGGATCCTTGTTGGAACGTCACAACTAATTGTTGATGGAGAGGAATTCAACGCTGAATTTACGGAAATCGAAGAAGAGGGAGATAACAAAGTTCAAACTCGTCAGTTGAAAAGAGTGTATTCTCATGTATTCTTAGATGTTTTAGAACAATTTACAGGAATGCGACAATCCTGGGGAATTCTAACCGGAATTCGTCCGATGAAGCTCTACCATAAGTATCGTCAACTTGGACATAGTTGTGAAGAGGCAAAACAAACTTTAATGTCAAAACATGGTGTTTCGCTTGAGAAAAGTGAACTTTTAGTGAAGATTGCAAATGTGCAACTGCGTACTATCCCAGACTTGTACGATTTACAACATGGAGTTAGCATTTATATCGGGATTCCTTTCTGTCCGACGAAGTGTGCATATTGTACATTCCCTGCTTACGCTATCCATCGTAAAAATAACCGAGTCGAGAACTTTTTAGATGGCTTACACGAAGAGATTCGAGAAATGGGAAAATGGTTGACGAAGCGGGATATGAAGATTACGACTATCTATTTTGGTGGAGGTACGCCTACTTCCATTGAAGCAGAAGAAATGGATGCGCTCTATGAAACGTTGTATCAATCGTTTCCTAATATGGACACTGTTCGAGAAATTACTGTTGAAGCAGGTAGACCTGACACCATTACTCCTGAAAAAATTGAAGTGCTTAATAAGTGGGGCATCGATCGCATTAGTGTTAATCCTCAATCATATACTGACGAAACGTTGAAAGTGATTGGTCGTCATCATTCAGTTCAAGAAACAATCGATAAGTTTTGGTTGTCACGCAATATGGGGATGAAGAACATTAATATGGATTTAATCATTGGGTTACCAAACGAAGGCATAGAAGAATTTCAACACTCTCTAAAGGAAACTGAAAAGATGCAACCAGAATCTATAACCGTGCACACATTATCGTTCAAAAGAGCTTCTGAAATGACCCGCAATAAAACAAAGTATAAAGTTGCAAATCGAGAAACAGTAGAACAGATGATGAAAATGGGCGAGCAATGGACAGTAGATAATGGCTATGAGCCCTATTACTTGTATCGACAGAAAAACATTTTAGGGAATCTTGAAAATGTAGGCTATGCAAAACCAGGGGAAGAGAGCCTTTACAACATCATCATTATGGAGGAAGTGCAAACGATTATAGGGGTTGGCTGTGGAGCTTCAAGTAAATTTATTGAGCCTGAAACGGGTGCAATTACACAGTTCTATAATCCGAAGGATCCAGCTGCATATATTTTAACGTATGAAGAAGCTATTCAGAAAAAGATTGCCTACCTAGATGAGATTTTTCCGATGAAAGTGAATAAATAAAGGGTTTACTGAAGAGACATCGAATTAAAGTATAGTGAATGGTTATTCATTTTATTTTAAAAGGGGTGTCTTTTTTGTATAAAACAGTGGAACTTACGAAAGAAGGAAGGCTGGCTCGACTTACGTTGAACAGACCTGAAGCGATGAATGCAATGGACGATGTAATGATGAAGGAACTTGCAGACGTATTCGAATCTTTAAAAGAAGATAACACTGTTCAAGTGTTAATCATTCAAGGAAGTGGTCGTGCATTTTCTGCTGGTGGCGATATTAAAAAGATGGTTGATCCTGAAAATCCTATGGATATCGGCACCGTAATGGTAGATGTATCAAGACTTGCGAAAGCATTATACACATTGCCACAAATTACGATCGCAGCTGTACACGGTGCTGCTGCTGGACTTGGTTTTAGTGTAGTCCTTGGTTGCGATTACATAATTGCCGAAGAAAATAGTAAACTGGCGATGAACTTTATAGGCATTGGCTTAGTACCTGATGGGGCTGGTCACTTCTTCTTAAAAGAGCGTGTGGGTGTTCCACAGGCGAAACAACTCATTTGGTCGGGTAAAGTAATGGCCAGTTCTGAAGCGTTGGAAAAAGGGTTGATAGATGAGCTTGTAGGTGATGGAATTGCTACCAAATATGCGGACGGTTACGCACAAAAATTATTGGCATCTCCCATTGCATCCATGATGGCTACGAAGAAAATTTTGCATGCGCAACAAATAGACGAACTTGAAAATGTGTTGAAAATGGAAAGTGAAGCGCAAGTTTCAATGCGGCAAACGGCAGATCATAAAGAAGGAATCATGGCTTTTGTACAAAAACGCCAACCGGTTTTCAAAGGGAACTGACGTAGAATAATGAGACAAATAAACACCTTACGTTGAATAAGGGTATTGAACCTTATTCCATCAACGTGGAGGTGTTTTTTCTATGAGAACGAGAGTTAGTTATCTAGAGGAAGTGAAATTAAAGGCGATTGAAAAGTGGTTAGCGAGTTTTCCGGTTAAGAAAGTGATGGAGGAACTGAATACCCGAAACTAAACGCAGCTGAAAACGTGGATACGATAGTTTCTGAATAGTGAATTGCACCGTCTTTCACAACCTTTAACAAGTTTTTTGGATAGAACCTTTATTGTATACAAAAGAGCCCAGCTGTACACAAGTCAGCTGAGTAAAAAAATGGGATATGTTTGGCTAGGGTCACTTGTAACATTATTAAACGATCTTTTTACTATATGTTATTACTGCAGTAGTGTTAGTAGATGCCAAAGTTGAAAACTGATATGAGAAGCAAAGGTTTACATTAACTTTACAGATTTTAAAGCGACTTATAGCATGATAGGATTGTTATGGATATATCTAAAGCTACAGTTACAGCTAGAAATGATAAGTTTGGATAAGACGAATTACTTTGAAAGGTATACAAACTTATTGCCAAAATTCTTTATCACGATAGTAGTAATGAGTCTTCAACTCTAGTGACTTTATGGAATTCATTTATGTGCTTTGTTAGTAGTACTCCCAATTGAAATTTTATTTTGATTTTAGACTTCTCCCTTAATAACTCCAATTTTATTGCGACGCTCAATAATTATTAAAGCGATTACCGTGGATAAAATCTCAATACAAAGTAGACTAACGGTGATAACTATAAAATGAGGATCCATTATCCCGCTAATTAATGGCTTTTCCAGAGGATGATTCTGAGTTTGATTCATATAAAAGCTGATAAAAAAGTATACACCGAAAGTAGCAATCAACCAAACGAGAATTAATTGATAAGTTTTAGTAAAACCGATTCCAAACAACCTCTTTATCACAAATATTTTTTGGTGTTTATGGAATGTAATCAACAAGTTTTGGACAATCAAAAAAATAAAAACACTAATGATTCCAAGGATAGAGAAAAAAGAGTTCTTAATCTCTTGATACAAGTCGTCAAGTTCCTCAGACACATGCTGTTGAAAAGATACAATTGTGATTATATTATCCATTTTTTGCTTTACAATCATTGGTCTTATTTCTTCATAAGTGAGCATTGGATCTTGTTCGATTAGTCTAATTTTTAATGGATCATTAAATCCAGCCCCTTTTATCCCGCTTCTGTATGTGAATAAATTGTTATGCTCTGTTTTAACGTGAATGATAGGTTCAAGAATACTGTTTCGTTCTTTTGGGTAAACATCTGGATTTAAGCTAAATATATACTGATGGGATTGTAACCAGATAATTTTCATTTTTTGCCCTTCATCTTTTACAAGGTAAAAATTCCTCATTTCTTCATCTTCATCAAAGTATTGACGAATTTCTTTTTCACGTTCCCTATATTGCTCGGGTACGAGAAGAATCCAATCAGTCGTTTCCTCCGATATTTGAACAGGATTTCCATTAGAGTCATATATTGGATGTGTCTTTAAGTAATTTGGATTCACAGTAATGGATAAAATTCCACTGAAACCTTGATTGAGTAATAGAGATGATTGTTCATAATCTTTTGCATCAATATATAAAGCTCCCGCAGTATTGAAAATTGAATATATTTTATAAAGTTTTTGATCTAATCTGTGCATATCTGCTTCAAATTCTTGATGAGTATAGGCAGTGGTATGACCTGCATAGGCTTTTACGATTCCGTAATTTTTCATACCCTCCCAATTAGTAACTTGCCCCTCTTGGGTACTAGTTCTATCCAGTTTCTCATGCAATTCAACATACGATGTGTATGTATGTAAAAAAAGCTGAATCAAGATAATGGCACAAATCACTTTTAGTATCATATTGAGGATGAAAATGGCTTGTGTGTCTTTTCTATTTTTAACAGTTTGATTTACTTTAATAGTCGATATATATACATAACAAATTAGAGACATTATAAGAAAAATAATATAAGCTTGACCGATTTGAAGGACGCTTATATAAATTAACGATAATGGCATTTGTAATCCTACAGCAAAGAGTACAACTCCTAAGCTTGTGATTGCAACAGTAATATTAATATCTCGTCCAATAATGATCCACCAAAGGCGAAAGTTTGATATACCATGCATTTTGAGAATCCCTATACGTCGTACTGAATTGAAAATATAATAAACTAACAAAAATAATGTGATAGATAATAAAATTGACTGTTCTAATTGTTTTTCTGAACTAGAAGTCTGTGCAAAAAATCCTTCGCTCGGTTCCATAAATGCTTCAGGAGGTTGTAAATCCTTTGTAGTGTAGGTAGTAGTGTTTTCTTCATCTTGTTCTATTAAGTAAGTATTGATTTTTTGAACAAAAATAGTTAAAAAAAGTTGGAATTTCTCATCATCTTTAGCCTCTACAAAGTAGCGTCCATTAGTTGGAAGATAGTCATAGGAAGTATCCAGCGATTGAACAGTTATTTTCTGCTTCGGGTCGAAGTAATCGATTTCCCCGACTTGATTTTTATTATTTGTGTGAGTAGAAGAAAGAAACAACTGGCTATTATGAGTTTCTTCCTCATGTAACATTCGACCACTCTCTATTTTTAAATGGTGAGTAAAGTTTGTTTCACCAGTTAACAAAATATATTTGATTATCTCAATTTGCTCGTTAGGCCTATAATAACGAGCCCCTCGGAAAAGATTAACATTCGCATCATTTGCTGCTTGTAACAAGTATGGATACACAGCTTTCGGATTAGATAACGATTCATCTTCGGGAATAATAAATGGGAAAGTAAATTCATTCTCAAGAGTAGCTAGCTTTTCAATTTCCTCATTTTTCATTTGATTATAAGCGATATAAATCGAGAAGAGAAAACTAATCATCAAGGTAATAAAGACAATTTTTTTCAAGATAACAACCCCCTTTGAATAGAATTTTCATGAAAAATGAGAAAAAGTGTAGTGAGAAAAATGAAATCATGGTGAATCGAAGAATTCACCATGATCTAAAAATAATTTATTTCCTACCTCGTACAATTTTTATTCCAATAAACGTATGATGTCGCACTAGTTTTCTTTGTCATTTGTGCATGAGATTTTTTATCTTTTGCAACACAATCTCGAACAGGTGTATTTGCACCTAAAGTGGCAGAAGAACCATGAGTTTTGGTAGGGTGCCAGTAATCGGAATATACAGTTTTGTTCTTGTTCAACCATCCATGTTTCCAATGATCATATTCCCAGTTCCCACCGCCTACCTGAGCACCGCCAAATGGAGTTATTTCACTGTTAGTCAGTTCTTTCCCACCACTCGTTATTTCTTGTGCTGATGAAAACGTAGCAAATGATATTACTATGACAACACTTAAGACAACAGAAGAAAGTGCTTTCAATACTCTTTCCCTCAAGAAAATTACTCCCAATCTTTATATTTTCTTACACTTATCAATTTACCATATATCTCCATTATTTGGTAGACTATTAGACAAGGATTCTATAAAATAAATATTAGAGTCATAAACTGATTGAGAGTGTTCCTTTTAGCGAATCATGGAATGTTTGGAATGGAGGGAAATACGATTGGGAAATGTTTGTGAATTAGTGAAGGTCAATAAAAGCTATGCTGGAAAAAAAGTTTTAGACAGTATAAACTTAACAATAAGTAAAAATGAAATGGTAGCAATCACTGGGAAAAGTGGTTCCGGTAAAACAACAATATTGAACATTATTGGCATACTTGAAAAACCGGATTCTGGTGTAATCCGAATATTTGGAAGTGAAAATCCAAGGCTTAACTCTTCGCAGGCTAATAGACTTCTAAGGACTAAGATTGGGTATTTATTTCAAAATTTCGCTTTAATTGACAACTTAACAATTGACGATAATTTGGAAATACCTTTAATTTATTCAAAGAGTTCGAAAGCAGAAAAGCAGAGAAGTAAAAAGCAGGTATTAGAAAAAGTGGGTTTACAAGTAGCATTAAATCAAAAAATCCATGAATTATCTGGGGGGGAGCAGCAACGAGTGGCCATCGCCAGAATTTTATTAAAGCCATGCGACTTAATATTAGCGGATGAACCAACAGGGTCACTAGATCATGCTAATCGTAATGGAATTATACAAATTTTAAAGCAATTAAACCAAGATGGGAAGACAGTTGTTATAGTAACCCATGATCCTTATGTAGCCGATATATGCGATAGAGTTATATCACTAGACTAAATCATTTATAATAAGGCTAAATTTGAGTAAACAAGTGACAAAAGATTCCTCTACTCCAACATATATTTAATAACTGAGTTCTCCAATCCGCTAATGAAGAACAAATATGTAGAGGGAATACGAAGAAAGAGCACAGAGTCATACAAAATTGTTCAATACTTTTCAGGAAATTAAAATGGAAAGTGAAGCATAAATTGCAATGCTCCAAACGGCAGACCATAAAGAAGGAATCATGGCTTTTGTACAAAAACGCCAACCGGTTTTTAACGGACAGTAAGCCGAAGTCTATATTCAAAAATATCGTTTTAACAACTATTTTTTGACGGGTGTGAATGTCTATATAGGTTTCATTTATTTGAAAGACGGGTATATGAAACTAGTTAATTGATAGAGATATTAAAGGAGGAGGAACTGTTGGATTCATTATTCCTAGATTCCAATTTTGCAAACTATCTAAGTGGAAATAAGAAGAATTTTGAAGATAACTTATTGCGAGAGGCAGACACTGTCAAAGACAAGATTAGTGATATTTTAAAAATCGGAAATATTGATTTGATAAACAATGCCAATAAAGTAGTGGGGTTTATTATTGAAGATAAAGAAGACGAACTTCAACAGTTTGCTTTGCAAGAAGGTATTGCTTGGGCGACGCATTCGATTCCGCTCACGTTTAAATTAGAATGGGTGCAAGCGATTAGACGAACTTTGTGGACGTATATTCAGAAGTATAATCATTTAAAAAACATCGATGTAGATGCATTATTTGTGTTAGAAAAACAAATCAATAATAGAGTCGATAAGTTTTTGAATACATTTTTCCTAAAATACTCTTCTTACAAAGACCAACTCCTTGCTGCGCAGAAAGAATTGGTTGAAGACTTATCTGTACCGATTATTCCTATAAGCCCAACGATTTGTATTTTGCCATTAATCGGTTCGATTGATTTTTATCGTTCGCAAATAATCGAAGGCAAGGTATTGGAAGAAGTAGGTAGGCTTCATCTGCAAACGCTGATTATTGATCTTTCAGGTGTAGCAGATATGGAAACAGACGTTATTGAAAATGTTTTGAAAATCATTAAAGGAACTTCGATGATGGGTTGCCAAACGGTAATCACTGGATTACGTGCAGATGTAGTTCGAAAGATAATAAATCTTGGAATTTCGTTCGGACAAAACACACAAACTTTTGGGACACTACAACAAGCGCTTAGCAAATATATGATCAGTTAAAAAAACAATCACTCAGCTGAGAACTGGGTGATTGCTTTTGATTTGTACTTATCTGCTGTTTCACGCCATTCAAAATACCCTTTTTCAATGGAGCGAACGAGAAGTTCTGCTGTTGCGATGTTCGTTGCTAACGGAATACCATAGACATCGCAAAGGCGTAATAATGCACTGACATCTGGTTCGTGAGGTTGTGCTGTCAAAGGGTCTCTAAAAAATAAAATTAAATCCAAAACACCAGTTGCAATCAAAGAACCAATTTGTTGATCGCCACCGAGGGGACCCGACATCAATCGATGAATGGAAAGGTCTGTTTCTTCCATGATTCGTTTTCCAGTCGTTCCAGTCGCGTATAAATTATGTTTCGAAAATATATGTTCATAAGCAATCGTAAAATTAACGAGTTCATTCTTTTTTTCATCATGTGCAATTAATGCAATATCCATTGATGAGCACCTCCATAGTATGTAAATGAATTGTTACTTATAAGGTATCACAAAGATTGGTTATAAAGTACTTAAATTATATATCGTCTTCAAGGAAAAAAAGAGCAAAAGCGAAAAGTCGCTTTTGCTCTTTACCAATTATACGTGGAATAAAAGTAATTTTCCTGCTGGTGATACTACGCGATGTGTGATTTCAACAAGGCTTTTTTCGTCAATTAGTGCTGAACCTTTAACTTTTGCTTCTTCATCGGTTTCAGCAGTGAATGATTCATCTGTAATACACTTACCGTTTTTTTCGTATGCAGTTAATTTATATGTTCTCACAAAAATCACCCTTCCTATACGATTTCATCTATTATACTACTAACTTGCTGAAAATGAATAGTCATTCATATGAAAAACAAATGTAAAACTGTTAAAGTGGTGAAAGGGAGGGGTGCAAAGATGGCTTTACATATTAAAAATGTTTCAAAACGATTTGGGGATTTTAGTGCGGTAGATGACTTAACGCTGTCTGTGGAAGAAGGTACGATGTACGGTTTTCTAGGGGCGAATGGTGCAGGTAAGACAACTACTTTCAGAATGATTCTTGGTTTATTGACTCCGAACGAAGGACAAATTACATGGAACAATAAAAAGATTAATTATAAAACAAGTCCGGAAATTGGCTACTTGCCTGAAGAACGAGGCTTGTATCCGAAAATAAAAGTAGAAGAGCAACTCATCTTTTTAGGCCAATTACGAGGGATGAACAAAAATAACGCTAAAACTGAAATGAACAAGTGGTTAGCACGTATGGACATTAGCCATTATGCCAATAAAAAAGTAGAAGAGTTATCAAAAGGGAACCAACAAAAGATACAAGTTATTGCTTCACTGCTTCATAATCCGAAACTATTAATATTAGATGAACCGTTCTCGGGACTAGACCCGGTTAATGTTGAAATGTTGAAGAATGCCATTCTCGATTTTAGGAATGATGGTGCAACGATTTTATTCTCAAGCCATCGGATGGATCATGTAGAAGAATTATGCGAGCAGTTGAGTATTATCGATAAAGGAAAGCAAATTGTTAGCGGTTCATTGCGGGATGTTAAGCGTTCTTTCGGCAAGCAAAATGTCCGCATTAAGTCAGATCATGATTTATCAATGTTAACTTCTATTGACGGCGTGACCTCAGTTACGAAATCAGTGGAAGGTGCAATCTATCAGATTGACTCGGAAACAGTTGCTCAGTCACTCTTACTTGAAGCTTTAAAGGCAGGACCTATCCGACATTTCGCAATTGAGGAACCTTCTTTGCAAGACATCTTTATCGAAAAGGTGGAGAACCAACATGCGTGAATTTTGGATTATTTTCAAGCAAGCATTTATAACAAAAGCTAAAACGAAATCATTCATCATCACGACAGCTATTATGATTGCAGCTATTTTTCTCTTTTCCAATATGACGAAGCTTATCGATGCAGTGCAAATTGCAACAGGCGGAGATCAAGTTGACGCATTGTTCGTCATCGATCATTCTGGCGAATTGGTTGAACGACTTAATGTGCAGTTAGAGACAAACAACACAGGGATTATCGCCATCGCTTCAGACAAAGACGAAGCTGCACTATTAAAAGATGTAAAGAAAAAAGAAATTGATGCTTACTTAACACTTAAATTAGATGCTAAAAATACCATTGTAGCTAACTACACAACAATGGATGCCATCGATTTTAGTGCTCCGGAAGTCATTTTGAATAGTCTACAAGCAATACAAACTGAAATGAAAGCAGAAGAGCTTTCATTATCTAGCGAACAAGTACAAACGCTCTTCTCGCCAATATCATTTGAGAAAAAAAGCATCTCGCCATCTGCAAAATCAGAAGAAGAACTTAATCAGGCGCGTATATTAGTGTACGTGTTAATGTTTGTAATCTATTTTGCAGTCATTTTATATTCCAGTATGATTGCAACTGAAGTCGCAACAGAAAAATCTTCCCGTGTCATGGAAATTCTTATTTCAAGTGTTTCACCAGTTAAGCATATGTTTGCAAAAGTGCTTGGTATCGGTTCATTAGGACTGGTGCAAATTATTACGTATGGAATTGCTGGTTTTATTGCCATGAAAACAGCTAGCGGTAATGGGCAAACCGGGTTATCGGATTTTGTCAGTTTATCAGACATTCAGACCTCAACGTTAGTATACGCAGTAATCTTTTTCTTGTTAGGTTACTTCCTTTATGCGACGTTAGCTGCTTTGCTAGGATCATTAGTGAGTCGAACAGAAGATGTACAACAAATGATTATGCCGATGACATTGCTCATTGTTGTGGCATTTATGATTGCTGCTTCTGGGTTAGGAAATCCGGAATTAGGTTATTTAAAAATTGCGTCGTATATCCCATTTTTTGCACCGCTCGTAATGTTTTTGCGTGTAGGAATGCTGGATCTTCCTATGTGGGAACCGTTATTGTCCATCGCAATTATGCTTGTAACGATCATCTTGCTCGGTTGGTTTGGCGCACGGGTCTATCGTGGTGGAGTGCTGATGTATGGACCGTCAAGATCATTAAAAGATATTAAGAGAGCGATTCAATTAGGCAAAGAATAATCGTAACCTATACTACCCGGGACAATAGAACGGGGAGTATAGGTTTTTTTGTTGGAAATATACGTATCTTTCGTCTACTCATTTGTTTGTATTCATGGTAAAATAAGAACAAGTATTCGTTTAAATGGAGGAGGGATTCTTATGACGTCAATTCGCTTCATTCACACCGCAGACTTGCATTTAGATAGTCCGTTTAAAGGGATGACTGGATTATCCGCGCAACGACTTAACATGTTACGTGAAAGTACTTTTCAGGCGTTTGAAAAGCTAATAGACCATGCAGTTAACACCGTACCGCATTTTATGTTAATCGTAGGCGATATTTATGATGGTGAAGACCGTAGTCTACGTGCTCAAATGAAATTTCATGAAGGAATGGAAAAGCTGCATCAGGCAGGAATTCCGGTATATCTATCTTATGGCAACCATGATCATCTAGCGGGTAAGTGGACCCGGTTTAACTTGCCACCGAATGTACATGAATTTGATGGTAATATTGGTGAAGCGCATCTTCACATTGATGGACAAGCTGTTGTAATCCATGGATTTAGTTACAAAGAACGGCATATCCGACAAGCGATGATTGAACAATTTCCTCAAGGATCGAATGATGATGTTGTGCATATCGGTATGCTACACGGAAGTTTAGCTGGCGATGTTAGCCATGATGTCTACGCGCCTTTTACAAAGGAACAGCTACTTCAAAAGCAATATCATTATTGGGCGCTTGGACATATCCATCTACGTCAAGTTCTCCAAACTGAACCAGCGATTGTCTATCCGGGAAATATACAAGGCAGACATCGTAATGAACGGGGATTGAAAGGGTTTTATGAAGTGACACTCTCAAACCGTGAAGCGGAACTTGAATTCATTTCAACATCGGCGACTGTTTTCGAACGGGCAGAAGTTTCATGTGCAAATATCGGACACGCCAATGAATGGTTGCAAGCGTGTAAAGATGTAATTGCCACGTATCAAATGAAATATGGTCCGTGTATTTTGGAACTAACAATGACGGATGTGGATGAATCATCATTAGAGCTTTTTAACCAATCTACACCGGAACAATGGCTTGCAGTATTACAAGAAAATATAAGTGATGACATGTGGGTGCAGAAACTTACGATTTCGGAACCGAAGTCGATAGAACTACATGCTACGGCACTGACACAAGCCGTTCTTACGACGATGAATAATTGGACGAAAGAAGATTGGAAAGACGTTTTAAAAGATGTCTATCAACATACATCTGCTATTAAATATCTAGACGTCTTAACGGAAGATGATGTTATTGAAGTGAAAACAGCTGCTACAGCTTTACTTAGTAGAGAAATGGCGGAAACAAAATGAGGTGCCATCATGAAAATTGAGAAATTGGTCATCTATGGATTTGGAAAACATGAAGATGTCACAATCGAATTATGTTCGGATATGAACGTCTTATATGGCTCAAATGAAGCAGGTAAGACAACGATTCAACAATTCATTTTGCACGTCCTATTTGGTTTTCCGCAAAAAAACAGTACGTTATTACGCTATGAACCAAAAATGGGTGGCAAATATGGGGGACAAGTCCATCTACTAGATGAGCAATACGGTAAATGTACAGTTGAGCGAATTCGCGGTAAATCGGCAGGTGAGGTGGAAGTACGTTTAGAAGATGGAACGACAGGCGGAGAGGAACTACTTACTCAAGTCATGCATCAATATGATCGCTCCTCCTATGAATCGATTTTTTCCTTCTCCCTCCTTCAATTACAAGGTTTCGAAAAAATGGATGAAGATGAGTTAAGTCGAACGCTATTAGCATCCGGAACAATGGGTGTCGATACACTTTTTAAAGTAGAAAAGAAACTGGATAGTGAATTGGGTGAGCTGTTTAAAAAGTCTGGCCGAAAGCCGGAGATGAATAGCAAACTAGCAGAGTTACGAACGCTAGAAGCTGAATTGAAAGTAGAAATGGATAAGATTGAAACCTATGAGCCAGCCGTTAATCGGTTACGAAGTATTGAAGAAAAACTGTTAACTTTACGAACGAATGAGGCCGACATCAAGAAGGATGCCAAGAAACAAACATTGTTAAGACAAGTGCTACCTCTACACAGAAAGCGACAAAGTATCGAGCGTCAACTTGCGGACTATCAACACGTACGTTTCCCAGTGGATGGAATTAGACGATTTGAGGAACTAAAAGGAAGACTTAGAGAAAGTGAAGCTACCTCGAAAAAAATAGAAAACGAACTACGTGAAGCTACGTCTCAACTCACTCAACCTAGTGAAAATGACCGTCTCGAAAAAATGGAGATCTTGCTAGCTAAAGAATCAGAATGGCTTAATTGGCATACAATTGTTGGAACGTCTATAGAGGAACAACAGAGATTGGTAGGAAGAAGAGGAAGATTACTTGATAGACTAGGTGTAAAAACAGAAGACAAGCAGCAAGCGTTGTTACAAGCAGATGTATCTATTCAACAAGAAGAGCAAATGCATGGACTGTTAAGCAAGTTAAAAGAACATGAGCAGCAAATTAGTTTCACGAGACATCAACTCGCTACGACTGAAAATGATTGTACTACAGTTGAACAGTCACTAAAGCAACACAAGCAAGTTGCACCTACAAACGCAGAAAGAGAGACCGCCTTGAAATGGTCTCAAGACCGTGAACAGCTTGCGGAAGCAAAGGCGTTTGTTTCTATTGCGAAACCTTCTGTTGAGAAGAATTCATTCGTAATTCCGATCATCCTACTGGTCGTCGCCTTAAGTTGTATTGTTGTGGGCTTCGTCCGTAGCGAATGGTTTATGTTGGGAGTCGGTGTAGTATTATGTGCGGCAAGTGGGTTGTATGTCAAAACACAAAAGTCTACTGTCGATGAAGTAAAATTGAAAGAAATGAAACAATTGGTTGCAAAATATCAAGGAACAGAAAACGAATTAACCAGTCTATTAGAACGCATCGCAGATTTTGATCAAACACTCCATCAACTCCATCAAAATTATAAGGTAGCTATCGCGACTTATGAAAATGTAAAAAAACAACTCGATGAACTAGACGATAACCGTCAGCAAACGGAACAACAGATGGTAGCGTTCTTAACTCAATATGGCATGAGTAGCATGCCGTCGAGTGATATTATCCCTGAGTTATTCGCTATGATTCGTGAACTACAAGAAATAGAAAGAGATAGAGAACAAGTGACGAATCAAATAGAAAAAATCGAAGAACGTATCAAAGAGAGACTAGCACAAATTACAGAAACACTTGGAAAAGAAGTGCCATCGCATTCAGTTTATGAGATGCTTAGAAGGGCATTTCTAGCACTAAAAGAACAGTCTGAAACAGTTAAGCGTTTAAGCACAACGATTGAGACGACTGAAAAAGAATATAAAAATATCGTTGCAATAAGCAACGCTTTACAATTAGAAAAAACGGTATTAATGACAGAAGCTGATGCGACAACGGATAGTGAGTTTTACGAGTCAGCCGAACGTCAACAAGAGGAAAAACGACTCGCCACTCAACTGGAAGACTTGCATACACAATTAACTGTGCACGGTCCTCTAGATATTGACCAACATCTTTCCGACAGTGATTTAATTGAAAAACAAACACAACTCGACAACAAGTTAGCGACCATTTCAGAAGAGTTAAATCATCTGGTAAACGAAAAAGCCGCGCTGACACATAAAACTGATCAATTACTTACAGAGGGAACGCTTGGTGAAAAGCGTCAACTGTTTGAAATGAAAAAAGCAGAGTTTATGGAACTCGCAAAAAAATGGTCTGAACGTAAGGCCATTACAGAGGCGATTCAACTAACGATGAACGAATTAAGAGAGAAAAAATTGCCACAAGTACTCAAGCAAGCAAATTCGTTGTTTAGCGATTTGACGGATGATGCATACGTAGGACTAGATGTAAACGAAGCGGGAACATTTGAAGCAGTAGCCGCTACAGGAATGCGTTATCCAATCGTAGAACTAAGCCAAGCGACGAAAGAGCAAGCGTATATCTCGCTTAGACTATCACTGGCATCTTCACTCATGGACACTGCCCCATTCCCAATTTTAATGGATGACCCGTTCGTGCACTTTGACGGCGAGCGTTTATCGCGTATGATACAACTACTAGATAAATTACGAAACACTCATCAATTTATTTATTTCACTTGTCATGAGACAATGAAAGACAAGTGGCAAAAGGCAACAATACTCAACGTTTCTGAAATTGGAAACTGATAGGAGGAAGTGAAACAATGAAAATGCTAGCAGATTACAAAGTGGGAGAACCACTTGAACTATACTTACTCATCAAACAATCAGTAAAAGGGGTAACGCAACAAGGTAGCCCATTTATGTCCATTGTTTTGCAAGACAAAAGTACAGATATGGAAGCGAAACTATGGGATACAACAGACGAGCATGCTGAACTGTATGCGGCGGCTTCTATTGTAAAAGTGGGTGGAGAAGTACACGAATACAGAGGTAAAAACCAATTGCGCATAAAGAGTATACGCCCCATCAAAGAAGATGAAGGTATCTCCATTTCTGATCTTGTACCCTCATCAGAAAAAAGCAAAGAAGTACTCTATGAAGAACTTCTTCAATACTTTTTTGAAATGAAAAATCCGCACATTCAACGCATTACACGTCACTTATTAAAAAAACATCAAACAGCTTTCATGACGTATCCAGCAGCAACAAAAAATCATCATGACTATGTTTCTGGACTAATCGATCACGTCGTATCCATGCTCAAACTAGGCAAAGCGATAGCAGAACTATATCCTACACTGAACAAAGATTTATTATATGCGGGCATTATCCTTCATGATATCGGTAAAGTAATGGAACTATCAGGCCCTGTAGCGACACAATATACAACTGAAGGAAATCTCTTAGGTCACATTACAATTATGGTCAACGAAATTTCCAAAGCAGCAGAAGAACTCGAAATTGTTGGAGAAGAAGTAATGCTCCTTCAACATATGGTATTAGCCCATCACGGAAAAGAAGAATGGGGTAGCCCGAAAAGACCAATGGTCAAAGAAGCAGAAATACTGCACTACATCGACAACATTGATGCCAAAATGAATATGCTCAATCGCGCCCTTGGAAAAGCAACGCCAGGCGAATTCACAGAGCGCATATTCCCATTAGATAACCGCTCATTCTACAAACCACTCATGTACGAAGAATAATGTTGAATAAAAATCACACCACTACATTGACGTAGTGGTGTGATTTTTTTTGGAGGGGAAGTGTGTGAAATATGTGCGCGTCGCGCGCCCGTAAAATTGCTGAATCGCCCGAAAGCAGTCGTCGCGCGCCCGTAAAATTGCTGAATCGCCCGAAAGCAGTCGTCGCGCGCCCGTAAAATTGCTGAATCGCCCGAAAGCAGTCATCGCGCGCCCGTAAATGTGATGAATCGCCCGAAAGCAATCTGCGCGCGCCCGTAAAATTGCTGAAACGCCCGAAAGCATTCATCGCGCGCCCGCAAAGTTGCTGAAACGCCCGAAAGTAGTCGTCGCGCGCCCGTAAAGTGGATGAATCGCCCGAAAGCAGTCTGCGCGCGCCCGCAAAATTGCTGAATCGCCCGAAAGCAGTCGTCGCGCGCCCGTAAAACCACACACATCACTCCAAAAAAATCTCAGCAATCAAAAAAAGATCCCGCTTGCGGGATCTTTTTGATATTACTTCTCTTCTTTTTTATCTTGTGTGAAGATGTTAAGAGCTGCTTTCAAATCTTTGTCTTTTACTTTTACATCAGCGTCTTTAACTAGTTTAGAAACTTTTGCGATGATTTTGCTTTGATCTACTTTTTCAAGTTGAATCTCTTTTTTAATAGATTCTTTGTCTTTATCTGTTACTTTACCTTTTTCAACTTCACGCTTATCTGTTATTTGGATAATGTGGAAGCCGAAACTAGATTGTACGGGTTCGCTAATTACGTTTGTTTCAAGTTCATAAGCAGCTTTTAGGAATGCTGGATCCATTTGGCTAGCATAACTAATCCAATCAAGATCGCCACCTGAAGTTTGTGCTAATTCTTCAGTAGAAAATTCTTTTGCAGTTGCAGCGAAGTCAGCGCCTTCGTCAAGTTTTTTCTTAACTTCGTTAGCTGTTGCTTCATCTTCAACGAGGATATGTCTTGCGTTTAACTCAGTATTTTTTTGTTCGATACGTTTTGTAATTTCTTCGTCTTTTACTTCAATGCCGTCTGTTAATGCAGCTTCTTGAAGTAAGTTTAAACGCATTACTTTTTTCAAGCTTTCTTCTGTTTGCCCTTGTTGTGCGATATAACCTTCGAACTGGTCGCCAAGTTGGTCTTTCATTTCTTGTATTTCTGCATCAACTTGTTTGTCAGTTACTTTATATTTGTCTTCAAGAACTTTTTCTAGAACGAGTAGTTGAAGTGTTTGTTCACCTTGTGCGTCTTTCATTTCATTATAAAGCTCGCTTTTTGTAACATTAAAGTTTTTCGATTTAACAAGAACTTCTTTGTCACCGCTGTCACTACATGCTGAAAGCGCGAGTACAGAAGTTGCCATTGTAAGTGCTAAAATTGTCTTTTTCATTTGAGTATCTCTCCTAACTTTTATGTGCAACAGTAGAAACTATAACATAAAAACGATTCTAAAACAAAAAGGTTCCCCCGCGCAAATGCCTATAACGCATCATGTCTTTTGCATACGATACATAGAGAGAGAGGGGGTGCTCCTATGAGCGGTTATAACCAAGGTTCTTCAGGTTCAGGCTTCGCTTTGATTGTTGTATTGTTCATTCTACTAATCATTGTCGGTGCAGCCTTTTTGTATTAAGAGATAAATCTTAGCTCGTTTGCAAAAGGAAAGTCCATTTCCCAGGGAAGGGAATGGACTTTCTTACGCTTTCAAAAAAACTTCTACATAAAATGACAAAATTAGAATCGTCACCAGTATATTTACGGTTTGATAAATCTTTGTCTGTTTTTCTTCAGGAATTTCTTTGGACTCGCATAATGCGTATGTCATCTTATTGATTTGGAACAGATAAAATAATGAGAACAGAATTGTGATTACAAGGATCAAGTCCATTCCTCCTATTCGACTTAACAAAATAATCATAGCAGATGTCCATTGGAAATGAAATTATTTTTGTTTGAGCAGAAGAATATGAGACTTACACACTTTCCTTGCCTTCAATTGCAGAAATTTCAAGTTCTTCTGGAGCTTCCGTATATGTTGCTTTTATATTTTCAAATCCGCGTTCGAAGATTTCCATAAAGTCTTCGCCGTAAATATTACGAATGACAGACATAACTTCGAGGAATTCTGGGAATTTCCCATATAAATCTTTGATTGGAAATGAACCTTCTAAAACTTCGTGATTTGTGTCGTAATAGTGGTGGTTCATACTATTTAGTAAATCTTCACCTTCTTGGGTGACAGCTACATATGTATTACGTCTGTCATCTTCTTTTTTGTAGAATTCCAAGTAGCCTCGTTCTTCCAATTTCTTAGAGAAGTTGAATGCAGTAGAAACATGCATCACACCGAATTTTGCGATGTCCGATATCGTGGCATCCTTTAGATGATGTGAGATCCATAAAATATGGTGCTCATTAATATTTAAATCAAAAGGTTTAATCCACTTTTGCCAATCTTTTTCTACTGCTTTCCAAAGTGCCTTGGACATCTGGGCAATCCTCTGGCTGAAAATCATTGCATCTCTTTGAGTGAAATTTTGCTCCGACATTGGAAACACCTACTTTCAAAATAATATACCTATCTTTTACTATACCAAGAAAGCAAAGAGTTGAGAAGTGTGAATTGAATAAAAACTTAAAAAATAATAATAAAAGAGTGTTCAATAGCGTTGAAAGCCCAATTTTTTGCATTTGATTTTATTTTAGAAAGATTAATTGATTCCATTAAAATAGTATTTTTACTACCTCGTACATATGGTAAGGGAGCCACAAATAATTTCTTGTGGCTCCCTTATGAATTGTTACTTCTGTTGAGCTTCTAATGTTGCTTGTAATTCTTCGATAGCTGTTTGGATTTCTGAAATTTCTTTTTCAAGTCGCGCTTTTATAGGTTCTGCAGTTTGTTGCCAATGCTGAACAGATTCTTTGATGCCATTCATAGCCTCGGGGATATTTTCTTTAGCTTCATTTGTAAAATGATTAAGAGATTTTTTAAAATCTGCTATTTTTACTTTTACATCTTTAAGTTTCGTTCTCATATCTACAGATGCCGTTTTAACAGTATTGCGTAACTCACTGCCAGATTGGGGAGTGGAAAATAAAACTGTGACAGCTGCAGCGACAGATCCTGTTGCGAAGCCTTTAAAAAATGTTGATGCTCTCATGGGTGACACACTCCTTTCTTACTAAATATATTCCTTATAATAGTTTTATTAAAACATGTTATTTGTACTTGGGCAATCAAAAAAAGCTTTCCATTGGCAGTGGAAAGCTTTTACGATGTTATTTAGTAGTATAAAATATTATAGTGGTAGTAACTTGAGTGTTCTAATTACAATGGCCTATACAATATAGTTGAGTGTATGACAAAAAAGAATTTACAACGCGATTTTAATTTTATCGGCTAGAACTTGAAGTTGTTCTGTACTAAAGTCTTTTTCGTGTGTCTGCCATGTTGATAAATTAAAGCCGTCATTCTCATCGAAACGAGGAATGAAGTGCAAATGGAAATGAAATACAGACTGTCCTGCTGGAGCACCGTTATTTTGCAATAAGTTCATACCAACAGGTTGGAATGTTTCTTTCAGTGCATTTGCGATGCGAGGTGCAATGGAAAATAACTTTGAAGCGTCTTGTGCAGAGAAGTCATAGATGTTTTCGATATGCTTTTTAGGGACAAGTAAGACATGTCCTTTTGTTAATGGCATGATATCCATAAATGCGTAGACGTTCTCATCTTCGTAAAGTTTAATGCTAGGGATTTTACCTTCTATTATGTTGCAAAAAATACAAGTAGTCATTTTCTACACATCCTTTCATTAATGAGACAAGTGTAGCATATTTTTAAATAGGACAAACAGGCGTTAGTGTGAAAGTGGTTAAACGTAAGAAAAGCATTCTAGATGTTGTTTTGTTAAAATGAAAGAAGAATGGAGGATGGACATGACAATTCTCGAACTAAAAGACGTAACAGGCGGCTATACACGCAAACCAGTCCTGCATGAATTATCATTTGAAATTGGTAAAGGTGAGCTTGTAGGTTTAATAGGTTTAAACGGTGCAGGCAAGAGCACAACGATTAAACATATTATTGGCGTCATGAACCAACATAGTGGTGAAATACGCATCAATGGTGCGACATTCAGTGAAGACCCTGAAATATATCGAAAATCTTTTACGTATATTCCCGAAACCCCTATTTTATATGATGAATTAACACTTCGTGAACATCTTGAATTGACTGCAATGGCTTATGGTCTTAATGAAGACGTCTTTGAAGCTCGTTCTGCCCAATTACTGAAAGAATTTAGAATGGAAAAGCGTTTGAAATGGTTTCCCTCGCACTTTTCAAAAGGGATGCGTCAAAAAGTAATGATTATGTGTGCGTTTCTTGTTAATCCATCACTTTATATTATTGATGAGCCGTTCGTTGGTTTAGATCCACTTGGCATTAGGTCATTATTGGAGCAAATGACGGAACGGACAGCAGGTGGGGCATCTGTTTTAATGTCCACTCATGTATTATCGACAGCTGAAAGGTATTGCGATCGAATCATACTCTTGCATAATGGTCGTGTACGCGCGTCGGGCACAATGGATGACTTACGAAAAGCATTTGGACGCCCAGATGCGACGTTGGATGATTTATATATTGCGATGACAGAGGAACTTGACCATGAACAATTTGCGTGAGATATGGGGACAACGATTTATTTATTATGTAACGGAACTTCAAAAATATATGAAGTACGTATTTACAGGTCACTTGGCAATTGTATTTATCTTTACGATAGGTGCAGGTGGCTATGCGTATAGTGAATGGTTAAAGACAGTATCAGGCGAATTTCCGGCAGCATTGTTAACCGCTATTGTTGTTGGGGGGATGGTCGTATTTTCACAGCCTGTCACATTGTTGAAACGAGCGGATGCTGTCTATTTCTTGCCTCTTGAAAAGAAATTAGAACAATATTTAAAAAGAGCGCGGAATTGGACTTTATTTTCACAACTACCAGTACCATATATACTTTTAATAGTTGCATTACCTCTCCTATCAGCAACTGGAACAGGTTCAAAGAACATTTATATTGTTCTTGTGATTATACTATTTTTCCTGAAATGGTTGTTTGTTGAAACGGAGTTTAATGTACGTTATGTGCAAGACGGCCAAGGTATTTGGAAAGATCGTTTAATAAGATTTTTATTGGCGACAACAATGATTTACACATTACTTTCAGAACACTATTTGTTGTTGCTCATAATTGCAATTGGATCTGTCCTTTATGGGATGTTCTGGCGTCAAAAAAGAAAGGGTATGCCTTTTCCTTATGAACATTTCATCGCGCTAGAGCAAAACAGAATGTTGCGGATATATCGATTTGCGAATTACTTTACAGATGTGCCACATTTACAAGGTGCCATTAAAAGAAGGAAATGGCTATCATTTTTAATGGGGCATGCCAATTTCGCTAAAGACGATGCGCAAGCATTCCTTGTGAAAAGAACGTTTATTCGAACGGATGATACGTTTATGTTATGGCTTCGTCTAACAGTATTGTCTGCGCTAGGGGCACTGTTCATACCTTTTCCGATGCTTGTGTTTGTCTTCACTGGCGCTTTAGCCTTTGCATCGGCAGTTCAAATCATTCATGCGCTACGTGGGGGTGAAGAGTTCAGAATGGACATGTTGTTCCCTATAGGGGTTGACGCACGTAAAATTGCGATAACAAAAATAACGAGAGTTGTGCAGTGGATTCAAGCTTTAAGCGTAATGATTGTCGCGTTCATTTCTTTTGGCTTTACATTAACACCGATCCTGTTTGGTCTAGTGATCGTCATAATTTCAGAAGCAACGATTCGTTTGACGAAAGAGAAGGAAGAGTTCTAATAAAAGAAAGATAAAAGAAAGATAAAAGAATCCACACTATTCGAAAAAAACTTGCAACATACTAGCGTAATTCGATATACTAAATAAAAGGCATCAGAGGTGAGTGGGATGGAGAACAATTATTCATATGCTGAATTTATGAAAGCAGTTGGAAAAAACAGTTCATCGCTCGAAGCGGAAAGATTACTTAGTGAAATTTATTTAGATCTATTCCTCAAGCACATCCACCGAGAACAAACAAAAGAAAGAATAGAAAAATTAATTGATTCGTCGTTGGATAATCGAGATGAGGATGCATTTCAATTTTATGCAGAAAGACTCATAACGTTATGTGAAAATGATTGAAATACTGGTAGACGCCACATGTTAATAGACATGTAGCGTCTTTTTTTTATGTATAATCGAATGAAAAACACATGTTCGCTTTTTGTTTCTTAAATTAAGGGGAATATGGTAAGATAATAGAACATATTGGTAGGAGGGACTCGAATGGTCCAGACATTTAATTTGCAAGCACCCTATACACCACAGGGTGACCAACCAGTGGCAATCACAAAGTTATTGGAAGGTCTTAATAGGGGTGAAAAGCATCAAACATTATTAGGAGCAACCGGGACAGGGAAAACGTTTTCGGTTTCTAATGTTGTGAAAGAAATCAATAAGCCGACACTTGTTATTGCACACAACAAAACACTTGCTGGTCAATTATATAGTGAATTCAAAGAGTTCTTTCCGGATAATGCAGTAGAGTACTTTGTTAGTTTCTACGATTATTATCAGCCGGAAGCTTACGTGCCGCAAACGGACACGTATATTGAAAAAGATTCAAGTATTAACGAAGAAATCGATAAGTTAAGACACTCGGCTACGTCATCTTTATTTGAACGAAACGATGTGCTAATTGTCGCGTCGGTTTCATGTATATATGGTTTAGGTTCTCCTGAAGAGTATGGTTCACACGTTGTCTCACTTCGAACAGGGATGGAAATGGGCCGCAATGAATTGCTGCGTCGATTTGTAGACGTCCAATACGAACGTAATGATGTGAACTTCACGCGTGGTTCATTTCGAGTGAGAGGGGATGTTGTTGAAATCATTCCTGCATCTCGTGATGAACGCTGTATTCGCATTGAATTTTTTGGTGATGAAATCGAGAGAATGCGTGAAGTGGATTCACTTACTGGAGAAATACTTGGAGAACGTGAACATGTTGCGATATTTCCTGCTTCCCACTTCGTTACAGGTGAAGAGAAGATGGTTAAAGCAATCGAAAATATAGAAATAGAACTTGAAGAGCGATTGAAAGATTTACGCGGGCAAGACAAATTGCTCGAAGCGCAAAGGCTTGAACAACGGACGAGATATGATCTTGAAATGATGCGTGAGATGGGTTTTTGTTCTGGAATTGAAAACTACTCTCGTCATTTAACGCTACGCCCTCCAGGTGCTACGCCATATACATTGTTGGATTATTTTCCTGATGACTTCCTAATTGTAGTAGATGAAAGTCATGTTTCTTTACCTCAAATACGTGGCATGTATAACGGAGACCAGGCTCGCAAGAACGTTCTTGTTGAACATGGTTTTCGTTTACCGTCAGCACTGGATAATCGTCCGCTTATGTTTTCAGAATTTGAACAGCATGTCAAACAGGCGATCTACGTATCGGCTACGCCAGGGCCATATGAAATTGAACACACGCCTGAAATGATTGAACAAATTATACGTCCGACAGGTTTAGTCGATCCGACCATCGATATTCGCCCAATTACAGGTCAAATCGATGATCTAATATTTGAAATAAATGAGCGTACGAAACGCAACGAACGTGTTCTTATAACGACGTTGACGAAAAAAATGTCTGAAGACTTAACGGACTATTTAAAAGACATCGGTATTAAAGTGCAATATTTGCACTCGGAAGTAAAAACATTAGAACGAATAGAAATTATCCGAGAGTTAAGACTCGGTATTCATGATGTATTAATCGGCATCAACTTGCTACGTGAAGGGATTGATATCCCTGAGGTTTCTCTTGTTGCTATTTTAGATGCCGATAAAGAAGGTTTTTTACGTTCAGAACGTGCACTCATCCAAACCATTGGTCGTGCAGCGCGAAACTCGAATGGACATGTCATCATGTACGCCGATCGAATGACAGATTCCATGACGAAAGCGATTGATGAAACAACACGTCGTCGTGATATTCAAATTGCTTACAATGAAGAGCACGGCATCACACCAACGACTATTAACAAAGAAATCCGCGATGTCATTCGTGCAACTCAATCAGCGGACGAAGCTGTTTCTTATATTGAAAAAGTAACGCAAGGTAAGAAGTTAACAAAAGACGAAAAGGAAACGTTGCTGCTGACACTCGAGAAAGAGATGAAAGATGCTGCGAAAGCGCTGGACTTCGAACGTGCTGCTGAGCTACGAGATACCATTTTGGAATTGAAGCTAGAAGGGTGAGGAATTATGAAAAATACCGAAATCGTTATTCAAGGTGCTCGCGCACATAACTTGAAAAATATAGATGTTAATATACCACGTGACCAGCTTGTAGTGATGACAGGATTATCAGGTTCAGGAAAATCATCACTTGCGTTTGATACGATTTATGCTGAAGGGCAAAGAAGATATGTTGAATCATTATCTGCTTATGCCAGACAGTTTCTAGGTCAAATGGACAAGCCTGATGTCGATGTCATCGAAGGTTTATCACCTGCGATTTCAATTGACCAAAAAACGACAAGTCGTAATCCGCGTTCAACGGTAGGAACTGTCACAGAAATCTATGATTACTTGAGGTTGCTGTATGCGCGTGTAGGGAAACCGATTTGCCCTGTTCACGGCACGGAAATATCTTCTCAAACAATTGAACAAATGGTAGATCGCATTATGCAACTTCCAGAAAAGTCACGTATTCAAGTATTAGCCCCCATTGTCTCAGGACGTAAAGGAACGCACGTCAAATTGATTGAAGATATAAAAAAACAAGGCTATGTGCGTATCCGTGTGAATGGTGAAATCATTGACCTGGATGACAATATTGAATTAAATAAAAACAAAAAACACAATATAGAAGTCGTAATTGACCGTATCGTTATTAAAGAAGACGTGGCGCCACGTTTGAGCGACTCGCTTGAATCAGCATTACGTCTTGCTGAAGGCACTGTGTTAGTGGATGTTATAGATGGCGAGGAATTACTGTTTAGCGAGCATCACGCTTGTCCGTTATGCGGATTTTCAATCGGTGAACTTGAGCCACGCATGTTCTCATTTAATAGTCCGTTTGGTGCTTGTCCTGAATGTGATGGCTTGGGCACAAAGCTTGAAGTAGACCCTGAACTCGTTATTCCGGATATGACTTTATCGTTAAAGAACAATGCAGTCGCAGCTTGGGCGCCAACGAGTTCACAATATTACCCTGAGTTACTAAAAGCGGTTGCCAAACATTTCGGCATATCTATGAGTTCACCAGTTAGCAAATTATCCGAGGATGACCTAAATAAGATTCTCTACGGTTCTACTGATGAGATGATTCGCTTTAAATATACGAATGAATTCGGTGGTACACGGGACAATAATATTTATTTTGAAGGTGTTCTGGCAAATATCGCAAGAAGATATCGTGAAACATCGTCCGACTACATCCGTGAGCAAATGGAAAAGTATATGGCGCAACGTCCATGTCCGAGTTGTAATGGATATCGTTTAAAAGAAGAGACATTGGCCGTGAAAGTAGATGGCGTTCATATAGGAAAAGTGACGGAGTTGTCGATTGTTGAGGCAGATGCGTTTTTTAAGAACCTTCATTTATCCGAAAAAGATGCACAAATCGCGACGTTGATTTTGCGTGAAATTGATGAGCGATTAGGCTTCCTCATTAATGTTGGTTTGGATTATTTAACGTTATCTAGAGCAGCGGGTACACTTTCGGGTGGCGAAGCACAACGAATTAGACTAGCAACTCAAATAGGATCTCGTTTAACAGGCGTTCTTTATATTTTGGATGAACCATCCATTGGTCTTCATCAGCGTGACAATGACCGCTTGATAGAAACACTTAAAGGGATGCGCGACATTGGAAATACACTCATTGTCGTCGAACATGATGAAGACACGATGATGGCAGCTGATTATTTAATAGACATTGGACCAGGGGCTGGTGTTGCTGGCGGAGAAATCGTCTCGGCTGGAACGCCTGAAAAAGTAATGAATGATTCAAATTCATTAACAGGTCAATATTTAAGCGGTAAAAAGTTCATTCCACTTCCAATCGAAAGACGTAAATCAGATGGCCGGAAAATTAGCATTAAAGGTGCCAACCAAAACAATTTAAAGAACGTCAAAGTAGATATACCGCTTGGTCAATTCATAGCGGTTACGGGTGTATCGGGTTCTGGTAAAAGTACGTTGATAAATGAAGTACTCTACAAGGTGCTTGCACAAAAGTTAAATCGTTCAAAACAGAAACCGGGACAATATAAGACTGTTACTGGCCTTGAAGAATTAGAAAAGGTAATCGAAATCGATCAGTCGCCAATTGGTCGAACACCTCGATCCAATCCAGCGACGTATACAGGAATGTTCGATGACGTGCGTGACGTATTTGCCTCTACGAATGAAGCGAAAGTACGCGGATATCAAAAAGGACGTTTCAGTTTTAATGTCAAAGGTGGAAGATGTGAAGCATGTCGTGGAGATGGAATTATTAAAATTGAAATGCACTTCCTTCCCGATGTCTACGTTCCGTGTGAAGTGTGCGATGGCAAAAGATATAACAGAGAAACGCTTGAAGTCACATACAAAGGAAAAAACATTGCCGATGTGCTAGCAATGACTGTAGAAGATGCTTTAGTTTTCTTTGAAAACATCCCTAAAATCAGTCGCAAACTTCAAACAATCGTTGATGTAGGCTTAGGCTACATTCAACTTGGACAACCGGCAACGACGCTATCCGGTGGTGAGGCACAACGGGTGAAATTGGCTTCCGAGTTACACAAGCGCTCAAATGGTAAATCGTTTTATATTTTAGATGAGCCAACGACTGGACTACATGTACATGATATCGAGAAATTGCTAGTTGTTCTGCAACGTCTAGTCGATACAGGTAACACTGTCCTTGTCATCGAACACAATTTAGATGTTATTAAAACGGTGGACCATATTATTGACTTAGGTCCCGAAGGTGGGGATAAAGGCGGTCAGATCATTGCAACGGGTACACCTGAAAAAGTGGCAGAGTCGAAAGCTTCCTATACAGGGCACTATTTGAAACCAATTCTAGAACGTGACCGAAAACGAATGGATGCAAAGGTTCTCAATGCGCAAGACGGAGTAAAATGAAACCTTTTGTAAGTGAGGACGTATATATAACTAGAATGATGGAGAAATCCTAAAACGATGACACTAGGAGGAGTAATGATGCAAAGCGAACGGAAACGGATTCTAGCAATGCTTGAAAAAGGAACCATCTCGACTGATGAAGCACTGACACTCTTAGAAAAAGTAAGCGAAACAGAACAACAAACATTGGATTTTGGTGACGATGATCCGACGACTGGCTCATATCAATCAGACCAAAATAAATATACGGGTTACAATGGACAAACGGGTAAAAAGGATAAAGAACAGCCTTCAATGGAAGAGTTTTTAGATGATTTACGGACAGACTTTACGAATGTTGGCGATCGTTTCATGCAATTCATGCAAACCGCAGTGCAAAAGGTAAAATCCTTTGATTTTGAAACGCCTTTTGGCAATGCGGTGGTGTTTCAGCATACTGCTTCAAAACCTAGTAATGAACTGAAAGAAATTATCGTTGATATCGACAACGGAAAGTTAACAATCCATCCAACCGAAGACAGCACAGTACGAGCTGAATTCACAGTGAAAACGTATCATGCGGAATCAGAAGAAGTTGCAAAAGCTGAATTTCTAGATAAGCTACTATTCGTCAATGATGATGGGAAACTTAGAATTGCTAGTAATTTAAAAATGGTTCAAGTGAATGTCGAACTGTTTATTCCTCAAATGACGTATGAGCGTGTATCTGTTCGCTTATTAAATGGCTCATTTAAACTAAAAGGTCTAGCTGTGAACAAAGTTCGTGTGAAAACTGCAAATGGGAAGATTGAAGTCTCAGAGTTAGTATTCAATGAAGGCGAATTTGAAACAGCAAATGGCTCCATTAATCTGACGGGGTTAACAGGGAATCAGTTAGAAGCCGAAGCGTTAAACGGTCGCGTTTATATTGATGGCGAATTGGTAAATGTTGAAGCACAATCGTTAAATGGACATGTAGTTGTAACGACAACAGACACGAAAGCTGAAAAAATCGAAGCAAAAACAATGAGCGGCTCAGTTGAAATCTACATTCCATCATCCGTTGCACTGTCAGGAGAAATTGCATCGAACATGGGACGACTAGACTTGCAACTGAACGACATTAATCGGACGGCTGAACAAGAACAGCTGCTTCACCGTACAATCCGCTTTAAGAAAGATGTGGAAGGCAATACAACACCTTTACATGTCTTTGGAGAAGCAAAAACAGGTTCAGTGTTAGTGTGTTACAACGTGGATCATTCATAAAATAAGAGTGTAAAATATCTGGCGCTAGTGAAAGAACAGCCCCCTCCCTATAAAAAAGGTGAGAGGGTTGGAAATTCATTAGCGTTATTTTTGTTGTGGATAATCTACATTGGCCCACTTTCGTGATGTGCGCCCGTAAAACCTCTTCTTACGCCCGTAAAATTGGATTATCGCCCGAAAACATATGTAAAACGCCCGAAAAACCACGCATCCGCCCGAAAGCATCAAAAATTCGCCCGTAAGTCGCACGCTTCGCCCGAAAACCACCGAAATTCGCCCGTAAACATCAAAAATTCGCCCGTAAAGTCGCACGCTTCGCCCATTGAAAAAATACTTTCCAAAAGCCTACAACACGGTTTACGCCAATAAGTTAGGCGAAATGATTTCATTTGAGCTATTGCATGTTAAAATAGTGCATAGATAGTTTAAAGAGAAAAGGGGATGAGGTTTTGTCTTACGTAACTGTTGAAGATGTCCAAGATACATTTAGTCTAGAAGTCGTCGTTAGTGGGTCAGAAGGGGAAAGACAAATACATACAAGCGATATCTCGCGGCCTGGCCTTGAAATGGCAGGTTTTTTCAATTATTATACTCCGAATCGTGTACAAATTCTTGGGAAACGGGAATTGTCCTTCTTTAGAAATTTAACGGATAGCGAACGCGTTGATCGTATGGTGAGATTATGTTCTCAAGAAACGCCAGCTATCATTGTCGCACATGATATGGATGTACCAGATGAATTGATTGAAGCAGCTGAAAAAGCACAAGTGCCTGTCATGAAGTCGGATATCGCGACGACTAAATTTGCTGGTATGGTAACGAATTTTTTAGAAGGAAAACTTGCGCCAATGACTGCGCTACATGGTGTGTTAGTAGACGTCTACGGTATTGGTATTTTAATCACGGGTAAGAGTGGTGTTGGTAAAAGTGAAACGGCACTGGAATTGGTGAAAAGAGGGCATCGCCTCGTTGCGGATGATCTCGTTGAAATTAGACAAGTTTCCAAAAATGTCCTCATTGGAAATGCACCGAAATTATTAGAACATATGCTAGAAATCCGTGGTGTTGGCATTATTGACATGATGACATTGTTCGGGGCGGGTTCTGTAAGAGGCGATAAACGAATCGTAATCGTCGTTGATTTAGAATTATGGGATCCTGATAAAATGTATGAGCGTCTTGGTTTAGAAGAAGAAAAAGTGAAAATCATTGACTCGGAGTTAACTAAACTGACTGTGCCTGTTCGACCGGGACGAAATTTATCGGTTATTATTGAAGTAGCTGCGATGGATTATCGGATGAAAATGCTAGGCGTAAATGCTGCCGAAGAGTTTTCAAAAAAACTAACAGCAGCAATCGAGTTGAAAAAAGAGTATGCAGAAGGTGAGGATAAGGAATGACTTTTGATATTTTAGCAATCAACCCTGTAGCATTTTCATTAGGACCCCTACCTGTTAGATGGTATGGCATCCTAATTGCATTAGGAATTGTTTTAGCATTTATTGTCGTACAAAAAGAAATGGTGAAACGAGGCGTTCATCCGGATTTTTTAACGGACTTACTCATATGGGCTGTTCCCATCTCCATTATTTCTGCTCGCATCTATTATGTTGCTTTTTCATGGGAAGATTATAAAGATAACCCGATTACCGTATTTGAAATTTGGAATGGCGGAATTGCCATTCACGGAGCACTCATTGGTGCTTTCTTAACAACGTATTTTTATACGAAACGTCGAGGAATGTCATTTTGGAAAGTAGTGGACATTGGGGCACCTGGTTTACTCATCGGACAAATTATCGGACGCTGGGGAAACTTTATGAATCAGGAAGCACATGGCGGGGCTGTATCCGATACGTTTTTACAAAACACGATCATCCCTGATTGGATTATGAACCAAATGACGATTGAAGGGGTCACGTATCATCCTACATTTTTATATGAATCCGCATGGAATGTTGTTGGATTAATCATTATTATATTGTTACGTAAAGTTCGTTTGAAGCGTGGAGAAATGTTCTTATTCTATCTAGTATGGTATTCAATCGGTCGGTTCTTTATTGAAGGTATGCGAACAGACAGCTTATATGTAATTGGAGAATTACGTGCAGCGCAATTAGTTTCTGTGGCGACTGTCATCATCGGAATAGCTATTTTTGTCGTAAGACGTTATATCTTAAAATTGAAAGTAACTTATCAAGATGAATAAACAAAGTTTAAGGGAAATGAAGACGTTTCAAAATGGAATAAAAGCGGGTCTGACAACAACGTGGACACTTGGGAAAATCATTTTCCCAATTACGATTTTAGTCGTTATTTTGCAACACACACCCATCCTCCCGTGGATTGTGAAACTCATTTCTCCAATAATGGGCTTGTTTGGTTTAAGTGGTGAAGCTGCAATTCCAATCGTCTTAGGGAATGCGTTGAATTTATATGCAGGAATTGCTGGTATTTTATCATTAGAGTTGTCGGTAAAAGAAGTGTTCATCATAGCCGTTATGTTATCGTTTTCTCATAATATATTTATTGAGACAGGTGTGGCACTGAAGGTTGGTGTGAAGTTGTGGATTGTTCTCCTCGTACGTTTTGGGCTTGCTGCGATGTCGGCAATCATCATCAACGTGCTATGGAAAGGTGGCACTGAAACAGCAAAGTATGGGATGACACCTGCGCTTGAAAGCATACCTGACGGTTGGTTAGAAATTGTGCTGCTCGGTGTTCAAAAAGCTTCTTTCGGTGTACTACAACTTGCAATGATTGTTATTCCTTTAATGTTGCTCGTGCAACTGTTAAAAGATCGAAATTACTTACAAGCCTTTTCTGAAAAGCTTGCACCCTTTACAAAAGTGATTGGTGTACAACCAAATGCATCGATGACACTTGTTGCAGGTTTAGTCGTAGGGCTTGCATATGGTGCGGGCATTATGATTCAAGCGGTTCGAGAAGACGGCGTTAGTAAAAAGGATGCAACGTTAGCTTTTATCTTTTTAGTAGCATGTCATGCTGTTATTGAAGATACATTGCTTTTTGTACCTTTAGGAATACCGGTAATTCCGATACTCATCATCCGACTAGTTACCGCTTTTGTATTAACGATTATTGTCGCTTTCGTTTGGAGGCGATCTGATGAAAAGAAAGAGAAGGAGGTGCCCATCAACTATGGGTAAATCAATCCAGGCATTATTATTCGATTTTGATGGAACATTACTAGATACAAACGAGTTGATTATACAAACGTTTCAAACGGTTTTAAATGAACATTATCCAGGGAAATATGAACGTGTGGATATCTTGCCGTTTCTAGGGCCAACGCTCGTTGAAATATTTAATGCAATAGATCCAGCTAAAACGGATCAATTAATAAAAGAATATAGAGAGTGGAATAGCATGCGTCATGACGAACTTGTAAGTGAGTTTGACGGGGTGTCTGAGACGTTAAAGTTGTTGAAAGCAACGGGTGTTAAAATGGCTATCGTATCCACGAAGAAAAACGATATTTTATTGCGAGGAATTGACGTTCTTGATGTTGACGGGATTTTTGACGTGATCGTAGGAATGGACGATGTTGTCCATGCGAAGCCGCATCCAGAACCGATTCTATTGGCGTTAAAGAAACTTGGTGTTGAAAAAGAACACGCATTGATGATTGGCGACAATTCACACGATATTGAAGGTGGACAAAATGCAGGTGTTGCTACGGCTGGAGTTGCATGGTCTGCAAAAGGTGAAGCATTCCTACAGTCCTTTAACCCAGACTATATGTTGCATCATATATCTGATTTATTACCGCTCGTAAGAGGAGAAGAAATTTGAGACGAACAGAACGCTATCCTGCTAAAGGGGACGCGAACTCGCTATGGCATATTTATCAGACAGTATCTTTTTTCAAAGTGGCGAAAAACTTCGTCATCATTCAATTGGCTAGATACACCGCATTCATTTCAGTTAAGAACTTTTTATATCGGACGTTTTTAAAAATGGAAGTTGGGAAAAAAACATCATTTGCATTAATGGTGATGCCGGATGTTATGTTTCCGGAGCGCATTAAAGTAGGCGATAACTCCATTATCGGTTTTAACACAACGATTTTAGCACATGAATATTTAATTGATGAATATCGAATTGGCGATGTTACGATTGGCAAGAATGTGTTAATCGGTGCGAATACAACAATTCTTCCTGGAGTAGAAATTGGTGATGGTGCAGTCATATCAGCAGCCACACTTGTCAATCGGGATATTCCGCCTGGCGTTTTTGCGGGAGGAAATCCAGTGAAAATCATTTACACTTCGGAAGAGATGCTTGCTAGAAAACAACGTTTAACGGAACATTAGAAATTAGAAAACAAAAATTGACGACATAAGTTATGGTATAATGGGCATTAATACGAGAAGGAACGTCTTGTACGTTCCTTTTTATTTTTTCGGGGGAATATGAGTGGATAAAACGCGAGCTAAACAGAGTGAAAAAGTTGTTTCTTTCATTCCAGATGGTGAATTTTATTATGGTAAAGCAATTCAGGCTCTTCAGCGTGAGCGTTTTGAAGATGCCCAAAAATATTTAAAGCGCGCAACAGAACTTAACCCAGATGACCCTCTTATTCTGATGCAGTACGGTGTACTCATAATGGAGGAAGGGAAGTTCGAGGAAGCGCATGAGCTTCTGATGAAGGCGCATGAACTGGATTCATCAGAAATAGAGATCGTATTTTATTTAGCAGAAGTGCATGCACATATGGGAATGCTCCGTGATGCAAAAATGTACGCGGAGAAGTACGTATTACTAAATCCAGAAGGTCCATTCGCGGATGAGTCTATGGAAATCATTGATTTCGCGGAACAAGAGGCAGAGTATTATAGTGACGATGAAATGCCCGATAGCGAAGTGTACTTCTTGCAGGAAAAAGCACGTCGACTTATGGAATCTGGTGATTTTGAATCAGCAATTGGGTTGTTTGAATCGATCATCACTGAGAACCCGGAGTTTTGGGCAGCATATAATAATTTAGCGCTAGCTTATTTCTACGTTGGTAAAACCGTTAAAGCAAGTGAGTTATTGTATGAAGTGCTCGAGCAGAATAAGGGTAATATCCATGCTCTTTGTAATTTAGCTGTGTTTTATTACTATGAGAAAAAAGATGAGGAATTGGAATCGTTGCTCGCATTGCTTGTGAAAATCAAGCCCTATCAAATTGAGCATCGCTATAAATTAGGGGCTACTTTTGCGTTAGTTGGTAAACATAAGGAAGCTTATCATTGGCTAAGAAGCCTTCAAAGAAGAGGCTTTGAAGGAGACGCCGGTTATTATTTCTGGCTCTCTCACGCTGCTTATTTTTCTGGACGTGAAGAAGTGGCGAAAGATGCCTACGCGACGTTAATATCCATGGATCCAACTAAAGTGGGTTATGAACCTTGGAGAGATGTGGAAGAAGGACTTCAAGCTGACTCGCTTGAACAGGATCGTGATTTTTTACTGAATAAAATTCAAAATCAATATAGAAGTGAAAGGATGTTCGGTTTCTATTTACTTGGTAAATCCGGTCACAAGCAGGAACTCATTTCTCATCCTTCATATATCGACATGGATAAGCTAACGGAAATGGAACGATTGTTTTTAGCGGGAAGTTTGGATTATGAATTTATGCCGAAAACACGTTTTGACAAATCATTTATGCGTGCATTAGAAACGACGGACCTACTCTATGCGAAATATCGTCCGCTCGATAAGCAAGCGTCACATCTTTTTCAAATGTGGTTTACGCTATGTGAAAGTGCATTAGTGAAAGCTTACTTATTTCGTAATCCGGCTGCACTTGCAGCTGCAACAGATTATATGTTCCAATCATCACGCTACAACGGCGTAACAAAAGTATCAATTGCCAGAGATTTTAGTGTATCTGTACCGACGATGACAAAGTATATAGGAGAGTTGATTGAATTCTTACCGATTTTTGATTCGTAAAGTAGACCTGTCGCTCATAGTGACAACGATGGAATGAGTCGATGTAGGCATAAAGGTTGAATAGACCTTGAAAATCCTATAGGATTTGGTGTGTAAATGTTGTGGAGGAGGAAGTTCACATGACAATCGAAAAAATATATGATGTCATTATTATTGGGGCGGGACCAGCTGGAATGACTGCTGGAGTTTATACATCTCGCGGGAATTTATCGACACTGATGCTTGAGCGTGGCGTTCCAGGTGGTCAGATGGCGAATACGGAAGAAATCGAAAACTATCCAGGTTTCGAAACAATTTTAGGACCGGATCTATCGACTAAAATGTTTGAACATGCAAAGAAATTCGGAACTGAATACGCTTATGGTGATGTCACTGATATTATTGATGGCGAAGCATATAAAACAATTGTAGTAGGCGACAAAGAATACAAAGGACGTGCAATCATTATTACGACAGGCGCTGAATATCGTAAAATGGGCATTCCTGGTGAGGCAGAACTAACAGGTCGCGGTGTAAGTTACTGTGCGGTTTGTGATGGTGCATTCTTCCGCGGAAAAGAAGTAGTTGTTGTTGGTGGCGGTGACTCTGCTGTTGAGGAAGGTTCATACTTGACGCGCTTTGCTGACAAAGTAACAATTGTTCACAGACGTGATGCGTTACGTGCACAGAAAATTCTTCAAGACCGTGCATTTGCAAATGAAAAGATTGAATTCATCTGGAATTCGACTGTTAAACAAGTAAATGAGAAGGACGGCAAAGTAGGATCTGTCACACTTCAATCGACAGTGGATGGTACAGAAACTGAATTTAAAACTGACGGAATGTTTGTCTATATTGGTATGGATCCATTAACAGCGCCATTTAAAAAGCTAGGTATCCTTGATGAAAATGGCTATGTAGCAACAAATGATGTAATGGAAACTGCAGTACCAGGTATCTATGCAGCAGGGGATGTGCGCGAAAAACTATTGCGCCAGGTCGTAACAGCAACTGGCGATGGTAGTATCGCCGCACAAGCCGTTCAAAAGTACATCGAAGAGTTAATGGAGAAACTAGCGACGCAAGTTTAATGTAACCTTAATATGCATGTAACAGTAATGAAACATCATAGGGGTATAGTTAAATTATCAATTGACCCCCCTTTTGATAAAGATAGATTTAATTGTATAGGCTGTTCATCGGTTATATCCGATGGATGGCCTCCTTTTTTTTGTGGCTTTTAAATGGTACTATAGAGAATAAGAGCACGTTTTAAAAAAGAGTGGGGTTGTTACAATGCAACGGATTGCAAATTTACTTGTTTTAAAAGACAATCAGGTCCTTTTACTAAAGAAACCACGTCGTGGATGGTACGTCGCTCCTGGCGGTAAAATGGACGCAGGAGAATCGATATACGAAGCGGCATTTAGAGAATTCATTGAAGAAACCGGAACAGAACCGGTCAATCCTCATTTAAAAGGCGCTTACACAATGATTATTACGGATGAGACTGGTGAAGTTGAATTGGACGAATGGATGCTTTATACATTTGTTGCCCATGATTTAGTAGGCGTTCCATTTGAAACGACTGCAGAAGGAATTCTAGAATGGCATCCAGTTGAAAGCTTGAAAACACTTCCAATGGCTGAAGGTGATCGAACAAACTTACTGTTTGCGGCGTCACAGCTAGGAATGCAGTATGGAACGTTCTTTTACACGCAAGCGTTTAAATTGCTACGAGAAGAAATCCAAAATTCTGTGGAGGGTGATTGTCAATGATAGAAAACGAAGGTGCAAGCAATGATATGGAGTTAGTTATCATTTCTGGAATGTCGGGTGCTGGAAAAACAGTTGCCATGCAAAGCTTCGAAGACTTAGGCTTTTACTGCATCGACAATCTCCCACCTGAGCTTTTGGTGACATTTATTGAATTAATGATGAAGTCTAAAAATCAAATGAGGCGCATTGCAGCGGTAATGGATACACGGGGTGGAGATCTTTTTGATTCACTAATTGGTGAATTAGATGAGATTTTACGAACTGAAGGAGTGTCGTATCACATCCTCTACTTAGATGCAGATGACGAAGCACTTGTGAGACGCTACAAAGAAACGCGACGCTCGCATCCCCTAGCAGAAGGTGGCTTACCGTTAGAAGGCATTCGGAAAGAACGATTGTTATTATCCGAGCTAAAAGGCAGAGCGCGCTCCATATACAATACGTCGCGCATGAAACCGCGCGAATTAAGAGAGAAGATTATTGCGGAGTTTTCTGCAAAAGGCGAGTCCGGTTTTACTGTAAACTTCATTTCGTTTGGCTTTAAGCATGGAATGCCCATAGATGCAGATGTCGTTTTCGATGTGCGCTTCCTTCCTAATCCATTTTACGTTGAAGAGTTAAAACCTAAAACCGGGCTAGATCAGGAAGTATATGACTATGTGCTAAAATGGAATGATACACAATTATTAAATGAAAAATTAACTGATCTATTTAAATTTCTCATTCCACAATACAAAAATGAAGGAAAATCACAAGTAGTGATTGCGTTTGGTTGTACTGGAGGCCAACACCGATCTGTGACGCTTGCGGAATACTTTGGTAAGCGTTTTAACGCAGAGTATCGAACACTGATCACACACCGGGATATCGCTAAAAGAAAGGGCTGACAGTATGCCGCACGCCGGTGAACTAAAAAAAGTAGTTGTTCTTGGTGGTGGGACGGGTTTGTCCACTCTACTACGAGGGTTAAAAAATCATCCTGTGGAAGTAACTGCAGTTGTAACAGTTGCGGATGACGGTGGTAGTTCTGGAAGACTGTTAGATGCATACGATATTCCACCACCAGGCGATATCCGAAAAGTAATGGCAGCGCTCTCAGATGTAGAGCCTTTAATAGAGAAAATGTTTGAATACCGTTTCGCAATATCTGAAGATTTAAAAGGCCACTCATTAGGCAATTTAATGCTCGCTGCTTTAACCGATATCACAGGAGATTTCGCTAGCGCGATTCAAAAAATGAGTAGGGTATTAAATATAAAAGGTAAAGTACTTCCCGCTGCAAATCAACGCATTACATTACATGCGGAACTCGAAGACGGAACAATCATTACTGGCGAATCCAAAATACCAGTTTACGGTCGTCGTATAAGAAAAGTGTATTTGTCACCACAAGAAGTAGAACCGTTACCTGAAACGATTGAGAAAATCATGGCAGCAGATCTCCTTATTTTTGGTCCAGGTAGTTTATACACGAGCATTCTACCAACAATACTAGTGCCAGCCATTCGGGAATCTGTATTGAAATGTAAAGCGAAAAAAGTGTACATTAGCAACTTGACCACTCAATCGGGTGAGACAAATAGATACACAGCTTCTGAACATGTCCAAGCACTGTATGATCACGCGGGTGCACCATTTATCGATACAATTCTATTAAATAGTTTAGATATCGCGTCCTTACATGAAGGCGAAGGGCCGCCTTGGCCAGTAGAAAACGATGTTGAGGCAGTAAGAGCACTCGTGCCAGAAATTGTTTTTAAAAATATTGCTACCGTAGTTGACAATATGATCCTGCACGATGCAGAAGTTGTATCAGAATGGCTCATGGAATATATCGGAATTCACTAACACGGAATAGGCGTGAGCGTCACCGAGAAAGGGGAAACGTCATGTCTTTTGCTTCGGATACAAAAAAAGAACTTACGCAGATTGAAGCTGCTGATTGTTGTGTCAAAGCAGAAGTAGCTGCATTCATCCGCATGAATGGGGCACTATCTTTTTCAAACAAACAACTTAGTCTTGATGTTCAAACCGAAAATGCAGCGATCGCAAGACGCTTATATACAAATTTAAAAAGACTTTATCCGTACAAAGTGGAGTTACTCGTTCGAAAGAAAATGCGTTTGAAAAAGAATAACGTCTATATATGCCGAATTAGAGATGGTGCTAAACCATTGTTGGAAGACTTACTTATCCTCACAGGAACCTTTCAATTTAAAAATGAAATATCTAAAGAACTGGTGAAAGAAGAATGTTGTCAGCGCGCATACTTAAGAGGTGCTTTCCTAGCAGGTGGCTCCGTAAATAACCCGGAGACTTCTTCATACCATCTCGAAATATTTTCAATCTACAATGAACATAGCGATGCGCTCGTTGATCTTATGAATAAGTACCATTTAAACGGGAAATCAATCGAACGTAAAAATGGCTATATTGCGTACTTAAAAGAAGCTGAAAAAATTGCTGATTTTCTTAGCCTTGTTGGAGCACATGTATCCTTAATGAAATTCGAAGATGTGCGTATATTACGTGATATGCGCAACAGTGTAAACCGTCTCGTCAATTGCGAAACCGCAAACTTGAATAAAACCATTAGTGCTGCACAACGCCAAGTTGAAAATATTAAATTCATCGAGAGAACAGTTGGCCTAGACCAATTACCAGACAGACTACAAGAAATCGCTAGACTACGCGTCGATAACCAAGATATCACCTTAAAAGAACTTGGCGAACTCGTAACAGGTACCGTAGTTAGTAAATCAGGCGTAAACCACCGACTACGTAAAATCGAAGAAATAGCAGAAAATCTTAGAACGGGCGGTATAAGCAAAAACTAACCGAATGCTTATCAAATAGAGGAGATGGTAATGAATGGCGGAAAGAACAGTTGAAGTGAAAATGAAAACAGGCTTACAAGCAAGGCAAGCTGCCCAATTCGTGCAGGAGGCCAATCGATATACAGCAGACATCTTCTTGGAAAAGGAAGGACGTCAAGTCAACGCGAAAAGCATCATGGGAATTATGAGTTTAGCGATTGCACGCGGAACAACGATTACACTCGTAATTGAAGGCGTAGACGAAGAACAAGCGTTAGAAGCGCTAACTACACTTATCGTAAACGATAATTAAAACATCCGAAACCGTACCTCAACAAGCTGAATTGCTGAGAACGGTTTTTTTGTTGGTTTTATGGTTCTATAATATCTGTCGGAGTATGTAAACAATTCACCAAAAATACAGGGGATCACCCATTCTTTTATACTTGAATTATCGAGAAACAAGTAAAGGAAAGGTAACCTATGCGCATGAATAATAACATGAAATCGCAGGATTAAAAAATATGATTATTGGAAAAAGGAGGAGATTGGAGAACGGACTGCCCTTTATGTATCACTCATACGAATTCAAAAGATGCTACATCTACAATTTTTATTTGTGCCGATCTTGTACATTGAATTGATAATGCTTTCTACGTTTTTTAGTCAAGTTCTTTTTTGTATGTTTTTATTAGATCGAATGTTAAATAAGCCGAGGTTAAGATTAAAAACAATCCAAATAAAACAGTGTATGAATTTGGATTATCGAAAACTAATTTATAAATTCCGAGTGGAAATACAATTAAAATGCCTACTATTAAACTAAAGTCTATTTTTTTCATTTAAATGCACTCCTTTGAACTATAGAACCTATTTTCATTATTTACTTATATTCGAAATATTACAATAAAAATTTCCGAAACACTATAAGGGCGTAATATTTGGAACGAAGGTGCGACAAATACAATCTCTGGAGCGGTTTTATAGCTGGGAGTTAATAGAAGTATGCTGCTAATTATTATCACCACACGCATACAAATGTGAAGTGATAACGTTTGTATTACATGGTATTCTTGCGTGGTGCTGTGAAAAGACTCAACGATTAATTTAAACACAAAAATAGCCGTACCAAACGTATTTACACGTTGATACGACTATCTTAAAATATATGCCCTCGGCGGGAGTCGAACCCACATTTCAAGCTTCGGAGGCTTGCGTGCTATCCATTGCACCACGAGGGCGAGGCGTTAAACTATCTTGAACAGACAAGTTTTATTATACTGATGCAACAGTATTAATGCAATAGATAATTCAAGTGCGTTATATTTGACCTTAGTTGACCATACTATGTATGATAAAGTTACAGTTGAAACAGAAACTCTGTATCAACAAACTGAAATCACTATCCACCTTGAAGGAGGAAATGGAATGAATCTAATACCTACAGTTATTGAGCAAACAAGTAGAGGAGAACGTGCTTACGACATCTACTCTCGCCTACTAAAAGATCGTATCATCATGCTTGGAAGTGCGATTGACGACAACGTTGCCAACTCAATCGTTGCGCAATTACTTTTCCTAGAAGCAGAAGATCCAGATAAGGATATTTCGATCTACATCAATAGTCCAGGAGGCAGCATCTCTGCCGGAATGGCAATCTACGATACAATGCAATTCATCAAACCAGAAATTCAAACAATTTGTATCGGTATGGCTGCATCAATGGGATCATTCCTCCTTGCAGCAGGTTCAAAAGGAAAACGCTATGCGCTTCCAAACGCAGAAGTTATGATTCACCAACCACTTGGTGGAGCACAAGGGCAAGCGACAGAAATCGAAATCGCTGCGAAGCACATCTTGTTCATCCGTGAGAAGTTAAATCTAATTCTCGCTGAACGTACAGGTCAACCAGTAGAAGTCATCGCAAAAGATACAGATCGTGATAACTTCATGACCGCTGAACGCGCAAAAGAATACGGTTTAATCGACCACATCATCACACGCAGTGATATGAAAGACAATCCTGCTAAAAAATAATAACGATGAGAGAGGATTATTCGCTTAGTGTTGAGCGAATAATCCTTTTTTTTGTTGGGGGGGATGGTTTGCGCGCCCGTAAAAAGAGTTGAAACGCCCGTAAATTGAATTGTGCGCCCGTAAAGAGAGTGGAATCGCCCGTAAATCGGTGTGTGCGCCCGTAAAGTGAGCAGAATCGCCCGTAAATTGAATTGTGCGCCCGCAAAGTGAGTTGAAACGCCCGTAAATTGGATTGTGCGCCCGCAAAGCGAGTTGAAACGCCCGTAAATTGGATTGCGCCCGCAAAGTGAGCGGAATCGCCCGTAAATCATTTTGTGCGCGCGCAAAGCGAGTTGAAACGCCCGTAAATTGGATTGTGCGCCCGCAAAGAGAGTTGAAACGCCCGTAAATTGGATTGCGCCCGCAAAGAGAGCGGAATCGCCCGTAAATTGGATTGTGCGCCCGCAAAGTGATATGAATCGCCAGTAAATCAGCTTGTGCGCCCGTAAAGTGAGTGGAAACGCCCGTAAATTGGATTGTGCGCCCGCAAAGTGAGATGAATCGCCCGTAAATCGGTTTGTGCGCCCGCAAAGAGAGTTGAAACGCCCGTAAAATGGATTGTGCGCCCGCAAAGCGAGCGGAATCGCCCGTAAATTGGATTGTCCGCCCGCAAAGTGAGATGAATCGCCAGTAAATCAGCTTGTGCGCCCGTAAAGTGAGTGGAATCGCCCGTAAATCAGCTTGAGCGCCCGCAAAGTGAGATGAATCGCCCGTAAATCATTTTGTGCGCCCGCAAAGCGAGTAGAAACGCCCGTAAATCGGTGTGTGCGCCCATAAAGTGAGTGGAAACGATAGAGTCCTTATAATTGTGTAAATAGAAAAAGGCCCCATCAATTCCTTATGCTACAATGTTCACAACCACGCCAACATTGAGGAGGAATTGATGATGACCTTATTTAATTATCTTAACCTA
>JARIDO010000042.1 GCA_029263895.1 Sporosarcina sp.
GGTTATTTGATATGATAGTAATGTTTAAAAATTATTTCCGGAGACGGATGGAGGCACGCAAATGTTTAGCCCAAGAAAAGAAGATCCTTTTTTCACTGCATTATTAACAATCGCAGAAAACGTTCAAGAAGCAGTCCATTATGCGGATGATTTTAAAGTCCACACTGTCGCAGATTTAAAAGAAGTAAGCATCCGTCTCAAAAAGTACGAGACTGAGGGCGATACACTTATTCACGAACTGATTACGATGCTGAATAAATCATTCATGACGCCCATTGAGCGTGAAGATATTTTACAATTATCTATTAAAATGGATGACATTTTAGATGGCATCGAGTCATTTGCTGCGCATCTTGAAATGTTTTCTCTTACTGATATTGATGAGTACGTACAAAAGTTTATGGATAATATTGTGCTCAGTACAGATGAAATTGTTAAAGCAATGAAGTTACTTGCTCGCAGAAAACTTGTTGAAATGCGTGATCATGCAGTCCTGATTAAAGAATACGAACGCATTTGTGATGAAGTTCTTCGAACGTCTATTAAACAATTGTTTATAAATGAAAAAGACCCCATCCGTATTATCCAGTACAAGGATATTTATGAACAACTTGAAGAGGTTGCAGATTATTGTCAAGACGTAGCCAATACAATTGAAACTATTATCATGCGTAACGCATAAGGGGGAGCAACGTGAATACAATCCTACTCCTTACCATCCTCGTCGTTATTTTTGCACTTGCTTTTGATTTCATCAACGGCTTTCATGATACGGCGAACGCAATTGCAACATCAGTTTCAACACGCGCTCTGAAACCTCGCGTGGCTATTTTAATGGCTGCTGTAATGAATTTCATCGGCGCACTGACATTTACCGGCGTAGCTAAAACCATTTCAAAAGATATTGTAGATCCATTTATGTTGGATAATGGTGCGCTCGTTATTTTAGCAGCATTAACTTCAGCGATTCTATGGAATCTCATTACATGGTATTTTGGAATTCCTTCCAGTTCTTCGCACGCACTGATTGGTTCAATAGCTGGTGCTGCTATATCCGCGGCAGGTTTTAGCGCTTTGAATTACAGTGGTTTTATTAAAATTATACAAGCATTACTCATTTCACCTTTTATCGCTATTGCTGGCGGGTTCCTAATGATGTCGCTGTTCAAGGTTTTATTAAAAAACCGCAATCTATTTAAAGCGAATAAACGAATTCGTTACTTACAAATTGGTACTGCCGCATTGCAATCATTTACTCACGGTACGAATGATGCTCAAAAAGCAATGGGCATCATTACGATGGCACTTATTGCAGCTAATTTACAAACTGGTGATGATATTCAATTATGGGTTCGTATTGCTGCAGCAACTGCCATGGGACTCGGTACTTCAATCGGCGGATATAAAATCATTAAAACAGTTGGCGGGAAAATTATGAAAATTCGACCAGTTAATGGAGCGGCGGCTGATTTGTCCTCTGCGATGATTATTTTTGGTGCTACAATGATTCATTTACCCGTCAGTACAACACATGTTATTTCGTCTGCAATCATGGGCGTAGGCTCAGCTCAGCGCGTTAAAGGTGTGAAATGGGGCGTCGCAAAAAAGATTGTAATCACTTGGATTATAACACTACCAATTTCAGCAACACTTGCTGCGATTCTTTACAAATTATTTGATTTATTTTTTTAACTTGCACATATTACTTGCTATGTGCTAAATGCTCTGTTATGATAAAGGAGAATTATTTTTGTTCGGCGTGATGGTCTCATGACTACTTCAAGACTTGAGCAAGGATAGTAACACAATGTATGCGCTCAACGCATACGAGGAGGATACAAACATGGAACAAGGTAAAGTAAAATGGTTTAACGCAGAAAAAGGTTTTGGCTTCATCGAACGTGAAGATGGCGACGATGTATTCGTACATTTCTCAGCTATTCAAGGAGAAGGCTTCAAGTCTCTTGAAGAAGGCCAAGATGTAACGTTTGAAATCGAGCAAGGCCAACGTGGTCTTCAAGCTACAAACGTAACTAAGAACTAATTTGAATTAACCATTCAAGAGCCAATCCTTTCGAGGGTTGGCTTTTTTCTGTCTACAAATGGTCAAGCCTCCTTTGATGAATCCTCCCTCTATTTCATCCATACAAAAAAACAATCCTATCTTTACAATGAATCTTAAGAAACGAAAGACTTTCCGTTCGATTTCCGCTACTATAGAAGTACAAACTTTATACGTCTAAGGAGGATTTTCATATGCGCATGCTTGCCAGATTCGTGATCAAAGCCCATAAGTTTATTATTTTCACATGGGTAGCAATATTCGCTGTGATGGCTTATTTCGCCATTCAGTTACCTGGCCTTTTAGAAGGTGACGGTTTCCGTATGGATGGAGAGCATTCCAAAGTTATGGATATGGTCTCCGAAGACTTTGATATCCCCGCTGAAACGATGTTTGTTGTATTTGATAACATTGACGATTCAACAATTGAATCATCGTTAGAAAGAATCGAAAGGCTCAACTTAACATCTGAAATCGCTTCACCTCTTGAAAACGGCAAACAATATAAAGATGGCATTTCATACGCAATGTTACATTTTGATAATAATACAGACAATATGATCGGTGTGGTAACAGACATTCGCGCTGCAATCGGTGACCAAAAAGGGATTACGTTAACCGGTGCCTCTGCAATTTCCAAAGACATTAACGCTGCTAGTCAACGTGATTTAATGACTGCCGAAGCAATCGGATTACCCATCGCTATTATTGTGCTGCTTTTTGCATTCGGAACTGTTGTTGCTTCGTTTGTCCCTTTGATTATCGGTATCGTAACTGTCATTAGCTCATTTGGTATATTAACACTGCTAGGTGGGCAAATCGATTTGTCTATTTTCGTGTTAAATATTATTCCAATGCTTGGCTTAGCTTTGAGTATCGATTTTGCACTTTTATTCATTAGTCGTTATCGTGAAGAACGTAATAAAGTTGCGATGATGGACGCTGTTGCCACAACAATCCGAACAGCGGGGCGTTCTGTCATTTTTTCTGCTTTCTGTGTCTTTATTGGGCTAGGAGCCATGCTACTTATTCAGGTTGAAATCTTCCAAAACATCGCAATTGGTGGCATGATTGTAGTTTCTATGGCGGTTATTAGTTCCATAACACTGTTGCCATCCTTATTAATTGTACTAGGCGATCGAATTGATAAATGGCAATTGATTAAAGAAAAAAAGGACGGCGCAAATGGTTGGAGAAAATTTGCCAATGCAGTCATCAAACGTCCTATTCGAATTATTTTCATCGCTTTGCTATTACTAGGAATTGCACTGGTTCCAGTAAAGAACATGGACTTGACAATCCCGTCGATTGACTCACTTCCAAAATCGTATGATACGCGACAAGCATTTGAACGTATGGATACAAGCTTCGGTATGGGTGATGAGTCAACCATCTATATGATTGCTAAACGCAGTGATGGATGGACAAATGAAAAAGGCTTGGAATCCATGCAATCCTTACAACAGCAACTAGAAAAAGATTCACTTGTATCCGATTTGACGACACTCTTTACCGCAAGCGGAATAGATTCTACTGAAGAGTGGACACAGGCAATGTCAGTTCCAGATATCGCTGCAACACTCAATCCGCTTGTTGACACTTTTATCAAAGAAGACAAACTTATGATACCTATAACATTAGGGGCGGAAGGTTCGTCTGACGAAGCCCAAGAATGGGCACGTGATTGGTCGACGAAAAACACAGAATGGGATTTAAAGATTGGTGGTCAACCTAAGTTCAATCAAGAGATTTTCGATGAAATTTGGGATAAGATTGTGTACGTTTTACTTGTGATCGTCATTTCAACATTCATCATCTTAATGATTGCATTCCGTTCAATTTTAATTCCAATCAAAGCCATTCTTATGAATATTATCGGTTTGTCTGCAACGTTCGGTATTCTTGTGTACATCTTCCAATATGGACATTTCGGATTACATGCGGGAACCATCGCGCTCATTATACCCGTCATTGTTTTCAGTCTTGTATTTGGCTTGAGTATGGACTATGAAGTCTTCCTTATCTCGAGAATGCAAGAGGAATACGCAAACACACTCGACAATGATTTCGCCACTGTAGAAGGACTCGCAACAACAAGTAAGATTATCACATCGGCAGCACTTATTATGATTGTGCTCACTGGTGCATTTGCATTTACAGATGTAATGCCCGTTAAGCAAATTGGTGTTGGGATAGCAATCGCAGTTGCAATTGACGCGACTATCATCCGTCTACTTCTCGTTCCAAGCCTTATGAAGCTATTCGGTAAATGGAACTGGTGGTTACCGTTTAGAAAAGGACCTTATAAACCTGGCAATTGGCATTAAACCTCTTAAATATCTCACATAAAAAGCACACGACATATATCAACGTCGTGTGCTTTTCTTACCTATTTTATTCTTTTGTTTCAAACATCTGAACGGCAATGCGCATGGCATCCATGCCTTTTTCATCATGATTAAATGTCGCCATCATCATGAAATAGATTGCCGCTACAACAATGATGACGAATAATACTAATCCAATAACGAGGTGACTTCCTTTCATTTAGAATCACCGGCCACTTTAACTTCTTTAAATTGTTCTTCTTTCAAATATGCAAGCGCTTCGGCATAATCTCCAAAGCTGTCTTCTAAATTCAAACCGTGATAGAGATTCCAAGCGCCCAATTCTTCCATCAGAACAAGTTTTTCACCTTCGGCATTGATCCAATGTTGTTCTATTGGTTCCGCTTCAGATTCTTCTTGCGCTAATCCTTTAATGGAATCTGTAATTACTTTACGTAATTCTTCTTCAGTCGCTTCGCGTACGTTTATAAGGCCACGTTCATCGGCTTCATATCCTGGAATGCCTGCTACATAGACGAATGCATTTCCATTCGGGTGAAGATGTTGTACGACAACGGTTTTATCGAAAAGACTATCTTCATAATGATAGTTCAGGCGTTTCAATGACACGTCTTTACGTGTCAGTTCAGGAAATGATTCAATAATGGTTTGTTTCTCTTCAAATGTAAGCATAGTTGTCCACCTTTTTCGTTCTAGTTTCGTTTAAGTATAGCATTATTCTTCATTCACCGATAACCCAAGGACTCTTGCAAAACCGATTGCTTGGTCTTTAGAGACGATACAACCTGCAATTTTTGGGAGTGTCACTTCAATTCGGTCATACATACTATTAGACAGATCTATTCCAGCTAAGTCCGTTTCTGTGAAGTTACTATTATCCAACTTGCATTTCTTAAATCGAACTGGTTTGAATGTGCATTCGTAAAACTCCGCATCAACCAAATTGGACTCCAAAAATTCTGTTTCCTTCATGCTAGAAAAACTAAAGTTAGTGTAGCGACCTTCAATCGCTGAGAATAATGTATGTCCTATATTTGCATTCGCAAAATCTGCACCTGTTAGTTTTGAATTGATAATTTCACAACGATGGAATGTGGCATTCTGAAAGTTACAATTCGAGAAATCACATGTCTCGAAACGAACATCAACAAATTCCACAGCTGTAAAGTCCCCGCCTGCAAAGGATATATCTTTGAAAATGCAATCGTCAAACGATAGCCGCTCTCCTTTCGCACTCTCCATAATGCCACCTTCAAATCTTACTTTGTCGATATATCCTTCTCGAGCCCAAATATCTGATGTCCGTATCATTTCATGTTCAATTGATAGTTTAGGTTGTTGACGCCTGTCCACTTTTTTTACACTCATTTTAAACCTCTCCTTACCGTGTTTTCCATTCTATAAAAATGACAAGCAGCACTATAACTGCAATGGCGATAATATAAAATTCATTTGGAACGAAACTCACTCCACCAAACATCCAGTATTCCCCCTTTTTCTACCTATTAAAATTGTGAAATCGACAGTAATCTCGGGAATACGCGAACGAAGAACTTGTTCAATCTTCTCCGCACTAGCTCCCCATGTCAGAGGTGTCATTTGGACTAACGGCGCAAGTAACTCTTCTTTTAACAGGAATTGATACGTTATTCTTGTCGTTTCAACATCGACAAACTGTTCTTCAAAACGAGCTTTAACGTCTACTTCTTCCTTCTGCCTGTCATCGTCATAGAACATCTCTCGCAGTTCTTTTAAATATCCTTTTTCAGGAACTACTTTAATAAATAGACCATCTGGTTTTAGTAAACGAGTAAATTCCGCATAATTTGCGGGTGACAATATATTAAGTATGGTATCATACTGCTCATCTTGAAAGGGGCAATTAGCTAGATCAGCAACACTCCAAATCACACCAGCATGTGATTTAGCCGCTGCAACGATGCCGTCTTTTGCGAGATCGATTCCTACAGCCGTCGTACTCTCCGGTAACTGAGCAACAATTTCCGCTAAGTGTGTTCCCTCTCCACAGCCAGCATCAAGTATTGTCATATTCTCTTCAACGTTTAACATTTCAACAATCTCTTCTATAACAGGACTAAAATAGCCGCTCGACATAATTTGTTTTCGTGCATCAAAAAGCACTTTGGCATACTTCGTTAAATGTACTTGTGGCGCCAAATTCACATAACCATTTTTAGATAAATCAAAGGAATGGTTTTCTTGGCACATAAGCCGGGTATAGTTCACCATTTCCATCGACGAAGAACAAATTGGACAACGAAATAGCTTCGCATTCTCTTCCAATACTTTTGCGTTCAATTCTTTTTTCGATAAAGTCATTGCTGGTTTTCTCCGTTCATACGTGATTCTACTAGTATACCTTTAAATTAGTTGTTCAGGAAATAAGTCTACGCTGTATTCATTACATATGATAGGGTTACAATGGAAAGTAGGAGGTGTCCCCTTGAAAAAACTATTTGTATTCATCGTTTTAATCGTTGTACTCTATTCTGCTAAACCATATTGGGAAAAACCCGTTTCAAACTATATTGATTTATCATTTCTGGATCCAGTCGATGAAAAAGTAAGTACACTATTTACAAGCGAGACAGCTAATTCAGTAGTTCAAGGTATTTCAAACACAATCGATAATATCATGCTTTTTTTCGGCTCTAAAACGATGGACCTGGATCACTCTGTTGACCCAACAGCAAAGAAACCTGATTTGGAAAAACCTACTGAAACAGCAATGTCAATTCATAATATTGAACTTGGAACTACCGCTGATAAAGTAAAGGCTGAACTTGGCGAGCCTCAAAGTCATTCATTGAACGAATATGGTACTGAATGGCTGACGTACCATGAAAACTATCAAAACTTCGTCATGGTTTCTTTTGACGCACAACAAAAAGTGAACGCACTCTATACGAATGATGATCTAATCTCCTCTACTAATAATATTGTCTATGGCACCTCAAAATCGACAGTTCGTGAAATACTAGGTCAACCAATTAAAGAACTACGCAAAGGGTTAAATATTTATACATTACAAGAATCTGATGGATTCGATGTTTTTGTTTCTGGCGAGACGTATACGTATGTATTTTACGATCTTCATCAAAATGAAACCGTCACCGCTATTCAACTTATTTCTGGACCACTTGAGCAGAAAAAATCGGGTATTTATGCTAGCGGGGGGACAGAATTGCGGACAGGTTTTGAGCAACAATTATTTGATTTAACGAATGCAACACGCGTACGACATAACTTATCCATTTTGAAATGGAACAATCCTGTATCCGGGACAGCGCGTAAGCATAGTGTAGATATGGCAACCAATAACTATTTTAATCATAAGAACTTAGCAGGAAAATCTCCTTTTAACCGGATGGAAGATGATGGAATTACATTTAGGGGTGCAGGTGAAAACTTAGCGTATGGACAGTCTAGTAGTATTTTCGCACATGAAGGACTGATGAATTCAGAAGGCCACCGGAAGAACATTTTGTTGGAAGATTACGATCAACTAGGCGTCGGTGTTGCCTTTAACGAGAAACACCAACCCTACTACACAGAGAATTTTCTATTTAAATAACAGCAGCATTTCATTTTTGAAATGCTGCACAAGCAATGCGATTCCCTGAATTCCCTGACGGATCAGTCTTGTAGTCATCTGGATCCTCATGGATAACAATTGCGCTTCCATCAGCATCAAGAAGTACGTTTTCAGATCCCGATGTCAATTTGAGATTGTTTACCTTCATTTTATATGCCGCTTTCCCGTCTGCATCTACTTCAATATTAGGTAAATCCCCCAAATGAAAGCCTTTTGGATTATCAAAGCCATGTTCTTTCTGGTCAGGATTAAAATGACCTCCGGCTGATTTAAAATCCGGTGGCGTACAAACGCCTACGCTGTGAATATGAATTCCTTTTAAGCCAGGCGGTAAATCCTTCGCTACAACACTTAGTACAATACCATCTTCCGTCTCAACGATGCTTGCCTGTCCAACTTCTACTCCTTTCGTATTGGTTAAAGGTGCTTTAATCGATTCAACTTTCTCCGCACTAACGGGCCTCTTTTCACTATTCTTTCCACAACCACTAATAATCATTAAAACGATAATCAACGCAAGTCCAGTTTTTCTACTTTTCAAATGGATTCCTCCTCAATTTCTCTTTCATTGAGGATGCCCAATTTTCATCATTCTTATGAATAAAAGCCGTCTAAGAATTCTTTTACAAGAGCTCTTAGACGGCTTCTTAATTATAAAACAATCATTTCCTCTAAATCCATCGGGGCAATGTATGTGCCATCTTGATAGACGCGCATATTACCACCTGAAATTTCGTCAATTAACATCACTTCACCAGTTTGACTATCTCGACCAAATTCCAGTTTAATATCATATAGTTCTAAACTTCTCGCTGCAAGTTCTTCTTTCACAACATTAGAAATTTCTTTTGTCAGTTCAACTAACACGTCGTATTCTGTCGTTGTGACGATTCCCAGTTGAGAAAGTGCTTCTTTCGTAATCGGTGGATCATTGCGCAGATCGTCTTTAATAGTTACTTCAACAAAAGAGTCTAACGCTTGTCCTTCCTCACAGTACGCTCCATATCTTCTAAAAAAGCTTCCAACCGCTCGGAATCTACAAATAACTTCAAGACCTTTACCAAACACGGCAGCCGACTTAACGGTCATTGTCGCTGCTTCAATATCCGATTCAACATAATGTGTTGGGATGTTGAATCGAGCTAGTTTTTCAAAGAAAAACGTTGTCATGCGCAAACCAGATTGACCTGCTCCTTTAATCGTGAGACCAACTGTGTTCGCTCCTGGATCAAAAACACCATCTTCTCCAGTTACATCATCTTTAAATTTCAAAAGCACATGTTCGTCATTCAATTTGTAAACGTCTTTCGTCTTGCCCTTATAGATTAGTTCCATGCGTCTGTTCCTTTCTGTAAGAGGATAAACGTACTTCTTTAGTATAAGGGAGGATGGACACAAGAAGAAGTGTTATTTCACATTTTTTCTGTCATATTACCAGTCACACGATTACGTCCATTCTTCTTTGATAAATATAATCGTTCGTCACAGCGCTTAAAAATCGATTCAATGGTATCACCAATTCGGAAACCTGTTACTCCAAAACTTGCCGTAATTGTTCCAATGTCACCAAAAGAGTGAGTTTCAATTGTATCCCTTAATCGTTCAGCTAATCGAATGGCATTCGCTTCACTCGTTTTAACTAGTACACTGAATTCCTCACCACCCCATCTTCCAAATAATTGCCCTTCGTTCAATTCACTCCGGATAATTTCCGCTGCTTGTTTAAGCACACTATCCCCTACACTATGACCAAATCGATCGTTGACAGATTTAAAATAATCAATATCAAAAAATAGTATGGAGAAACAATCATTTGTCTTTGCATCACTAATAAGATTTTCCATCCATTCATCAATTTGATTTCGGTTTGCTATTTGTGTAAGCGTATCTAAATAGTATTGTTGTCGTAATACAATGTTTTCAGCGTACGCTAGAAACATATTAAAAGAGAAATAGAGAACGCCAATGTACAGAACTGTTGCTACGTAAAGTTGAAACAAAGACTGTCTAAAGGAAATATTTAAATCGGTATATGCCCAAATTCCTGGTACCATCGAAACGATTAATAAAATGGAAGCAGCGATAAGCGCTTTCTTCCGCCGTAGTACCATAAAGAAAAGCATAATAATAATAGGCATCCAAATAATGATTGAACTTAAGTACACTTCACCTTGGCGACCTACATTATGAATAACCTCCAATGTAAGCATAGATAAATAATAAAAAACGGTAACCGCCATTAACGTATATTCAAATAAAATTATATACTTTCTTTTATAAACTAGAAACCAACCAAATGTGAACAATAGTATAAAAGCCATGTAGAAGTAAAAATCTGGACCGTAACTCTTCTTTAAATTCACTACATAAACAGATACAGCTGTCGCTAAAAGAACTGCTGGAAGAGCGAATAAGTATATACGCCGCTTCAATTCGTTGAATGAGTGGATTGGATTAGCCATTTAAACGCCCCCCCTTCATTCTTACTTTTTGTTGTACCGGCATTATAACATTTTTTATCTGTTTTGTTCGGTTTAAAAGCTGCAAACTTAAGTGTCATTTCTATAAAGATACATAGACTTTTTAAAAAAGCAGTTGTAATTATCATTTAAAATAGCAGGTATCAATCTTTTTAATCCCTTCATCTAGAAGTTTTCACTTGTCTCGAACGTACTATTCGATGTATAATTATTCGATTAAGTCTAAGCTACTAGTGAAAGAGAGTGAACGACAAATGGGCCGTAAATGGAATAATATTAAAGAGAAAAAGGCATCGAAGGACGCAAATACAAGTCGTATTTACGCGAAGTTTGGCCGTGAAATTTATGTTGTTGCAAAACAAGGAGAGCCTGATCCGGAATTGAATCAGGCATTAAAAATGGTTGTTGAACGAGCTAAAACCTATAGTGTACCTAAAGCGATTATAGATCGTGCAATCGAAAAGGCAAAAGGTGGTTCCGAGGAAAACTTTGACGAGCTTCGTTATGAAGGTTTTGGACCAGATGGATCGATGGTCATCGTCGATGCATTAACGAATAATGTGAACCGAACAGCTTCAGAAGTTCGTGCTGCTTTCGGAAAAAACGGTGGAAATATGGGCGTAAGTGGCTCTGTTGCATATATGTTTGACGCAACAGCTGTGTTTGGTATTGAAGGAAAAACGGCTGACGATATACTGGAACTCTTAATGGAAGCAGATATTGAAGTACGAGATATTCTTGAAGAAGAAGATACAGTTATTATTTACGCTGAACCCGATCAGTTCCACGCCGTACAAGAAGCTTTAAAAGAGGCAGATATTACTGACTTTACAATTGCTGAGCTAACGATGCTTGCACAAAATGAGATGACACTTGCTGAAGATGCACAAGTACAGTTCGAAAAGATGATAGAAGCACTAGATGATTTAGAAGATGTTCAACAAGTTTTCCATAATGTTGAACTGACTGACTGATACTAAAAAGAAGAATCCCTAGACTGGGATTCTTCTTTTTGATTTATTGTTTTCTCTTTAACAACCAATTAGACGATTGATTCACTATCATTAATGTTACAAATTAATATTATCGCTCATTTGGAACACGTCAAAGACATTCTTCTGAATAATGAGGGACATAATTTTACCTTCTTTTTTAAAATAATGAACATGCCCCGCACGCTTGTCCGTCATTTCACTCCAACCCCATTTTTCAATCTCTGTTAAATAATCTGCGGGTGGTGTGCCTTCTGCGTCACCGATATCCTTCAATTTATATTTAGCCGATTTAGCAATCTCAGTTGTGCATTCTTCTGGCGGGATTTCATACGCATTTTTAGGAACCGGGAAACCACTATTAATAAGCGACATACGGTAGCCATCCTCTTCAGCGTAATGATATGCACATCCACTTAAACCTAAAGTCGTAAACAATAGTAGTACGATCCAAATCCTTTTCAACGCGCTGACCTCCTCACCGAGACTTCACATCTTATTTCTTTCAGATTACTAGAAGTCGCTAGGATTGTCGACCAACGTATTTGTGACAAATCAATAAAAGCGAGTTTGTGCGATTC
>JARIDO010000050.1 GCA_029263895.1 Sporosarcina sp.
TTGAACGTTTTCTGCGATTGTTAATAATGCAGTGAAAAAAGGATCTTCTTTTCTTGGGCTAAACATTTGCGTGCCTCCATCCGTCTCCGGAAATAATTTTTAAACATTACTATCATATCAAATAACCTTGCATAAATGTACAAAATTCGACATCTAGGGAAAGAACAAAGTGACAAATGTCATAAGGAGAAGTTGACGGAATTTACTTATTTCTTATCTACACTTTTATTACACTTTAATAGAGGGGTGAGATGATGCTTAAGGTAGATGGCCTAAAAGTAGTTGTTGGAAAGAATACAATTTTGAATAACGTCAATTTGTCTGTGGGACAAGGGGAAGTAGTTGCGCTAATTGGTTCCAATGGAGCAGGGAAATCAACGCTCGCTGCTGCTCTTGTTGGCATTTACAAAACGAAAGAAGGAACAGTGTGTGTCAATGACAAGCCGATAAACAAAATGAAATTTGATATTGGTTTTATTCCACAGCATCCAAGTTTCATGGACAATGTGAAAGTACGAGAATTACTTAAATTATACAGCTCTTTTTATGGACAGCCACTAGCTGATGAAGAATTAATACAACTTGGATTATTGAAAGATATGCTACATAAAAAAACGCAGGAACTATCAGGAGGAGAAAAGAAACGACTTGCATTCGCGCTTGCTATGATTGGCAGACCTAAACTATTGATTGCAGATGAACCGACTTCTGGAATGGACAGTGAAATGAGGAATTACTTTTATGGAAAACTACAATGCTTTGTAAAGAAAGGACTTGCGGTATTACTAGTCACGCATTGGAGGGAAGAATTAGAAAATTTGGCACACCGTGTTGTCTCATTAGAAAATGGGGAACTTGTTGACAAAACAAAGCCGAACATATTAGAAGGAGTGATTGGAAGATGAACTCAGCATTCTTTCTACTGGCGAAAGTAGAGATGTCACGAATAGCTAGGAACCGCTTCTTTATGATCTATTCCATTGTTCTTCCAATTGTTTATTATATGATACTGTTCTATACGAATAAGCAAGTAAACCATGCTTATCTACTCGTTAGTATGTTGCTTTTCAGCTTGTTGTCAGGAGCGGTGACGACGTTTGCGATTGGAATGGCATCTGATAATCAACAAGACTGGCGAAAAATGATGAAAGTTTTACCGGTGAGTGAGGCGTTGATTATTGGAGCAAGGATATTCTCTCAGTTGATGTTCAATGTCGTATCAATCCTTTTATTGATTTTGTTTGTACATGGCATTCATCGTCTTCCGGGTACTTTATGGCAATGGAGTATAATTGTATTTTGGTTTATTTTTGTATCCATTGTATTCATGACACTCGGCGCAGCGATTAGTTCAATTGGGAAGCATGAAACGGTATCTGGACTTGCAAACTTTACTTGGATATTCATCATGATTACGGCAGGAACTTGGTTTCCAATTAATGATTTCCCGCAAAGTATTCAATTTTTTGCGAGTGTTTCGCCAGGAGCTTTAGCGGTTACTGGTGCGTTTCATTTAATAGAGGGGAACTATCAGTTAACAGAGCAAGTTATTGGGTTAGGTTTCTATGTACTTTTCTTTATAGGCATTCATTTCATTATCGTAAAACGAAGTAAAAGGGAGGTGTTCGGATGATAAGGAGTTTTAAAATGTTTCCAAAGGAGCATGGGAAAGAGCCATATCCTTTCTTGATATACCTTCTGTTTCCAGTGATTGGCGCCTTTTTTATGGAAGGAATCAATCGAATGATTACGATTTTTTTTATTGTTTCGTTCGTTGCTATTTTTCGTCAATCTTATTGGCGGAATTCGTATTTCACATATATTTGCATGCAAGCAATCATCATCGGTTATTGGGCATATTTATTAAGCCCTATGTTTCTCTGGTTTAGTGCTTTTTCAACCAATTTACTAGTCTCCGTTTCAGCAAAAAAGCGCTTGACGGGTATTGGTATTTACGTTGCAATTGTAATTGCTATCTCGCTAATGAAAAGTTATGAACCAATACAAATCATGCTATCTAGCCTACCTATTATTATTAATGGTTTTAATGTCTACACGATAGTAGCGACGCGTAAATGGCGAGAATCTCAGCAACGCTTAGAAAAGGCGAACGATACAATCGATGAGCTCATTAAACAGCAGGAGCGCCAACGCATTGGCCGTGATTTACATGATACACTTGGTCAAAAGTTATCAATGATTACTTTGAAAACTGAGCTTGCTGAAAAATTACTCCACCCTGACCCTTCGAAGGCATCGGTAGAATTGAAAGAGGTTATTTCAATCTCGCGTGCAACACTTAAACAAATGAGGGAGTTAGTAGAAGACCTCGAGACCGAAAGTTTAGAGGATGAATTGACAGCGGGGCGACAACATTTAGAAAGTGCTGGCATTCAGACAAATGTATATGCGCATAGTATTCAGATGAACCGAGCTTATGAAAAGATTGCCGTCATGGCCACTCGAGAACTCGTGACAAATGTTGTGAAGCATAGTCACGCGACATGTTGCAGTATTCATGTAGAGCGCACTACTGAAGGAGTGACAATCCGCGTAGAAGATGATGGTATAGGGTTCAAGGATGCTGTTCCGAATTATGGAATGCTCGGTTTACAAGGTAGAATAGATCTTATTAATGGGACGATTGATTGGAACAGCAATCGTACTGGTACAATTGTTCAAATACATGTCCCCATCCCTCAAGGTGTATGAAAGGAAGGTGTAATATGATTCGCGTCGTAATAGCTGAAGACCAAGCGATGGTGCGTGGTGCATTGATAGCGCTTCTTTCCATTGAAGCAGATTTAGCAATCGTTGGAGAAGCGACAAATGGCAAGGAACTGCTCACTGTTGTACAACAAGTCGAACCCGATGTGTGTATTTTAGATATTGAAATGCCAATCATGAATGGATTGGAAGCATCTGAAAGAATACTGGAGATGTATCCACATATGGCAGTTATCATCTTAACAACATTTGGTCGAGTGGGTTATTTACAACGGTCGGTGAATGCAGGTGTAAAGGGGTTTTTGTTGAAAGATGGACCAAGTAGTGCGTTAGCAGAAGCAATCCGCGATGTCTCAATTGGAAAACGGGTCATCGATCCTGAACTTGCATTTACACTATTTGTTGAAAAAGATCCATTATCAAATCGTGAAAAAGAGTTGCTTATACTAGTTTCCAAAGGGTTATCGAATAAAGAAATTAGTGAGCAATTATATTTGTCAGAAGGAACGGTTCGTAACTACTTCTCGGAATTATTTCAGAAGTTACAAGTGAAAAGTCGCACAGAAGCCGTTCATCTTGGATTGAAAAATGGTTGGATTAGAAATGATTAAAAATAAATCCAAGTGATTTGAAACTTCCGTCAATTAGAAACGTATACATAGGTAGTTCGGAAAATGGTAAATACGGAGGTGATGAAATGGAACTATTCGGAATGCCGATTACACAAATCTAC
>JARIDO010000030.1 GCA_029263895.1 Sporosarcina sp.
GCATTAAAAACCGCACAAAAAATAGTGGATGAAAGTTTCATTGGAACAATGGCTACTATAAAGGATAACAAACCTCACTCCCGGTACATGACCTTTTTCAATGAAGGATTCACACTTTATACAGCTACTTCAAAAAAAACTGAAAAAGTCGAAGAAGTTGAGCATAATCCTTCTACGCATATTTTAATTGGGTATGATGGACAAGGTTTCGGTGACGCCTATTTAGAATTCATGGGTAAAGCAATCGTTTCAACTGATGAGAGCTTAAAAAAGACTGTATGGAACGAAAACTTAGAACCTTGGTTTGACGGACCAGAAGATCCTAATTTGGTCATTTTAAAAATTGAACCAGTTGCAATACGATTGATGAATAAAAAAGGTCAAGCACCCCAAGAAATTAAATTTTAACAAAAAAACAAGAGAGTAGCTTTCAATCGCTACTCTCTTGTTTCATGTATTCAATAATAAGGTCTAATAAGTATATAAACAAGAACGCCTGTAAAGCTAACATATAACCAAATAGGCATTGTCCAATGGGCAATTTTTTTATGCAACTTGTTCTCACGATTCCAAGCGCGCGTAACAGTCGTTAACGCTAATGGGACGATCGCTGCCGCGAGAATAATATGCGTAATCAAAATAAAATAATAAAACGCAGCTTGCAATCCAGTTCCGCCAAACGAAGTAGAAGGTGCCAAGTAATGATATGCTACATATGACAGCAAGAAAAAGAAAGTCGTTACAAAAGCTGCATAGATGAAAATCTGATGCACTTTCACATTTTTCCTCAAAATAGCAACGAGAGCTGCAACGAGAAATACGAATGTAAAGCTATTAAAAATCGCGTTCATCATCGGTAAAATCGTAATATCAAAAGCCGTAAATTCATCGGCTCCCCTTCTCCCCGATAATAACGCAATTGCTCCAATTAAAATAACGGAAAGCCATATAATCATCGGCTTATAATTACGTTTTTTGAATTCCTTTTCAGAAACCTCAATTTTACTTTCATTCATGTGCGTTTGACAACTCCAGTAATTATATATTTTTCACTCATCAAGTTTACCATAAAAAAATGCAATCAATCTTCTTTCATACGATTGTTCACTGAGTTGTCATAGCATTCATCACTCTCACTAATACTGACCCCAACTTAAAAAAGTGAATGTAAGTGAAACATTTTACATTCACTTTTCCTTTTAAACGATCACATTCCATCTTTCATTCGTTACGAGTCACTTCAATTTCTCCATCATTATTTAAAACAATCCGTTTGCCATTGTCTAAACCAATTTCTAAAGGAAACGACTTACTCAGTTGTTTAGAAAAGTACCATCTTCGATTCAAAGGTACAAGCACAATGAATGCATCACCTTTTCCTAAGAAGTTCAATTCATCTGGTATTACTTCTGTTTCTCCTCGTAACGGCAATCCCATATCTTGAAGTTCCTCTCCAACACTTGCAACTAAAGGAGTGACAATGCCAACTTCACTGACATTCAAAAAGGATTCTGTTGTTAACTCTCCAAATCTATCTCTTTTTCTACGACCAATTAATTCGACGATATTGCCCGCTGGATCTTCGAAATACATAGAATCCGCATCAAAACTTGGAAAGAAAACCTCATCTCTTCCCTCTTCTCGATTTAAAGTAACCCTATCCATCATCCAATATTTCATCATCGAAAACTGGTTTCCAGGTATATTAATTGCAAAATGGTAAGATGCTGCTTGGTCAGACTGTGTAAAGGTTACAGTGGACGTTCCGACTTTGAACGTAAACGATTCATCCGTTGCAACAATTATTTCTAGCTCCATGATGTTGCCATAAAAACGTTTCAATCGCTTAAGCTGATTCGTGTAAAAGTGAACTTCCTTAAACATTTTCTCATCCCCAGTACATTTAGAGTAGACGCATTAGCATTAATACCATTATATCATTAATATCCTAGTTTTCCGGAATGAAATAATGGTCATTATCTACTCTTATCGTTCTAATCTTTTATAATCCTAAAGAAATATACTTCACTTCTAAATACTCTTCGATTCCGTGATGACCACCCTCACGACCTAACCCACTTTGTTTAAACCCACCAAATGGAGCTTGCGGTGTTGATGGTAATCCATCATTCAAGCCGATAATGCCATACGCTAGCTTTTCACTAATCCGAATTCCTTTAGTGATATTTTCAGTAAAGACATAGGCAGCTAATCCGTAGATTGAATCATTTGCACGTTGAATCGCCTCTTGTTCTGTCCTAAATGATGTAATAGGTAAGACCGGTGCAAATGTCTCTTCTTTCATACAAAGCATGTTATCCGATACATTTGACAAGATTGTCGGTTCAAAGAATAGTCCCTTTTGAACGCCCCCGCCTAATTCAATGTTCGCACCTTTTTCCGTTGCATCAGATACGTGTTGAGATGCTTTTTCAATTGCATGTTGATCAATTAACGGACCAATGTCTACACCTTCATCAAGCCCATCCCCTACTTTTAACGCTTTCGTTTTTTCAATGAGTTGACGCATGAACCTTTCAAGGATATTTTCTTGTACATAAATTCGATTTGCACAGACACACGTTTGACCTGCATTACGAAACTTCGCTGCAATGACACCTTCTACAGCTTTCTCTAAATCGCAATCATCCATCACAATTACTGGGGCATGTCCTCCCAGCTCTAATGAAATCTTTTTAACTGTATTTGCTGCTCCACCCATTAAAGTCTTTCCAACTTCGGTCGATCCTGTAAACGTTAACTTTCGAACCCGCTCATCCGCAAGCCATGTTTCACCAATCGTTTTAGAGTCACCCGTCACGACATTTACTACGCCATCGGGAATACCTGCTTCGTGTGCAAGTCGGACTAACTTAATCGCAGTGAGTGGCGTTAAACTAGCGGGTTTGATCACAACTGTGCACCCCGCAGCAAGGGCAGGACCTACTTTTCGTGTAATCATGGCAGCTGGGAAATTCCACGGCGTAATGACAGCTGTCACACCAACAGCTTGTTTCGTAACAAATAATCTTTTTTTATGTGAAGAGGCAGGAATCATTTCACCATAAATCCGCTTTCCTTCTTCTGCATACCATGCAAAAAAACCATTCGCATACTTAATCTCCCCAATTGCTTCTTTCAATGGTTTGCCTTGCTCAAGTGTCATTGTGGTCGCTAAGTCTTCAGTATGTTCCACAATCAAATCATGCCATTTTCGTATGAAGTCTCCGCGCTCATATGCCGTTAACTGAGACCAGCTTTCAAACGCAAACGTTGCTGCATCTACCGCTAACGATGCTTGCTCTTCTCCTCCGATTGGAACCGTCGCAATGACCTCATCTGTCGCTGGATTGACAACGTTCTTTTGTTTTAATTTTGAACCTATTTCTTTTCCGTTAATAATCATCGGATAGCATTTCAATGTCATCCACTCCTTTTAATATTGAATGTTTGCTAACTTTACATTCGTATATGCAAATCAAGTCCTAAAAAACCCTTTCAATCCACACTATTAAATATGGTATAAGTTTCATAATAGCGATATACTTCTACTAATGAGGTTTCCCTCCTTTAATCCCATTAAAACAATCATAGGGGTGTTTCGACTGAAAAAAGCACGATATACAAACATGGATAAGAAAGCAACAACATCGACCTTTAAAGAATTACTACAATGGAGAAAAGAGAGAAAAAATAAAAAGAAAGATTTATCTTTTCGCTTACCAACTGTTAAAGCAACAGAGATAGCTTTTTTACAGTCCAATCACAGCATTCCCACGCTCACTTGGGTCGGTCATTCTACATTTTTAATTCAACTAGGTGGACAAAACATTTTAACTGACCCTGTTTGGGCAAGACGTTTAGGTTTTGATAAAAGACTTTCTCCACCCGGGATTGCTATAAAAGATTTACCGCCTATAGATTATGTACTCATTTCACATAGTCATTACGACCATCTCCATTATTCGTCACTAAAAAAGGTAACTGGTGATCCTACTTTCTTAGTGCCTATTGGTCTAGGCAACTGGTTTAAACGAAAAGGATTTCATAAAACAATCGAGCTGAGTTGGTGGGAAGAACACACAATGTGTGGATTAACTTTCGCTTTCGTCCCTGCACAACATTGGACAAAACGAACATTAACTGACACAAACACATCCCATTGGGGTGGCTGGATCATTAAAAGTGACGATAAAACTATTTACTTCGTTGGAGACAGTGGTTATTTCAAAGGCTTTGAACAAATCGGAAAAAAATATGAAATCGATTACTGTTTAATGCCCATCGGTGCATATGAACCCGAATGGTTTATGGCCGTTCAACACGTCAGCCCTGAAGAAGCTGTTCGCGCTTTTAAGGATACGCGAAGCAAAGTTATGATACCCATGCATTATGGTGCATTCCGTCTAGCAGATGACACACCTGACGAAGCACTCGAACGACTACAAAGTGAATGGCTGGAAAAAGGATTAGAAAAAAAGGCATTAGCAATACTGAAACACGGTGAAACTAAAAAATTATATTTAACGACTCATGTAGAAGAAATTAACATACCTGTTAAAAATGAAATGAATTCATAACGAAAACACCATCCTTTTGAGGCTGAAGCAGCCTTTTAATAAGATGGTGTTTTTACTATTAGAGTGCTGTATATTTTGTAACAAAAGATGGTCTTGGGAATATAGAAGGCTTTTTATCAATTCCATCTGCTGTTCCTCTTTTGGCATGCGCAGTTCCATATGCTTGCGATTGTTGCCAAGCAGTAAAGTCTTTTTCTAGCTCCCAAAGCGTCAAAATGACGAATGTATCAGAAGCAAGAGGTCTTAATACACGAATTGAACAAAAACCTTTTTCCTGCTCCACTAATCCAGCACGTTTCTTAAATCGATCTTCAAAAACTGCTCTACTTTCATCTGACACAGGCACGTTATTGAAAACAGCAAAGCTTCCAATCCCTATTTCACCTGAACCATCAATGATTTCATAGCTGAGCGGCTCATTGAAAATCGTATTTCCTTCCGTTTCATGAATTAACACAGAAGTCTCATCATTCCCCAACAACATCAACTTTTCTGATGGATGTGTTTCTATGAATGTCTTCAAATAATCAGAAGTCCCAAACGTTAGATATATTTTCATTTTTAGCACCTCTTAAAATTAGTAGTGGCAGTTCTATTACTTGAACTTTATACAAATAGTTTAGCACTTTCATATTCACCATGACTTGTTTCAACACTTACTTTTCACTAAAAAGACTTCCCATTGCTCAATTAAATGAGCAATGGGAAGTTCTAGCGTTGCATATCTTATTTTTTAACGTCTGATTCTTCCTTATAATCATTTTCCCAGAAATCAGCATTTTTAATTCCTAATTCTTTTGGATTGAAAACAGGATCAAGTCCCGCTTTCTTTTGTCTTTCGTAATCTTTTAAAGCAATTAAGGCTGGCTTAGCCAGTATTAAAATGGCAATAACAGTTAACCAAACCATAATTCCAAGTCCTACATCACCAAGTGCCCAAGCTAATTCTGCTTTTCTAATTGTTCCATAAAACGTTGTAATAAGTAGAACAATTTTCACTGCAAATAGCGCATACTTCGTATTCTTTTTACGGATCAAGTAAACAATGTTCGTCTCCGCAATATAGTAGTACGCCATGATTGTTGTGAAAGCAAAGAAGAATAATGCAACTGCAACAAAACCGGCACCAAAGCCAGGCAATGCACTATCAACAGCAGCTTGCGTATAGCCAGGACCTTGTTCAACATTTGGAAGATTATTAACGATATAAGAACCGTCTTCCGCTTGCGTATTGAACATCCCTGTGAATAAAATCATGAATGCAGTAGCCGAACATACGAAAAGTGTATCAATATATACGGAGAAAGATTGTACAAGACCTTGTTTAACCGGATGCGAAACTTCAGCAGCTGCAGCTGCATGTGCACCTGTACCTTGTCCGGCTTCATTCGAGAAAATCCCTCGCTTAACACCCCACATAATCGCCATTCCAATAATTCCACCAAAAGCAGAATCCATGCCAAATGCACTACGGAAAATCAGACTAATTACTGAAGGTAGCTCAGTTATGTTCATAAGAATAATGATAATAGCAATAATCATATAACCAATAGCCATGAACGGTACAATAAGCTGTGCAACATTGGCAATACGTTTGACACCGCCCAAAATAATGAAACCTAAAATAACAATGATCACAATTCCCGTAATATAATTTGGAACTTCAAATGCATTTTTCATACCTTCAGCTATTGAATTGGATTGAACTGCTGGCATTAAAACGGCCATCGCAAGCAAAGCTGCAATCGCAAATGTCGTTCCAAACCATTTCCATCCAATTCCTTTTTCAATGAAGTAAGCTGGACCTCCACGATACTGCCCATTATGTTTCACCTTATAAATTTGCGCCAACGTAGATTCTACAAACGCACTAGAAGCCCCTATGAAGGCAATTACCCACATCCAAAATATCGCACCAGGACCCCCATAAAATATAGCCGTTGCAACCCCTGCTATATTTCCTGTTCCCACTCTTCCAGATAAGGCAATTGACAATGCCTGGAACGATGAAATACCCGCAGAAGAACTTTTACCTGAGAACATTAACTTAACCATTTCTTTAACATGTCTAACTTGTAAAAAACGTGTCAAAATTGAAAAGAGTAGCCCCACCCCCAGCAGAATATAAATTACTGGAGTACTCCATAACACGTTGTTCAAACCGTTTACAAATTCCGTCATTAACTCTCCCCCTTTGCCGAAATAGTTTAAAACTATATTCTATTAAAATTATAATTGACAACTGTTTATTAAACAATAAGAAATTTCGTAATTGTCTTTTTATTAGTTATCAAAATAATTTAAAATAAAATCTATGGGCTAATACGCTAATTTAAAAAGTTGTTAAATGGCAATGTATTTATAGTTCATAAAAGCATTACCTTTTTTCGGATGTATTAGTTCTTTTTGTGCTTATTGGATTCTAGTAGGAAGATGCTGTCATCCACTTCATAGTTATCATCCAGAAGATAGCGACCAAATTCTGAAGCGTAATCTTAGCCATAATATGAAATAGAACTTTGTATCTTTATTATTCATGACATCGAACTTTCCGACATAGCGGAATGGATTTGCTTTTGTGTCTTCCTTGCCTAACTCGGATAGAGGGGTTATTTTTAACAGGTTTCCATTTACATCATACAAATAGGTTAGTGTTTCTGTTCCTTTTGCAACTATTTTTAGAAAGCCTTCCGCTGTATACGTACAGGATTTTTGGGCATCCAACTCGTTTGTTCCAGTTATAATCTGCTCTTCTCCGTTGTACGTATATGTTTCAGAAAACAAGACATTTGTTGTGTCTTTTTTTACAGTTTTAATAGATGACATTTCTTCATTGAACCCATAGTCCATATCAATTGTAAGACGGGGTCCTTTAATCTTATCTTTTAGTTCTGTTGCTGTATACGTGAAGTGATATTGTTCGCTCAGTGGCGTGACTATCTCGGATGCAGGGTCGTTTTCATTATAAGAAACGGTCGTTATGCCAAGCGCTGACTGAATTTCTTCTGCATTTTCATCATCTTTGTATGTTTTTACAGTTACCGTATTGTTTTCTACTTTCTCTTCCCGCGTAAAACGATTGTTTGCATCATATTCAAACGCACTCTCAGAGCGAACGAATGGGTATACATTATCATTGTACTGGCTAATCGTTTTCGAGGATACATCGTAAAGCCATTTACGAATCATATTGTAACTTTAGAAATCAATGTATCTCTGGATGAATTAAATTACTACTTGTACTAATTAATGGTTACTTCCCTATCAACAAAATTACTAATTGTCATGTTTTGTTCAAGATAAAATGGTATTCTATCTTTTAAACTGTAACTATCCGTTTTATAATGGGTCTATTAAACAGAAGGAGATGGAATTCGTTTGAAGTTTTTTTCAACAGTCACTACAAAGATTGTTCTCCTGTCCCTCTTAGTCATTGGATCATCATCGAGTATAGGATGGTATGTCTTTGGAGCGAATGATGAAATTCCCATCTCGTTTTCAGCCATGGAAAAAAAGATTCAAGATGCGTCAAATGAGTCGTTACACTTAAAAGAAAAAGCAGATGGTACATTGTTGCTTTCAATTGATGATGTCGTTTTCAAAACCCATGTTCGTCCACAAAGCGAATTGGCTGAACAACTCGTAGATAAATATGATGTCTCGTATAAATATTCAAATCAAAGCCTCTCTAACGGATTGTTCTTTGCCGCCCTTTTCTTGATTTTGTTAAGTACGCTATTGATCCTTCATAAAAAAGGGAAATTGGGTGCAGGCGCTTCTTCAATGAAAAATAGCGCTTCTAAGGCTACGGCACTTCCTACGATTACGTTAAACGATATTGGTGGCCTGCCTGAAGAGATGAAAGAAGAAATTCATCAAACGTTATCAATCATCAAAGATCCAAAGCGCTCGATGAAAGTAGGAATTCAACCTCCTAGAGGAATTCTTTTATATGGCCCTCCTGGTACTGGTAAAACATTACTGGCACAGGCAATTGCGCGTGAGATTGGAGCTACCTTTTATGCTTCAAGTGGCGCGTCCTTTACTGAACTATTCGTTGGTGTTGGTGCTTCTCGTATTCGTACGCTTTTCCAAAATGCACGCAAGCAAAAACCAGCTGTCATTTTTATAGATGAAGTGGACGCTCTTGCCGCAAAAAGGAAAACAAACGGTGGAGAAGAAGCAGAAAAAACGTTAACAGAACTACTTGTCCAACTAGATGGTGGCAATAATAATGAAGGTATACTATTTATAGCTGCAACGAACCGAAAAGATATGCTCGATGAAGCATTTCTTCGTCCTGGTCGAATTGACTTTACTTTTGAAATCCCACTTCCAGATACAAGTGGAAGAAGAGAAATAATCGATATCCATGCGAAAGGCCGCAAATTAGGTCAAGATGTAGCTGCTTCTTTGGATGGACTTGCGGAGAGTACTTCTGGCTTTTCTGGCGCAGAACTGAGCTCCCTTTTTGAAACTGCTAGTCGCAGAGCCATTCGGGATGAACGTGAACAAATTAGCCGAAGTGATTTAGACTTTGCTATCGACCGCATTATCCTTGGTAGTACATCGCGCACGTTGAATGACTTGGATACGAAACGTCGTGTTGCGATTCACGAATCAGGCCATGCGATGATTGCTGCTTTAACTAAACCGCATTCAGTTAGAAAAGCTACGATTATTCCAAGAGGTCAAGCACTGGGTTATGTTGCACCCCTTCAAAAAGAATTACACTTACAAACCGCAAGTGATTTAATGGATCAAGTGAGTATGATTCTTGCAGGTGGCGTTGCAGAAAGACTTTACTTAGGTGAGCATAGCATTGGCGTTAGTGGTGATGTTCAGCAGGCAAAAGATATCATTGAACGAATGGTAGACACCGGTCTACTACAAGATAGCTTTACGCTCACTTTCAACAAAACCGATAAAGAAACAAAGATGCAGCAACTATTTGAAGAAGCGATCAAGAAAACCGAGAGCCTTCTTCAACAACATGCTACTGAGTTTGATGAATTAGTCGAAATCCTTTATGCGAAAGAAACACTTGAAGGATCTGAAATCCAACAAATAGTTAGTGGTCAAGTCATAGCAACAAACATTCACTAAAAAAGATAAGGTCACGACAAAGATACAGGAATTGTATCTTTGTCGTGACCTTTTGTATGCTTACAATAAATAAAAACCAATGCTTATAATTATATAGGCAGCGAATAATAATAGACCTTCGAACCAGTTGGACTCTCCGTCATTGCAAAGATTGATGACGAGAAATGATGCAGTAATCATCGCAACTAATTCGGGTATTGTAAAAACAAGTGCCATTGACGTCGGCATTAGTAATGAAATAAGAACAAGTGACGGTGCTACAAACATCGCAACTTGAAGTGTTGATCCTACCGCAATTTCAACCGCTACATCCATTCGGTTTTTGACTGCCATCGTGATTGCCGAGAAATGCTCTGCAGCATTTCCAACAATTGCGACGATAATAACACCGATAAATAATTCCGACCAACCGAATCGGTCACCTAATGTTTCAAATGTATGTACCAATTGTTCAGAAACAAACGCAACAGCTATTGTCGCTAACACCAAAATGAGTATCGCTTTCCCTTTTGTCCATTCTGGTTGTTCTGTTTCTTCTTTTTGATTATCAGAAGAAGCAAAAACGCCTCTATGTGTAACAAGTTTAAAAAATAGACCCGCTAAGTATAGCGCAATTAATATTACCGATATCCCTATGCTTAACGTTAATGTTTTCTCTTCATTCATCGAAGCTGAAAAGATTTCAGGTATGACAAAGGCAACGATAATAGCGAAAATAAGTAAACCCGAATTATATTGAGCATCCTTGAGACTGAAGTTTTGGCGTTTATATTTTAGTCCCCCTGCAAAAAAAGATAATCCTAGAACGAACAAAAGATTTCCAATGACCGAACCGGTGAGCGATGCAAGTACAATCCCTATTAAACCCGCTTTTAAAGTGAAAATAGAAATAATGAGTTCTACGGCATTTCCGAACGTAGCATTTAGCAAACCACCAATTCTAGGACCACTGACGATGGCTAAACTTTCTGTAGCACGACCAATATAACCAGCTAATGCAATGATACTTATACAACTTAGGCTAAACATCGTAATATCAGTCCAATTGAAATAAGAACCGATAAGGACAAGAGGTACACCAATAAAAACAAGTAAAGCAAAAATTCGGTTCATAATAACCACCTCTTTGGATCAATAAGTTCTTTCACTATCTTCCCCTTTGTGAGGGAATACAAACCGTCTACATTTTTTCACTTCGGTACAATTATCAAATCAAAAAAACGCAACCAAAAGTTACTTTTAGTTGCATTCATTACCTAACCTTCTAGTTTCGTTTCATTATAAATTTCGCTTGTAAATACTTATATCATTTTCAATAATGCTTGTTCCCCAGTTGTTCCTTTATAAATGCCTAACTTCTCTGCCGCTATCGTTACAGACTCTAATGGAGCCTTTAATAATTGTTCGATCGTTTTAACACCAACTGCTCTACCCGCAATAATGCCCCGATCACTAAGCTTTGTATTCAATAGTTCCACATCCAATGCCCCACACATTATATAGCCCAAGTCATTTGAAACCGTTAATAATGTCGTCTTTGGTAATTGCACGGTTACCGCTGTGAACATATGTCCATCAATAACAATCGGTGCTAATGAAATCATCTAGTCATCCCCTTTCCTCTTTATACATATGGAGTTAGGAAGAAAGGTGTTCCATTCTTGTGATTCCCCCTTCATGACTTATATTTAGTATAATAATGCTAATGTCACTTTGCAGATAGGTTGTGAAATAACTTGGCTTATAGAGAAGAAGACCATGAGCCTCTTAGTGAAGAAGAATTGAATATGCTAGTTCTCGAAGCACAAGAAGAAGCCTTACAGGTGAAAAAAACAGCAAAACGCACCTTCCCAAAATGGTTTTTTTGGCTCATTGCACTGTTTCTTTTTTTCAGCACATTCTCTTTTGTATTCAAAATTTATTCCATTCCAGCAATAGAATTCTTGCAAACATCAGCCGAATTATCTATGAATCAAGACATTCAAACGTATAAAAAGGCTGTCGTTACAATTGAAGCTGGAGAACGTAAAGGGACAGGATTTTCAATCACAAGTGACGGACGGATTCTTACCAATTACCATGTGATTGAAGGGAATTCGAGAGTCACAGTTATTTTCCCTGAAAACGGTCGCTTTACAGCAACTGTTGTAGAAGTTTTTTCAGCAATTGATTTGGCAGTTTTAGAAGTGAAAGAAAAGGGATTACCCTATTTACAAGCCGCTGACAATCCATCCTATTCTCAAAATGAACCGATTCAATTTATCGGTAATCCGTTATCTTTTGAAGGGATCGCAAATGAAGGTACGATTATTACGACTCTGAGACTTGCAGGTTGGCAGGAAGACGTTGTCATGATAGATGCACCGGTTTATAAAGGGAACAGTGGTAGCCCAGTTCTGGATGATCGTGGACTTGTCATTGGTATTGTTTTCTCAACGCTAGAACATGCTGAACACGGAAAAGTTGGTTTATTTATACCTATCGAACTGTACAAGAAGAGCATGACAACTAGTGAGGAATGAGAAAGAGAACAATCTAAAAAGGCAAAGAAAAATATATCATTTTTCTTTGCCTTTTTTTTAATTCTATTGTCCTTTTAGGGTCGGATCTTCGGTCGAACATGACCGGAAGTGCACAGTAATTTTATTTTTCAAATATGCCCCAGATAGCGATTGCAAATCCAAATATAGCAACGGCTATAAAACAATTCAAAGCAGGCATAAGTCCATATTGCGATAAATTCCATACGATCGAATATTCATCATTGTTCTGCCAGTCTTTAGACATAGCCATTACTAATAAACTAGCCGTAGATATGATTCCTGCCAAAGAAAGAAAAGAACCAAAAATCACCTTTTTCATAGTTTATACCTCCTAGATTATCTAAAATAGACAGGAACTGAAGGTACTAGCCAACCGGATTTCCCTTCGCCATATTTAACTTTCAGAAATGGTCTAAAAATCGTTTTTGAGCTATTTCTTTTTAGTTGAGTAATAACAGCGTACTCTGTGGAAAGTCCAAATTAAAATCAGTCACTTCATTTCCATTTTATCTATACCATAACTAACATCTGTAAGTAAATCTTTGTATGACATAACAACTAGTACCAGCCAGACTACAATCATTAGTAATGCAAATGTTGGTGATGTAATTCAATTTAAGAATAGCAGTGGATGGTTTCATTCTGTAATTGTAAACAGAAAGGCTAATGGTACAGTATAT
>JARIDO010000038.1 GCA_029263895.1 Sporosarcina sp.
ATTTAGGTTAAGATAATTAAATAAGGTCATCATCAATTCCTCCTCAATGTTGGCGTGGTTGTGAACATTGTAGCATAAGGAATTGATGGGGCCTTTTTCTATTTACACAATTATAAGGACTCTATCCGTAAAAGAGTTCGCGCGCCCGAAAACTGTGATGAAACGCCCGTAAAAGTGTTCGCGCGCCCGAAAACTGTGATGAATCGCCCGTAAAAGTGTTCGCGCGCCCGAAAAGAGTGTTGAAACGCCCGTAAAAGTGCCCGCGCGCGCCCGAAAACTGTGATGAATCGCCCGTAAAAGTGCTCGCGCGCCCGAAAACCATCACTTCACCATCAAAAAAACGGAAATAACGTAAAATTTCCTTTACACAATGATTCCTTTTGCGCTATAGTGAAATAGTGTCTTTACACTAGTATATACATTGAAGGGGAACTATGGATGAAAACGAAAAGTAAAACGATTTCTAGAAATAAATTATTAGGGCTCGCAGGGACGGGGTGGATGTTCGACGCGATGGACGTTGGTATTCTATCTTTTGTTATTGCTGCTCTAGCTGTTGAATGGCACTTGGGGCCAGCGGAAATGGGTTGGATTGGTAGTGTAAACTCGATTGGAATGGCGGTTGGTGCGCTAGGTTTTGGAATACTTGCGGATCGCATTGGTCGAAAGAATGTTTTCATGATGACGCTTATGTTGTTCTCGGTTGCGAGTGGACTATCAGCATTAACGACAACACTTGCTGCATTTCTAGCACTGCGTTTTCTTGTCGGTGCTGGATTAGGTGGGGAACTACCTGTTGCTTCAACGCTTGTTTCGGAAAGTGTGGCGGCGCATGAGCGTGGTCGTGTTGTTGTGTTACTTGAAAGTTTTTGGGCTGCCGGTTGGCTCGTTGCTGCTTTAATTGCTTATTTTATTATTCCGGACTTCGGCTGGCGAGTGGCATTAATTATTACAGCACTTCCTGCATTGTATGCAATCTATTTAAGACGTAAATTACCGGATTCTCCTAAGTTTGTTGAAGAAGGTCAACCGCAACAATCGGTTATCGAGAAACTGAAAACATTGTGGTCGAAGAAGTATGTACGCCGAACGCTTATGCTGTGGATCGTTTGGTTTACGGTTGTATTTTCTTATTACGGTATGTTTCTTTGGTTACCGAGCGTTATGGTGCTAAAAGGCTTTACGTTAATTAAGAGCTTTAAATACGTGTTGATTATGACGTTAGCGCAGTTGCCAGGATACTTTACTGCTGCGTGGTTGATTGAGCGAGCAGGTAGGAAGTTTGTTCTTGCAGCTTATTTAATTGGTACTGCTGCGAGTGCCGCTGTTTTTGGCAATGCTGATACATTGACGTTGTTACTTGTTTCAGGTGCTTTCTTGTCGTTCTTTAATCTTGGTGCTTGGGGTGCGCTATATGCGTATTCGCCTGAGCAATATCCAACAGCTATACGTGCAACTGGCTCTGGAATGGCAGCTGCGGTAGGACGAATTGGAGGTATTTTTGGTCCGCTTCTCGTTGGTTCAATGCTTGCTTCTGGACAAGGATTTGGATTGATCTTTGGTATTTTCTGTGGAGCAATTCTCATTGGCGTTCTCGCCGTTGTGTTATTAGGAACAGAAACGAAACAGTTGGAATTAGAATAAATCATGAAAAAGCTGTCCATTATATAATGGACAGCTTTTTATATGCTTATAAAATCATGAATTAGCCTACATAACCAAACTAAAAAATTCATACACTAATGGATGAGGGGGGAATGCATTATGCTGAAGATTACTCAAAAGATACATAGCACTACACGTGTATTCAAATTAGGCACAATAAATCGTTTTAGTAAGAAGTTATATTATCCACTGCCAACGCGGAAATGAAACCTAAGTAGCTATCCATCCGTATATATAGTTATTGATCCAAAAGGGGATGGCTAGTATGGATATGAAAATAAATGTTGTTCCGGAAATCGCTGTTGAGATTATTGTGAAAGCCGTTGTTGAAAAGTATGGAGCAAGTGAAGTTGTTGATCAGTATTGTCGTAGCATTGGAGAACGTGAGGTAATTGTGCTTACGTTGGAAAAGTATTATATGCGTGCGAGTCGTGTGACTTTAACAGTAACATTGGATAATATTGATGAATTTACTACTGTTCATATTGTAGCGTCAGGTGGTGCGAGTGGGCTCGTGAAAATTGATTGGGGTGCTGCGAAGAAGTTTGCACTGTCAGTCAAACAAGCGCTGCAGCCTTATGTAGTTTAAAGACGATTTTCGGGTAGCCTTTCCTTTCGTGGGAAAGGCTTTTTTTGATAAAATGAAAGAAAGGAGGAATGCTGACATGTTTCGTATACCTGAATCGATTGCAGAGCTTGGTAAGAAACGGATTGAAGGATACCCTGTAGAGGGTTTCATTTATGGACAAGGCCCGCAAAAGCCAAAACTGATGCTCATTGGTGAAGCACCGGGTGAATTCGAACTTGTAGATGGCATTCCTTTCATTGGGCGAGCTGGTAAGGAATTGATGAAATCACTAGCGACCATTGGTTTATCGAGAGATGATGTTTACATTACAAGTGTAGTGCGCAGTAGACCTTATCGGTGGGGAGCTAGAAAAGAACGCGATGGCACGTTAACTGAACGGAAATACAATCGTCCACCCACAAAACAAGAAATTATAGCGCATGCTCCTGTTCTGGATTATGAACTTACAATGATTCAACCTCAGTTGATCGTGACATTAGGTAATATAGGATTGCAACGCTTACTAGGCAGCACTGCTAAGGTGACAGAAGTTCACGGACAATTGATTGAAAGACCTATACAATATTTACAGCGCCTTGAGGATACTACGTTTGACTGGACAGAAAAAGCATTTCGCATTGTACCGACCTTCCATCCAGCGTCTATTTTCTATCGTCCCTCACATCGTCCAAACCTCGATGCAAACTGGTTGGAGATAGGACGTATATTGAAGGAATTAGAGTAAAGAGTGCTCGCAGAAGAACGCGTGTATAAGAGTTAGTAAATTACAGTAGCAAAGACCCTACAGCTGAGTAGGGTCTTTGAGTGATTAAAAAGGATTGTAATGAGGTGTGACGGGGAATACTACGAGTAACTGGAGGGAACTGCATGTACCAACCCATCGAAAAAACTTTTTTTGAAAAGCCTGTCCTTGAACTCGCTGAAAGCTTAATAGGGCAATACATTGTTCACCAATGTGCAGATCAACTTCTCGTTGCGCGTATCGTGGAGACAGAAGCTTATCATGGGCCAGAAGATCGTGCAGCACATAGTTTTCGTAATCAGCCGACCAAGCGTACGGAGGTCATGTTCGGGGCTCCTGGCTATGTATATAATTATAAAATGCACACACATACATTAATGAATGTAGTTGCCGGTCCAGTTGGTGTCCCACATGCTGTTCTCATTCGCGCAGCTGAACCAATTGCAGGGCTAGAAAAAATGAAAGAAAATCGTGGTGAACACTTAAAGCTGAAAGATTGGACGAATGGTCCTGGTAAATTATCCAAGGCGCTCGGTGTAACGATGGATTATTATGGACATTATTGGGGAGAAACACCACTGTTTATCGCCGAAGGTCCAGAGGTTATAGCTATTGAGAAGGGGCCTCGTGTAGGAATTGGAAATTCACAAGAGGCGGTACATTTCCCGTGGCGTTTTTTTGAAAAAGATAATCCTTTTGTCTCAAAATACCGTGTGTAAGTTTAAAGGTTGATAAATGAAGGAATATAAGGACTAGACTTACTTAAAGGAGTGTTATGTTTTATGGCTAAAATTGCGACGCTAATTACGAACATGTTTGAAGACTCGGAGTATATGGAGCCTGCAAAAGCTTATAAAGATGCAGGACATGAAATAGTAACGATTGAAAAACAAGCAGGCAATGAAGTAACGGGCATGAAAAAAGGAACGAAAGTGAAAATTGATAAAGGAATTGATGAAGTGATGGCAGATGATTTTGACGCACTGTTCATTCCAGGTGGATTTTCACCCGACCAGCTTAGAGCGGATGAACGCTTTGTGAAATTCACGAAAAAATTCATGGATGCAAAAAAGCCGGTTTTTGCAATTTGTCATGGGCCGCAACTGCTTATTACGGCGAAAACTCTTGAAGGACGTGACGCAACGGGTTACACATCCATTCGAGTAGATATGGAATATGCAGGTGCGAAGTATGCGGATAAGGAAGTTGTTGTCTGTCAAGATCAGTTAGTCACAAGCAGGACGCCGGATGACATTCCAGCATTTAATAGAGAATCGTTAAAGCTTTTAAATCGTAACTAAACTGTAAGCTTAAAAAAGCTGTTGTAGACATTGTAAGATGATGAATAAAGCTATTCCATTGTCGAATAATCGATAGTGGAATAGCTTTTCTTGTTGTTTGAAAATGCATGTTGTTGTTTGAAAAGCCATAGAATGCATGGTAGGTTTAATAAATGCTATTAACCTCATAATAAAAAGATTGAATATCAGGGGGAGACATTATGGGAAAAGTGCTTAAAATAGCTAGTGCCTTCATTGGTATTATCGTAGGTGCAGGGTTTGCATCCGGTCAAGAAGTTTTGCAATACTTTACAAGTTTCGGTCTGTTGGGTATTAGCGGTGCAGTTATATCGACAGCACTTTTTGCATACTTAGGGATGACAATCGCACAACTAGGAAGTCGCTTAAAAACGGGTTCTCATAAGGAAGCAATTTATCAAATTAGTGGCCGATATGTTGGCTTATTAGTAGATTACATTATTATTTTTACGTTGTTTGTTGTCGGGGTTGTAATGATTGCAGGTGCAGGTTCGAATTTGCATCAACAATTTGGCGTCCCAACTTATGTAGGAAGCTTCATAATGATTGTTCTTGTTGGTTTAACAATCTTATTAAGTGTAGATAAAGTTGTAGGTGTGATTGGGAGTATTACACCGTTTCTAATACTCGCAATTGTAGGTATCTCAGTATTTAGTTTACTAACGATGGATACAACATTTTCAGTGCTAAATCCTGTTGCAAATAATGTGCCGACAACATTACCAAACTGGTTCGTTTCTTCAATCAATTATGTATCGTTTAATATTGCAGTTGGCGCATCAATGACGTTCGTAATGGGGGGTGCTGAAGCGAATGAAAAAGTAGCGAAGTGGGGCGGTTTTTTTGGTGGTCTTGGTCTAGGTGTTCTCATTTTATTGAGTCATCTCGCTATTTTTTCGAAAGTGGATGTGGTCGCGGATTCAAAACTTCCGATGTTGGCCATTATGAATGATATTTCTCCAGTACTCGCTGTTGGAATGGCTGTAATTTTATATGGAATGATTTTCAATACAGCTGTCAGTATGTTCTATGCATTTGGTGCAAGGTTCATTGGGGTTGATAAGCCATCTTTTAAATGGTTTATCTTTGCGGTGTTAATTTTCGGTTTTGTTCTTAGTTTTGTAGGTTTTACCGAGCTGGTTGCATATTTCTATCCGTTGATTGGTTATTTAGGACTGTTTCTTGTGGGAGCGCTTATCGTTGCCTCTTTCAGATTACCTAAAAAGAAATAACGATTGTGTTCTTGTGAACAACTACTAGCCAGTGTCGATTTGTGACGATTATTAGACATCTATTGGATGTTTGTCTGGCGATTTTCAATCTACGAGTTGAATTTAGAGCATAGAAAATGCTTTAATAGTAGTAGAACACGAGGAAGGATGAACGATGTGCTTCACTATCGAACTCACGAGATTGGACCTGAATTCCCTTGGGTTACATTTATACATGGAGCGGGCGGTAGCTCTTCCGTGTGGTTTAAGCAAATTCGCGAATTTAAAAAAGAACATAATGTACTTTTAATCGACTTACGTGGCCATGGAAAATCTGAACGAGATCAATGGAAAAAAGGTGATACGTTCACTGATATTTCTAAAGATGTCGTTGAAGTACTCGATGAACTGAAAATACAACAAACACATGTTATAGGGATGTCACTAGGAACCATTGTGGCGCAGACGATTGCAGATCATTATCCTGAACGGGTAAAGTCATTAATTTTGGGCGGGGCGATTATCCGCTTTGACATACGAACAAAACTACTATTGTTTGCAGGAAGAATTTCAAAACGGTTTGTACCGTATATGATGCTTTATAAACTATTTGCCTATATCATTATGCCGCTGAAAAAACATGAGGAATCTCGACTGGCATTTGTCAATGAAGCTAAAAAAATGTGTCAAAAAGAGTTTGTGAAATGGTTTTCGTTGACCAAGCTTATCAATCCATATTTAACGCGTTTGCAAGCGACAACGACAGCTATCCCAACATTATTTCTAATGGGGGATGAGGATTACTTGTTCATTCCACCTATTGAAGCAGTTGTGAAACAAAATGAAGGCTTTGAGTTTGTTAAAATAAAGGATTCCGGTCATGTTTGTAATATTGACCAACCAGAAGTATTCAATCGATTGTCAATCGATTACATTGCAAAAGTTGAACAAAAAAATGCCATCATCCAATTCGGATGATGGTATTTTTAAAAAATCTTATGCTTTTACTTTTTCTAACTGAACAGCTGGTCCGAAAAATTCGAAGTGCAACTTGTCTTCTGCAATACCCATTGCAGTTAGCTCGGTAATGACAGCTTTCATGAATGGTGTTGGACCACAAACATACACATCACTGCCGTTAATCACGTGTTGTTCCAAAAATGCACGTGTGATGAATCCGTCACCTTCTTCAGAGTACAAAGCTTTGTAACTTGAATTGGTTAGTTTGTTGTTTAGTTCTGTAAGCACTTCATTAAATGCTTGATGTTTTCTTGTACGTGCTGAATGAAGGAAAGCTACTGTACGTTCTGGTGTCTCATTGGCAATCGTATCGAACATGCTCATCATCGGCGTAATACCAACCCCGCCACTGATGAGTGTAACTGGTGTCGTTGCTTTTGTATCCAAGTGGAAGTCACCAGCAGGCACACTTACTTCGATCATTGCTCCTACGTTCATTTGTTGATGGAGGTGAACAGAAACTGTACCATTTGGCGTGTTTTCATCTTCACGTTTAACAGAAATGCGATACTCTTTACCGTTAGGTGCTTGTGACAAGCTATACTGCCTATTAAGCGTATATTCGCCACCATCTATTTTTGTGCGAACGGTAATGTATTGACCTGGTTCATAGTTAGGTAGTTTTTGACCGTCAACTGGTTGTAAATAAAAAGAGGTAATGACGTCGCTTTCAATTACTTTGTTGACGATTTTGAAGTCTTTGAACGTTTTCCATCCACCGTCAAGTTTCTCCGCATTGTCATACATTTCTTTTTCGATACCGATGAAAGCATCGGCGATTACTTCATACGCTTCGCCCCATGCACTAATAATTTCAGGAGTTGCAGCGTCTCCAAGAACTTCTTTAATAGCTCCCAGTAGGTGGTATCCTACAATTGGATATTGATCTGGCGTAATGCCAAGTGATTTATGTTTATGAGAAATCTGTACAACTGCTGGAATAATCGCACTAAGATTATCGATGTTTGCAGCTGCAGCATAGACCGTATTTGCAAGTGCTGCCTGTTGACGACCTTGTGATTGGTTCGCATGATTAAAAACGTTCAAAAGTTCAGGGTGCGCTTCAAACATATTCTTATAAAAGACAGTTGTAATCGTTTCACCGTGTTGTTCTAGAACTGGTACTGTTGACTTGACAATATCAATTGTTTGTTGAGATAGCATTTTATTGCACAACCTTTCGTATTTGTTAATTCAACGATAACGCATTCAATCGCTTAAAGATATATTTAAAATACAACTTTAAAGGCTGTTTGAAAGTTAGTCACATTTCTTTCACCTTATTGCCACAAACGCTATACTAGTATGAGAAAGAGCGGTGAGATTGTGCGTTTGACAATGTATACAGATTTTTCATTACGGATGCTTATTTATCTCGGAGCGAAAGAACCAGGCGTATTATCAACTGTTCAAGAGATCTCGGAAAGTTATAATCTTTCTAAAAATCATTTAACAAAAGTGGCGCATGAGTTAGGGAAGTTAGGGTTAATAGAAACGGTTCGCGGTCGGGGTGGTGGAATCCGCTTAAAAGTTGAACCGCAAAATATAAATGTTGGGAGTCTTGTGCGGAAAACGGAAGATGACTTCCAGCTTGTAGAATGTTTTAATTCCAATACAAATCGTTGTATTCTTTCACCAGTTTGCGGGTTGAAGAGTGCATTGCATAAAGCATTAGAAGCTTATTTCTTGGTTTTAGATGAGTATACAATTGCTGATTTTGTAGTTGATAAGGATAAGTTGGCTTCAATTTTATTCGATCAACCTTTATAATGAAATGATTAAGAGTACAAAGTAGATCAGGAGGATTTATTTCATGGGAAAAGTTTTTGTAACAGGACATAAAAATCCAGATACCGATTCGATATCATCGGCGATTAGCTATGCATACCTGAAGAATCAGTTAGGGGTGGAAGCGGAAGCGATTCGCCTAGGAGTGATTACAGGAGAAACGCAATTTGCACTTGATCATTTTGGTTTTGAGGCACCACGATTAATTGAAAAAGCTGCACCAGAAGTAGCTGAGGTTATTCTGGTTGATCATAATGAGAAACAACAAAGCATTGATGATATTGACGAGGTTCGTGTCATTGAAGTTATCGATCACCATCGTATTGCTAATTTCCAGACGAATGATCCGTTGTATTATCGTGCAGAACCTGTTGGGTGTACAGCAACCATTTTAAATAAGCTTTATAAAGAGAATGGTGTGGAGATACCAAAGAATATTGCAGGGCTAATGCTATCTGCTATTATTTCTGATTCACTATTATTTAAATCGCCAACGTTTACAAAAGAAGATTTAGCTGCTGCGGAAGAATTAGCTGAAATCGCACAAGTAGATGCGCTTGAATATGGACTAGATATGTTAAAGGCTGGCGCTGATTTAAGTGGGAAATCACTTGAGGATCTAATTGCACTTGATGCAAAAGAATTCGCGGTAAATGATGTAAAAATTGAGATTGCACAAGTGAATGCAATTGATGTAGCAGAAGTGATGCATCAACAAGCAGCATTAGAAGATTTACTTTATCGTGTAATTGCTGAAAAAGGCTTAGATTTATTTTTGTTTGTTGTAACAGATATCCTTAATAATGATTCAACCGTTTTATCTCTTGGGAAAGAGGCGGAGCGCGCATGTGCAGCATTTAATGTTGAACGCGTAAATAATGTTTCTACTTTAAAAGGTGTTGTATCGCGCAAGAAACAAATTGTACCCGTATTATCAGAAGCTTTAAAATGAAAAAACTGTGCCTATTCAAACTAGGCACAGTTTTTTTAAAATAAACGTATTATTTAGTACGGTACTTAGACAAATCCAACGCTTTTGTTGCCGGACCCTCCAAAACGGAACCATCCTTACGGAAACGAGATCCGTGACAAGGGCAGTCCCAGGTTTCATCCCCTTCATTCCATCTCGTTCGACAGCCTAAATGGGTGCAAATGGGAGAATCAGTCCTCGTAATATGCCCACCTGTAAACTCCTTTAACACAAGACCTGTGTTTTTTAGAGCTTGTAAAAGAAACGTTCCAAAACCAGTTCTATCAGGTGCGTATAAAGCGGATGCTGGATTGTCACGGCCTATGATTTGATCGGTAATAATTCTTGCGGCAGCAATTGAATTGGATAATCCCCATTTACGATAGCCTGTGCTTAAATAAACATGTGGCACACTATTAGAAATAATGCCTGCATAGGGAATTAAGTCAGGAGTCTTTGGATCTTGAGCAGACCATCCATAAGGTAAAGTTTTGAGATTAAAGGTTTTACGGACATCTGCAAAAAGATTGTTATAGTGAATTTTTGTATTGCCATCCATACCAGCGACATGACTTTCTCCTGATAGTAAGAAGTACGTTTTGTCATCAATGGTAGCAGTACGTATGGATCGTTTTGGGTCATCGACAGCAATATACTGTCCACGAAGCGTCATCGCTGCTTCTGCTGCCACAATATAGGAACGATCAACAGACAGCTTCATAATTTGCAAGCCGCGTAATGCCTCAATGGGGTAGTGCGTGCAAAGGATGGCTCTGTTGAAATGTATCTCGTGAGATGATTTGAGCTTGAATATATTTTTACTCAAATCCATGTTTTCGACATCGGAGTGTTCATATATTCGTGCGCCTGCTTGGATTGCAAGTTCTGTTAAATGTTGTCCAAACCGCACGGGATGAATTTGAGCCTCATCCCTCATTGTTAAAGTAGCAGTAATTTGAATAGGTAATTCTGAGTGTTTGCCTAATTTGCCGTGGATTCCTAACGCTTTGTATGCGTTGAGTTCATCTTGTAAAAGTTCGCTACCAGCCGATGTCTGTGAATAAAGAATGGAATCTGCGCTCTTTAGTTCATTATCTCGTGCGAACGATTTACCGAATTGTACGGCTTCATGATTAGCGTTATAGTAAATCTTTGCTCCTTCTACACCAAACTGTTTTAGCAGCTGCGCATAGACTAAATCATGCTGTGTAGCGAGCTTGCCCGTGGAATTACCCGTTGCTCCGTGTAGTAAACTATTTTTCTCGACGAGTACGACGTCTATTCCTTCTTTAGCTAGAAAGTAGGCATTTGCAAGCCCGCTCAAACCACCACCGACGATGCAGACGTCGCAAACGATTGATGTATCAAGGGCGGGGTAGTGCTGTTGTGAGTAAGCTGTATGAAGCCATAATGAGTTCGACATAGGAAACCTCCATATATTCTACTTGAGTAGGCAAATACATTGTTCCCATAAAAGAATAAATTTAGAATGATTTTAAGAAGGGTGGAAAAAATAAATGAAAATTGAAGTTTGGTCTGACTACGTGTGTCCGTTTTGTTACATTGGCAAGAGAAGATTGGAAGAGGCGTTAGAACAGACGGGTCTAGAGGAGGTTACAGAAGTTGTTTTTAAAGCTTTTCAATTAGATCCAAACACACCGACAGATGCTACACATTCCATGCAAGAAGGGCTTGCGGAAAAGTATGGTATGAGTTTAGCAGAAGCAAAAAAAATGACGGAAAACGTTGCTATACAAGCTAAAGGGGTAGGTTTAGATTACAATTTCGAACATATGAAAGTTGCGAATACGTTCAATGCGCACCGTCTTGCCAAATTAGCTGAACAAGAAGGTGTTGCGGGCGAAGTATCTGAGCACTTACTACGTGCATATTTCGTTGACGCAGAAGTGATAGCGGAAGATGAAGTACTGATTCGCATTGCACAAGAAGCTGGAATTGATGAACAACGCACAAAAGAGATGCTCAGTTCTGATGAGTTTGCTGCAGATGTGAAAGCTGATATTACCGAGGCAGGTCAGATTGGCGTGCAAGGAGTTCCTTTTTTCGTTATTAATCGAAAATATGCTATTTCAGGGGCTCAACCCCCGGAAGCGTTCGCAGAAGCTTTACGAAAAGTAGCCGAGGAAGAAGGCGTTACGCCTGCTCTAAAGGTGCTAAATGCTAATGGTGCTGGTCTATGCACGGATGACAGTTGTGATATGTAACTAAAATAAAAACCGGTAGACAAATCGATCTTTGTCTGCCGGTTTCTTCGGTTCTTTGTCAAAAAACGTTAGTGAAAGAAAATCCTTTTCTCTTGTTTTTGAGAAGAGGATTTTCTTTCACCAGCGTTATAAATTGTACAACCAGTTTTTCTTTGTGAACCATACGATTTATTTTTTTTGCAGATTAATTAAACTTGAAAAAAAGGGGTATTCGAAGCATACTAGTATAGGTGAATGGTATTTTGAAAGGACTGTATATGAATGACGAAACACGTTTGGTTTGAACAGTTAAAAAAAGAAATTACGCAAGGTGAATTGTTCATAGACGAACCTTTATACAATTATACAATGACAAAACTAGGCGGAATGGCAGATTTGTTAGTTATTCCTGCAACTATAGACGAAACACAAGCGGCTGTTCGTTATGCACATACGCATATGATTCCATTATTACTTTTAGGTAACGGTTCAAATATGGTTGTTCGTGATGGCGGGGTCAGAGGCATTGTTCTCCATCTATCAAAACTCGACGCTATCCAAATTGAAGGCGCACGTGTTCACGCAGAAGCGGGAGCGCTTATTATTGATGTATCAAAGAAGGCGGCAGCTCATACGTTGACAGGGATTGAATTTGCATGTGGAATTCCGGGTTCAATTGGAGGCGCGATGGCCATGAACGCTGGCGCATATGGTGGGGAAATACAAGACATTATTATTCAGGCAACGGTTTTAACAAAAACGGGTGAACTTCTTGTATTGTCCAAAGATGAATTGGCACTCGGTTATCGGAAAAGTATCATTTCAAAAGAAGGTTATTTTGTGTTGTCAGCAGATTTCCAGTTAGCACAAGGAGAGCAAGAAGTGATTGATGCTAAAGTGGCGGATCTAACATTCCAAAGGGAATCAAAGCAACCACTTGAATACCCTTCAGCTGGCAGTGTTTTTAAACGCCCACCAGGTTACTTTGCCGGGAAGTTGATTCAGGATTGTGGCATGCAAGGAAAAGGCCACGGTGGTGCGGAAGTTTCTCTAAAACATGCAGGATTCATTATTAACAAAAATGAAGCGACTGCATCAGATTACATTCGAACAATCGAAATGGTGCAAGAAGCTGTGAAGAAAAAGTTCGATGTAACGTTAGAGTTGGAAGTTAAAATTGTTGGTGAACAATTACCGGAGTAAGATTGTTGTATAATTTGTAATAAAAAAGATGGAAGGCCTCCTAACAGGTCTTCCATCTTTTCATATATCTAAATGTCTATTCAGCTTTGCATTGAATCATAGACGGATCGGTTACCTGGTCATCAGTGATGTGTACTTGGCACATCTTATTGTTATTCATAAATTTAAAGATACCGTTGTTAAAATCAGTTCCGACTTCTTTAAAGAAGATGCCCTCATGTTTCACAACTTTTGACAGTGTAAAACTTACGCGGAAGCCATCGCCATCTTCGATAAGGTATGCGCGAACGCCTTTCTCAAATAAACCTTCAATTTCATCTTTAATGGCACGGTCAACTGACACAACGTGGAAATCAACGAAAGTAATTTCACGTAAAAGTACGTTCATAAATGAACCTTTAGTGATTTCTTCCCATCTACTTTGTGCGGTTTGTCCAATGATGATTTGCGTAATGTTATTTTGATGTGCAACTTCAGAAATGACTTTTGCAGTTGGGCGTTTTTCGTTATCTCGGATGAAGAAATCTTCCACATCAAGTTCCTCAGCAAGTTCTTTCCATCGATCGACATACTCTGATTTCTCAGCATTAAATTCATCATATGGGAGCGGGTCAATCGTTAGGATGTACAAAGGACAATCCATAATGCTCGCCATTTTATAACCACGTCTTATGAGACGTTCACCATTTGGACCGTAATATACACATACGAGAATGCTCTCATCCATACGGCCTTTCACTTTTCCCATGACGGTAGTCACCTCTTATATAAATAATGGATAGTACATAGATACAAAGCTATCAAATTACGAATGAAATTGATAGTCTTTTTAATAAGGAAGAGAAGCGATTGTAGTGTTCAAGTGCAGATGGACTATGTTTAGTGTATAATTTCTTATGTAAACTAATCCTAATTCTAATTCCTCTTGCATGGTTCCTATGGCTACTCATTATCCCTTCACTAAGGCTTTGAGTCAAGCTCCTGATTGAATGTAAATGCTTTATACACATAACTGCTTTAATACTAGTTCCATTTTGGTGACGGATAGTGTTGCTTCAGTCACTCATTGTAATTCGACTTCTATTGGGGGTTTGTGTTTCTTGTTTATTCCAATTGTTATCCTAGCACCTTTTATGGCTGCATTATTAGTGCCGTTCATCTATCGACATATACCGAATCGTAATATTGGTTGGTTCGTCATCATTATCCCTCTAACACTATTCCTTATAATGGTTAGTTTCATTCCCGCTATTTCAAAAGGGAAAACATTTATACATACAATTAAGTGGATTGATACTGCTGGTATTAACTTCACTACATATTTAGACGGACTTAGCATGATCTTCGTACTGCTCATTACGGGTATCGGCGCATTAGTTGTGTTGTATTCCATCTATTACTTATCGGAACGTGAAGCATTAGGACGGTTTTATGCCTACTTATTGTTATTCATGGGCTCGATGTTAGGAGTCGTGCTATCAGATAACTTGATGGTGCTGTATGTATTTTGGGAGCTCACGAGTATTTCCTCGTTTCTACTAATAGCATTTTGGTATCATCGGAAAAAATCGAGATATGGTGCGCAAAAATCATTGCTTATTACCGTCTCTGGTGGAATCGCGATGCTTGCAGGTTTTATCATGTTATATGTCATGACGAATACGTTTAGTGTCAGAGAAATTATTGCGACAATCAGTGATTATACTGGAAACAGTTTGTTTGTTCCTGCGATGGTACTTGTGTTGCTGGGCGCATTTACGAAGTCAGCACAATTCCCATTTCATATATGGTTGCCTGACGCGATGGAGGCGCCTACGCCAGTTAGTGCTTATTTACATTCAGCTACGATGGTAAAAGCGGGGATTTACATTGTTGCTCGATTCACACCTGTATTTGGTGGTGAATCCATTTGGTTTTATGCAGTGACTTGCGTCGGAATAATTACGTTGTTTTGGGGCTCGTTTAATGCAGTGCGGCAAAAAGATTTGAAGGCACTACTCGCTTACTCTACAGTGAGTCAACTTGGGCTAATTATGAGTTTGTTAGGATTGGGTTCAGTTGCGCATGCAAACGACTACAATGTAAACACAATCCTCTACACACAAGCGACATTTGCTGCATTATTTCATCTCATTAATCATGCAACGTTTAAAGGTGCACTATTCATGGTTGTAGGAATTCTAGATCACCAATTAGGTACGCGAGACATTCGCCGTTTAGGCGGTTTGATGGCGCTTATGCCGATTACATTTACAGTAGCGATGATAGGCAGTTTCTCGATGGCTGGATTGCCTCCCTTCAACGGCTTTCTGAGTAAAGAAATGTTCTTTGAAGCGATGCTATTCGCACGTCATTTTGACGAGTTATCGATAGGAGCTTTAGCCACATTGATTCCTGTGATTGCATGGATTGCGAGTGTGTTCACGTTTGTCTATTCAATGATTATCGTGTTCCAAACCTTTTTCGGTGCCCACCAGCCGGCAAGATTAGATCGTGAAGCGCATGAAGCTCCAATAGGGATGCTTGTATCTCCAATCGTACTTGTTTGTTTCGTTGTCGGTATCTTCTTTTTCCCTAATGTGATTGGGAAGTGGATATTGCAACCAGCAATGGCATCTATCTATCCAGCACTCGAAGGGGCTCCTGGACTAGTTCCACGCATTGCTGCATGGCATGGTTTTAATGCTACTCTCGCATTAACGGTTGGAGTAGTGGTTGTCGGTGCACTCCTTTACAGATACCTTCAATACTGGCGCGGGATCTATACGGCTTCACCATTGAATTGGAACTTAGACACGTTATACACGAACACTCTTGCTAAACTTGGTTCAGGTTCGGAAGCATTGACAAATCGCTACATGACAGGCTACTTAAAAGATTATTTTGTATATATCTTTTCGTTTTTCATCGTACTAATTGGTGGAGGCTTGTTGTGGCTAGGGAGCTTTCATATCGATACGTCGAAGGATAGCGTAATTACAGTAAACGAGTACATTATTATATTTGTCATGATGATAGCAGCGTGTGCCATCCTATTTGCAAAGGCACGAACGACTGCAATCTTATTAAATGGTGTACTTGGTTATTCCATTGCCTTTCTATTTGTTATCTTCCGTGCCCCAGACTTAGCGTTAACACAAATTATCGTAGAAACGGTAACGACAACATTATTTCTGCTTGTTTTTTATTTTCTTCCTGAATGGAAAAGAGAGTCATCCGCTGTTGTAACTAAATTGGTAAATGGAATTATTTCCGTTGCAGTTGGTGTAGTTGTAACGGTCCTGGCTTTGGCGGTTCAAGGGAATAAAATGTTCGATTCCATTTCACTCTACTTTGAAGACTCATATAATCTAGCGGGTGGTAAAAATATTGTGAATACAATATTAGGGGATTTCCGTGCATTTGATACGATGCTTGAGGTAGTCGTGTTGTTCATCGCGGGACTTGCAGTCTTTTCAATCATCAAACTAAAATCCAGAAAGGAGGAGAAGGACGTTGAAAGTGAATGATGTCATTTTACAGACGGTGTCGAAAATCGTTGTATTCATCATTTTAACATTCGGTGTCGAGCTCTTCCTATCGGGACATAATAATCCTGGTGGTGGCTTCATTGGCGGGCTAGTGCTATCTTCAGGATTTGTGTTACTCTATCTCGTTAATGATATGGAAACTGTCCATTTTGGGATACCTTTTGATTTTAAAAAAGTTGCTGCTTTTGGTGTGCTATTAGCGGTTGGTACAGGTGTTGGAAGTCTATTGTTTGGGTCTGAGTTTTTAACTCAGACTGCAGGTCATTTTAATTTACCGGTGTTCGGAGAAACAGAATTATCAACGGTTACGCTTTTTGAAGCGGGTGTTGCATTAACTGTCGTCGGGGTAGTTGTTACGATAATTTTAAGCATTAGTGAGGATGTGTAAGCCGTGGAAACGTTAATCACGATACTTGCTGGAGTACTAGTTACAATTGCAGTATATCTATTACTATGTCGCAACATCGTCCGCGTCATTTTAGGAACTGCATTATTGTCTCATGCTGTTCACCTTTTATTAATGACGATGGGCGGACTTAAACAAGGTGGTGTACCACTAATTGGAGAACATGAGGCGGGATTTACAGATGCACTGCCACAAGCTTTAATTTTAACGGCGATAGTTATTAGCTTTGCAGTGACAGCCTTCTTATTGGTGCTAGCTTACAGAACATATAAGGAAACTGGTTCAGCAGATCTCCTTGAATTGCGAGGTCCTAAAAATGAATAATATTCTAGTACTTCCAATGTTGATTCCTTTATTAACTGGAATTATTCTTGTATTCATACGTTCCAATGTAAAGCTTCAGCAATTGTTGAGCATCGTCTCCATCATACTGACGGCAACTGTCAGTGTATACATATTAGAACGTATTCAAAGAGAAGGCGTTTTACGTTTGGATTTCGGTGGGTGGAAACCACCTTACGGCATCCTATTCGTTGCAGATTCCTTTTCAATGTTGCTCGTATTGACATCATCGATTGTGACCGGAATTATTTTACTTTATGCATTTTCAACAATGGGCAAAGCATATAAGCAGATGTTTTTCTATCCGTTTGTATTCTTTCTTATAACTGGCGTAAATAGTTCATTTCTAACGGGCGACTTATTCAATCTTTTTGTTAGTTTTGAAGTCATGTTGCTATCATCGTATGCACTCATTGCATTGGGTGGTCGCAAAGTACAATTGATGGAATCCATCAAATATGTTGCAGTTAACGTTCTGTCCTCATGGTTCTTCTTGCTAGGTATTGCCTATTTGTATGGAACTGTCGGAACGCTAAATATGGCACATTTGTCGGTGAGGATTGCAGAAGTGGGGCAAAGTCCACTTTTAACTATTATCAGTTTAATCTTTTTACTAGTATTCGCATTAAAAGCCGGGTTACTCTTATACTTTTGGTTGCCTGGATCATACAGTGTTCCACCAACTGCCGTTGCCGCGTTGTTCGGTGCGTTGCTAACAAAAGTCGGCATATATGCTATGTTCCGCGTGTTCACATTAATCTTTTACCACGAGCCATCAATTACGCATACACTCATTGCAGTGATGGCAGTCATCACTATGATTGGTGGAAGCATTGGCGCAATTGCCTACAATGATATTCGACAAATTGCTACGTATAACGTTGTGATTTCGGTTGGATTCATTTTGATAGGACTTGCGCTATCAACGAATGTTGCGCTACAAGGATCCATCTATTATTTAGTTCATGACATCATTGTTAAAGCATTATTGTTTCTATTGGTAGGAACGATGATTTACTTAACAGGAAAGTCTAAAATCCAAGAAATGAGCGGTTTAATTCGAAATTATCCTGTATTAGGCTGGTTGTTCTTTATTGCAATGCTTTCATTAGCAGGAATTCCACCGTTAAGTGGATTTATCGGTAAAGTGTTCATCGGACAAGGTGCAATTGAGTCAGAATCTTATCTGTTGTTAGGAGTAGGGTTCCTTTCGAGTATTTTTGTTCTCTATTCATTGCTAAGAATCTTCTTAAATTGTTTCTGGGGTGAGACAATCATTAGTGAAGATGACGACAAACCTTTAAAGATGGGTGTTCTCATACCGAGCGTTTTATTGGGCTTATTAACAATTGGACTAGGCCTAGGTGCAGATGCAATTTCGGCATATGTAAGCGATGCAACACGCACGTTAACGGATCCATCCATTTACATTCGCGCAGTGTTGAATACAATCGAGTGAAAGAAATGATGAGGTGAAGGATAATGCCAGCTCAGTTACTGTTAAACCTGTTCATCGCATTTTTATGGATGACATTAATCGATGAGGATGAACTAAAATTCACAACCTTTTTTGCTGGTTTTTTAGTTGGAATTGGGATCATCTATTTTATGCATCGCTTTTTTGGAACACAATTTTACTTGCGACGGGTATACGCTACATTTAAGCTGTTGTTCATCTTCATTTCAGAACTGACACAATCGAGTGTTATTGTATTGAAACAAATTTTAAGTCCTAAGTTAAAAATTAAGCCAGGCATCTTTAAATACGATACAGTTTTAAAAAGTAATACAGAGGTCACGATGCTCTCACTGTTGCTTACGTTAACGCCAGGTTCAGTCGTAATGGAAGTTACACCGGAAGGCGATGCACTTTATATCCATGCAATGGATGTCGAAAAATCTCGTGCGTCGTTATTGAAGCAATTACGAAACTTTGAAAAAGCGATTATGGAGGTGACCCGCTAATGATTGAAATGATGCTCACAATCTCCCTCATTTTGTTTGCAATTACAATTGCAATTGCAGTGTTACGGATTATATTGGGTCCGTCAATGCCAGATCGGGTAATTGCTTTGGATGTAATTGGAGTGAATTTAATTGCTCTTATCGCGGTTGTTTCCGTAGTGATGAAGACAAAAGCTTTTTTGGAAGTGATTCTAATAGTTGGTATTTTATCGTTCATTGGAACAATTGCCTTTTCAAAATCGATTGAAAGGGGGGTTATCGTTGAACGGAAACGAGATCGGTGAATTTATTGGCGCTTTTCTTATCCTAACGGGGGGCATTGCGAGTGTAATTAGTGTCTTTGGATTGATTCGTTTACCAGATGTGTATACGAGATCCCATGCTGCTACGAAAAGCTCTACACTTGCGGTGTTACTGACACTATCGGGGACATTTTTATACTTTTGGTTTAACGAGCATTTCATTAGTGTGCGTGTCATACTTGGCATTATATTTGTGTTTTTAACTGCTCCAGTGGCGGGTCACTTAATCATCCGAGCGGCATATCGTTCAAAAGTAAAACTTGCAGATATTTCTGTTGAAGACGAGTTGTATGACGTATTACACGGTGAGAAAGATGAGGATAGAACTAGCGAATGAGTGCTAGTTCTATTTTTTGTCTCGTTGTATAGAGGATATTTCGAGGCTTGAATCGAATAGTAGTCAAAGAGAAAGGGAGTTGTTTAAATGGGGAGAAAAGGGAGAAAACTGGGTAAATGGTCAAAAATAGGTCTGTGGATTTTAGCAGTACTAGTTAGTATTTCGGTAGTGGCTGTAATCGTTGTAAATGTATACATAGGGAAGTCAAAACCGCTAATTGTTGGGGAACTTAGCGCTGACTTTTTAGACGAAGATGTGACGATTGTGCGAGATACATCAGGGGTTCCACATATTACTGCTAAGTCGGATGCTGATTTATATAGAGCGCAAGGTTTTGCGCAGGCGCAGGATCGTTTATTCCAAATGGATTTAGCGCGTAGACAAGCGAGTGGTCGCCTGTCTGAAGTTGTCGGTGAAGCGGCGGTAGGGAATGATAAGTTATTTAAGACGTTCAGTTTGCGTGTAGCTGCAGAAGCATCCTATGACGGCTATGGCGATCAAGCGAAAAAAGTATTGAATTGGTATGCGGAAGGTGTTAATGCGTTTATTGAGCAAACAGAGAAAAGTGGAGCTTTTTCGTATGAGTTCAAAATTTTAGGTTATAAGCCAGAACCATGGACGCCGATTGACTCGTTAACGATTGGAAAATATATGGCGTATGATCTAGGAGGAAACTGGGATAGTCTAGCGGTTCGACATTGGGCATTGAATCATTTTTCAGAAGAAAAAGCGAAAGAATTATTCATTACGTACCCGGAAAATGCACCATCTATTATTGAAGCGAATATAGCAAATCCGGTAGCGGTGGCTGGTAGATTTAACGCGGATTTAATACCTCATGAATTTAACGGCAGCAATAACTGGGTTGTTGCTGGTGACAAAACGGCATCAGGAATGCCGTTACTTGCAGATGATCCCCATCTTGGTTTGAGTACGCCTTCTATATGGTACCAAATGCATTTGAAATCACCTGAACAAAATGTAAGTGGTGTTATATTTGCTGGAACGCCAGGGATCATGCTTGGGCATAACGAGGAAATTGCTTGGGGAGTAACAAATGTTGGACCAGATGTACAAGATTTATATATTGAAAAGCCAAACCCAGATAATCCGAATCAGTTTCTCTACGACGGTGAGTGGGAACAGGCGGATGTACGGGATGAAACGATCAAAGTAAAAGGTGCTGCCGATATACCTTTTGAAGTGGTTGTGACAAGGCATGGACCTATTATCTCAGATATTGTATATAAAGAAGAAAATCCTGATGCTTTGTTTTCGATGCAATGGACAGCGCTAGAACCAACGAAAGAACTAGAAGCAGTTATGAATATGAACAAAGCGAACGACTGGAATTCGTTTGAAACGGCATTAGAAGATTTTAATGCACCTGCTCAAAATTTTGTCTTTGCAGCGAAAGATGGCACAATTGCATACAAAGCGAATGGTCGAATTCCAATCCGCAAAAAAGGTGATGCACAACTACCTGTTCCGGGAGACTCTTCGGAATATGGATGGGAAAGTTATATTCCATATGACGAATTGCCGCGTGTTGTGAATCCGAAGGAAGGTTTTATTGCAACTGCAAATAATGAAGTCATCAATGATTCCTATCCCTATCACATTACAACGTTTTGGGCACAACCTTACCGTTATGAACGGATTGCAGAAGTATTAAAAGCTGGAGATAAATTCACTGCTGCAGATATGAAGAAATTGCAAATGGATCAAAAGAATTTGTATGCACGGGAATTTTTGGGGGACATGATTGGCTCTGTTGAAGATGAATATGAAGGTCATTATAACGATGTACTGGATATGTTAAAGAAGTGGAATCAGTACGATTCGACTGATTCGGCTGCGCCACTCGTTTTCCATAAGTGGATAAAGCAATTACCTATCACGATGTTTAGTAAAGAAATGCCAATAGATGTCTATAATTTGATGCCAGGAAAAGGTCAAATTACGGATGCGATGTTACGGGAGGGCTATGCAGGGGAATCGGGCGAGTGGGTAACAGCATATGGCGGCATTGATAAATGGGTACGTGAATCATTCTTAATAGCAATTAAAGACATTGAAAAAGAGTTCGGTAAGGATATGAAAGATTGGAAATGGGGAGAATTCCACCAACTTGCATTTTCTCATCCGCTTGCTAGTTCATCACCAATCTTTGAATATTTCTTAAACCCAAAGAAACAAAAAATTGGCGGTTCTAACATTACTGTTCAAGCAGCGGCGTTTAAAGAAGATGGAACCGTAAATCATGGTGCGTCCTGGCGATTTGTAGCGGACCTGGATGACTTATCTAAAGCTTCACATGTTGTAGGACCGGGACAAAGTGGGCATATGAAATCGGAGTGGTTCCACGACCAAGCAGAAGATTGGGCGCAAGGTCGTTATCACGAAACGGTTTTAACAGCTAAAGTGAAGAACGGAAACGTATTAACATTAAAAGCGAAGAAGTAAGAGAAGGGGGAGCATAAAAAAGCTCCTCTTTTTAATTTGTAAAGATCTATTAGGGATTTATTTGACGATTAAAAGGGGTGCATTAACTCGCTTGGCTACCTTATGACTGACACTCCCAAGTACCATTTCTTGAAAAAAATTTAACCCGCGACTTCCTACTATCACCAAATCGAAGTTACTATTGTTAGCATAAAGAATAATAGTGGAAGCTGGTTGACCGTGCTTAATGACTAAATAGTGTGGGATACCTTTATCTTTAAAGAGATTTTCAATAGGTGAAAGTAACTTCAAGCGGTCAATGTGGAGGTCTTCTCTGCCAACATCTACGATAATGTCTGAGCGCGTTCGAACACAATCTAGTATGTACAGAATTTCTACGATGATATCAGTGCATGTAGATGCTAAATAGGCGGCGTGTGTTGCTGCTCGTAATGAATTTGTAGAACCATCCACCGCTACTAGAATTCGTTTGTACATAAAAGAGCCCTCCTCTTAAATTAGATAAAAAGTGATCATTAAAAAACGAACTTATTCAAATGGGTGTTTGAATGACCTTGCTTAAAGTTTTCGGTGCGCATATACTTATAGTTAATCAAACGAACATTTGAATGAGGTGCTTTTATGACGAGCAGAGAGCTATGTGAAGTGACAATCGTTCATGAAGAGTTAGTTGAGAACTTGCAAAGTAAACTACCGGATTTAGGTGAAGTTGTACAAATATTTAAAGCTTTTGCTGATGAAACGAGACTCAAAATTGCATATGCACTAACACTAGAAAATGAATTATGTGTATGCGATGTTGCTGCGGTAATTGATTCGTCAGTAGCGACTGCGTCTCATCATTTACGGTACTTGCGTGAACATGGTCTAGCAAAGTCGAGGAAAAAAGGGAAAATGGTTTATTATTCTTTAGCAGACAATCATGTTCATCAACTCGTTGTAGTTGCAGTGGAACATGCGAAAGAAGGTGACACCGATGGAGAACAATGAGCAGCAAGAATACCGTTTGGAAAACCTAACATGCGCGAGCTGTGCCATGAAATTTGAAAACAATGTGAAAAAGATAGCAGCAATTGAAAGTGCACAAGTGAATTTTGGTGCATCGAAGCTTTCGTTTGCTGGAACAGCTACAATTGAACAGCTAGAAGCAGCTGGAGCATTTGACGGTATCAAAGTCGTTCCCCTTCATATGAACAGAAAAATTGTCAAGACACCTTTCTTTAAACAGAAAGAGAATTTGATTACATTATTTTCACTGCTATTCCTACTTGTTGGATGGGGTGTATCCATACGTAACGGTGAATCTGACGTGATTGCGATTGGTCTCTTCGCAGTATCTATTATCATCGGTGGATTAGGGATGTTTAAAACAGGGCTACTTAATTTACTGCATTTTGAGTTCGATATGAAAACGTTAATGACGATTGCTATTATCGGAGCAGTATTCATTGGCGAGTGGCGGGAAGGTGCAGTTGTCGTCTTCTTATTTGCCGTTAGTGAAGCATTAGAAGCTTTTTCGATGAGCAAAGCCCGTCAGTCAATACAAAAACTAATGGAAATCGCACCACCAACGGCGATGGTTCGTCGGAATGGCAATGCTGTAGAATTGGCTACTGAAGATATAGCGATTGGCGACATATTAATTATTAAACCAGGTCAAAAAATAGCGATGGATGGAGTCGTTAGTTCTGGAACGAGTACTGTTAACCAAGCCGCAATTACAGGAGAATCTGTACCAGTTATGAAACAACATGGTGACGAGGTGTTTGCGGGTACACTCAATGAAGAAGGTGCACTTGAAGTAACGGTTACTAAAGTAGTTGGAGATACAACGATTGCTAAGATTATTCATCTTGTTGAAGAGGCGCAAGCTGAAAAAGCACCCTCTCAAAAATTTGTCGATCGATTTGCCACTTACTATACGCCAGCAATTATTTTGATAGCCATTTTAGTTGCCGTTGTACCGCCATTATTTGGTGCGGATTGGAATACGTGGATCTATCAAGGGTTGGCAGTCCTTGTAGTTGGTTGCCCATGTGCACTTGTCGTTTCAACCCCCGTTGCAATTGTAACTGCTATTGGTAACGCAGCTAGGCAGGGGGTACTCATAAAAGGTGGTATCCATCTTGAAGAAACAGGTCGTCTGGATGCGGTTGCTTTTGATAAAACAGGTACTCTAACTAAAGGATATCCTGAAGTGACAGATTTTATTGTCGAAAATGGCTATGATGAAAAGATTTTGTTAAGCCAATTAGCGACAGTTGAATCGCTATCTCAACATCCGCTAGCAAAAGCGATTACAACATATGCTGACGAAAATGGTGCAGTTAAAGGTACCCCGTTAAATTTTCAATCGGTGACAGGAAAAGGCGCTTTTGCTGAAATAGAGGGCAAGAAAATTTCAGTTGGAAGTTTAAATTGGGCTATGGAAATTTCAATAGTGCCTGAATTTGCGTTAAAGGAAGCAACAACACTTCAACAACAAGGGAAAACGGTGATGGCGATTATCACTGAAACAACATTTAGCGGATTAGTTGCTGTAGCAGATCCCATACGTCAAGAAAGCGTAGATGTATTAAATAAGCTAAAAGAGATAGGCATTAAGCATACAGTTATGCTAACGGGTGACCACGAAGCAACGGCACAAGCGATTGCAAAAGAATTAGGGATGACGGATGTCAGAGCAGGGTTAATGCCAGAACAAAAATTGATAGCCATTAAAAGGTTGACGGAGGACTTTGGCCGTGTTGCAATGGTAGGTGATGGAGTGAATGATGCGCCGGCGCTCGCAACTGCATCCGTTGGAATCGCAATGGGCGGAGCTGGGACTGATGCTGCATTAGAAACAGCGGATATTGCTCTTATGGCTGATGACCTCGAAAAACTTCCTTATACAATAAAGTTAAGTCGAAAAACATTGCGAATTATTAAGGAAAATATTATGTTTGCTGTAGGATTAAAAATAATAGCGTTACTTCTTATCATTCCAGGTTGGCTAACATTATGGATTGCTATATTTGCAGACATGGGAGCAACACTTTTAGTTGTCTTGAACTCACTTCGCTTGCTACGAGTTCAAAATAAATAGGTGAAGCGCTAATGGAGGAGATTCAGATGCACTTACAAGAATGGACAATGGAAGAGCAAGAACAGCTCATTCATTTTATGACTACGAATACATGGCCGTACCACGGCAATTCTCATCCGGGAAGAAGTATCATCGAGAAATCCATTGAAGAAGGCGGTTACGAATCTGACGAAGTAAAAACATTATGGGTCGAAAATGAAAATGGCGATAAAATTGGTATTGTCAAAATCCATGATCTACAAGATGCAATCCCATTATTCGATTTGCGAATTGCAGATGTCTCAAGAGGAATGGGCTATGGGCCAAAAGCGCTTAGATTAGTAGCGGAATATGTCTTTAATCTATCGGAAAAGAAAATTAGACTTGAAGGCCACACACGTCAAGACAATCTTGCGATGCGAAAAACGTTCGAACGGGCAGGATTTGTCAAAGAAGCACATCTGCGACAAGCTTGGTTCTCTCCAATAGAGAACTCGTACTATGATGCTGTAACGTATGGTATTACTAGAGAAGACTTTATGGCAGGGACGACAACCCCGGTCATATGGGAAGATGGCGTTAAAGCAAGAGGAGAAAAGGCGTCACCTGCAATTCCTAACTTTCCAGAGTCCTTTGAATCCGAAAGATTAGTCATACGTGCACCTAAACTTGAAGACGCAGAAGGAGCTTGGCATGCCATCCGTCGATCGATTCCAGCGCTTCGTAAGTGGATGCCTTGGGCACAACCTGAACCAGAGCTTCATGTAACAGAAGAAAGTCTACGAAAAGCGATTGCGAATTTTATTACGCGTCAAGATTTACGTTTTCATCTCTTCCATAAAGAAACTGGCGAGTTCATTGGGTCATCGGGTTTGCATAGAATTGATTGGTCGATTCCGAAATTTGAAATTGGGTACTGGCTAGCGACTGATTTTGAAGGGCAAGGCTATATGACTGAGGCTGTTCAACGGATCGAGCAATTTGCGTTTGAAGAACTTGGTGCGCGTCGCGTCGAAATTCATTGCGATGAAAGAAACTCGAAAAGTCGAAGTGTAGCAGAACGGGCAGGATTCGTCTTAGAGGGGATACTTAAACAAAATGCACTCTCGCCAGATGGAAACATTTTACGAAATACATGCATCTATGCGAAAATAGATTAATGTGGAAAAGTGGAGAGCGTCGTTTAGCTCCGACAGGCATAAGGTGGTTTGCGAGGATGGCGCACCACAGCCACCACAGCGAAACGCCTTATGACCCGAGGAGCTGACGCTCGGAACTAGCCAATAACAGTGGAAGGCAGCTTAAGTGCGTCGCGTCGTGCGACGACAGCTGCATGGCGGTAACTCATATATCAAGTCAAAAAATTTTTAAGGAACAAAAAAAGGATGCCGACTGAAGTCGACATCCTTTTCGTTAGACGGACCGTCTACCTGTAATAAGTTGGATAACTAGTACAATACCAGCGACTAGAAGAAGGAAGTGTATAAGTCCGCCACCTATTTTAGCTGCGAAACCAATTATCCAAAATACAATAAGTGCTACAATTAATAACCATAGAATTTTTCCCATATCAATCACTCCTTTTTAAGTGTACTTTGAATTTACCCCCGTCAAAGAATATGTAAACATTTTAGCGGAATTTGGAGTAATTAGTGAGTGTAGCGGGAATACATACTGGAGGCGGTAGGATTGGCAACACCAAGTATGGAAGATTATATAGAGCAAATCTATTTGCATATCGAAGGTAAAGGAGTCGCTCGCGTATCGGATGTTGCGGAATCACTCGCTGTGCTGCCATCCTCTGTTACTAAAATGGCACAACGATTGCATCGTGAAGGATATGTTATATACGAACGGTATAAAGGACTTGCATTGACTGACAGAGGCTATAATTTCGGTAAAAGACTTGTCAAACGACATGAATTACTTGAACAATTCCTTCGTATCATTGGAGTCGATGAAGTAAATATTTATGGTGATGTAGAAGGAATTGAACACCACTTAAGTTGGAATGCGATGGATCGCATTACTGCATTAGTAGAAGCAATGGAACAAGATAAAGAGTTCGTTAAAAAGTTGAATAGCGATCAATAGGGCGCTAGAAAGAGGTAGATGAAATGGAAGTAGAAGGTCTTAAATCAGGTTATACTGCAGAGTTAGAAGTGCTTGAAAGAGATGGTTCACGATGGGTACTAGATGGTCAGGGAAATGATATTATGATGAACGTTTCAGATGCTGATGAATCCATCGCTGAAGGAGATCGTATTGAAGTATTTCTATATGCAAATCGTCGAGGCGAATTAACGGCTACTATGAAAATGCCATACATGACTGCCGAGTCTTATGGGTGGGCACGTGTCATTCGAGTAGATGACAGAGAAGGGGTCTTCGTTGACATTGGCTCATCATTTGAAGTGTTAGTAAATCGAAATGATATGCCACGCCTACGAGCATTGTGGCCAGCAGTAGATGATTCGTTATACATGACGTTACGCACAGATTTGGGCGGAAACATATTTGGACGACTTGGGACAGAAGAGCGTGTACTAGAGCAAATTACTGAAGCACCTACATCTGTTTTTAATCAAAACCTAAAATGCCGCGCATACCGATTGTTACCTGTTGGCTCATTCATGCTAACAATACCTGAAAATTATAGAGTATTCATACACAATAGTGAACAACAGAGTGAACCACGTTTAGGAGAAGAAGTTGATGTCCGTATCATAGGTGTTAGAGATGATGGGACGCTAAACGGCTCAATGTTGCCGAGGAAAGAAGAGCGTCTCGGGGATGATGCAGAAACGGTATTGCGGTATTTAAACGAAGCAGGTGGTCGGATGCCGTTTACAGATAAGTCATCTCCAGATGAAGTAAAGGAAAAGTTCGGTTTGAGTAAAGCGGCATTCAAACGTGCGTTAGGAAGATTAATGAAGGAAGGCCGTATCGAACAAAGTGAAGGTTGGACCATGCTTAAGTAATTTTCATACTGTGAACGGGAACTTATTCATAGACTATATCGTATTAATCTATAAAACTAGGAGGAATGTACATGAGAAAGATTCTTACAATAATGAGTGCAACTGTTTTATCCATTGGTATATTGTTGCCGACACAAGTAAGTGCGGACGAGGGAATTAATGAAAAATTAGGTGTGCCAATCATTGTCTATGGTGCAAATTTATCGGATAGTGAAAAAGATAGCGTAAAGAAAAGTTTAGACGTTGCAAAGGAAGCAGAAGTAGAAGAAATTTCGATAGATGGCAGTGATCTTATTAAATATATTAAAGGCGGAGATTCTAAAGCGAGAATGTATTCGTCTGCTAAGATAACAAGACAGGACGAAGGAAAAGGATTAGTCATTAATATTGTTACAGAAGAAAATATTACTCAAGTAACTCCAGAAATGTATGCGAACGCTATGCTAACCGCTGGAATTGAAGATGCTGTAGTTGAAGTGGCATCACCGAAAAAAGTTACAGGTCATTCCGCGCTTGTCGGCATTTACAAAGCGTATGAAGTTTCGGGAGAGAAGTTAGATAAAGAACGAACAGACGTAGCTAATGACGAATTGAATCTAGCGACTAAATTCTCAGAGAAGTCGGGCGTTGACAAAGAAAAAGTTGGAGAATTACTGACTGAAATCAAAAAGCAAATTTCAGAACAAAATCCAGCAACAAAAGAAGATGTAGAACGAATTGTTTCAGAGCAACTTAAAAAGCTCAATATCGAACTGAGTGACACAGATCGACAAATGCTAGTTGACTTAATGGATCGAATTCGTGAACTTGATATTGATTTTGGTAAAATATCAGAACAATTAACAGATATCACTTCAAAAATTAAAGATAAAATTGGTGAAATAGATCCTGGATTTTGGGAAAACGTTAAAGACTTCTTTAGAGACTTAGCCAATTCAGTTAAATCTTGGTTCAATTAAGCAGAGCGTACTGATAACATACAAATCATTATACTTAATGGGATGAGGGAGTCAGAATGGAATTTACTTTAGTGGATTTAGGTGGCGATGCATTCGCATATCGTAATGAAGATAACAACAAGCTACTTGCGGAAATCACATGGACCATTCTCGGTGAAGTCATGGTGATGGATCATACATTTGTTGCACAAGAACTACGAGGGCAAAAAGTAGCGAAGCAACTTTTGGATTGTGCCGCACAGTATGCACGAGAAAATGACTTTAAAATGGAGCCCGTTTGTTCATATGTTGTGACTGCTTTTGAACGATATAAAGAATATAATGATGTGAAAAATTAACGATACAAAAAGGCAATCCATATAAACACCATTAATGGATTGCCTTTTAATCATCATTATATTTATAATTATTCATATAAACACCTCAAACCGACATGATAAAGTATAGGATTGTTGTCAACACAGAAGCACCGGCGACAGTATACAACATATCTGTCTGATTAAAAATTAAGTTTTTCTCCATTTGTAACGTCCCCTTTCTTAGTATAGGTTTTTTGTCTGTAGTAAATAAATACCCGCTCATAGAAAGATGAAACATTCATTTTGGAATTTGAGAAAAACAAAACCATTTTCAAGATATATCGTATACTCTTAAGAGAGTAATAAGAAGGGGTGTTTCTCATTGAATAGAACAGCAGAAAAAGTATTAGGGATTATAAGCGCACTATTGATTACATTTGGTTTACTTATCATAATAAGCCTAACTGTGTTCTTTAATATGAATAAAGAAAATCCGGTATTCATAGAAGCGATGATGACGGATTTTGAAAATGATCCTAGTACAATGATAATAGAACCAGAAATGCTCGTATCTTTCTTAAATCTTTTGGGGGGAGTTATGTGGTTTGGGGTTGCGTTAAGTGTAATTAGTTTAATACTTACAATCTTAGGACTTAAGTATATCTGGAAAAATGATAATCCTAAACGAGCAGGTATTTTGTTTATCATTACAGGTGTACTAAGTGGAATTATATCAATTCCGTCTATCTTACTCTATATAGCAGCAATTCTAGCGCTCACAAAGAAACCTAAAATGGAAGATGACATGCTGTATACGCAAGTGGAAGACAACTCTATGAGGCCATTATAATTACAACGAAAAAAGCTTGTCCTCATTGAATGAGGACAAGCTTTTTTGATTAGACTAATGCAGGTTGGTTAATATAATAGACGTATTGAGCTGTTTCTACAGGGTGTCCCTCGAAATACTCATCAAAAATATCGACGAGTTTAAACCCTTGCTTTTCATAAAAAGAACGACCGATTAAATTTTGACCATCGACATAAACAAATAGTTGACGGGCATTCTTCAACATGGAAAGGATGGCGTCGAATAATTCTGCGCCGTGCCCTATCTTTTGATGTGAAGGCAGTATATACATTGCAGTCAACTCAGAATCGCCATCGTCGTCTTCTTTTGTAAAGTTAGCAAAACCAATCGGTTCGTTGTCACATTCAACGATGAGTACATTCGTTTTTTCCATACGTTTTTGCATCATCGCAGTTGAATATGATTTGTCAATAAAGTCATTTTGAATGGCCTCAGGAATAATACCTTCATAAGTAGAGCTCCAAGTTTTACGGGCGATTTGTTGCACGTGCACGCTATCCTTGGTAGTCATAGGTCGAATCATCGCACTATCACCTCAACATTTCTTTTTTTTATCATATCAAAAACAGGTCGATAAAACCACCGTTGTCATCAAAATGTTATATATGAGGAATGTTTACATAGAATGGATACAACAAGAATTTGATGAACATAAAGTGTACTAACCACATTGCATAATACTGGCACTGTCGGCAATTCGTTTGCAAACGCAACATCAACTTTGTACGCATGACAAGGGACATTATTCTAAAGTGGTGTAACTACATTAGATGGACAATAGCATCGCATGTGAGGGCATGGTTTTACAGATAGAGCATGAATATAGTTTCCAAAAGGGAACAACAGGGTATACTTAAGATAGAATATCATTTTATATCTATTGGGAGGAATGATTTGAATGGCTCGTAAACGAACGAATAACTTACTTTTGGCAACGATTGCAGCTGGAGCATATGCTTATTTTAGTAAAAAGGAAAACCGTGACAAAGCACAAGTTGCATTCAAGAATATGAAAACTAAAGTCGATTCTTTTATGGATGCACAAAAGATGAATCGTTCTTCAGAAACGAAAGTTGGTCATCCTGATCCATATGATGAACAAGATAATAAAATGGTGAGCGAAGGTGCTCAAACGAGTGTGCATTATTATAATCAGGAAGTTCAAGATGATTCAAAAAAAAGCGAAGACCAAGACGGGTTATATCATAAAAAAGAAAACCAAAATACTGAATCGCAAAAGAACTAAGATATAGGTAATAGTATAGTAAAATATGTCTAAAATAAGAAAACGTTCCTTTTGGGACGTTTTTCTTATATAATAAAAAGGTGATTAGGAACTAGACGTTGTATAATGTTTTAAAAGTAATTAATGAACTCAAAGTTAGTAGAGGTGGAATCTAGTGAAATTAGCTGAAGATACTCAAAAAAATTCATCAGCAATCGAATTAATAAATGAAATTGAAAGAAATGGCAAGTACGCGGGAGTTGAAAGCTTTTTTGAGATGGAAAAGCAGTTATTAGAGCTGTTAATTCGACTTGAAAAGGAGCAAGCCACAAAGGTAATGAGAGCCATTGTTGACTTGGTCTCCGTGAATGGTAAAACGAAACGATTAGAAGATATTAAATATTATTTCATTACGATTTCCTCGCTTGTGACGAGATATTTAGAAAATAACTTTTTAAGTCCTCGAAATTCATTTGCTTTTAATCTGACATGTTTTAAACTAATAAATTCTAAACTAGTAGCAGAAACAATTTACGATGTTTCGGATGAATTGGTGGAATTCTTTATTTATGCATTGGAAGAGAAAAAGCATCCGTCCCTAGCTCATGACACTGTAAATAAAGTAATTCTTCACATCAATGCAGAGGTAGAATCTCCATTAACTGTAGAAGAGATAGCTAAAAAATTTAGTGTCAGTACAAGTCACTTATCAAGAATATTTAGAGTGCATGCTGGACTTACGCTAGTAGAATACATTAATATTCGAAAAGTCGAAGAATCACAGTATTATTTACGTTTTTCTGAAATGAAAATTGCGGATATTTCAAAGTATTTTAATTTCTGTAATCAGAGTTATTTCACGCGGATTTTCAAACAGTATACAGGTGAAACGCCAAAGCGTTTCAGAAGTTCATTAGTAGGTAGCTATTTCCGTTTTGAATTACCGGGTATAACTGATTCAATAGTAGAAGACTAAAACACTTGATTAATAGTCCGAAATTAAAACTTTCAAATAAATCATCAGGGTCATAAGTTGTAATGGAACAGTACTTTAAGTTATACTTTTCAGTAGTTTGAAATAGTGAAGGTGAATCTAATGAAAAAACGAATTGGTTTAGTGACGATGTTAATGACGGCCGCAATGTTCTTAAGTGGATGTGCGGGAGTTCAGAACAAAGAAGGCACTTTTTATAGTATTTTTGTCAAACCGATGGAATGGCTCTTGCATTATTTTGCAGACTTATTTAGCGGTAGTTTTGGTTTGTCCATTATACTAATCACGGTATTGATTCGTCTTGTGCTCATGCCGTTGATGTTAAAGAACTACAAATCGCAGCAGACGATGAAAGTGAAAATGGATGCACTTCGACCTGAAATGGAAGATATCCAAAAACGTCTAAAAGAAGCGAAAGAAACAGAGAATAAAGAAGAGCAAATGAAACTTCAGCAAGAGATGATGGGACTTTACTCAAAACACGGTGTGAACCCTCTAAATATGGGTTGTTTGCCATTGATTATTCAAATGCCAATCATTATGGGACTTTACTTTGCAATTTTATATGCACCAGATGAAGTAAAAAACCATCAATTCCTTTGGTTCACACTAGGAGAGCCAGACAGAATTATGATGGTTGTGGCGGGTGCTGTATACTTCCTACAAGCTCGAATTTCTTTATGGACAATGCCAGAACAACAGAAGAAGCAAATGAAGGCGTTCATCTATCTATCGCCAATTATGATTATGTTCATTTCGTTTAAAGCGATGGCAGCACTACCTCTTTACTGGGCTGTAGGTGGACTACTACTAATCCTCCAAACATATCTAGGTAGAAGGTTATACTATGAGAAACCGGAAATTATTGTAGAATCTGCTACGCAAGAAACAATTGTTGAAGTGGAACCACCGGCTAATAACGAAAAAAAGAATCCGAATAAAAGTACAAAGAATAAAAAGAATAAAAAGAATTAATTGGACTGGAGAGAAATCTCCGGTCTTTTTTTTAGGTAGTGGACTGATCATAATGAACTAAAGATGACTGTTTGGAAACGGGATTGTTGCTTCAATGGGAGTGGCTATTTATTTCGTCATCAAAATGAACCTCAACTATGCAGTGTTAGCCATGTTAGTTTTATTTACATTAACCAATACAGTTAGAGAGCTGTCATTCAAAAGCCAAGGTTTAGAACGCGAGTCTAAACGGATGCGTAGATTTACTATCTTTTTTGGTATTACTTTTGTAGGAATGCTAGTATTGACGTTCAATCTATAAAATGGAAAGGACGCTACTAGGGTTGAAATCCTTAGGTAGCGTCCTTTATTAATTAATAAGCATACTTTTTACGAGTCAATAATACGATGAAAATTGCCGGTATTGTACATACAATCATACCTAGGAAAGCTAAACGAGGTGATAAATCATACAAGTAACCGCCAGGGAATGTTAGAATCGCGGTGCTTAAACTCATAGCGAATGCGGCATACATGCCTTGTGCAGAAGCGATTTGCTCTTTCGGTAGCTTGTCTGAAATATATTTAATAAAAGCGAAATGAGCTACGCCAAACGATACAGCGTGTAAGACTTGAGTGCCGATGAATACACTAGTGAATGGGAATAGATAAATCAATGCCCATCTTGTAGTAGACCCAATTCCTGCTATTAAGAACATGGTAGACACTTTTACATTTGCAAATAAACGGTCAGCACGCGTGAAAAATAGAATTTCAAAAAGAACGGCTATGTTTAAGATGACGCCGATATAAAATCCATTAACACCTAAATCATCTAAAAATATAAAGCCGAAATTGTAATAAGAGGCATGTGCACCTTGAAGAAGAATAGCGAGCGCTAGCACAACGGTGAATCCCTTTGTGTTAAACAATGCTTTGAATGTATTACTCTTATTTGCTTTATCGATCGGAACTGGATTTACTTGTAAAGCCCCAGGTGCAGATTTTGTGAAATACAATGTAGTGACGGCAAGACCTGCAATCATAAAATAGAGAATTGCTTGTTCGGACCAAACAGCTGTTGCAGCCCCTATTAAAAGGAGAGCAGAAGTATAACCGATTGAACCGAACGAACGACTTTTTCCATAATGAATACGTTCAGATTGCATTAAGACAGACGCACCACTCTCTACGGCGGGCAGTATAATCGGGTAAACTGCGCTGAATAAAAGGGTGATCACGAAAAGTGAGATAGAAGAAGAACTTGGTATATAAAGAATGGCTAAAATGAGAGCTACAAACGAAGTCCATTTCATGACTCGAACAAGAGACATTCTTGAAGTTAAATATGGGAAAATAAGAAGTGTAGAAAACGATCGTGCAACCATTCCGGCACCCATTATAATACTTGCATAAGTCACTGATAGGTTTTTCTCGATTGTCAACCAACCGGTCCAATAGGGGAGAAATACACCCCATGTAAAGAAGAATGTTAGGAAACTCAAAGAGAGCCATCGTTGATTATTCATTTACTTCACCCTGCAATCTGTCTGTTTAGTTGTAAAATTAATGATAGCACAGGCAGACCTAGAAATGAAATGATGGTAAACTATATAAGGATAGATTTTTGTAGAAGGAAGGCAGTTAAGTGATGAGAAAAAATAATGTGAATAGATATCAAAAAAAGAAAAATAAAAAAGGCTTAACGATTGTGCTAGCCATAATAGCGATTATAGCAACAAGTCTTGTCGTGTGGATTGGTATGAATAATTGGAATCCACAAGTAAGTTATGATCGAGCAATTAAAGCGCTTGATTCTGGTCAAAAGCTTATAAAAAAAGAACCTAAAAAACAAGATGATAAGACGACAACTGGTGGCGAAGTAGAGCAGCCTGTAGAACAAAAACCTGAAAAACCAATCATTGAGCCAAACGTAGACCCGGGGGGATATATCGAAGGGCAAACGCTTCCGGCAGAACCGACGTATGTAGACGGATTCTTAGTTGCGAACAAAAAGTATCCACTCCCTTCAACATTTAAGCCTGGCGAAAGTAAAGAAGCGAGAGAAGCTTTTAATAAAATGGCAGCTGCAGCAAAGTTAGAAGGCTTTTCACTAGATGCGTTTAGCACATACCGCTCATACGATCGTCAAGTAGAGCTGTATGAACGTTATGTTAGCAGAGATGGCGAGGAAGCAGCAGATACGTACAGCGCTCGTCCTGGTTACTCTGAACATCAAACGGGTCTAGCTTTTGATATAGGAGAAGTGGGCTATTCACAACACTATGCATCTGCTTCTTTCGGGGATACAGAAGCAGGAAAATGGATAAGTAAAAATGCGCATAAATATGGATTCATTATGCGTTATCCGAAAGGAAAAGAGCATATAACAGGCTATATGCACGAGTCTTGGCATTATCGTTATGTCGGTGAAGCAGCAGCGACAGTAATTTATGAAAATGATAGTACACTTGAAGAATATTTAGGGATATAAAAGAGGCTGAGACATAAGTAGAAAGTAAAGTGTAACCATCAATATCTCTGAAACAAAAAACCGTGTGAAACCAAGGTTCTTGCAACTTGGCTTCACACGGTATTTCATTTTATTGAGTTTTATCCCAGCCACTTTTCCGTCATAGAATTGGTGATAGTAAACGGGAAATGGATTCTTTGAATTGAATCGTACGTGAACGATTCAAATACATCTCATACGTAAGCTCCGTTGATAATTGCATATCTTGTTCAAATAGTTCTGCCAACTCATGAGACTTTTCACGGTCGTAAATAAAGGCATTGATTTCAAAGTTGAGTTGGAAACTTCGGACGTCCATATTAGCCGTTCCAACAGTTGATAATTCATCATCGACAACAATTTGTTTTGTATGAATAAAGCCATTTTCGTAAATATACACCTTGGCTCCAGCTTTTAAGAGCTTTCCAATATTCGAATAAGTTGCCCAATAAACAAACATGTGATCTGGCTTATTCGGAATCATGATCCGAACATCTACTCCGGATAGACAAGCAATACGTAAAGCGTCTAGAAAGCTAACATCGGGTATGAAATAGGGAGTTTGAATATAAATATATTTTTTTGCGAGATAAATCATTTTTAAGTAGCCGTCTTTAATGTGCTCCCATTCGGCATCGGGACCACTTGAAACTATTTGCATACCGACAGAACCTTTCCGCGGAATTGCGGGGAAGTAGCGATCGTGATATTCAATGGGGTGGTCGACACAAGCCTGACTCCAATCCAATATAAAGCGTGTTTGTAATGGGTGAAGGGCACTACCTTCAATACGTAAATGTGTATCCCGCCAATAACCAAAATTTTTATCCAATCCTAGATATTCATCACCTACGTTAAAGCCACCTACATAACCAATACGTCCATCGATGACGACAATTTTTCGGTGATTTCTGTAGTTGAGTCGTGGGTTTATTGGAGAAAACTTAGCGGGGAAAAACGCTTCAACTTCTCCGCCTGCGTCAACTAACTCTTTAAGGTGTCTTTTGTGAAGTCCGCGTGAACCGATATCATCGAATAGGACACGAACTTTTACGCCTGACTTTGCCTTCTGAATCAGTTTTTCTACAATGGTTTTCCCGAGATTATCTAATCGAATAATATAATACTGAAAATGAATATGATCCTTCGCGTTTTCGATATCATTGAGTAATGAGGCGAATTTTTCTTTCCCGTCATTAAAAACTTGAACATCATTGTCCTGTGTTAATACGGCATGATTATTACGTAAATGAAGATAAATCATATCTTTGTAATGAGCTGTATCATCCAAGCGGAAATCAAGCGAACCATCTTCGATCGCTTCAATTTGATAATCAATTAGTTTTTCAATACCAATCTTCTTGCGACCTTCCCAGCGAAAGAGGTGTTTCTTTCGAAGTTTCCTTCCGAGTAATAGATAGATGAAGAAACCAAAAAAAGGTATAAAAAATAGAACGAGAAGCCATGCCCATGTAGAAGTAGGATCTCTACGTTCGAGAAATATTAAGGCGGCGGCGAGAAAAATATTTAAAATTAAAATAGCAGTAACGGAAAAACTAATGACTTCTGTCATACACGCCCTCCTCAATAAATAGATTGGTACATATAGTATACAGGATAACTGACTTAAGAAAAGCGGTAGGTTCAATCCAAAATAATCCCTAGTTGACTAATAGGTATTATAGGTTTATAGTATTCTAAACAATAAAAAAGAGAAATGGAGGGAATGTGTTGGATTTATTTTTAATTATTATTACAATCGCTGGATTATTACTGTTAGTCGGTGTGTTATATGCTATGCATCGCAAAGAGATTTCGTTTCCTAAGCAAGTATTTGCAGGTCTTGGTCTAGGAATTGTCTATGGTTTAGTGTTGCATTTTGCGTATGGTACAGAGTCTGAGGTGCTAAAAGCAGCAATGCCATGGTTTAATTTAATAGGAACGGGTTACATGAAACTTCTCCAAATGATTGTCATGCCACTTGTCTTTATTTCTATTCTTTCTGCATTTACAAAAATCACAATTGGAAAAAACTTTGGAAAAATGGCTGCACTTATTCTTGGACTTCTTGTTGGAACAACAGCAATTGCTGCTATCATTGGTATTTCAGCTACCTTATTATTTGGTTTAGATGCAACGGAAATTGTGCAAGGAGAAGCAGAATACGCAAGAGGAGCTGCCCTTGAAGAGACACAAGCTGGAATGATTGAACGTACATTGCCGGATCAAATGATTGATTTACTGCCTGCGAATCCATTCCTTGATTTCACTGGTGCACGCCCGACTTCAACAATTGGTGTAGTGATATTCGCCGCATTTCTAGGATTCGCATTTCTAACACTTACACGAAAAGATGAGAAGAATGCAGTCCTTGTGAAAAAAGGAATCGATGCATTATACTCACTCATAATGGCGGTTGTGAAAATCGTATTGCGTCTAACGCCATATGGCGTATTAGCAATCATTGCGCGTACTGTAGCAGTTTCAGATTTTGGGGCTATTTACAGTTTGGGTAAATTTGTCCTCGCATCCTATGTTGCGTTAGCTGTCATGTTTGTCATTCATTTACTGATTATTACCCTGTCTGGCTTAAATCCACTCACCTATGTGAAAAAAGCTGGTGAAGCATTGCTATTCGCCTTCACTTCTCGTTCGAGCGCAGGAACATTGCCCTTAAATATAGATGCACAAACCAATCGATTGGGTGTTCCTGACGGAATTGCAAATTTTGCAGGATCCTTTGGTTTATCAATAGGACAAAATGGATGTGCAGGAATCTATCCGGCGATGTTGGCGGTTATGATTGCACCATCTGTCGGACAGAATCCACTCGAGCCAACATTCTTACTTACGCTCATTGCAATCGTCGCAATCAGCTCGTTTGGCGTAGCCGGAGTTGGCGGAGGAGCAACGTTTGCAGCAATACTCGTTCTCTCCGCACTTAATCTACCGGTCGTACTAGCAGGTCTACTGATCTCGGTAGAACCACTCATCGATATGGGGCGCACAGCCATAAATGTAAGTGGATCAATGACAACTGGTATAACAACCGCGCGCATTACAGGCGAACTCGATAAAGACATGTACGACTCAGCACTCACAAAACAAACCGTAGAAGCATAAAAGAAGGAGCAGCCAGCTGCTCCTTCTTTTTTTAGGTGCGTATATCGGCTGTAAAAGTGGTTCGCACGCCATCAAATCCTGTCGCGCGCCCGAAAAGCGAGTTGAAACGCCCGTAAATCCTGTCGCGCGCCCGAAAAGCGAGTTGGAACGCCCGCAAATCCGCTCACGCGCCCGAAAAGCGAGTTGAAACGCCCGTAAATCCGCTCGCGCGCCCGAAAAGCGAGTTGGAACGCCCGTAAACCTCACTTACACAACAACGAAAATAGTGATTGTTATTTACGTTTACTATATGATAATGTATATTTATCAGAAAAATTACAATATTTTGGGCGGAGTGTGTTCTTTGGATGAAAAGCAAAAGTTAAAGAGAGCTAGTTACCATATAGGGACGTTTATGGTGAGTAAGCTTATTGCTGCATTTGGAACGCAAGTATATTCATTTGCGGTTAGTTTCTATATCTTACAGTTGACGGGATCAGCGACGAGCTTTGCTCTGAATTTGGTGTGTAACATATTGCCGCGTACACTCTTTGCACCGTTTGCAGGTTATGTGGCAGATAGGTATTCGCGGAAGGCGATTGTTATCATTGCGCAAATTGCAACAACACTTGCGATTACAGGTTTATTGATTGTTAGCTTAACGTTTGGTTTATCGTTGCTCGCGATTTATACGACGACTGTCGTTCTATCAATTGCTTCTACTTTTTCTGGTATTACTTTTAGTTCGTCGATAACGGGGCTCGTCGATGAAAAACGTATTCAAAAGGCGATGTCATTGAATCAAATGTCCATTTCAATTGCTGCAATTGGAAGTCCTGCTGTGGCTGGATTGCTATATGGTCTTGTAAAGATGCCTGTATTCCTTGGCATTTATTTAGCGGCTTCAATTATTGCAGTGTTGCTCGAATCTACGATGAATTTTACGCTGTTCGCAAAACGAAAAGAGGTACTAGAAAGCGTGCCAAAAGAATCGATGTGGCAAAGTATGAAGGAAGGTGTAGCTCACTTGAGATTGCAACCGGCGATAGTAGCAATCATTTGGACTGCTCTATTCACTAATTTTATGTTCGGTGCATTTCAGGTGGGATATTCTTTTATCTTAATTGAAAAGTTGAAAATGGCATCTCAACATTTTGGGATAACGGAAGGTGCTTTTGCTGTTGGGATGCTATTGTTTTCAATTTATTTATCTGCAAGAAAAGAAATCAAATACCCCATGCTTGTTTCAAAACGAGGGATTACTTTATCGGGCATCTTAATAGGTGCAATTACGTTGCCGTTAATTTTGCCAATGCCTTATAATCTAATGTTTCTTTTCTATATAGGAATCATGTTTGCTTTTGGTGGGATTATGATTTTTGTTAATACGCCAATGCAAGTTATGCTTCAAAAAGTGATTGATGATGATTTCAAAGGTCGAGTCTTTTCCATTATTGAAACAGGGGCAATGGCGCTTATGCCTTTAAGTATCATATTCTTTGGCTTTTTGTTTGACATACTTTCAGCGGAGTGGATTTTGATTTGTTCCAGCGGTATGATGATTGCTTTGGTTGCGATACTGTTGAGATTTTCTGTGTTGCAAAGGTTACATCCGGAATTGGGAATGAAGAAAGTTGTGAAAACGGATGTCATTTCTGAATGAAATGAATAATAAACCCATAATCATGAGGATGGGACATAAGTAGAAAATAAAGTGTAACGAACAATATCTCCAGAACTAAAACCGTGTGAAACCAAGGTTCTTGCAACTTGGCTTCACACGGTTATTTTATTTTATTGAGTTTTATCCTAGCATCTTCTCATTGTCTCTATTATTAATTTGAAACCGCTTTTAATTCGTGTAGAGATTTAGTAGAATTTTTGAAAAGTACGATAAGAATAATTGCAACGACCGCAAGTCCGGCGGATGCATAATAGAGATTGCCACCTTGTTGTGTAAAGAGCCATGTGAATAATAAAGGACCGAAGATGCGTCCCATATTGTCCATAGAATAGGTCATGCCGGCAGCAGTTCCGTATTTCCCTCCACATTCTTTGGAAGTTAAAGAGACAAGAACAGTGCGTGCTAAAGCGTTACCGGCTGTGAACACACTAAGAGAGAAACCTGCCCAGAACAGGCTGTTTGTGAAAGGAATCAGAAGAAGACCGATTGCAGTCACAACTTGTGCACCGATAATCCATTGTGGCTCCGTGCCATTTTTAACGCGTCGAACAACCCCGCCTTGTATAGCGGCGTCTACTAATCCACTAGCTATAAATAAGTAACCTATTTGAATGGGTGTAATTTCAATTTTAGTAATTTGGAACAACTGGAATGTTGATTCCACACCTGCTAATACAATTGTCACCATGAATGACATAAGGAATAAGTTTCTGATACGGTACTGCCATAACATCGCGCCGCCTTTTGGTAAAATGGCCCGTTTGTTTGCATCGGACTTTCTTTGAGGCTCTTTTAAAACGATACTCGCGTAAATTAGAAGTAAGGATGTTAAGATGCCCGATCCGAGGAAAGGTGCCTGCAGACTAATATGTCCGAGAACACCACCGAGGGCTGGCCCAAATATGAATCCAAGACCAATTGACATTCCGAGAAAGCCCATGTATTTATTGCGGTTTTCTTCTGTCGTAATATCAGCGACAAAACCAGTAACTGCTGTATACAGCGCGCCAGAGAAAATTCCACCAACAACTCTAGAAATGTAGAGTAAAAAAATATTTTCAATGAACAATGCAAATAAGAAGAAACTTAAGCTGAACCCTACGAGTCCAATGAGTATAAGTTTCTTTCTTCCAGACCTATCTGATAACGCACCCCAAAGTGGGGCGGTGAAGAATGAAGCCAATGCATATATTGTGAGTAATCCACCAACGTGGACTTCGGAAAGACCTTGTTGAACAATAACTTCAGGTAAAATCGGAATAATAAGTCCGAATCCAAGATAAACAAAAAATTGAACAGACATTAATAAAAGAATCGATTTTTTCATCATCTAACCTACTTTCTATGTGTACCAGTGTGTCCATTTTACTCTTGAACATTGCAACCTACAAAGGAAATGAATAAATACAGTGAAACTACCCTCATGCGACAAATGCTACATGTGAATAAAATCAAAAAATTCGCAGAGCATTTACTCTGCGAATTTGGCGTTATTTTCTTAATGTTACACGTTGCAAACGCAATGCGTTGAGGACGACTGAAACAGAACTGAATGCCATTGCGGCACCTGCTAACCATGGTGCAAGTAATCCAGCAGCTGCGATTGGGATGCCTATGGAATTGTAGGCCAAAGCCCAAAATAAATTTTGTTTGATATTTTGTACCGTTAAACGACTCATCTGAATCGTATCGGCAACACGTAGCAAATCTCCGTGCATTAACGTAACATCCGCCGCTTCCATTGCCACGGCGGTTCCAGTTCCCATTGCCATTCCGATATCTGCAACTGCTAATGCAGGAGCGTCATTAATGCCATCTCCGACCATAGCAACACGTTTACCTTCAGCTTGCAATGAGGAAATTACTTCTGCTTTTCGTGCGGGCATTACACCTGCGATTACGTGTTCAATTCCAGCTTCATTCGCAATCGCTTTAGCTGTACGTTGTTGGTCACCGGTTAACATAATCACATCTAGGCCGAGCGCTTTTAAATCTGCTACAGCTTGAATGGAAGTTTCTTTTAATGTATCTGCTACAGCAATCGTTGCTACATGGACATTGTCGAGTACCATATACATCACTGTTTTCCCTTCATTCTCAAGGGTTGCTGCATCGACTATTGTTGTATCCATAGAGATCCCACGTTCTTCAAGCAATACGGAATTTCCGAGAAGTACGTTAGAGTTATCGATGATGCATTCAATACCTTGCCCTGGTAACGCCTTGAAAGTAGAAACCTTAGGCAGTGATAACTGCGCGTCCATGCCGAAATTACTAATTGCTCTTGCGACAGGATGTTCAGAATCACTCTCTGCAGCAGAAGCTAGTGCTAGCATTCGTTTACGATCCATACTAAAGGCTACAAAAAAGTCGGTAACTTCTGGAGTACCTTTTGTAATGGTTCCTGTTTTATCTAATACAACCGTGTTAATCAGTTTGGTGTTTTCCATTGCTTCAGCAGTTTTAAATAAAATGCCTTGTTCAGCCGCGCGACCAGAACCCGCCATAATGGAAGTTGGAGTGGCTAAACCTAACGCACAAGGACAAGCGATAACGAGGACGGCAATCATACTAGTTAATGCTTCCGCGAAATTACCAGGACTTACTGCGAAATACCATACTACAAACGTAACAACAGCGATGCCAACTACAATTGGAACGAATACGCCGGAAATACGATCGGCGAGTCGTTGAATAGGTGCTTTCGAACCTTGAGCTTCTTCAACAACTCGAATGATACTCGATAGAACGGTATCTTTTCCCACACCTTTGGCGCGAACACGTAATGATCCGTGTGCATTGACAGTTGCCGCGTAGACGGTATCACCTTGCGCCTTATCAATCGGCAAACTTTCACCCGTTAACATGGACTCATCTATCGCGGATTCGCCTGTAATCACTTCTGCGTCAACGGGAATAGAAGCCCCAGGACGGATGAGTAGCACATCACCGACCTGTACATCTGTGATCGGGATTTCTGTAGCGACTTCATTTCTCTCAACAATGGCCATTGTCGGCTGAAGTCCCATTAGTTTTTTTATGGCATCTGAAGAGTGACCTTTCGCTCTCGCTTCAAATAACTTTCCGAGTAAAATTAAAGTAATGAGTACCGCACTCGTTTCAAAATATAAACCGTGATTAGAACCTATCAACACCAAGTAGACGGAGTAGAGATAGGCAGAAGATGTCCCGAGTGCAACGAGTACATCCATATTTGCACTTTTATTGCGTAGTGCAAAATAAGCACCTCTGTAAAACGTCCACCCTATACCGAATTGTACTGGCGTCGCTAAAACCCACTGTGTGTAAGGGTTCATCAAAAAGCTTGGGACGTACAACCATGACGTAAACGAGAAATGTGAAACCATTGTCCACAATAAAGGGAGTGATAGAGTAGCAGAAATGAGCAGTAAAATCGTTTTATTTCGTATTTCGATTTGACGATGATCCTTCTGTTTTTTAGACTCCTCATTTCGTATATCCGCGTCATAACCTAGCTTTCTTATTTTCTCAATAAAGTCCTGTGTCGTTAATTCAGCAGGGTTATATTCTATTTTACCGGTTTCCAATGCCAGGTTAACGGTGGACGAGGTGACACCGTCCATACGTGCCAAGCCTTTTTCGATTCGTGAAGAACAAGCGGCACACGTCATTCCGGTAATGTTAAGTGTAACTTCTTCTTTCACCACGTCATACCCTAATGTGCGAATCTTTTCTTGAATCGTTGCTACGTCAACTTCTTCACTGTTAAACGAAACAGAAGCTTTCTCTGTCGCGAAGTTAACGGTGGCAGATTGGACACCGTCCATCTTCTGCAAACCTTTCTCAACACGGTTTGCGCATGCTGCACAGGTCATCCCTGTAATTGCGATTTCCTTATTTTTTTCCTCCATATAATCACCTCTAGATTACCCGTATGGGGTATATTTTATGTGTAAAAAAACTGCGGATTACCGCAGACTTTTACACAACATCGTATCCTTGTTCTTCAATTGTTTCAGTGATGGTCTTCAAAGTAACAGTAGAATTTGCAAATGAAACATCTACAGTACCTGCTTCAAGGTTAACCGTTACCTCATCAACGCCAGCTAGAGCACCAACATTGTCTTCTACTGCTTTTACGCAATGTCCACAAGACATCCCTGTAACTTGTAAAGTTGCTTGTTCTTTCATCTAGAAAACCTCCTATTTTCTCATTAGTTTTGTAATTGTGGTAAGTAATTCATCTAGAACTTCATGGTCCCCTTCGGCGAGACGATCTTTCACGCAACCTTTTAGATGACCATCCAATAATACTTTAGCCACACTATTCAACGCAGATTGCGTAGCAGAAAGCTGAGTAATGATGTCATCGCAATAGACATCTTTGTCGACCATTCCCTTAATGCCACGGATTTGACCTTCAATTCGATTCAGACGATGAACCAAGTTTGTTTTGACGCTGTCAGGGTGATGGCTTTTTCTACATGAAAATTCGTGTATCTCTTCTGGAAAGAATTCAGTGAGTAAGTCTTCAGTCAACGTTAAACCCCCTTTAAAATAAATTATATTATACCTCTGTAGGGTATGTCTAGAAAAAAGATTCACAATTACGTATGAAATATAAACGAAAGGCTAATAATTTGTAACATAATTGAAAGATTTAAAACTGGACAGGAGTGGTATACTGATGGTACGAGAAAAAAGATATACATTTGCTTCAGAAAATGAAAATTCACAAATTCATATACGTCACTACACTAATAGAGAAGTCGAGGTGGGAAAGATGGCAAAAGAAGTAGAACTGAAAAAAATCATCTCTAACTTAACGAAGTTGGGTGTTTCCGCAACTATGACGAAATCACGTCTAGACATGTTGAAAGCTCTCGCGCCACCCGCACAACACCCGCAAATTCAATAGCAATACAAGAAAGCTGGATGACAATTACTGTCATTCGGTATTTTTTTTGAATATAAATTTTGGTTCATTTCGATAAAGAAAAAAACACGTACACCCCGTCAATGTAAAAGAAGGCTGTACGTGTTTGCTGTGCAATATCAAATCATATATCTTCGTCAAGAGAATTAAACATATACGTGCGATGGTGAAATTTCATACTAAACACAAGCCCGATGGCGAGCATATTGCCCATTAGTGAGCTTCCGCCATAACTAATAAACGGCAATGGAATACCTGTAATCGGTAGTAATTGAATCGTCATACCGATGTTTTGGAAGACGTGGAATGTAATCATAGCGATAATCCCTGCGGAAATATACGTGCTAAACGGATCTTTTAATTCAATCGTGATTTTTGTTAAATGATAAATCAAAAAGAAGTACACACAAATGACAACGCTGGCGCCGAGGAAACCCCAGTCTTCTCCAATGACGCTGAAAATAAAGTCGGTGTGACTCTCCGGAACATACACTTCACGACCTTTAAATCCTTTGCCAAAAATTTCTCCCGAACCGATTGCATTAAGTGAAGTAATTAAATGACCACCCTCATTAGAAGCGTATGAGTAGGGGTCTAACCATGAGTAAATCCGTCCAAATTGATATGGTTTAAAATTAAAGTGAGCTGTGAGGAAATCCTGTGCATACAAAGCAGCCCACAGAAGAATAGCGCCGATTGATGCAGTACCGAGGAATAACGGTAAAATAATGCGCCATGTTACACCTGCCACAACAACTAAGGCAGCTGTAATGGCAATAAATACTAAAGCCGTTCCTAAATCTGGTTGTAGCAAAATGAAGAAAAGTGGAATGAATAGAAGTACACCCATTTTTGCCAATAAGAAGAAGTCTGTTTTAAGTGTTTTCTCTAAAAACTTCTCATGATGCTGTGTAATCATACGAGCCATTCCGATTATAAAAAAGGTTTTCATGAATTCTGCGGGTTGGATGCTACCTATGCCGGGAATGTGGAACCAACTCTTCGCACCGCTCCGTCTAGAGACGAATGATAAACTATCAGGAAGGATTATGAGGAGTGCTAAAAGAAGGATACCTCCACCATAAATAATCCAAGCTGCTTTTTTATATTGCTCCGGCTCTAAATACATGGCAATGGCTATAATTACGGAGCCTACAATGTACCATTGTATTTGAGAAGGTATAAAATTCTTTGGGTTTTCCAACAACTTATATTGTCCAGTTGTTTGTGCAGATGCAATTGCTATTAAACTGATGAGCCCTAGCAGTAGAATAATAAAAGCTAGTGTCCAGTCGAAACGATCTGTCGGTCTTGTATTCATTTTCATTTTCATAAGTTTCACCTTTGTTCCGAAGTCGGAATAGATTTGTTGTAAGGATTTTTATTATAAACGAATTAAACTGAAAACGCATGAGAAAATGTTCCCAACTCAATCCGTATCTGTCGAATCGAATAAATAGGTTCGGTGATGGTATTTCATGCTGAACACAAGTCCGATGGCCAGCATATTGCTAAACAATGAACTTCCTCCATAACTTATGAAAGGTAGAGGGATACCTGTAATGGGGAGTAATTGAATATTCATGCCAACATTTTCAAATACATGGAATGCAATCATTGCAATAATCCCCGTACATACATAAACACTAAACGGATCTTTTAGTTCGAGTGCAATTCGCGTCAGATGATAGATAAGGACAAAGTAGAGCGTTATTACGAGACTTGCCCCTATGAAGCCATACTCTTCACCAATAACACTGAAGATGAAATCTGTATGATTTTCAGGTATGTACACTTCACGATTCTGAAAACCTTTACCTGTTAGACCGCCGGAACCGATTCCGGTCATTGCAGCAATTAGATTATAGCCTTCATCGGATGGATAAGAGTACGGATCTAACCAAGAGTAAACCCGCTTAAATTGATACGGATCGAATCCTAATACCCTTTCCATGAAGTTTTGGGCATATACCGCCATCCATAAGAGGCCAGCTCCCAGTGTTGCGCCCGAAGCGAATAATGGAAGTAGAATCTTCCATGAAATGCCTGCTACAATAATCATTGCCACCGTAACTGCAATGAATACTAGAGAAGTACCAAGATCGGGTTGTTTCATGATGAATGCGAGCGGTGCGATTAGCATAAGGCTGATTTTACCCAATAAAATAAAGTCTGTTTGTAAGGTCTTCTTCAGATGCAAATACTTCTCATGATGATGTGCTATTGTTTTTGCCATGCCAAGTATAAAGAAGGTTTTAATAAATTCAGAAGGTTGTATCGTACCGATAATAGGAAGGTGTAACCATCTTTTTGCGCCATATCTTTTCTCGGCGATTTGGTGCTCGCCACCGGGGGCAATCGCTAAAAAGAACAACACAAGAATGCCCAGCCCGTATACCCACCAAGAGATTTTTTTATATTGTTCAGGATCCAAAACCATCGTCATTGCAATGATAAATGTACCGAGTATGTACCATTTAATTTGTAAAGGTACAAAGTTTGTCTGATATTGACCTGACGTCTGTGCAGAGCCAATTGTAAATAAACTCACGATGCAAAGTAGTAATAATATGAAGGCCAACGTCCAGTCAAAGCGGTCCCCGGGCCTGTCAGTCATTTTCATTCTCATCCACCTTTAAGCAACTGTATAATAATAGTAACATTCCATATACAGTACTATAAACGTAAATACATATCTACCTATTGGACGTGTTTCACAGCAACAGGTTGCTGTGAAAAAATACGTTGCCAAATAGTATTATAATTTTATTGATGAAGGATGGGTCACATGTCTTGGTTGTACTTAGTCATTGCAGGGTTTACAGAAGTGGTATGGGCAATTGGGCTAAAACAAGCGCAAGGATTCACTTTGTTTTTACCATCCCTTGTAACGTTAGTTTTTATTACGATTAGTTTTCTGTTATTTGCGCTTGCGATGAGAACCATTCCAATTGGAACGGCGTACGCTGTGTTTACAGGGATTGGTGCAGTGGGTACAGTAGTAATTGGTTTTCTCATATTCAATGAAGAAGTGAATGTTGGAAAAGGTTTCTTTCTTCTATTATTACTTGTTGGGATTATCGGTCTTAAACTTGTAGACAAACAGGAGGAAGAAAACTAATGGCTTGGATGCTTCTCGTTGTCGCTGGTTTCTTTGAAGTGGCGTTTGTCGTTACAATGAAATTATCTGATGGATTTCGTGTAATAAAATATACTGCGTTAACCATTGTATCCGCTACAATAAGTTTTTACTTATTATCCCTTGCGTTGTTGACCGTTCCACTCGGTACTGGATATGCAGTATGGACTGGAATTGGTGCAGCGGGCAGTATCGTGATTGGAATTCTTTTTTTTGAAGAGAAAAAAAGCATTTTGAAACTACTTTTTTTAACATGCATCATCGCCGGTGTAGTAGGGTTGAAAATCGTCAACTGATGAAAATACAGTAAAATATACATGAAACAACTTCGTTCATGGTAAACTTAAAAAACGAAAATGAACAGATCGTGAGGAGATAAAGATGCGAAAGAAATTGGCATTAGTATACGGTGGTAAGTCGGCGGAGCATGAAGTCTCTTTGTCAACAGCAAGAGCAGTGACCCAAGCAGTGGATTTTAATAATTATGAAGTTATACCAGTATATATTACGTACAAAGGGGAATGGCGTAAGGGTTTACCACTCGAAAAACCAGTCGAAGAAATTGAAGAATTACGATTCACAGCAACTGAAGAAAAAGCTGATGACATCCATGGCTTTTTAAATGGAGAAAAAGTAGATGTCGTATTCCCACTACTTCATGGAACGAATGGCGAAGACGGAACCGTACAAGGTTTATTTGAAGTGATGAATATTCCATACGTCGGCAATGGTGTACTTGCATCATCAGCAGGAATGGACAAAGTTGTTATGAAACAACTATTTGATCAAGTTGGTTTACGTCAAGTGCCCTATGTACACTTCATTCGAAGCGCATGGGTGCAACAAAAAGACCGTCTCATTGAACAAATGGAGCAAGAATTACAGTGGCCAATGTTCATTAAACCAGCTAATCTTGGATCGAGTGTTGGAATTAGTAAAGCGACGAATCGAGAAAGTCTTATCAATGCGGTAGATACGGCATTGAAGTTCGATCGTAAAATCATCGTCGAACAAGGTGTTACTGCTCGTGAAATTGAAATGGGTGTAATGGGGAATGATGAGCCACAATGTTCTGTAACGGGGGAAATTAAACCCGTTGCTGCATTTTATGATTATGAAGCCAAATATCAAGATGGTAATACAGAGCTAGTTATCCCTGCTGAAGTACCAACGGATGTTTCAACAGAAATGAAAGACATGGCAATTCGTGCTTACAAAGTACTCGATTGTGCTGGCTTAGTTCGTGCTGACTTTTTTGTCACTGCTAACAATGAAGTGCTGATTAACGAAGTGAATACAATGCCAGGCTTCACACCTAAAAGCATGTTCCCGCTTCTTTGGCAGAAAACAGGGGTAAGTTATCCAGAATTGATCGAAAAACTACTTGCGCTTGCACTTGAAAGACATGCAGAAAAACAACAACTACAATATACGATGGATTGAGGTGAGTGAAAGTGAAACGACAGTTAACTGAAATTGCTCAGTGGCTTCATGCTGAAGGTCAGAACATGGAAAATGTGATGATTACAGGCGCTTCAATTGATTCGCGAGCCATTCAAATAGGTGATCTGTTCATTCCCTTTAGAGGAGAAAAAGCGAATGGGCATCAGTTTGTAGAACAGGCCATTGAACAAGGAGCAGCAGCATCACTATGGTTGGAAGATGAACCGAACCCACCACAACATCTTCCTTTGCTATTCGTGAAGGATTCAGAACTTGCTTTGCAACAAATGGCACGTCAATATCGTGATGAGCTTTCTTGTAAAGTGATTGGAATCACAGGTTCAAACGGTAAAACGTCTACTAAAGATTTAGTTTCAGGTGTATTGTCACCGTATTTTAATGTGCGCAAAACAGAAGGGAACTTTAATAATGAATTAGGGCTACCACTGACCATTTTATCACTGGAAGAAGAAACGGAATTTGCTATTTTAGAAATGGGCATGAGTGGATTTGGTGAAATTTCTTTTCTATCTACACTAGCGAAACCGGATTATGTCGTCATCACCAATATTGGTGAGGCGCATATGCGAGATTTAGGCTCGCGTGCTGGCATTGCTAAAGCGAAATTCGAAATTATTGATGGCTTAGCGAATAATGGGAAACTGTTTTATGATGGCGACGAACCGCTATTGAAAGAACTTGTTAAAAAACAACCATCCGTCAATTGCGTTTCGTTTGGCAATGACAAAAATGCGGATTTATCATTAACGGCCATTGCTTCTAGAGATAAAGGAAGTCAATTCGCTGTTTCCGGAATCATCAATGGTCAGTTTACAATACCAGTATACGGAGCGCATCAAGTTAAAAATACATTGGCAGTGCTATTAATTGCGCATGAAATTGGCCTAACGGAAGATGCTATACGACAGGCGTTGCTGAACACGAAGTTAACAGATATGCGCATGCAACCGATTGTGGTGGGAAATGGTGCATTGTACATTAACGATGCATATAATGCGGCGCCTTCTTCAATGCGGGCGGCGCTTCAATTCATTCGTGAAACGCAATTGAGACCGAAAAAATGGATTGTTCTTGGTGATATGTTAGAACTAGGGGACGATGAACAACGTTATCATGAAGAGTTAGCCGTCCAAATCGAGCAAATGGATTTGCAAGGCATTCTGCTTTATGGACCGCGGATGAAATGGTTATACGACAAATTGCAAAATACGCTAAGCGACCGAAAAGTCGTTTGGTCTGAAAATGACTATGCACCATTGCGCCATGAGTTAGCGGGGCTTGGAAGTGAGTCACTTGTGTTATTAAAAGGCTCTAGAGGGATGGCGCTTGAAAATATGATGCTGTAGAACTGACGATAGGAGGTGTTGGACGGGTGAAAACAGGGGTGCTGATTATACATGGGTTTACAGGTGGACATTACGAAGTACGGCCACTTGTAGAATTCTTGAAAATACGGACCGATTGGCAAATTTCTGTTCCAATACTTCCTGGGCATGGTGCAAAACCAGACTTGTCCCAAGTAACTGCAGATTCCTGGTTAATGGCGGCAGAGCTAGGCATTAGGCAACTACAAAAAGAAGTCGATCGCATCATTGTGGTCGGCTTTTCCATGGGCGGACTTATCGCGATGTATTTAGGGCTTCGCTATAAAATTGACAAACTTATTTTACTAAGTGCTGCCGCGAAATATATTAGTCCATGGATACTTCTTAAAGACTTAGGTATCCTATTAGCAGAGCCTGTTAAGAAGTATCCGCCGAACACGTTTTATCATTTGTATAATTATAAGTTGCGTTATACGCCACTACATGCGACGCGAGAATTTCTGCGCATTGTAAAATTGGTGGAACCGTATTACAGCAAAATTGAAATGCCTGTTTGTCTTGTGCAAGGAAAAGAAGATGGGATTGTACCCTATGAAACAGCTCGATATCTATATGAGCAACTGGGGTCCAAAAAGAAAAAGTTCATCACATCAATAGCGGGGAAACACCATATTTGCTATAGCGAAGATTGTTACGAGTGGTTTGAAGTAGTGTTGGAATTCATGAACGAGTAATTTAACTGATTACTGGAACTTAAGCGGAAAGATTGCAGAAGGTACAAGTGCATGATACACTATGATGAGCATTGGATACATTTCATGGGGCTCTTCAGTCAATGAAGAGTACTTTTTTTTGAATAAAACGGTTTGATCATTAACATTGGACGACTGTCCGAAGAACAAACCGCTCGGCAAAGACCGTGCTTTCCTTTTCAACCATAACCTCTACTATATAGAGAATGAAAAATATCGGAAACGTTCCCTTTACAGGCTCGAATTTGCCGCGCTTTCATTTGCAAATGTAACCAATTGTCAAATGAAGAAAACAAAGGAGATTGAGAAGTTTGGCTAATTTTTCAGAGTTAAATATCAGTGAATCAACACAACGTTCGTTAAGCAAGATGGGATTCGAAGAAGCAACACCAATTCAAGAAGGTACAGTACGTTTTGGAATGGAAGGCCGGGATATTATCGGTCAAGCACAAACGGGTACAGGTAAAACAGCAGCATTCGGTATTCCAATCATCGAGAAAATTGATGTAAGAAACCCTGCTGTACAAGCACTAATCATTGCGCCTACACGTGAATTAGCAATCCAAGTTTCTGAAGAAGTTTACCGCATTGGTGCGGACAAACGTGCACGTATTCTTTCAGTTTACGGTGGCCAAGAAATTGGACGTCAAATTCGCGCGTTACGCAATAATCCACAAATCGTTGTAGGTACACCAGGTCGTATTCTTGACCATATCAAACGTAAAACATTGAAACTTGATGGCGTTCAGACACTTGTGTTGGACGAAGCAGACGAAATGTTGAACATGGGCTTCATTGAAGACATCAATACAATCCTTGCAAGTGTGCCAGCAGAGCGTCAAACGCTTCTATTCTCGGCTACGATGCCTGGACCAATCCGTAAAATTGCGGAAACTTTCATGAAAAACCCTGAGATTGTAAAAATTAAATCAAAAGAAATGACAGTTGAGAACATTGAACAGTTCTTCGTTAAATCACAAGAACGTGAAAAGTTTGATATTTTAACTCGTATTTTGAATGTTCACCAACCAGAGTTGGCAATCGTATTTGGTCGTACAAAACGTCGTGTTGATGAGCTTTCACACGCACTTAGCATCCGTGGTTACATCGCAGAAGGAATCCATGGCGATTTAACACAAGCGAAGCGTATGTCTGTTCTTCGTCAATTCAAAGATAATAAAATCGATATTCTAGTTGCAACTGACGTTGCGGCACGTGGGCTAGATATCTCTGGTGTTACACATGTTTATAACTTCGACATTCCACAGGACCCTGAAAGTTATGTTCACCGCATTGGTCGTACAGGTCGTGCAGGAAAAAGTGGTGTTGCCGTTACATTTGTTACACCACGCGAGATGGGTTACCTTCGAATCGTTGAAGAAACAACTAAAAAGCGCATGACTCCATTAAATCCACCATCCTCTGATGAAGCTTTAATGGGCCAACAACGTCTTGCAGTCGAATCGCTTATTGAAATTATTGGTAAAAACGAGTTGAGTGACTACGGTCAGTTGGCTTCAGATCTACTTGAAAAGTACGATGCGAAAGATGTTGTAGCAGCTGCTATTCGTTCACTTACACGTGAGCCGAATGATGCGCCTGTAACAATTTCTGAAGAGCGTCCTTTACCTTCACGTAGATCATCATCATCTTCACGCGGTGGCTATAAAGGTAAAGCTAGCGGCGGTCGTTCTAGTGGCGGCGGCGGACGTGGATATGGTGGCGGTGGATCACGCCGGTCTAGTGGTGGCGGATCACGTGATGGTGGTAGACGCGATGGCGGAAGTCGTTCACGCGGACCTAAATCTGATTCTTAATATGTTTGTATATAAAGTTCCGATTACGCGGTAGTTACGCGTACTCGGAACTTTTTTTCTTATAACAAGTTGTAACGAAGGAAAAATTGCGTTGAAATGTAACCATTTCATAGTTCATTCGTATAGAATATATGAAAAGGGGTGCTTGTATTGAGAAGTGAACCAGTGAATAGACTATCTGAAAAAGGTCTGCGTGTTTGGAGATTATATGGAATTATTGAAACGGTGATAGTGTTACTGATAGGCATTGGCGTAAGTGTTATTACATACATATTTGAAGGGCCTTGGTGGATATTTGGCGTTAGTATTGCTGTCGTCACCGTATTTGCATATTTGTTTATTTATTTATTTCCTAAAATAAGGTGGACACGTTGGCGTTATGAAGTGCGTGATTCTGAAATTGAGTTACAACATGGTTTATTTATTGTAAAGAGAACGCTTATACCGATGGTGCGTGTTCAACATGTCGATACTACTCAAGGACCGATTTTACGTAAATATGAGTTAGCAGCCATTATGATATCGACGGCGGCTACCAATCATACAATTCCGACGCTCGTTACAGAAGAGGCGGATGAATTGCGTGCGAGGATATCCGTGCTGGCTAGGGTGGCGGTAGATGATGTCTAATAATCGTTACAAACTACATTGGGTCACCGCCATTATTGAAGTGTTGAACACAGTGAAGGGAATGATAATTCCGTTGCTCGTCCTGTTATTTGCTAAAGGTTTCAGAGAACCAGGTACAGGAAAGTGGTATATGGATTATTCGTCTTTTATTATATTTGGAATCGTTATTGTCATTTTTGCTATTTCTGGGCTTGTTAAATGGAAACGTTTTGAATATTGGTTTGAAGATAATGAATTGCGAATTGAATATGGCCTATTTGTTAAGAAGAAACGCTACATCCCACTTGATCGAATACAAAGTTTGGATTATACGGAAGGCATTTTGCATCGACCTTTAAAACTTGTGAAAGTGAAAGTGGAAACAGCGGGCAGCTCATCTGCGAAAAATTCAGAAGCGGAGTTAACAGCAATAACGAAAGAAGCAGCGAACTGGATTGAAGCAGAAGTGGCAACTGCAAAACGAAGACGTAAAGAAAAAAATGATGGGGAAATAAGCTTTTCAGAAGTTGATGAGCATCCTCAACAAGTGAATACATCAGTATTCAACATGTCGCCGAGAAATCTACTCGTCCTGGCAACCACTTCGGGTGGTATCGGCATTATCCTATCAGGGACCGCTCTGTTTCTGTCGCAATTTGCAGATATGATTCCCTTTGATTTGATGTATGAAGAAGTTTCTGGATTTATCAAGTTTGGCATTATATTTGTCATCGTCGCGATATGTATTGGCTTACTGTTTGTTTGGCTATTGTCTGTCATCATGACGTTTATCTCCTATTATGGATTTAACGTAACGTTAGATGAACAAGATATTGTGATCACCCGTGGATTACTAGAAAAGAAAAAGATGACAGTACCGTTAAATCGTGTGCAAAGTGTAAGGATTATTGAAAACCCGTTTCGACAATTATTCGGATACGCATCAGTATCGATTGATAGTGCTGGGGGTGGTGATGATGAAGGAGCGAAAATCAATTTGTTTCCACTCGTCAAAAAGAAAGCAATCTATGAGCCACTGAAAGAAATTTTTCCTGATTTAATGACGGCTGATCCTTTACAAAAACTACCGCGCCGCAGTAGAGCGACCTATTATCGAGTAGACTTTTTATGGATGATACCCACGATAGTGGCATTTAGTTATTACTTTTACCCGTACGGACTAATTTCGTTACTCGTTGTACCTCTTATTATGCTACTGGGGATATGGCAACATCGTTCTGCAGCGTATTCGCTAGTAGGTAACCAACTAACGATGAGATTTAGAGGGATTAGCTTACAAACAACGTTTTTAACGAAGAAACGAATTCAATCTATGTGTACGAAACAAAACTATTTTAATAGGCGCATGGGTGTTGCGACTGTAACGGCCAATGTTAAATCAGGAATGACTGTATTTGCCCCGAAAATTCGTCATATGGATTTGGAAGATGCGGAGCGTATTTTTACATGGTACGAACCGTTGAAAAAATAAAGAAAGACAGAGGAGCGTACTCCTCTGTCTTATCTTTTCGCTTTTCTCCAATTCGCAATACGTTTTGGGTGGAAATAACTTAGACCGATTAAAAATCCGACAATCAATCCTGCAATATGGGCGGTTACATTAATGCCGGGTTGCAAAAATGTCATGACAATACTGATAACAATAATCGGTAGAATTACTTGGCGAAGTTGTGGTAATACTTTTTTCGTGTAATGGACAAGTGCACCGAACGCTCCGAAGATACCATAGATAGCGCCACTAGCACCAACATGAGTGTAATTAGCATCGTATAGGAAGAATGTTGCAACGTCGCCGAACAATCCTGCTAACATATAGATCGTCAAAAAGCGTAATCGACCTGCCACCTTTTCGAGTTCAGGACCGAAGACGAACAAACAAAACATATTGAACAGTATGTGCATGAAACCAAAGTGAAGGAACATAGGTGTGAAAAGACGCCACCATTGTCCTTCGGAAATCAATCCGTTATTTCCGACTCCAAGGGCAAGAATGATATTTCCAATGCCAGGTAATATCGTCAAAATGTATATAATGATATTTGTAGCTAGAAAGAAAGATACAACGGGGTATAAGCGAATATATTGTGAAAAACTTTCTGTACGACTAAACAATTTATCACCTCAATCTATGAATCATTATACGTTCTACTCGTACGATTGAAAAGGAGGAATCATTATGATTAGTGGAATTGGTTTAGATATCGTGGAGTTAGAGCGCCTAGAAACTTTAGAAGCAAAGTCATCGAAATTTCGTAAGCGTATCTTAACGCCGCAAGAGCTGGATATATATGATTCTTTAAATAGTCATCGAAAAATCGAGTTTTTGGCAGGACGCTTTGCTACGAAGGAAGCTTACTCGAAAGCGAATGGAACTGGAATCGGTGCAGCATGTAATTTTTTAGATATCGCAGTTTTACCGAACAAACAAGGACAGCCGATTCTTTATTTTAAAGGGAAAGAGGCAAATGGGTTCGTCTCCATCACACACTCGAAAACAGTTGCGGCTGCACAAGTAATTTTACTCGCATAATCGGCTGTCCCTTCTCATAAGATATCCTACCCGATTGAATTGAGAAAGGATGAACTGTATGCGTAGCCGGATAGTTGCTCTGTTGGTAATTGTATTGGTGATGGTGCTTTCAGCGTGTGGAGCGCCAACAAAAGAGGATGTTATGAAGAAACTAAGTGGTAAATGGAATGATGCGAAGGGGTACGATCTTCAAGCGACGATGGAAATTAAAACGGGTGCCGAACCTAGAATGTACGATGTGGAAGTATGGCATACAAAGCCTGACTTCTATCGAGTTCACGTAACGCAAAAAGGAAAAGAAGACTCTCAAATGATTGTACGAAATGATGAAGGTGTTTTCGTTATTACCCCGTCCCTTGGAAAAACGTATAAATTCCAAAGTGATTGGCCAACTCAAAATAGTCAAGCGTATTTGATAGGTGCACTGTCAGGAGATATTAAGGCTGATAAAAATGCAATAATGACTGAAAAAGACAAAACATATGTCTTTGAAACAGCTACGCGCAACAATCATAAGAAAGTCTTACCTTTTCAGCAGATCCATATAGACAAAAAAACACTACTACCGAAGTATGTCTCCGTTTTAGATGAAAACAAAGAAGAGAAAATCCGTATCGTTTTCAATAAAATTGCACTTGGCGTTGAGCACAAAGCCGAAGAATATGCTGTTGACATGGAAAAGTCGAATACTGAGAGTGGAAAACCAGCACAAGATAAAGGGAAAGAAAAAGAAAAAGAAAAAGATAAAGAAAAGACAGGACTAAAAACGTATTACCCATCTGTCAATTGGGAAGGTGTTACGTTAAATGAGGATGAAAGTGTAAAAATCGAAAATGGAAAACGAACTTTTATGACGTATGGTGGTCAAAAAGAATTTACAATTATCCAAGAACCAGCCGTTCGACCTGAAAAGATGGTAGCTGTCTCTGTCAATGGTGATCCGATTGATTTAGGTTTCACAATTGGTGCGCTAACGAAAAATTCGATTAGTTGGGAAAGTGATGGAATCTCATTTTTCATTGCTTCAGAAAGCTTGACGCAAGAAGAGATGATTGAAGTGGCGGCATCTATGGTTCCGGAAAGCGCAAAATAACATCGGTTGACGACTGGCTAGCAAAGGATTGATAATAGAAGTACTAACGTAAGAAAAAGGAGTACTTTATGGAATATCCTCAACATTATCGACCAACACTGGCCAGCGTGAATCTCGAATCAATCCAAAAAAACATAAAAAACTTAAAATTGCATATTCCGAAAGGAGTACATGTCATAGCTGTTGTAAAAGCAAACGGCTATGGACATGGTGAAGTGGAAGTTGCGAAGGCAGCCATCAACGCGGGGGTTGAGATGATTGCGGTTGCAACGCCTGAGGAAGCTGTTTTGCTGCGACGCGAAGGTGTGACAGGTCCCATACTAGTATTGGGGCTCTGTCCTGTTTCTTTTGCAAGAGTTGCTGCGGAATTAGATATTACTTTAACCGTTTCATCTGCCGAGTGGATTGTGGCTGTTGAAAAAAATCCGTGGGTTGACAGTGCAATGCTGAAAATTCATGTCAAAATAGATAGCGGTATGGGGAGAATTGGACTAACTGATGTAAAGGAAATCATTGAATTTGAGCGTATCGTTAACTGTTCTGAAAAAATAGTGCTGGATGGCATCTATACTCATTTTGCTTGTGCTGACGAGTCAAGTAGAATAACTACACAAGAGCAGTTCGATAAATTCATGCACATCGTAGGCCATTTAACTGACAAGCCAAGACTAGTTCATGCGTGCAATAGTGCAGCTGCGCTATTGTACCCTGAATTAGCACTTGATGCTGTACGATTCGGAATTAGCATGTATGGCATTGCGCCCTCTGTTTATGTTCAAAGTAAAATGCCGTTTGTGCTAGAACGAGCTTTGTCGTTAGAAAGTGAGTTAATGCATGTGAAACTGGTGCAAAAAGGGAAACCTATTAGCTATGGTGGTACTTACTTAACGCTAGAAGATGAATGGATAGGGACATTACCGATTGGTTATGCGGATGGATTAAGACGAGGGTTAAGAGGGCAAGAGGTGTTGATTGATGGGCAACGGATGCCAATCATCGGAACAATTTGTATGGATCAGTGCATGGTGAAGTTGACACGGGAATATCCAGTAGGAACTGTTGTAACATTAATAGGTTCTCAAAACAATGAAGAAATCAAAATGGAAGAGTGGGCGGAGCGACTCCACACTATTCCATATGAAGTTGCTGTTTCAATCTCGAAGCGTGTTCCAAGAATATTTACAAGGGAAAATGGATAACCTACTAAGAAACCGTACTTTCGACAAGAAACCTAGTTTTTTGAAGAATCCTGTCAATTTATTTCCTTCTATGTCTTCTCATTGTCGATATTCAATGGTAAGATGAAATTGTATCGAAAAGAGGGAACGGGATTGTCGGAGGTGCTGGCATTGCGTACAAATAAGAATATGAAAGAAATCATTGTTAAGATTCCGAAACGAATGCTGAATGAAAATGAACATACGGTCGTTCATCGAGAGCCTGATCGTGGTGGTTTTGTTTACATTTCGACTAAACGGTACGTAACGGACTACGAATCGGACACTATCAGAGAAGAAATGATAAAAGGTTATGTCGAAATGTCGCAAATTAATTTAACAATCGCCTCAGAATGCTCACAGGTGGAGTTAGAAGCCCACCGCATGGTCGAACGTCTCGTTAGCGGAGGATGAAAATTTGCCAATAAAACGTGGGGACGTCTTTTTTGCAGACCTGTCGCCTGTCGTCGGTTCTGAACAAGGTGGAACACGACCTGTTCTTGTGATTCAAAATGACATCGGTAACCGCTTCAGTCCAACAGTTATTATTGCGGCAATTACTGCCCAAATACAAAAAGCAAAACTGCCGACACATGTTGAAATCGATGCTGCACGCTATGGTTTCGAGCGAGATTCAGTCATCTTGCTCGAACAAGTGCGCACGATAGACAAGTCGAGGCTTACAGATAAGATTACACATCTAGATGAATTTTTGATGGAACAAGTAGATGAAGCGCTAGAAGTTAGCTTCGGACTCGTCAAATTCTAAGCATACATATGATAAAAACACTGCTCATAAAGAGCAGTGTTTTTTCCTTCTTGGAAATAATAATCAAAATGATGAAAGAGCATGTTTTTATCAACAAGTGACTACCCCGGCATTTAGAATTCACGATTAGTAGAGTAAGATCTGTAAAGATGTTAGATGAAAAAAAGTGCCTTGTAATCATTTTTTAGTTACAATAGGAATACTAAAAGGTTTTTTAAAAAAATGGGAGGCGGGTTTAAGACCTATGAACAAACGAATGATTGCTAGTATTAACGAGAATATGGAAATCATCATCACTAGATGGGAAGAGTTGATGAAAGTAGGGCAGGACGAAAAGTTCTTTCACTTTATGCCTGAACAGCTTATTGAAAAGACAAGCAATGAATTTGCGAATTTGATGACTTCCAACATTGCTGAAAATGATATTGTTGATGTAAGACAATTAAATGAATTTACAGAAAAGGTAGTTCGTTTCGGTTGGTCTATTAAATTTGTCAATAAGGCAATTGATAATTTTTCTAAAGTAGTCTTCGAATTGTTAGAAGAAAAAGGTGTCATTGATACTGCCAATGTCCGAAACTATTTCACTATTTTTCAAAATTGGATTACACCATTACGCGAAAATATTATCGAAGCGTATGCTTTAGAATGGGAGCGGACAGTAAGTCTGCAAAAAATAGCACTACAGGAGTTATCTGCATCACTGATACCTGTATTCGAAAAGATATCTGTAATGCCACTTGTTGGAACGATTGATACAGAGCGGGCAAAGTTGATCATGGAGAACTTACTGGATGGAGTTGTGAAACAACGGGCGGAAGTTGTGCTCTTGGATATAACTGGCGTTCCAGTCGTCGATACAATGGTTGCTCATCACATTATTCAAGCTGCAGATGCAGTTCGATTAGTGGGATCAAAGTGTATGCTTGTGGGGATACGTCCGGAAATTGCACAGACGATAGTAACGCTAGGTATCAATTTAAATGACTTTACAACAACGAGTACGTTGCAACGAGGAATGCAAGAAGCATTAGCGATGACAAATCGTTCAATAGTGGAGGTTGAGTAATCTTGAATACGAGAATTCCTATTTTAAAACTAAATGATGTACTGATTGTTTCAGTTCAATGGGAACTTGATGATCAAACAGCGATTCAATTCCAAGAAGATTTATTAAAAAAAATGCATGATACAACTGCGAAAGGTGTAGTTATCGACTTAACGCCGATTGACTTCATTGACTCTTTCATTGCCAAAGTACTTGGAGACGTTATCAATATGTCTGGGTTGATGGGAGCGAAAGTAGTTATAACTGGTATTCAACCAGCAGTTGCGATTACATTAATCGAACTTGGTATTCGTTTGGAGGACGTGCTAACAGCACTCGATCTGGAAAACGGTCTAGATAAATTGAACAAAGAATTGGAGGCCTGAGCATGGAATTTCGGTCTTCTGTAGATATATACACGGAATGGGATATTGTTGCTGCTAGACAGCTAGGCCGGAATGAAGCAAAGAAAGCGGGCTTCGGAACGGTCGATCAGGCGCGGATTACAACAGCAATTAGTGAATTAGCGCGGAATATTTATTTGTATGCAGGTAAAGGGAAAATTGAAATAGAAAGATTTGAAGAAAGTGGATTGAACGGCATTGCGATCATTGCCTCTGATGATGGACCGGGAATCCCGGATGCTAGAAAAGTGATGGAAGATGGTTTTTCTACATCAGGTGGGCTTGGTGCAGGAATGCCTGGTGTGAAGAGATTAATGGATGAATTTAAGTTGGAAACAGAAGTTGGAGAGGGAACGAAGATTACTGCTACTAAATGGCTACGATAAGGAGATGAGGTTGAATGCCTCAAGAAATAGGGAAACAATATAAAGAATTGCTGCGACAATATTTAAATGGCCAAAATGAAAAGGATCTTTATTACGGTCAGCAATTTAGCCGTCAATTCATAGAGAAAAACATTGCACCAGAAGATGTTATTGGCATTCACCAAAAAGCGTTATCTGAAGTTTTGCCGGAACTTACAAGCACAGTTGAGCATTCTTTCGACTTTTTAATCGAAATGATGATTCACTATGGACTAGCACTTCAAGAGCATCAAAGTCTAATTCGGAAACAGGAAGAACTTCAATTAGAAATGAATGTTGCGACGAAAGTGCAGGATACTTTACTTAAAACTGAACAACCTAATTTTAAAGGGATTGATATTGGAATGGTATCGGTTCCAGCGAAAGAAATGAATGGGGATTATGTTTACTTTTTAAATGATGGAGGAACGGAAGCATGTGTTGCAGTCGCGGATGTAATGGGGAAAGGGATTCCTGCTGCGTTGTGCATGTCGATGATTAAGTTTGGCATGGACGGTTTAAAAGGAACGAATAAACATCCACGAAAAGTGCTCAATATTGTGAACCGCATTGTAGAGAAAAGTGTAGACGATTCGATGTTTATTTCTATGTTTTATGGACAATACGACCCATCAGATTCAAGTTTTTCTTACGCGTCAGCAGGTCATGAGCCTGCACTTATGTATGATGCGTCAAAAAATGCGTTTACAGAGTTAAATGCAAAAGGATTGCTGTTAGGTGTTCAAAAAGAGGTTTTATTTGAAGAACATTCCGTCGTTTTAGATGATGGAGACTTCGTTGCAATTATGACAGATGGTGTAACTGAAGCAAGAACTGATAATGGCTTTATAGAAGAAGAGTTAATTCAAACGCTTCTTTTAGAAGAGCGTGCATCTTGCGCACAAGTTATGGCCGATAAAGTATATAGTCGACTTTTAGAAATGCAAAACTTTCATCTAAGAGATGATTTCACTCTTGTAATATTTAAAAAAGACCCAAAAAAGGTTTAACTCTATCAACGAAAGGGAAGGTATGGAGTAATACGATTATAAAAATAGAATAATTGGGGTGGAATTATGGAGTTGCAAGTAGATTTGATGGAAGAGAATAGTATACAACGCTTTAAAATAGTAGGAGAAATAGATGCATTCACAGCACCGAAGCTAAAAGAAAAACTAGATGCTACAGAAATGACTGAAGGAATGCGAGCTGAGCTTGATCTGTCAGATGTCAACTACATGGACAGTACAGGGCTTGGTGTTTTCGTTGGTTTCTATAAATCAGTTTCTGCGGTAAACGGTCACTTGCAAATTACAGGTGTAAACGCTAGGCTAAAACGTTTATTTGAAATAACTGGTCTAGGTGATGTGATGGACATAGTATCAGAGGAAAGTGGGGACAAAGATGCAGCCTTATGATTATATCGAAATAAGAGTTCCCGCTAAGGCGCAATACGTTGGCGTTGCTCGTTTGACAATTTCGGGTCTTGCTAGCAGACTCGGTTTTACGTATGACGAAATAGAAGATTTGAAAATTGCATCAAGTGAAGCGATTACTAATGCGGTTCAACATGCTTACCAGGAAAGTGAAGATGGGGAAGTAGTTGTTGGTTGTGCGCTTTATGAAGATAAGATGGAAATTATGATTGCGGATCATGGGAAAAGCTTTGACTTTGAGGAAACAAAAAGACAAGTAGGTCCCTATAATGAGAACGAGGAAGTAAAGTTTCTCCGTGAAGGTGGGCTGGGCCTTTATTTAATGGAAACGCTAATGGATGATGTTAAAGTTCATCATGAAGAAGGTGTGACCGTCTTTATGACTAAATATCTCGGCGGAGAGCGGGTGGAAGAGGATGTCGAAAGAACAATCTCCTCGTGAAACCGAAACGAAAGAAAAAGTTCTCGAATGGATAAAGCAGTATCAGGAAACAAATGACGATGAAGCACAAACGAATTTAGTTCTGCACTATGAGCGTCTTGTTCAATCCATTGCGCGTAAATATTCTAACGGTAAACCGTATCATGAAGATATTGCGCAAGTCGGTATGTTGGGATTGCTTGGAGCGATTCGTAGATACGACCCTGAATTTGGCAGAAGTTTTGAAGCATTTGCGGTGCCGACGATTATTGGTGAAATTAAGCGATTCCTCCGTGACAAAACATGGGCAGTCCATGTGCCACGACGTATTAAGGAACTAGGTCCAAAAATCAAAGCCGCCGTTGAAGTGCTGACGACAGAAATGCAACGTTCACCTCTTGTTTGGGAAATTGCGGAGTACTTGGACATTGATGAAGAATCCGTATTAGAAGCGATGGAAATGGGACGTAGTTATCAGGCGCTATCGATGGATCATACATTAGATGCAGATTCTGAAGGTGGAACAGTTACCTTGTTTGACATCGTTGGTGCGACGGATGATGGGTATGAGAAGAGTGATCAACGGTTAGTTGTTGCAGACGCTTTAAGTGTTCTTTCTGAGCGTGAAAGACAAATCATTCAATATACATACATCGATCAACTCAGTCAAAAAGAAGCAGGCGAGCAACTAGGTATTTCACAAATGCATGTTTCAAGAATACAACGAAAAGCGATTAAAAAGTTACAGGAAGCAATTTTAGCAGCTGGTGGTGTGTAATGTTGGAATCGATAGTAACGGATGCAATCGAAGTCTATGTCTATCAAGAAGCTAAGACGGGAAATCGGGAATCAGGAGATACGTTTTTTCTGCAATCGGAGGAAGATTATTTCATCTGTGCAATCGCAGATGGATTAGGCAATGGACCGGTTGCGCGTCAATCTGCACAAATTATTCCGAAGGTGTTGGAAGAACATCATCACGAAACAGTTGATGAACTGTTAAGTAGATGCAATGAACATATGGTTCAGAAGCGTGGTGCAGCCGTCGCGATTGTGAAGATTGATTATAATCGAAAGAAAATACAATATAGCTGTGTCGGAAATGTTCGTTTTTATATGCTACAAGACAGGGAGAAAATGATTTATCCGTTACCGGTTATGGGGTATTTATCCGGACGACCTCAAAAGATGAAGATGCAAGAATACGACTATCATTCAGGTGATCTGTTCTTCCTTCATTCAGATGGCGTCAATCTTCAAAGTCCTAAAACATCATTAAAAGAAAGTCGTTCGCCATTAGAATTGTATAATAACGTGTTGCAATCAATCGAACATGGCGACGATGCAACGTTTATAACGGGAAGTCTACTTCTGCAATAGGAGTGGGCTTTTTATTTTGAAAAATTTTAATTTTAAATGAGAGAAAGGAATGCAGATGGATACCTACCTATTTGCTTCCAATCCCCGCTGATGTGTTAAAATAACAATATGTAAGGAAAGGGTGGTTTAGTTGTTAAATCATATTATTGAAGCAACAGCAGGTAGAGCGGCAGTGAGCAAGAAGCAAACGCAAAAAGTAATTGCTTTACTGGACGAAGGGAACACAGTTCCGTTCATCGCTAGATATCGAAAAGAAGAGACGGGTTCGTTAGATGAAGTACAAATTAAAAACATTGAAGATGCTTATGCGTACATAAAAAATATTGAACAGCGAAAAGAAGAAGTGATACGCCTAATAGATGAACAAGGAAAGCTTGATGATGAACTACGTAAATCTATTGAAGGTGCAACTGTACTACAACGAATTGAAGATTTATACCGACCGTTTAAACAAAAGCGACGGACAAGAGCAATGATTGCAATGGAAAGTGGTTTAGAACCGCTTGCTGATAGCATTTTTGAATTTACGGCTACGACTCCAGAAGAATTAGCAAAGAACTATATCAATACGGAACTGAATGTGGAAACGGTTGAAGATGCTTTAGCTGGAGCACGTGATATTCTTGCAGAACGTTTTGCGGATGATGCGACAATTCGCGAAAACAGTAGAAAACTAACTTGGTCGAACGGATTTATCACATCATCTGTTCGGAAAGACGCAGAAGATGAGAAGAATGTGTTCGGAAATTACTATGACTATGAAGAGCCATTAAAGAAGATTGTTCCGCACCGTGTTTTGGCATTAAATCGTGGAGAAAAAGAAGAAGTTCTTCGTGTAGGTATTTCCTTCCCGATGGATAGAATCGTGGGCGATATTGAGCGTGAACTACTAACGAAACCTCATTCGCCTTCAACGACTCAAGTGAGTGAAGCGATTGAAGATGCGTGTAAACGACTTATCACTCCATCGATTGAAAGGGAAATACGAGCATCTTTAACTGAAAAAGCTGAGGAACAAGCGATTCATGTATTCTCAGAGAACTTAAAAAGTCTTCTATTGCAACCACCTATGAAAGGGAAAGTTGTACTAGGCTTAGATCCAGCTTTTAGAACGGGCTGTAAATTAGCCGTTGTCGATGAAACTGGAAAGCTGCTCGAAATTAATGTCATTTATCCTCATCAACCGAGGCCAGAAGTGGAAAAGTCTAAACAAATCATTTTAGGGATGCTTAAAAAGTATGGGGTTTCTATAATTGCAATCGGAAATGGAACCGCTTCTCGTGAATCGGAATTATTCGTTGCGAATTGTTTGAAAGAAGCAGAACCAGGCGTTTCTTACGTCATCGTTAATGAGGCGGGAGCGAGTGTTTACTCAGCGTCAGCACAAGCGCGAGAGGAATTTCCTGACTTACAAGTAGAACAACGTAGTGCGGTTTCAATTGCTAGAAGGTTACAAGATCCATTGTCTGAACTAGTAAAAATAGATCCAGGCTCTGTTGGTGTAGGTCAATACCAGCATGACGTTGCAAAGAAACGCTTATCAGAATCATTATCGTTTGTCGTTGAAACTGCAGTTAACCGCGTAGGTGTAAACGTTAATACAGCTTCCTCGTCGTTACTTCAATATGTAGCTGGACTATCAAAAGCAGTTGCTGAAAATATTGTTAAAGCGAGAGAAGAAAATGGGTTATATACAAAACGTAGTCAATTGAAGAAAGTACCTCGCTTAGGTGCGAAAACCTATGAACAAGCGATTGGATTTTTGCGCGTACTAGAAGCAAAAGATCCGTTTGATGCTACTGGTATTCACCCTGAGAGTTATAGCTTAGCGGAACAACTATTAACTGAGGCAGGCGTTAACAAAAAAATGCTTGGTACGAAAGAAACGGCAGAAGCCTTATCAAACCTAGATAAAAAAATGCTAGCGGAAAAGTTGGATGTCGGTGAAATAACGTTAAAAGATATTATTGAGACGTTACAAAGACCGAATCGTGATCCGCGTGATGATTTCCCACAACCATTACTAAAAGCGGATGTTCTAGATATGAAAGATCTTTACGAAGGACTCGAAATGCAAGGAACTGTTAGAAACGTTGTAGACTTTGGCGCTTTTATAGACATTGGAGTAAAAGAAGATGGTCTAGTCCACATCTCTAAACTTAAAAAGGGCTTTGTAAAACATCCGTTAGATGTAGTTGCATCAGGAGATATCGTTACAGTTTGGATTGATGGAGTCGACAAAGCTAAAGGTAGGATCTCGTTGACGATGATAGCCCCTGCAACTAACTAAAGTGAAAAAGGGGAGAGTGAAATGTCGGACAACGAACTCCAAAAAATCATTGAGCAAATATCGATAGAACAATTTGGGAAACTATTTAGCCATAATGCTCGTTTTAACGCAAGACTAAGAACGACTGGTGGAAGATATAAGCTGGGCAGTCACGATATTGAGGTCAATCCGCTCGTTCTGGAACTGCATGGACTAAGTGAAATGATAGGCGTCATTAAACATGAACTATGCCACTATCATCTTCATATAGAAGGAAAAGGTTATCAGCATCGGGATGAGGATTTTAAAAACCTGTTGAAAAGCACATCATCTCCTAGGTATTGCAAAGCTTTAGCAGAGAGAAATAAGAAAAAGAGTGCAACCATTCACTACAAATGCAAAGTATGTGGACTCGATTATATGCGAAGAAGAAAAATGGATGTAAGAAAATACAAATGTGGTAAGTGTGCAGGTAGTATACAGGAAATGACAATAAATTCATAAAAGAACAGGAATGCTAGGACTCGAAAAGCCCATTCCAATAGCATTCCTGTTTTCTTTTAAATTAAATGTCTAAAGGTGTTGACGAACGAATGGAATCTCTCTATAATAGAAAAAGTCGACAAGAACAGACGAACAAAATATCTGGAAACAGAGCTTTTGTTATAAATGCCTTCAATATAATTAGGCCCCTTGGTCAAGCGGTTAAGACACCGCCCTTTCACGGCGGTAACACGGGTTCGAATCCCGTAGGGGTCACCATGTTTGTTTCTGAAAAAACGAATGAAATTGAAAAAGAATCTCATACTAGTGCAGTATGACAATATTGGGGTATAGCCAAGCGGTAAGGCAACGGACTTTGACTCCGTCATTCGTTGGTTCGAATCCAGCTACCCCAGCCAAGTTTTTAAATGGTGTTTGTAAACTTTGTGAGAAGTATCGGAAGGTATTTTAAAACGATGATTACGAAACCATTATCTACTTTCAAAATGTACGAGCCATTAGCTCAGTTGGTAGAGCATCTGACTTTTAATCAGAGGGTCGCAGGTTCGAATCCTGCATGGCTCACCATTCACTTAAATTATTGACAAATGACCTATAGAATGTATAATGAAACATATTCTCAAAACATACTAAATGCGGTAGTGGCGGAATGGCAGACGCGCTAGGTTGAGGGCCTAGTGGGGGTTAACCCCGTGGAGGTTCAAGTCCTCTTTACCGCACCAATAGACATCCCGTATAAAAACCGAGCGCCCGTAGCTCAATTGGATAGAGCGTCTGACTACGGATCAGAAGGTTGTGGATTCGACTTCTGCCGGGCGCGCCATACTATAATTAATATAATATTCGCGGGTGTAGTTTAGTGGTAAAACCTCAGCCTTCCAAGCTGATGATGAGGGTTCGATTCCCTTCACCCGCTCCATACTTACCGAAACACCGATTGAAAAACAATTTAAAAAAAGTTGTTGACAATCGATAAATGAAAATGCTATACTAGTAAAGTTGTTGTGAACAAAGCAACAACAACATGAACCTTGAAAACTGAACAGCAAAACGTCAACGAAATACAGCTTCTACGTTAACACGTAAAAGCAAAAACGTTTCCAAGTAAACCGATTTCCGTCGGAAGAACAGAAACAAAATTGACATCATAATTGATGCCAGCAAGAAATGAGCAATCATTTCTCTATT
>JARIDO010000001.1 GCA_029263895.1 Sporosarcina sp.
ATTTATTTAGAAAAGCCTTGCAATTAAAAAGCAGTTATGCAATACTAATGTAAATTGAATAGTAAATTAAATTCTTATCTAGAGAAGTCGAGGGACTGGCCCTATGACACTTCAGCAACCCCCATAAAAAGGGACGGTGCTAAATCCAGCAAGTTGTTTTTTGACTTGGAAGATGAGAAGAAACCTTTTAGCAATCAAGGGCTTTCTTCTTTATAGGAGAAAGCTCTTTTTATTTACAAAAATATATAGGAGGGGAAGGGTTATGAACTTGCTAGAAGCGTTAAGTGAAAAGGTATTAATCGGTGACGGTGCGATTGGAACCCTTTTATATTCATACGGTATTGATCGTAGTTTTGAGGAATTGAATAGGACACATCCAGAAGAAATTTTGCGTATTCACCAAGCGTATGTAAATGCAGGTTCAAATGTTATTCAAACGAATTCATATGGCGCGAATTATATTAAACTATCAAGATATGGCTTAGCTGAACAAGTAAAGAAGTTGAATAGTGCCGCTGTGAAAATTGCACGTCAAGCAGCAGGGAACCAAGCGTTTGTTGTTGGAACGATAGGCGGTATTCATGGTGCGGGACCAACATTGGGCTTGCAAGAGGAAATTAAGCGAAGTTTTCGAGAACAATTATACTGTTTGTTGCATGAAGGAGTAGATGGCATACTGCTAGAAACGTATTTTGACATTGAAGAACTCGCGATGGTACTTGAAATTGCTAGAGAAGAAACGGATTTGCCAATCATTACAAATGTATCGATGCATGAACCGGGCGTTCTTCAAAATGGCATTCAGTTCTCAGATGCACTCCATAGATTAGAAACGTTAGGGGCGAATGTAGTTGGCGTGAACTGTAGGTTAGGTCCTCATCACATATTAAAAGCGCTGGAAAGTGTACCAATCCCACAAAAAGCTTTTCTATCCGCATATCCCAATGCAAGCATGCCGGAGTATGAAGATGGCAAACTTTTATATAAAACAGAACCCAACTACTTTGAAAGATTTGGCGAGTTATTTAGACAACAAGGTGTCCGGTTGATGGGTGGATGCTGTGGAACGACACCTGAACACATTGCAGCACTTGTTAAAGGTGTAGATGGTAAATCTCCCATTACAAAAAAAGTCGTTAAGAAGCAATCCATTATAACAATAGCTGAAAAGGAAAAAGTGCCTGCTATAGCACTTCACGAAACTGTTAAATTGCGTAATTCCGTAATTGTCGAATTAGGAACTCCGAGAAATTTAGAAACAGACATTTTCTTTGAAGCAGCAAATGCATTGAAGGAAGCAAAAGTAGATTGCATCACACTCGCAGATAATTCCTTGGCATCACCAAGAATTTGTAATATGGCAATGGCAACACGTCTTGAAAAAGAAGTGGGTATCCCATCGATTGTGCATATTTCATGTAGGGATCGAAATTTAATTGGCATGCAGTCACATTTAATGGGGCTTCATACACTAGGCATTAGAGATGTTCTAGCAATTACAGGTGACCCTACAAAAGTAGGGGATTTTCCAGGAGCGACATCCGTTTTCGATGTAACATCATTCGAACTCATTCGTATGATTAAACAATTAAATAAAGGTATTTCTCCATCAGGTAAATCGCTCAAGCAAAAAACGTCATTTAACGTGGCGGCTGCCTTTAATCCTAATATTAGAAATGTCTCAAAAGCGGTGGAACGACTTGAAAAGAAAATAGAGTATGGTGCTGACTTTATAATGACGCAGCCTATCTTTTGTAAAGAAAAAATTGTTGAAGTAAAGGAAGCTACAAAACATCTTGATGTTCCGATCTTCATAGGAATCATGCCAATTGTATCAGCTAAAAATGCCGAATTTCTTCACAATGAAGTTCCAGGCATCAAATTGACTGATGATGTTCGTAGTCGTATGGCAGCGGCTCCTTTAGATCCAAACTTGTCTCGTAAAGAAGGCTTAGTAATTGCGAAAGAATTAATTGATACCGTTTTAGAGCATTTTAATGGAGTCTATCTCATTACTCCGTTTTATAGATATGAGTTGAGTGTTGAATTAGCACAGTATATTCACGTAAAAACAACTGAAGGCGCTTTAGAACTTGTGAACAAATAGGTAAACAATAGATGAGGAGGAATTAGTATGTCAAAAGTGAAAAGTTCGAATTTAGGGTATCCAAGAATTGGGGAGAAACGCGAATGGAAGAAGTTGTTGGAAAGCTATTGGAATGGAGATTTGTCTGAACTAGAATTGCAATCAGCAACAAAAGAATTACGTTTGCAAGGATTGCGGAAACAACAGGAGTTGGGGATTGACTTAATTCCAGTCGGTGACTTTTCACTCTATGACCATGTGTTAGATACATCTTTACTCTTTAATTTACTTCCAGAACGAGTAGTGAAAGAGAAGGGGAAAAGTTCAATAGACGCATATTTCGCTGCTGCAAGAGGAACACAAAATGCCGTAGCTTCTGAAATGACGAAATGGTTCAATACCAATTACCACTACATGGTACCTGAATTGAAAAATGCCAATCCGATTGTGACTATTAACCGACCACTTGCGCTTTATAAAGAAGCAAAAGAAGAGTTGGGAATAGATGGGAAGCCTGTACTTGTAGGTCCAGCTACTTATATAAAGTTAGGTAAAGGATACAGTGATGAGGAGTTCCCGCAGTTACTAAAAACTTTTACAACACAATATAGTAAAATATTGAAAGAATTAAGTGAGGAAGGTGTGGAATGGATTCAAATAGACGAACCAATCATCTCTACGATTCAATCAAAAGATGAAATAAAGGTGATTCGTGAATGTTATGAAGAAATTCGTGCTGCTGTGCCAACTTTGAAAATTGTACTTCAAACTTATTTTGAGTCAGTCAACTTCTTTGAGGAATTAACGAAATTTCCGGTGGACGGAATCGGTTTAGATTTTGTTCATGGAGATAGCTTAGCTGACCTCGTTCAATATGGATTCCCAGAAGACAAAGTACTCTTTGCGGGTGTCATAGATGGACGTAATGTTTGGAGAGCTAATCTTGAGAAGAAAGTTGATTTAGTCGAAACAATTCAATTGTACGTTGACAAAGAACGCATTATTATTCAACCTTCGTGTTCACTTCTGCATGTTCCGGTAACAAAGCAAACAGAAAGCACACTTAATCCGATTTTAAAAAATGCATTATCTTTTGCAGATGAAAAGTTGGATGAAGTTGTTACGATTACTACCGCTTTAAATCAGGGGGCACAACAAGTGGAAGCTAAAATAGAGGAGAGTGCTCAAGCAGTCCATAGCTTAGACGCCTCTACTTATCAACAAACACCGTTTGAAGAAAAGTCATATGTTACACAAAGGGAGTTACCATTTAACGATCGAATCGTGGAACAACAGAAGCGTCTGCAACTGCCATTATTACCGACGACAACAATTGGTAGTTTACCACAAACTGCTGAAGTCCGTTCACAGCGTTTAAAATGGAGGAAAACAGAGATTACAGATGCTGTGTATGAAGAATATATTCGTTCAGAGATTAAGAAATGGATTGAAATACAAGAGGATATCGGGCTGGATGTATTAGTGCATGGAGAGTTTGAACGCACTGATATGGTTGAATATTTTGGTGAGAAGTTAAACGGTTTTGAAGTGACTAAATTTGGATGGGTACAATCTTACGGCTCTAGATGTGTCAAACCGCCTTTGATTTGTGGAGATGTTTCATTCGAAAAACCGATGACTGTTAACGAAAGTATTTATGCGCAATCCTTAACTAAAAAGAAAGTAAAAGGAATGTTGACAGGCCCTGTTACGATTTTAAATTGGTCATTCGTTCGAGATTCAATCCCACGTTACGATGTTCTAAATCAAATTGCTCTCGCATTGCGTGAGGAAATTAAAGTTTTGGAGAGTAATGACATTACAGTCATTCAAGTTGATGAACCTGCTTTGCGTGAAGGGCTCCCATTGAATCGAAACAAATGGGATGAATATTTGGATGCAGCAGTTCATGCTTTTAGGTTGTCTACGGCAACTGTTGAAAATACGACTCAAATTCATACACATATGTGTTATTCGGATTTTAAAGATATATTCGAGTCAATTTCGGAGCTCGATGCAGATGTAATATCCATCGAAACGTCACGAAGTCATGGCGATTTAATCTCGACATTTGAAGTGAACACCTACGATAAAGAAATTGGTTTAGGTGTCTATGATATTCACAGTCCTAGAATACCTAGTGTTGAAGAGATAAAAGAGAATATCGATCGTGCGTTAAAAATAATTCCAGCCAGTCAGTTTTGGATTAATCCAGATTGTGGACTAAAGACTAGAAAAGAAACTGAAACAATAGGAGCGTTGCGTGTGATGGTGGCAGCAGCTCAAAAAGCCCGTGAAGAGCAACTTATAAAGCTTAGTTGAATATCAGATGGAAGGGTAGAGGAATCAGTAATTATGAATGGAGGAAAACCGACTATGACGAAGAAACTCAATGTAGAAAGTTTTAACTTAGATCATACACGTGTTGCTGCACCTTATGTTCGTGAAGTAGGCGTCACTGAAGGATCCCACGGGGATCGTATTCACAAATACGACATCCGCTTAAAACAGCCAAATAAGGAACATATGGAGATGCCAGCTCTTCATTCCCTTGAGCATCTACTTGCTGAAAAAATCCGTGATCATCTTGATTCAGTCGTTGATTTGAGCCCCATGGGATGCCAAACAGGCTTTTATTTATCCGTCTTAAATCAAAATGATTTTAATGAAATTGAAAATGCTATCGCACAAACATTAAAAGATGTACTCGTTGCGGATGAAGTGCCAGCTTGTAATGAAATTCAATGTGGGTGGGCGGCAAGTCATAGTTTGGAAGGGGCGAAACTGTTAGCAGCTGAACTTTTAGCAAAACGACATGAGTGGAAAACAGTATTTAAAGAATAAAATTTCAAAATCATAACTGATTGGAATTCCATAATGAAATGCCAAAGGATCTATATAATCCTTTGGCATTTTTAAATATTAAATAGCTATAAATTGTTGAACCTCCTCAGCGGGTAACGGAGGGGAGTAGAAGAAACCTTGTACATCATCACATTTTAACTTTTTTAAAAAATTGACTTGTTCAATTGTTTCAACACCTTCTGCGATGACACGTAAATCAAGGTTTTTAGCTAAGTTAATAATCGTTTTAATAATGGCTTTGTTGCTCGTTGTTAACTCTTGTATGAATGCTTGGTCGATTTTTAAATGAGTAATCGGAAATTTGCTTAAATAACTTAAAGAAGAAAAACCTGTACCAAAGTCATCGATACTTACGCTAACACCTAATTTCCTTAATAAATGCAAAGTTTCCTGACATTCTTCAGGCTCGGATGTCATACTTTCGGTAATTTCTAAATTTAGGAATTGCGCTTCAAGACCTGTTGTCTCTAATGCTTCTCGTACCTCCTCTACAAAGGTAAGTTGTTTAAATTGATGAATAGATACATTAATACTAATTTGTACTTTGTGCATTCCTTCGTCATGCCATTTTTTAGTCTGAGCGCATGCAGTATGAAGCATCCACTGTCCAATAGGGACAATCATACCTGTTTCTTCGGCGATAGAAATAAACCGAATTGGCCTAATCATTCCCTTAATAGGATGTTGCCAGCGAATTAAAGCTTCTAATCCATTGACGTTACCTGTTTTTAAGTCAATCTGTGGCTGATAAGCAATTGAAAACTGATTGTTTCCCAAAGCATTTCTTAAATCAAGTTCTAAAGAAGTCTTCTCAAGAATGTCTTGCCGAAGCATTTCGTTAAAAAATTGATAATTATTCTTACCTTTTTCTTTAGCTAGATGTAAAGCGGAATCGGCATTTCCAATTAAAGAATCATAGTCGCTTCCATCCTTAGGATAAACGCTAATACCAATACTTGGACTAACATATAAATCTATTGAGCTGAATGAGATAGGTTTTGCGAGAACTTCCATTATTCGCTGTGCAATCATTTCAGCCATATGTGCACATGTTCCAGGCAAGAGGATAACGAACTCGTCGCCACCATGGCGTGCAACGATGCTATCTTCGTTGATGCAATTGGATAGTTCAGTTGCAACTGCTATTAAGACTTGATCTCCAATTGAATGGCCCATTGAATCATTTATATTTTTAAAACGGTCTAAATCAACAAACAAAATTGCGAATGATTCATCGGTCGTTTTAGATAGATTGATTTGGTCATTTACTTCCAGTTGGAAAAGTCGTCTATTAGGTAAGTTCGTTAAATAATCGTGGTATGCCATATGTTCGATAATTTTCTCGGTTTCTATCCGTTGAGAAATATCAATCATTGTGCCAACAACATTGATTACTTGACTATCGACTACAATAGGTGACAAATACACAAGGAATGAATAGTCTTTGAACCTGTATTCAAATTGCGTTGGAGTTCCAGAAAAAGCATTTTCTAAATAATGTCTAACTTCAGCAAGTAAGGCATTCAATTGACTTTTACTTTTTGAAGACTTTTTAACTTGAACCGAGGAAAGGTTAAACTTTTCAGCAAGTTTTCCTTCTATAAATTCAAATGAGATTTCTCCATTTGACTCTACTTTATATTTAAACAATGCGTTTTGTAAATTACTGACGGTTTGTTTGAAATCATGTTTTAAAGCCATTTCTAATGAAACTTCATCCCTTTTTTGTTCTGTAATATCGTAAGGGAAAGCGATATATTTATAAGGTTTTCCAGTTTTGTTGAGCATAGGGACGATCGTAGAATTGACCCAGTAATATGATCCGTCTTTTGCACGGTTTTTAATGTCACCATTCCAAATATGACCTGAAGAAACAGTATTGCACATATCCGTATAATTAATATCATCATGGAATCCGACATTTAGTATCGTGTGTTTCTGTCCAATTAACTCCTCGGCACTGTACTTCGATAACTCACATAACTTTTCACTCACTGAAGTAATAACGCCATTAACATCGGTAGAAGCAACGATGGCAGACTCACTCATTGGAAAATTAATTGCATTGATTTCTTCTATGAATCTGTCATCTTGTGGTAGAGACTTTGATTGTTCTGTAATATCTATGTAAAAAGAAATATAGTTTTGTAAATTATCCATGTCGTCGTTAACGGGTAGGGTTGTCGTCTGTAAGATGATTTCACTGCCATCCTTGGCAAGTGCTTTTATCTTTTGAAACGATACATTTTGTAGCGGGAAATCATTCTCAATTGTTTTTAAAATGGTTGCAGACGAAAAACTAGAACTGAATAATGGATTTTGATTTCCAATCAATTCTCCTGCCTTATATTTTGTTAGATCACAGAACTTTTTATTTACATACAACATGTGCCCTTTAGGGTCCATAATAGATATGCAAAAGTTACTATCTAGCAATAGAGAGAAAGCAGCCGGTTTTTTAATTTTGGTAAGCATGGTTTAACAAATCCTTTCGTATAACCATTAACGCTTAATTCTCTAGATACCATTCATATTATCGAATGTATATGAATAGTTAGCGTATGCTGATAATTATATCATTTACTGTCGATTATTGTATATATCTATTCCGATATAATGGATTAATTTGTTTTAAAAAGGCTGCTCTCAAACTGAGAGCAGCCTTTTTAACCTTAGATAGTGAAGCGAGACATACTTGTTTGTAGCTGTTCAGCAAGTTGAGCAAGTGAATGTGCGTTTGCAGTGATTTCTTCTGTGACAGCAAGTTGTTCTTCTGTTGCCGCACTTGTTGACTGAGCTTGTTCAGCAGACTGTTGAGCAAGCTTTTGTACTTTTGAAGCGCTTTCGGAAACTCTGTTCGTCATTACTGTTGTTTGTTCAATTGCAGCAATAACAGTTATTACTTTAGCACCAACATCAGCCGAAGCTTGTTCTATTTTAGTAAATACTTCTCTTGTGTTATCAGTAATGATTAGACCTTCCTCAACTCGCTCATTACCTTGCTTTGTGCTTGACACAGCACGGGATACGTTCGCAATCATAATGTCTATCATTTGACCGATTTCGCCAGCTGATTGCTTCGATTGTTCCGCAAGACTTCTAACTTCATCAGCAACAACCGCAAAACCTTTCCCTTGTTCACCAGCACGTGCAGCTTCAATTGCTGCATTAAGTGCGAGTAGATTTGTTTGTTCTGCCAGACTTGTAATCATCTTCGTAACATTACGAATTTCTTCAGAGTGATTGGCCATTTCAGAAATAATACCAGCCGAATGTCCAATCGTGTTACTGATTGTATTCATTTGTTCCGTAACCTGACCCATCATGGTAGCGCCATCAACAACTAGTTTTGCTACTTCATCAGATGAATCGTGCATTGCTTCATTATTATTTGTAATACTGTCTATACTTCTGATCATTTCTTCCATTGCTGTTGAAGATTCATTTACTAACACGATTTGTTCATCGCTATCACGAAGATTATTTTCGGAAACATCCGCAACCATTTCTGATGCTGCTAAACTTTCCTTAGAGCTTGCGGATAAGTTTTCAGCTTGCTCTGATAATTGTACTGCTGCTACACGTACATTGCCTATAACATCTCTTAAATCAAATGCCATTGCATTAAAAGCTTTAGACATATCGCCAATTTCATCTTTGTTTCGAATCGTTACAGGGTCTATTGCAAAGTTCCCTTTAGCGATTTCAGATAGTGCGCTAGTCATCTTCTTTACAGGTGGCGCGATACTCTTACTAATGAAGTAAGCGATGATTATACTTAAAAGAATTGCAGAGCCGATTGCAATAAAGATGAGCATTTGTGTGTCTTTAACTAATTTTTGCAACTTTTTTTCTGATGCACTTTTTTCTTTAGTCTGATGTTCAATTATCTTTTTACTGTTTTTCTCAATTACTTTTTGGAAAACACCAGCATCCGCAGCTAAATCTAGTGCGATTTCATCATTCGCATCCATGAATTCATCAACAGCTTTATTAAAGCTATTTTCGTAAGAAACACTTGCATCTTTTAACTCTTCAAATAATTCGCGATCCTCTTTTTCGTTCAATAATTTTTCTAATGAGGTAATTGATGTATTAAGTCTTTCACTTTGCTCTTGTCTATTACTCAAATAAGATACTTGATTAAATAGAAGGTAACCTCTAATATCGTTTGCAATTTTGTACTGTGTTGAAGAGAGTTCCTCAAGCAATCGAACTTTTTCCATACGATCATTTATTAAGAATTGATACTCTTTGTTCATTTTATTTAAAGACCAATAACCTGTTAATCCAACAATCATTGTTAGTAGAAGTACGACTGAAAAACCTATCCAAAGTTTTCGCCCAACTGTGAATTTCATAATTTTCCTCCTAGTATAAAGCAGTGGTAATAATCAGTATATACTAATAAATTATAGGAGTATAGTAGTAAGAATAGCGTGATAATTCGTAGTCATTTAGTATAGCTATTAATTCGACAATTAGTCATATCGACTTATGATGTAAGTAAATGGATTATCATTTGCTAGTAACACCAAAAAAAAGTTGAAATGCGAACATATATTCTATATAATGAAAAGAAAAGGAGGCAACGCTAGTGTATAGAACATTAAACAGATCAGTTAGATTTGGAGAGGTATTAGATATGATGTATATTGCCCAAGATGGAACAATATCACGGAGACGAATAGAAGTGATTCAAGTAGGAGAAGTTCTATTTCGTGCATACTGTCATTTAAGAAAATCCAAACGAACATTTATCATTGATAATGTACTAGCGTTAGTTCCTGTTGAATACAAAAATAATCGTGCAATGTAATCCATTCTCTATAGAAAAAAACGTTCATCTGCAATGCGTTGCAGATGAACGTTTAAATTTAATAGTGTTGCATTCTTTTGAAATCAAATCGAAGGACGATTGGGGGGTTCAGTACTAGAGTACTCTCCATCTACTAACAATAAAATCTTACCTTGTTCAAAATAATCATTATATTGTGTAGCTTCGTCTTGTGGAATCCCCATTCCTATTAAGGCACCAGCTAATCCACCGATACCTGCTCCGGCCGCAGCTCCAGTAATCCCTGCGACAATCGGTCCAGCTGCGATGATTGGTCCAACACCTGGAATGGCTAAAGCACCAACTCCTGCTAAAACACCACCTAATCCACCTAACAGACTACCGGTAGTCGCTCCAGCAGCGGCACCGTCAGTCGCATATGTGCCAGTTTCATTCGCTACATTATCTGCATTATCACTATGCTTGCTGAGAACAGAAATTTCATCGGATGAATAGCCACGTCTTTTTAAATCTTCGATTGCTGCAATTGCTTCAGTTTCACTATCATAATAGCCTACTACATGTCGTTGTATCATCGGTTATTCCTCCTAGTAGTTTTAAATTCTTTCGTGCACTACTATGAAAATACCCTTCACAATGAACTTAAAACCTTTTTATATCATTTTGGGTAAAAGAACCAAGTTAAAGTATAAGCCCGTCTTTCATTGTAATCACATTATCTGCATAAGGTAACATTTCTTCATCGTGTGTAACCATTAACGTAGTAATCTTTAGGGTTTTTGTAAGCTCACGCAGTAATGTCATAATATCTTTTGATCTTCTAGAATCGAGGCTGGCAGTTGGCTCGTCTGCGAAAAGTATTTTAGGTTGGTGAATAATGGCACGAGCAATTGCAACCCGTTGGCGTTCTCCACCAGATAATGATGCAGGGTAAGCATCTTTACGGTGCTCCATTCCAACTTGTTTTAATAAATGAGTTACATCGTTTTCTTTTTGTTGTTTCGTTAATTTTATTTCTGCCACATCTAACATAAGGAGCAATTGTTCTTCAACTGTTAGAAAAGGGACGAGATGTGAGGATTGGAAAACGAAACCAAATTCGGTTGAACGTATCTTTCTAATTTGCTCCGAATTCATGGCCATCATATCTTGACCTTCAAATTGAATATGTCCGGTTGAAGCCTGTTGAAGACCAGCAGCAATTGTTAAAATTGTACTCTTACCTGATCCAGATGCACCAACAAGTGCTGTTATTTCCCCTTCTTTTAGAGATAGATTGACACCTTTGAGTACTTGTTCTTCAACTTCTCCGTTTGTAAATGTTTTTGTGACTTCTTCGATTGTAAAAACTGTCATCTTTAAACCTCCCCTTGTTGAATCGCTTGTAGCGGTTCCACTTTTTTAATTTGAAGCCCGGATAGGGTAGCTCCAATAAAACCAATGACCAAAAATAGGAATGACAATTGTATCGTAGTCGTCAAAGGTAAGCTAAATGGCATCCCTTTTGGTGCGATTGTATTAAAAAGTTGACTCAAAGTAATGGATAAGATGAGAGAAACTGTTGTTATTAAGAGCATTTGAGACCACATCATACTAAATAAAGTAATCGTTTTGACACCGATTGCTTTTAAAATACCGTAAAGACCAATTTTCTGTACATTCATCATGTAAAAGAAAATTGCAAAGAGCATTCCGCTTATAACAATTAAAAACCATATGATCATATTGAGTGATAATTGTTCCACACTATAACTTGGTATCGTATTTAGAAATTCTTTATTTGAATAGGCTTTTAAGTCCTTTACAGTTTGCATTTTCTCTTTTCCTGGTACAAATACGAGTTGCATGTCAGAAATGCGGTAAATCTCTTTGTAGTTTTCCATATTAATGTATGCTACAGGAGCATGGCTGTATTTTTTTTGTTCAACAAATCCTTTAACGGTAAAGTCACCGCTAAACTGATTATTCTTAAGGATGTCACCTTTTTTTATGCCTTCGTCTTTTAAAGAACTGTCTAAAATGACTTCTCCTTCTTGAACTTCTTCAAAGAGACCTGATTTAGTTGATGTAACAAAAGCAACACTATGTTGTTTATCTTCTTTGTCATTTAAGAATCCCATTTGAATGGATAATGAAGCGGCATCTTTTCCAGTGTCAATGAGTATGTTTTGTTTAGAATCATTAATTCTTGATAAGTTATACGTATCTTTTGCATCTTTTTCCATATAGAAATGACCATCTGGTAAATCTTTTATTAGCGCAGCATTATCTTGTGATAAACCGTTCGCCAAACCAGAGATGACAAACGTTAGAAAACTCACTAAAAAAATAATTGACCCTAATATTAAAAATTTTGTTTTACTTTTTTTGATTTCCTTCCATCCTAATTTCATAAAATGACGCCTCCTGGAGTATTTGATAAGTGAAGTATAGAACGTCAAAGTGAACGCAGCATGAACACATCGTTACATGTACTAAAAAAAGGTTAATAGATGGAATTTTATATTGACTCGACAATTGATAATGATTATCATTGATAATAGAGTTGAAACTAAAATTGATAGGAGCTTATTAAATGAATACAGCATATAAAATAGCAGGGGTCGTTTTATTAACAGGAAGTATATTAGCTGGTTGTGCGGATAAAAAAGAAAATGAACCTCAAAAAGATGTTGGAAAGCAGACTTCACAACAAACTGCGGATCTCTCTAATGAAATTGCAGAATATAAGACTTTTGCACAAGAGCAGTTAGATGAATTTGTTATTGCAACTGAGGAATTTGTTGAGGCAGTAAATGCAGGAGATGTTGAAAAAGCAAAGGAATTATACGCTCCGGCACGTATGTTTTTTGAACGTTCTGAACCGATTGCCGAAAGTTTTGGTGATTTAGATCCACGAATCGATGCAAGGTTAGCTGATATGGAAGCAGAGGGCCAAGAAGAGTCATGGGCTGGATACCACAAAATCGAATATGGTTTATGGGTTGAAGAAACAACAAAGGGTTATGAAAAAGTTGCTGACCAATTGTTAAAGGATGTAAAAGAACTTCGTGCAAAAGTGGAAACAGTCGAGGTTACACCTGATTTAATGATTACGGGCGCAGTGGATTTGTTGAATGAAGTGTCTACATCTAAAATATCCGGTGAAGAAGAGATATACTCTCACACAGATTTATATGATTTTAAAGCTAATGTTGAAGGCGCAGAGAAAATATTTACAATTTTCAAAAGCAAACTACAACAAAAAGATGAGCAATTAGTAAAGACGTTAGAAGCGAATTTTTCGAAACTAAATCAATTATTAGCTGATAAAGAAGATGACAAAGGTGGGTATGTTTCGTACGAAACATTAACTGCGGAAGATACAAAAGCCTTATCTGAGGCGGTGGATCATTTAGCTGAACCGTTAAGCAGAATGGGCATCGTAGTGGAGTGATATAGATGAGTAAAGAACACGGAAAATCAATCTTTCAAGATAAAATTTCAAGACGTGAAATGCTTAAAATAACAGGTTTTGGAACTGCGGGTGCAATCATCGGCGCTTCTGGTCTTGGGGGCATTTTAACAGCAGTAGGAGCGAATCCCTTTATTGACGATGATGAATCAGTTGATAATAAGGAAAAATTTTATGGGAAGCACCAGTCGGGCATCCTAACGAAAGGGCCGGAGCATGTTTATTTCGTTTCATTAAACTGTGATGCAACTTCTAAAACCGAGCTACAAGAATTATTTAAATTATGGACAAAGCAAAGTGCGGCTATGATGAATGGACGAAAAATTGAAGAGTATGATCAAAACACGTTACTTCCACCAACTGATACTGGTGAAGCGGTCGGCCTTGATGCTGCGCATTTGACACTCACATTTGGAGTAGGACCTAGCCTTTTCGAAAAAACGTCACTCGGTTTAAAAGGTAAACAACCCAGCGAACTAAAAGATTTACCACATTTTCCAAAAGATCAATTAGACGAACAATACGTAGGTGGGGATATTTGTATCCAAGCCTGTGCGGATAATCCACAAGTGGCATTTCACGCGATACGTAATCTAGTTAGATCTGGAAGAGGAAAAGTGACGATGCGCTGGTCTCAAGTTGGATTTAATACGTATGAAAAGAAAGACAAGAAAAAGATGACACCGCGAAATTTATTTGCATTTAGAGATGGTACAGGTAACGTAAATGTAGATGATCCTGTTGAAACAAATGGCATTGTATTTGTACAGCGTGGCGAATCTGCTAGCTGGTTAACGGGTGGTACCTATTTAGCAGTTAGAAGAATACAAATGCATTTAGAAACATGGGACCGTACTGCATTAAGAGAACAAGAAGCAACTTTTGGACGTCACAGAGAAACGGGCGCACCCCTTGGTAGAATAGATGAATTTGAAGACATGGCAATTGAACGTAAAAAAGACGGTGATTTTATTGTGCCGGTAGATTCGCATGTCCATTTAATCAAACAGGTAAAAGATCGTATTTTACGTCGTTCATTTTCTTACTCTGATGGTGTGAATCCGAAAACCGGTGCATTTGACGCAGGTTTGTTATTTTTGTCGTTTCAAAAACATCCAAACCAGTTCATTAATATTCAAAATGCTCTAGGTAGAAATGACAAATTGAATGAATACATTACACATCGTGGCAGTGCTTTGTTTGCTTGTTTCCCAGGAGTAGAAAAGGGGAGTTACATCGGTTCTGCATTGTTCAATTAAGAAGGAGCGAGTAAGATGTTAAAAAAAATACTACTGACTTGTCTTCTACTTTTTATATTCTCACCAATGCATAACACATTGGCGGATGAAGGTTATAGTAACTTATTTATATCGGTTGGAGACGCCATGATGAAAACGAAAGCTTCTGATTGGGAAACGGTTGAAAATCTTGTTATACAATTAAAATCCGATTGGCAGGAAATTGATCAAACAGATAGTAAAGAAGCAACTAACGTAACGACAGCCATAAACAAACTACCGAAATTAGCGCAAAAAGAAGAAAAACAACCGATGTTAGATGCGTTGACAGATGTGTCACATACTTTAGTTGCCTTTGAAAAAGAGAAGAATCCAGTAGATGTAGAAGCACAACGGAAGACATTTGAGTCTGCTATGTTACCAGTTGTCGAGCAGTTACAAAATGCTGTAACTTCAAAAGATGAGATTGAAATAAAAAAACAATATGATTTGACTTTATCGTCTTGGAATCGACATGAACTCATTGTACGTGATCAAAGTATCGCTTATTACGGTAAAATCGAAACACAATTGGGTTTTCTTCGAATCGCACTTTCACAAGATGAAAAAGACTTTGAAAAAATTAAAATCGTTACAGATTCGTTGGAACAAGCCATACATGCTTTTATCAACGGAGAAACACTCGTTGTAAAGGATGAAGGTTACACGCTTCAAACGTTAGTAGACTTATTAGAAAAAGCGATAAGTCATACTGAAAAAAATGAGATGGATGATGCAGTTATTGCTTTACAAGATTTCATCATCGCTTGGCCGACAATTGAAGGGGAAATTAGAACTAGAAATGGTGGCTTGTACACTGAACTAGAAAGTCAAATTCCAATTATCGCAGGTAAATTAACTTCAAAAAGTCCGGAAGTACAAAAGCAACAATCAAAACTTAAACAGTACAAGCAATCGATAGAACTGATGCAACAAAAAACAACGTATACAATTTGGGATGCCGCATTGATTATGCTGCGTGAAGGGTTAGAAGCATTGTTAATCGTTTCAGCTTTAATTGCCTTTATACGTAAAGCGCGTGTTCCAAAACAAGAAAAATGGATTTGGATTGGTGCAGGTGCAGGACTTGTTGCAAGTATTATTGCAGCTATTTTCATAACAGTGGCTTTTTCAATTACAACAGCTGGTGCAAATCGTGAAATGATTGAGGGCTTAACTGGAATAATCGCAGTTATCATGATGATTGGTGTAGGAATTTGGCTTCATCAAAAATCCAATATGAAATCGTGGAACCTCTACATTCAGAAGCAAATGGGTTCTGCACTTTCAACTGGGAGTATTTTTTCAATGGCACTCGTAAGCTTTTTTGCAATCTTTAGAGAAGGTGCAGAAACAGTTATATTTTACGTAGGTATGGCTCCGTCAATGAAAGTGAGTCAATTGTTGATAGGTATAGCTGTTGCGGTTATTATTTTAACTGTTTTTGCCTTTTTATTCTTACGTTATAGCACTAAAATTGCAATTGCACCTTTCTTTAAAATTGCTACATTCTTAATTTACTTTTTGGCATTTAAGATTTTAGGGGTAAGTATACATGCTTTGCAACTTACAAATCATATAGAAACATCGCAAATTATTAATTTACCAGTTGTCAGCTGGATTGGTTTTTATCCAACATGGCAAACATTAATGCCGCAACTGCTACTGATTGCTATAATTATTGTTGTAGGATTGGTTATTAACGAAAAGGCTTCTAAAGTGTAATAGATCTATCAATTTCTATAAGAGAAAGCGTGCACTTAATGAATGTCTCCTAAAGAGTAGGGGACATTTCGTCGATTGCACGCTTTTTAGTATTCATCCCATTGGGGTGGACAATGTCGCGCGCCCGTAAATGAGTGATATCGCCCGAAAACAAACGCCGCGCGCCCGTAAATCGAAGAAATCGCCCGAAAGCGAACGCCGCGCGCCCGTAAATGAGTGATATCGCCCGAAAGCAAACGCCGCGCGCCCGTAAATCGAAGAAATCGCCCGAAAGCAAATGTCGCGCGCCCGTAAATCGAAGAAATCGCCCGAAAGCAAGAGCCGCGCGCCCGTAAATGGGTGATATCGCCCGAAAGCAAGAGCCGCGCGCCCGTAAATGGATAGAGTCCTTATAATTGTGTAAATAGAAAAAGGCCCCATCAATT
>JARIDO010000023.1 GCA_029263895.1 Sporosarcina sp.
GTTCCGGCAAAGGAAGTGTGAGAAATGAAAAGTTGGAAAGATGTACTCATCAATCCTGATACGACAATATTAGAAGCGATGAAAATGATTGATGAAACAACTATGCAATTCGCCGCTGTTGTATCTAAAGAAATGCATTTACTCGGTACGGTTACAGATGGAGATATCCGTAGAGGTATTTTAAATGGTTTGCCGTTGGAAAGTTCTATTGAAGGTGTTATGAATACTTCACCTTTTTGTTGTGATGCAGGAAAACAGGCTGCTTACTATAAAAAACAGATGGAAAAACGTAGACTAAAGCAACTACCGATTACATCAAAAGAGAATATTCTTCAAAAAATATTGTTTACTGAAGAACTTGATTTAGTAACGATGAAAAAAAATAAAGTCATATTAATGGTTGGAGGGTTAGGGACGAGACTCCAACCGTTAACAGAAACAGTTCCGAAGCCCATGTTAAACGTTGGGAATAAACCAATCTTAGAAACAATCATAGAAGGATTTAAAAGTTATGGCTTTAGTAATTTCATATTATCCGTTAATTATAAAAAGGAAATGATTATGAACTACTTCCGAGATGGTTCCGAATTTGGTGTTTCAATTGAATATGTTGAAGAGACAAAACGATTAGGGACTGCAGGAGCACTATCATTGTTAAAGGAACTACCGACGGAACCATTCTTTGTTATGAATGGTGATTTGTTGACAAAAGTTAATTTTGAACAATTACTAGAGTTTCATGTAACTACTGAAGCAACTGCTACAATGTGTGTTCGAGAATACGAGTATCAGATCCCTTACGGTGTAATTGAAACGGATAATCATTCGCTTTTGTCCATTGTAGAAAAACCAGTACATAAAAGTTTTGTGAATGCTGGGATATACGTGCTTAGTCCATCAGCACTAAAAAGAGTCCCAAATGGCGAGTTCTATGATATGCCTGATTTGTTTAAAACGCTGATGGTTGATGGCAATCGGGTTTCAGCCTTCCCCTTAAGGGAATACTGGTTAGATATTGGAAGACTAGACGATTATGAGAAAGCCAATGGGGATTATACGGTTAATTTTAACTCGGAAGTGATCACCGATGACTAACGAAACGTGCTTAGTAATTGGTTATGGTTCAATTGGTGAAAGACATACAAGAATTTTAAACGAGCTAGGTTGTCGAGTAGGCGTCGTATCGAAGAGAAATATTGACTATCCAATTGTTTATACATCCATTAAAGAAGCCATTGACAATGAGAAACCCACTTATATCGTTGTTGCAAATGGAACTAGCGATCATGAGGCAACTTTATTACAAATCAATAGCACGCAATTTGATGGGAAAGTATTAGTTGAAAAGCCACTATATCCTGTTATGAGAAGCGTTTCTAGAGAAAATTCAACTACTTATGTTGGATATAACCTTCGTTTTCATCCATTAATTCAAACGTTGAAGAGTAAGTTGAAAAACGCTGAGATCGTATCGGTACAATGCTATGTCGGACAATACTTACCAACGTGGAGACCTGGTACAGATTATACAAGTTCATATTCTGCTAGTGCTGAAAAAGGTGGAGGAGTTCTACGAGACTTGAGTCATGAATTAGATTATCTACAGTTCTTATTTGGTGAGTGGCAAGAGATGACGGCGTCAGGTGGCAAATTTACTAATTTGGCAATAGACTCTGATGACCACTTTTCTTTATTATATCGCACAGATAGGGTTCCGCTTGTCACTTTACAAATGAATTATGTGGATCATCTTACACAACGGATGCTAATTATTAATACAAATAATGAAACATATAAAGTTGATTTTATTAAAAATACATTACAATTAGATGATGAAATAACCACATTCACAGTTGAACGAGATGATACGTATAGAAGTCAACATGATGCTATCCTAACGAATGAAGTTGGTTCTTTATGTACTTACATCGAAGGATTAAGTGTAGTGAAAATGATTGAAATGGCAGAAAAAGCTTCGAATAAGAAAGTGTGGGTATCCAATGAATAGAATTTGTACAATTTGCGCAAGAGGTGGATCGAAAGGCGTGAAAAGCAAAAATACAAAACAATTACTAGGTAAGCCATTAATTGCACATACAATTATTCAAGCGAAAAAGAGTCAATTGTTTGATGTAATCGCGGTTAGTAGTGATAGTGATGAAATACTGCATCTAGCAAAAGAGTACGGTGCTGACGTTGTAGTTAAAAGACCGAATGAGTTAGCAACAGATAACGCGGCTAAATTACCGGTTATTCAACATTGTCTTCTAACAGCCGAAGAACAAACGGACAAGAAATTTGATATTGTTGTAGATATGGATGCAACTTCACCTCTACGTCTTATTGAAGACATTCGCTCATCTGTCAAAATGTTTGAAGAAGATTTAACAGCACATAATTTAATTACGGGCGCACCTGCAAGAAGAAGCCCGTATTTTAATTTAGTGGAGGTGGACAATGATGGCCATACAACATTGTCGAAAAGTCTAGAAAATGCAGTTGTTCGTCGACAGGATGCGCCAAAATGTTTTGATATGAATGCTTCCATTTATATTTGGCGCAGAGAAACTCTATTAGGTTCTTCATCAGTCTTTTTGCCGAAAACCTTATTATATGAAATGCCCGAGGAGCGTTCAGTAGATATTGATTCTGAACTGGATTTTGAATTTGTAGCATTCTTAGCATCTAAGAGGGGGGAACTATAATGAAAACGTCTTACTTAGAAAAATTTAGTTTAGTCGGCAAAACGGCAATTGTAACTGGTGGGGCTGGGATACTAGGGGCACATTTTTGTTCAGGTCTTGCAGATGCCGGTGCAAATGTAGCGGTGGTAGATATCAATATGGAAGCAGCTTGTAAAGTAGCTACTTCTATTCAATCGATTTATGGTGGACATATTGTAGCGTTTGAATGTGATGTGACTTCTGAGGAATCTGTACGAAAAATGGTTCGAGATGTAGTAAGTGAGTTTGGAGAAATCTCGATATTACATAACAATGCAGCAGGTAAATCCTCCAATTTAGATGCATTTTTTGCCGATTTTGAAGACTATGAGCTGGAACAATGGAAAGAAATTATGAGTACGAATCTAGATGGCATGTTTTTGGTCGCAAAACATGTTGGAAGTGTTATGAAAGAACAACAAAAAGGTGGTTCAATCATTCAAACAGCATCAATTTATGGAGTGATGGGTCCCGATCAACGAATTTATGAAGGTTCCCACTATTTAGGTCGACAAATAAACTCTCCTGCTATCTATTCTGCATCAAAAGCTGGTGTAATCGGTCTCACAAAGTATTTGGCAACGTATTGGGCAAAAGATGGGATTCGGGTGAATGCAATTACACCTGGTGGCGTTGAAAGTGGCCAAAATGATACATTTAAAGAAAACTATAGCAATCGAATTCCGATGCATCGAATGGCACAACCAGAAGAGATGGTAGGTGCTTTAATCTATCTGGCTTCAAATGCGTCCAGTTATGTAACTGGACAAAATGTAATTGTGGATGGTGGGTTAAATGCTTGGTAACATTATCCGAAATACGAAAGAACTTAGAAATCGTTGGCAATGGTCTAAAAACGCAGACAGATTAGGCCCAGACATGATAGGTACATATTTCTCTTTTTATTTGCCGACAAAACAATTAAGAATTTGCCAACAAAAGTTTAAATTCTTTGGTGACAATGCTGAATTTCGAATGGGGGCTTACGCTGTCCAATGTTCAAATATTAAAATTGGCCACAATGTTGTTATTAGACCAACTACGATATTAATGGCAAGCGAAGAGTGCGAAATCGATATTCGAGAAGATGTTCTAATTGGCTCAGGTGTACATATTTACGTATCCAATCACAAGTTTGACAATGTAAATGTGCCAATATATAATCAAGGGCATTCACCTTGTAAGTCAGTGCTTATAAAAGAAGGTTGTTGGATTGGTGCAAATGCAATCATTTTACCTGGAGTCACAATAGGTAGAAATGCGGTTGTTGCTGCAGGAAGTATTGTCAATAAGGACGTTGATGATTTCACTTTAGTTGGTGGTAATCCAGCAAGATTGATTAAGAATTTACGATAGTCCATCAGTAAAAGAGTGGAAATTTTATGTATATGAAAATTTAAAAGAGATGTATTTATAGCGATATTTTTCATAGCAAATATACAAATGACTTGTTCCCAAGCAATAGAATGGGAAACAAGTCGTTTTATTTTGAGTGTGATTATTACAAAATGCGAGGAAATCAAATTAAGTGAGAGTGATAATGTTTACAAAGTTGGATGACTTATATACAATAACCATATAAAGGGAGTAAATCCCTATTTATGTGAATTGGTTTGTATTATTATAAGTTGAAAGTAACAAACGATTATATAGGTTTAAATTCCTTCTACTGAGAAGTAACATCAGAATGAACTTTTTAATTCGGAGCCTGTTACAGCATTTTTACTAGTTACCTTAAAGGTGGTGAGTGAGGTGTGGAAGAAGTAACACTATGGAAAATCCCCGAGTGATTTATGTCTGGCCAGACTCACACGGGGATTCCAATTGGAGTATACCAATATAAGGTAAGTATACTCCTTTTTTGAATAAAAAAAAGATTTTATTCTAGTGAGGGGGAAGAGAGATGGAGCCTTTAAAGGATTACATTATTACACCAGAGACAATGGTGTTCATTCCAAAGTTTGATGCAAATGGACACCCTTTAACTGTCGTAATGGAAAGTCGTTGTACGTTTGATGCTTTGGCAAGTCCAACAGATTTAGTCGATTACAGTCTTCGGTATTATGGGTCAAGTTTACGAGGCGCAGGTGATGGGGCTAGAGCGATTTTAGGAAGTATTACGAAATACCCAGTACTAATTTGTGAAAAGCTTGATATCTTCTGGTTTCCTAGTACATCTCCAAAGCTGTCAAATTGTGTTTGGTTTGCTTTGCATCATATTAGAACTTATGAAGCGGTGGGTAAATATCGAACAATTGTTAGATTGAGTAATGGGAGTACAATAGAAATTGATATAAGTTTTAATGTATTTGAAAAACGAATTCAAAGAGCCTATCGATTACGTTATGTTCTAGATGAACGTACGAAGTTTAGTATGCTCTTTGCGAAGGAATACCGCGTTAGGCATCATTATCGGAAAGTAAATAATGAGGTTAATTACAAAAATAAATCAAATGATATAGAGTGAAAGAGTAACCAAGGGGTGAGTGATTACCTCTTGGTATTTTTTTAGAGTTGTGCAAGCACAGTTAAATTAAGCTAACGCTTAACTTTTATTTTTTGAAGCCGATATAAAAAATAATGAATGTACTCGAAAAAGTAGGGGGCAAAGAAATGGTCAGTAGAATGGGCGGAGAAGCTGTTGTCAATCCAACAGTAAGTAATGTAGAAAAACAAATAATTGATGCGCCAGTACAGGAATTTGTCGTTCAAAAGGTCGAAGAAGAGAAGCCGTTATCAGTAGATAAGGCTAAACAGATGACGGAGAGCATGAATAATTTCTTGGAAAGTGCAAATACGCAATTGAGATTTAAACTCCATGAAAAATTGAATCAATACTATGTTGCGATTGTAGACACAAAGACAGACGAAGTGGTTAAAGAAATTCCGTCAAAGAAATTGATGGATATTCATGCGGCAATGAGAGAATTTGTAGGCTTATTAGTAGATCGGAAAATATAATTAAAGGTGTGAATAATGATGAGAATTAGTGGATTAGCTTCTGGAATAGATACAGAGAAAATTATCGGCGATTTAATGAAAGCGCAACGTATTCCGTTAGATAAAATTACACAAAAGAAACAATATTTACAGTGGCAGATGGATGACTATCGTGGAATTAATCGTAATCTGAAAGCAACAAGTGATAAGATGGGTACTTCCATTTTGTTAGAGAGATCATTTATGGCGAAGTCAGTGAAAGTATCAAATTCAGACGCTGTTGATATTAAAAGTAAAAACGCTAATTCAGAATTTACAGGTACAATTGAAGTAAGTCAATTAGCGACATCAGGAAACTGGCAAAGTGGTGGAAAGATTACGATGGGGCCCAACCAGAATGAAAATTCAACTTTGGCTTCACTAGGTATAACAGGCTCATCGATTACCATTGCATCAGTGGACAAAAATGGTGTTTCTGATGGTGGGAAAACAGTAACTTTTGATCCAAATACCGACACAATGAAGAGCTTTTTAGCTAAAGTGAATACAGAAACAGGTGTTAATGCATTCTTTGACACGCATACTGGTAAAGTTGCATTTACAGCGAAAAACAGCGGTGAAGGCTCAATCGCTGTAACAGGCGATGTTGGTGGATCGTTATCACTTGCAGGAGCTTCAGTGACTGCGGGGACAAATGCGAAATTTACATTCAATGGCTTAGCAACTGAACGTTCATCAAACACGTTCGATATTAATGGCTTCGAAATTAATTTGAAGCAAGTAACGACAGCACCAGTAACGTTTAGTTCAGCTCCTGACACGGATAAAGTGATGGATGTCGTAGTTCAATTCGTTGATGATTATAACAAAATGATTGAAGAGCTACATGCGAAAATTAAAGAACCCAAATACCGTAGTTTCCAACCTCTTTCAGATGAACAAAAGAAAGAAATGAAAGAGAATGAAATTAAGCTATGGGAAGAAAAAGCGATGAGTGGTACGCTGCGTAATGACCCTGAAATTTCATCAATGTTAACAAAACTTCGTACAATTATGAGTTCTAAAATAACAACATCAGATGGTTCTGAAATGACTTTGAAGGATCTTGGAATTACTTCATCATCTGCTTATACCGAAAATGGTAAATTAACAATTGATGAAACGAAATTAAGAAAAGCGATTTCAGATAATCCGACGAATGTGTACGAAGTATTTTCGAAAACAACTACAGAATCAGCGCCAGGTGTTGTAACTGATCCAGGTGGACTAGCACGTCAATTCCGCGCTGTTATAGATGGTAGCAGCAAAGCAATCGCTGCTAAAGCAGGAAGTGTCGGAAACGTGAGTGACAATTATACACTCGGACGTACGATGAAAGAAATGAATGGTCAAATTGACCGATTCGAGAATAAATTAAAATTAGTGGAAGCGCGCTATTGGAAACAATTTAATGCAATGGAAACTGCTATTCAACGTGCAAATTCACAATCAGCAAGTCTTATGGGCGCATTCGGCGGTGGCATGTAAGTAGAGTTTTAAGAAAAAGGAGATATCCCAAATATGGTTAGTCATAATCCGTATGCAACATATCAAAACAACTCAGTTACGACATCTACACCAGGTGAATTGACTCTGATGCTCTATAACGGTTGTCTAAAATTCATACAGCAAGCGAAAATAGCTTTAGAGAATGGTAATATTCAAGAGAAAAATGAATCTATTCAAAAAGCACAGGCGATTATAACGGAACTTATGCTGACGTTAGATGCGTCATACCCTGTATCTGAAAATATGCTAGTGTTATATGAATTTGCGAATAGTCGTTTAATAGATGGTAATATTAAAAATGATGGTGCGCTTTTCGTTGAAGCTTCTGAAATTATTACAGAATTTCGTGATACATGGAAGCAAGTCATTCAAATTAACCGTCAAAAACAGTATGCAAATGTGGAAGAGATATGATAAGGCCTGCAATGCAAGAATGGCATACGATCACGACAAAGTTAATCCAACTAACAGGCAATACTGTCGATGAACAACGTGATAATATTATCTCAGCTATTGAAAGCCAATTAGATGCACGAGATCAATTATTACCACATATTCATTCACCATTTACAGTAGAAGAACAACAACTTGGTAAAGAACTTATCATCTTAGAGTCTTCTATGAAAAAGAGCTTGGAAACATTTACAAAGCAAATTCGAAACGACATTACAGATGCGCAATTAAAAAAGGATAATATGAAAAGTTATGTGAATCCGTACAGTGATATAGCACGAGATGGTGCTTATTACGATACGAAACAATGATTAAAAAATCCGATAGAGAATATTCTCTATCGGATTTTTTTATTGTATTTTATTATTCTGTAAAATTGAGCATTTTCACCTATATGAATGACCATTCAATAATGGTACATTTTACGTATAGAGTACGAACGATTGCTTGGTGTAAAAAAACTATTTGTAATGAAAAGGAGCAACCCAATGAACATTGAAGAATTGAAAAGAAAAGACTGGATGAAGAAAAATGAAATTATTGGCTTAACGTTTGGTTTAGCAGCAGGATTAGGTCTCATTGCCCAAATTGTTTTACAATCTGCACTCGTCATAATTCTGTCTGTTGCGATTCCTTTTGTAATTGCGGTTAGTGTATATTTCCTTAGAAATAAAGTTAATTTCATTGGTAACTTTTTACCATACATACTCATATTCTTGAATTTCATGATTGCGATGAGTTTGGTTTTATACTCTGGTGCGAATCTTGGGACGATTGGAGTCATTTTTTTAATTTTGATATTGGGCGCTATTCATGGGAAGTCGATTGTCATGGTATATGCTTATGTACTCAGTTTAATAGCAATGGTTTTGAATAATGTTCATTTTGAAGTTCCGGAACTTGTTACTTCAAGTGGGACAAACTTAATTCTACTACAATTTCTATGCGGTTTGGCATTGTATTTATTAGTAAGACAAAATGCTCGTCAATTAAAACAAGTGGAAGAAATGATGGAGTTGACAGCTGAAAAAGCTGAGGAAGAACGTGTTCTGCATGACAGACTTGATGGAGCCGTAACGAAAATTACTGCGAACTTATCGTATTTACATGAAAATGCTGAGACATCAGCTGTATCTCAACGAGAAATGCTTGCTGCTGTCAATGAAGTAAGTGTTGGCAGCCAACATCAAGCAGATCATATATCAGAAATAGCAGAGCGTGCAGAGCAAACACATGAAACTGTTCAAATCATATCAGACGGTTTAGGTGATATCTCTTCACAAGCAAATGAAGCAGGCGGAAAAGCTGATGAAGGCATTAACCAGATGAGTCAGCTGAAAGATAGTTTAGATGCTTTCGCAACATTTTTTGCAGAACTGAATGATACTTTTGGAATCTTATCCGAAAAGATTGACGAAACGAATGCTTTTGCTAGTTCCATCAAACAGATAACAGAGCAAACCAATTTACTAGCGTTAAACGCATCGATTGAAGCAGCCCGCGCTGGTGAAAATGGTAAGGGATTCGCTGTTGTGGCAGATGAAATACGGAAACTTGCAGGCTTAACAGACGAAACCCTCAAAAAAATTGATGTGAACTTAGTAGAGTTAAATAATTATAATACAATTGCTGTCGGTAAACTTGAAGATGGGTTGAAACAAGTGACAATGCAAAATGAAGTAGCGGATGAATCGAGTGCTTCTTTCGGTGCATTGCAAGTCACGATGACTGGTTTGCAAAGTGGTTTAACTGCATTCATTGAGGAATTCAGTGTTATCACAGGAAGTACGCTAACAATTAGAGAGCGTACAATGGAATTTGCAGCTATCGTTGAACAAAGTACAGCAGCAGTTGAAGAATTAAATGCCACTCTGACAGAACTTGCTGATGAACAACAAGAAATTGCAGCTTATATCAATGAAACACATGAAGAAGCAGTGTCAATTAGAGCATAACCATTATAGCGTTCCTGACAGTATGTCATGGGACGCGTCTTTTTACCTAGAGTTATTTGAATAGTTAGTCATTCGGATAAGAAGTTGTGAAAGGAGAAGAAAATATGATTAATGTGGATACAATGCGTAAGAAGGACTTTGCAAATAAGAACTTCATATTATTTTTAACGCTTGGAGGTTCAAGTTTAATTGGATTAGTTTTTTATATGGCTACAGGACAAGATACGATGAAAACTGTAAGTATGGCAATACCCGTTTTTGTAACGATACTTTTTTATGTACTGTCTAGAAAAGTAACGAGTATTGAAAAGTACTTTCCGTGGATTGCTTTAGGAGCGACAGGACTTGCGTCAATTGGTAATGGAATCATTGGTGCTCCTTCTGTTGCAACAGCTGGCATTGCTTTCTTCATCCTTGGTATTGCAAGTGTTCATTCTTCGATGCGAATCATGTGGTTCGGTTCCTTTTTATCATTAGCTACAATGTTCATATTTTTAACTAATTACCCACACCAGCAACAAATTGCTGAAAGTAAAGGTAGTCTTATGCTCGTGCTTGTATTAATGGGAGTTGGTCTCTTTATTCAGATAAGTCAAACGGTAAAACTCGAAAAACAAGTTGACACTTTTAGTGAAGAACAAATTGCACGTGCAGCTATCGAAGGCGAGAAACATTTGACACTAAATAGTGGTGTAGAAAGTGTGGCAGAGGATCTTACAAGTATTGCTGAGACGGCAGAACGACATTTATTCGCTCAAAAAGAACTACTCGGAATTATGAATAGCGTAGCTGCTAGTGTGGAACAAGAATCCGCGCAAATTACGAAGATTGCTGAAAATACAGCTCGTACACAGGAAGATGTTGCAAATATGCATGACGAGACGCATAGGATGAATGAGCATACGCAGTTTTTAAGTAAAGAATCCCGTGCTATGGTTACATTAATGCAAAATCTTCGCGGTGGTATGGAAGAAGTGCAGTTATCGTTAAATGACTTGAATGGTTCGTTTGATGCGTTAACAGAAAATATAGAGACGACGAACGGTTTAGCGAAAACAATTGAAACAATTACTGAGCAAACCAATTTACTAGCTTTAAACGCATCCATCGAGGCTGCGCGAGCAGGTGAATATGGAAAAGGATTTGCAGTCGTTGCAGATGAAATTCGTAAATTAGCAGGACTTACAGCTGAAACGCTGACGGAGATTAATACAAATCTCACTGCTGTTAATGCAATGAATGATCAATCACGTTCAAACTTAACGGGTGGTACGGATAAGCTTGTGAAGCAAGTCACATTGACGACTGAAGTAGAGGTGAAGGTTGCTGAAATGCACCACACACTACAAGAGTTAAATCAGAACTTTTCGATGTTTGATGAAAAAATGACGTCAATCACTGAAGAAACGAAAGACATTGGGACGATGACAGCTACATTTGCAGACCTTCTTTCCGAATCAAGCGCATCCCTTGAAGAAGTTAACGCAACGATTTATACAACCGTTGACGATAACGAACAAATTGTTAAAACAATCAGTGGTACGATGAGAAGAACTAGAGAGTTGTCAGAAATTCGATGAAGTCAGAAATCTTTGGTATACTTAATTTAAGGGATTGATACCGAAGAAATGGGGTATGTAAAATGTTATACAAGCGTACAGAATACTTCAGGTTTACATTCGCAAAACCGCTTGAAGCACAATTCCGTATTTTGTTGGATGAAGGACAAAAACGCGAGACACATCGTGGGCCGTGTCAGTTGTTAAATTTGAGCCCAGGTGGCTCTAAGTTATTTGCTGTATACAACATCCCGCTTGATAACGAACCTATTCGCATTACGTTGAACTTCACGCTTCATGAATCATCACTCGAAGTGAGTGGACTTTTAGTTTGGAAAAAACCATTCAAGAACGGATTTACTTATGGTTTTGAATTTGATGAAAATCTTGAGATGGAAAAACAAGTTATAAACGAGTTGAAACTTCGCCGGCAATCGGGAGTAGATGATCAAGATGGCGAGTGATTCAGTGAAATTCCATTAATTCGTCACAAATCGACAAGAAATAAAAAGTAATATGCGAAAAAGAAGGATTTTTGTAATGTCTTGTAGAAGGTTACAGTGTAGGTTAAACAAAGGAGGAGTTCGTATGTTAGACTTCAACATCCGTGGTGAAAATATTGAGGTGACTCCAGCAATACGTGAACACATCGAGAAAAAGGTATTAAAACTCGAGCGATATTTCACTGAAGGCGCAAATGCAACAGCCAATGTAAACTTGAAAGTGTACAACGACAAGCAAACTAAAGTTGAAATAACAATTCCCATGAAAAACTTAACACTTCGTGCAGAAGAGCGTCATAATGATCTTTACGCAGCAGTCGATTTGATTGTTGATAAACTTGAACGTCAGATTCGCAAATATAAAACAAAAGTAAATCGTAAATTCCGTGAAAAAGAAGGAGTTGCTGCATTCTTTGCTTCTGTCAGTAAAAGTGAAGGGAAATCAGCAGAAGCCGATTCAGCTGAAGATGATCATGAATTCCATATCGTTCGTACAAAGCAATTCGACTTAAAGCCAATGGATCAGGAAGAAGCCATTCTTCAAATGAACATGCTAGGTCACGAGTTCTTTATCTTCACTGATGCAGAGTCAGACGGCACTCACATTGTTTATAAACGTCGTGACGGAAAGTACGGTTTAATTGAAACAAACTAAATAAATACTCCAAACGCCCAAATTATGCTTATTTGGGCGTTTTTTTTATGTTGAACTCTTTCGTGTGAGATAGAGTCCTTATAATTGTGTAAATAGAAAAAGGCCCCATCAATTCCTTATGCTACAATGTTCACAACCACGCCAACATTGAGGAGGAATTGATGATGACCTTATTTAATTATCTAAACCTAAATACAGACCAAGTAAAAGACTCAGTTTTAAACTCTAATATGGATGCTGTCGTTAAATCGGCAGTAGTGCTAGCGTTAGAAGAGTTAATGGAGAAAGAGCGAGATGAACATTTAAAAGCC